>NZ_JAATOW010000016.1 GCF_011806405.1 Pseudooceanicola sp. HF7 | reverse complement strand
AAAAAAAAAAGACGCAGCCCGAAAAAGAGAGTGCAGAATGCCCATCGAAGCCTCCGATACTTGCTGTCCCTGATATGGCGCATCCGGGGCTGAAGGTCCAGAGGGCAGCGCGGCTCTGCCCCGGGTCAAATGCCCGGAATACCGCCGATTTGATCAATATGCCCGGCCCCACAGCCCAACGGGCCGCGCAGCGGGCGGAGCGGTGCGGGCAAGGCCCCGCCCCCACCAAAAGAAAAGCCCCACCGAAGCGGGGCTCTTGATTCCTTTGGGCCGGCAGCCGCCGGGGAAACGCGTCCGGGGCTCAGCCCGCGGTCGCGCCTTCCTTCTTGGCATCGGCGTAGATCATCAGCGGCGCGGCCTCTGCGGTCACGGCTTCCTCGTTGACCACGACTTCCTCGACCTCGGCCATGCCGGGCAGTTCGAACATCGTGTCCAGCAGGATGTCCTCAAGGATGGAGCGCAGGCCACGGGCGCCGGTCTTGCGTTCGATCGCGCGCTTGGCGATGGCCTTCAGCGCGTCATCGGTAAAGGTCAGCTCCACGCTCTCAAGCTCGAACAGGCGCTGGTACTGCTTGACCAGGGCGTTCTTCGGCTGGGTCAGGATCGTGACAAGCGCATCCTGGTCCAGATCCTCAAGCGTTGCCAGAACCGGCAGACGGCCGACGAATTCCGGGATCAGGCCGAACTTCAGCAGATCCTCGGGTTCGAGGTCCTGGAAGATCTCGCCCACGCCGCGCGCATCGTTGTCACGCACATCGGCGCCGAAGCCCATGGCAGAGCCCTTGCCGCGCTGCGCGATGATCTTGTCCAGGCCGGCAAATGCACCGCCGCAGATGAACAGGATGTTCGTGGTATCCACCTGCAGGAATTCCTGCTGCGGATGCTTCCGGCCACCCTGCGGCGGAACGGAGGCCACGGTGCCTTCCATCAGTTTCAGCAGCGCCTGCTGCACGCCCTCGCCCGACACGTCGCGGGTGATCGAGGGGTTCTCGGACTTGCGGGTGATCTTGTCGACCTCGTCGATGTAGACGATGCCGCGCTGCGCCTTCTCGACGTTGTATTCGGACGATTGCAGCAGCTTGAGGATGATGTTCTCAACATCCTCGCCCACGTAGCCGGCTTCGGTCAGCGTGGTCGCATCTGCCATCGTGAAGGGCACATCCAGGATCCGTGCCAGCGTCTGGGCCAGCAGGGTCTTGCCGCAGCCCGTGGGGCCGATCAGCAGGATGTTGGATTTCGCCAGCTCGATATCGCCACCGGACTTGGCCGAGTGGTTGAGCCGCTTGTAGTGGTTGTGCACCGCGACAGAGAGCACGCGCTTGGCCATTTTCTGGCCGATGACATAATCGTCAAGCACGGCGCAGATATCCTTGGGCGTCGGTACGCCTTCGGAGCTCTTCAGTCCGGTCGATTTCGTCTCTTCACGGATGATGTCCATGCAGAGCTCAACGCATTCGTCGCAGATGAACACGGTCGGTCCCGCGATCAGCTTGCGTACCTCGTGCTGGCTCTTGCCGCAGAAGCTGCAATAAAGCGTGTTCTTGCTGTCTCCGCCGGAATTCGTCGCCATCTTCAGTTCACCTTTCGCCCCTGGGGGCCTTACCTGCGCTTCACGTTTCGCGCATCCGGGGCCGGGCCCCGCAGCATGCCAGACAGACTAGGGCAGCCCATGCGGGGGGACAACGCCAAAGTTGTCCCAAGCCCCCCTGCCCCAAGGGAGCAGGGGGAGGGGCCGAATTACTCGGCAGCCCCATCGATACCGCTACGGCTTTCGACGATCTCGTCGATCAGGCCCCAATCCTTGGCTTCCTCTGCCGACATGAAGTTGTCGCGTTCAAGCGCTTCAAGAACGGCCTCGTAGCTCTGCCCCGTATGCTTGACGTAGATACGGTTAAGACGCTCTTTCAGTTTCTTCGTATGCTCTGCGTGGATCAGGATATCGGTCGCCTGGCCCTGGTAGCCGCCAGAGGGCTGGTGGACCATGATTTCCGAATTCGGCAGCGAGAAACGCATGCCTTCAGCACCGCCTGCCAGCAGCAGAGAGCCCATGGACATCGCCTGGCCGACCACCAGGGTCGACACCTTCGGCTTGATGTACTGCATGGTGTCGTAGATCGACAGGCCTGCGGTCACGACACCGCCCGGGCTGTTGATATACATGGAAATTTCCTTGGACGGGTTCTCAGCCTCAAGGTGCAGCAACTGCGCCACGATCAGGCTGGACATGCCATCATGCACCGGGCCGGACAGGAAGATGATCCGTTCCTTCAGCAGGCGCGAGAAAATATCGTAGGCCCGTTCGCCACGGCTGGTCTGCTCGACGACCATGGGCACCAGATTATTCATGTAAAAGTCGACTGGATCTTTCATTTCGCCCTGCCCTTGATGTTATATCCGATCCCTAGCGATCAGACCCTAAGAGAGTCTTAGTGATCGTCTGGAAGGCCTGCAAGGGCGGGGGGTGATTTTGCCTAACACCCGGTCTCCTGCCTGCCAGCCGCCTGGGCACGGGGCGCGCGGCACGGCCCTTTTGCCAGGGGCGCTGCCGGCCCGCACGCGGGGCGCGCGCCCTGCCCCGGCGGGTCCTTGCGCAAGAAATTGTGAACCTGCGACCGATCACCGCTGCGCATCTTCACGCCGTGCGCGAGGCCGCGTCATTTGCCTGTCACCTGCGTCGCGGTAAGAGCAGGGCCAGTTTGAAAGGAAAGACCATGCAGGATTTCACCCGCTTCGCGATCTACTACATGCCCGAGCCCGGCCCGCTGGCCGATTTCGGTGCCGCATGGCTGGGCTGGGATGCCGCCAGCGGGCAGCCCTGCGCCCACCCCGAGGTGCCCGGCCTGCCCCGCCCCCTGTCGGAGATCACCCAGACCCCGCGCAAGTATGGCTTTCACGGCACGATCAAGCCGCCCTTCCGGCTGGCTGAGGGGCAAAGCGCGCGCGATCTTATGGGGGCCGCGCGGGCGCTCTGCGCCTCGGAAACGCCGGTGGAACTGCCGGGGCTGCGCCTGCAACGGCTGGGGCGCTTCCTGGCGCTGACGCCGCAGGGCGATACCGGGCCGCTGGCCTCTCTGGCGGGCTCCATGGTGCGCGGCCTCGATCCCTTCCGTGCCCCCGCGCCAGAGGCAGAGCTGGCGCGCCGCCGCAAGGCCGGGCTTTCGGAGCGCCAGGAAGAGCTTTTGCAGCAATGGGGTTACCCCTACGTGATGGATGAATTCCGCTTTCACCTGACCCTCAGCGGCGGGCTTCCGGCAGAAGACGCAGAGGCCACCGAAGCTGCCCTGGCCGCCATCCTGCCGCCGATCCTGCCCGCGCCCTTCCGCATCGAAAGCCTGTGCCTGGCCGGAGAGGACCCAGAGGGCCGCTTCCACCTGGTCGAACGCCTGCCCCTGGGCACCGCCCGCTAGGACCGACCAGAACGCACGCGCCAAACCGCAGGCCGTCATTGCCCTGTCACAGAGGACTGGCAAAGAGGCGCTGTCCCTTTTCAGGCAATGCCTTTCAGAAATGTCCGGGCGCGTGCGGGTCTGTCCCGCCGCGCCCATTTTCTTTCGTCACCTTTTTCGCGTCACTCGGCGACGCGGATCATGCCTTCCTGCGCGACAGAGGCGATCAGGCGACCGTCCCGCGCGAAGATCTTGCCGAAGGTCATGCCGCGCGCATTGCCGGACCAGGGGCTGTCCATCGCGTAGAGCAGCCAGTCATCGATGCGGAAATCCTCGTGGATCCAAAGCGCGTGATCCAGCGAGGCCACTTTGGCGCCGGGATCGTTCCAGGCCTTGCCATGCACGGTCAGCGCCGTCTGGATCAGCCCCAGGTCAGAGGTATAGGCCAGCGCGGCTCGGTGCAGTTGAGGATCGTCCGGCATGGGGAAACAGGTGCGGATCCAGCGGTACTGCGTGCCGCTGCGCGGGGTCAGGTCGAAGGGCGGACAGGGTCCGACCGGGCGCACCTCGATCGGGCGGGGAGAGGTCAGGATCTGCTCTGCCCGCGGGCCAAGGCGCTCCAGGTGCTCGCGTGCGAGATCCCGGTCAGATGGCAGATCCTCGGGCGGGGTGATCCCCTCGGGGAAGGCATCCGCATGGGACACCCCGCCATCCTGGACCTGGAAAGAGGCCGCCATGTTCAGGATCGGCTTGCCGGACTGGATCGCCACCACGCGGCGGGTGGCAAAGCTGCGCCCGTCCATGTCGCGCGACACGCGGTAAAGGACAGGTTCGGCCGCATTGCCGGGCCGCATGAAATAGACGTGCAGGGAATGGTTGCGCCGGTCGTCCCCGACCGTGCGGGTGGCTGCCATCAGCGCCTGGGCGATCACCTGGCCGCCGAAGCTGCGCCCCTGGCCGCCGGGCGTGGCGATCCCGCGATAGAAATCCTCCTCGATCCGTTCAACGTTCAGGATCGGGGTCAGAACATCCTCTGTCTGGGGCATGTCGGCTGGCATTTTCGGGGGCCTCGGTTCGTTGCTTGCGGGACCCCCGACACTTGGCAAAAGCCGGGGTGAATGCAACCCCCGGCGAGCTGAGGGCAGAGGGCAGATGGCAGACGGCGCCCGCAGGGGCCGGCGCCTGCCCCTGTTCAGCCCGGATCAGCCGGCCAGCGCGCTCTTGCGGGGGACATCGCCCAGCACGGCCACGGCCCAGATCACCAGCCCCGCAAGGGACAGCCCCATGCCCACCAGACCAACCGAGGGCCAGCCCGCGCCGGACATCAGCGCCAGCCCGCCCAGCATCGGGCCAAGCGCATTGGCGAAGTTGAAGGCCGAATGGTTCAGCGCGGCAGAGAGCGTGGGCGCATCGGCAGCCAGGTCCATTAGGCGGGTCTGCAGGATCGTGCTCAGCCCGCCTGTGATCCCGATCACCAGCAGCACCGGCGCGATCAGCCAAAGGTTCCCGGCCACGGCCCAGAAGGCCAGCATCATCAGCGCGTTGACGACCAGAACCCAGAAGGCCGCGCCCATGATCGACTTGTCCGCAGCCCAGCCGCAGACGAATTGCCCGATGGTCATACCGATGCCGAAGATCATCAGCATGATCGGCACGACGGCCTCGCTGCCGCCGGCATGCAGCATGATGACGGAGGCGAGGTAGGTGTAGACACAGAACATGCCGCCCGCGCCGATGCCGCCGATGGCCAGCGTCAGCCAGATCTGGCGCCGCTTCAGCGTTGCCAGTTCCCGCATCGGGCTGGCATCCTCGGCCGCCGGCAGACGGGGTGCCAGGAAATGCACCATGATGGCGCAGGTCGCCGCCAGCACGGTCACGATGGCAAAGGTCCAGCGCCAGCCCAGCACCGCGCCGAAGATATTGGCCAGCGGCACGCCCAGCACCGTGGCTACCGTCAGCCCCAGCATGACCCGGCCCACGGCCTGCGCCCGCTTGCCCCGCGGCACAAGAGAGGCCGCCATCAGGCCCGCAACGCCGAAGTAGGCGCCATGGGGCAGACCGGCCAGGAAACGCGTCGCGGCAAAACCGCCCCAGCCCGGCATCAGCGCCGACATCCCGTTGATCACCGCGTAATAGGCCATCAGGCTGACCAGCAGCGTACGCCGGGGCAGCCGCGCGCTCAGCAGCGCGACCAGCGGCGCGCCCAGGCAGACGCCAAGCGCATAGGCGCTGATGGCATGGCCGGCCTCGGCCTCGCTGACGCCGAAATCGGCCGAGAAATAGGGCAGGATGCTCATCGTGGCGAATTCGGCCACGCCGATGGCAAAGCCACCCATGGCCAGGGCCAGCATCACAAGGCCGGGGCGGGCGCCGCTCTGGGTGCTCTGCATAATGTCGCTCCGCGGGCGGGTCGGGCCGCCACATCTGTGGATCGGTCCGGAGCCTGCCCTGCCGCGACCGCCACTGCGGACCGCGGGCCGGACCCGGTGAAGATCGATTTTGACTGAAGGCGACCCGGCAGGGTGGAGGACGGGGGAAGAGTCAGGTCGCGTGCCTCTCTTTTCAACGCTGCCGGCGATAACGCAAGCCCCGGGCCTGCGATAGCGGGGTTGCATCCTGCGCAGTCCCTGCCCCGCCCTGCAAGGACGCCTGCAGCCTGGGCGGATGCAGCCACAAGCGGTCCCGGCAACGCCGCCGCATCGGGGCGCGCAAATCGGGCCAGCCTGCTAGCGGCGCAAAGAGCGCTTAAGGGATCATGAGGGGGGATCAGCCAGCGGCCCGGTCCGGACTGACGTCCGGACCATCTTGGGACCGTATCTCTGAGAGAGAGTTTGGTGCGGTCGAGAAGACTCGAACTTCCACGGGTGTTACCCCACAGCGACCTCAACGCTGCGCGTCTACCAATTCCGCCACGACCGCATCTGTCAATCGGTCATTCTTGCAAACGACCGGTTGGCGTGAGCGGGCTTCTACAGAGTGCGGCGAAGCTTGAAAAGGACAAAATGCGCTTTGGCGGAAAAATTTTGCGCCTTTCGGGGGCGGTTTTTGCGTAGGCGCAAACCGCGCCGGGCGACCGGCAGACAGATCGCCCGAAGCTCCTTCCAAACCCTTGTCCTCAAAGGTTTATTCCAGGGAGAAGCTCGGCAGGCCAGAGGCTGGCACCGGCTTCACCTCTGCCTGGTCGCCGCCCAGGGCCACCCGCAACAGCTCCACCCGGCCGGCATCGCCCGGCATGACCACCGGCGTCGCCCCGCCGTCCAGCGCCGCAAGCGCCATGTCGTACCAGCCCCGCGCCCGATCGACAGAGGCCGGCGCGCCGTAGCCCTGGCCCAGGTGATGCCCCACCAGCTCCGCGTAAGGCGTCTTGCCCGTGCCCACCAGCACCAGCGCCGCGCCAAGCGCCACCTGCATGTTGTCGCGCCGGTAGCCGGTGAACAGGCAGATCTCTCCGGCGGTCTGAAGCTGCTCAAGCGTCATGCCGGAGCTCAGAACGAATCCCTGCACCTGCCCCAGCACCTCTGCGGCGGGCTTGATCGCCAGCATATCCACGTAGCTGCGCACCGCCGGGCCGAAGGCATCGCATTGCGCCTCTACCTGCGGCTGGGTCGCGCCGGGGATCGCCGCCACCATCTCTTCGCCGCGGGCGATGGAATAGGTGCGGCCCAGGCAGAACTGCTCACCCAGGGCGACCTTGGGGTCCCGCAGGGTGGCGGCAGTCATGTAGCCCCCGTTGGAGGTGGTCAGCAGGTTGATCTTGGAACAATAGCTGGCCAGCGACGGGGCCGCCTGCCGTGAAGGGCCGGTGGCGAAAACCGGCAGCGTCGGCTGCGGCGCGACTTGCGGCACCACCTCCGGCAGCGCAGGCGCCCCCTGCCCCGCCTGCATCAGCAGCGGATCGTTCAGCTCGCACCGGGTGCGGTCGCAATCTAACATCGCGACCTCGATCCGGTTGCTGCGCTGCGCGTTCAGCCGGTACTGGTACTGCGCTCGCTGGTAGCTGTTGCCCTGCGCGCTGTTCCCGGTGGAGGTAAACAGAAGCGCGGTGCATTCCGTCTGCCCGCACCAGAAGCTGGAGCCGGTGACAGAGGTATCCAGCAGGTAGTCGTTGATCCCGTCCCCGTTGACGTCATGGGTGACTATGAACCCGGCGCGCTGCAGCAATTGTTCGGCAGAGGGTTCGGCACTGTCGGCGATCTCGTCGATGGCGTCGGAAACCTCGATCGGCAGGCCCGCGTAGCCATAGCCGCCATGGCCGCTCAGGCTGGCCGCCGCCCGCGTGCCGCCGGGCCGGATGCCCAGCTTCTCATCGCGCCAGACAACCAGCAGCCCCTGCACCCCGCGCGGATCGCGGCGCAGGATGCGCCCCACGTCCGGCCCGCCAAGCTGCGCCCGCTGGTAGGAGCTGATCAGGTGCTGGCGCTGGTCGGACTGCAATCGCCCCGTCGCCGGGTAGCCCATCAGCACCTGGTAGCGAGACACCGCCTGGCGCGACCGCGACCCCAGCACGCCATCCGCTGTCCCGGCCTCGAAACCGAAGTAGTTCAGGGCCGTCTGCGTCTCACGGTTGGCAGCCCGCGCGGCCGTGTTGGAGGACCGCTGGGTCGATGAATAGCTGCGCTTGGGCTGCGTCGACCGCTGCACCCCGTTCAGAAGCGCGCCGCCGATGATCCCGCCGATGATCGCTGCGCCCACGTCATTGGCTTGTGCGCTCAGCGGTGCGGTGGCAATAAGGGCCGCCGTAACGACCCCTGCAACGGACTTGGTTGGCATCCCGAAAACTCCCTGGCTGACGATCCCGGGTCGGAAGTACCAAGCAGATCCCTACAGGAAGTTACGTCGGGGAATGAATTTACAGACAATTAACGGCAGCGCGGCAGGATATTGAAATCATGGTCGAATGGATCATCAGCGACGGCTTCGTGGACTACCAGGAGGCGCTGGCCACCATGGAAGACCGGGTCGAGCGAATCGCCGCCGGCGAGGCGGAAGAGCTGATCTGGCTGCTGGAACACCCCCCGCTCTACACCGCCGGCACCTCTGCCCGGCTGGAAGATCTGACAGATCCCGGCCGCTTCCCGGTGCATGAGGCACGGCGCGGCGGGCAATATACCTACCATGGTCCGGGCCAGCGCGTGGCCTATGTGATGCTGGACCTCAACCGCCGCGGGCGTGACATCCGCGCCTTCGTCAAGGCGCTGGAAGGCTGGGTCATCGACACCCTGGGCGAATTCGGCCTGCGCGGAGAGATCCGCGAAGGGCGCGTCGGCGTCTGGGTGCCCCGCCCGGAAAAGGCGCCCCTGCCCGATGGCACCCCGCGCGAAGACAAGATCGCCGCCATAGGCATCCGCCTGCGCAAATGGGTCAGCTTCCATGGCATCTCGATCAACGTGGAACCGGATCTGGAGCATTTCTCCGGCATCGTGCCCTGCGGGATCTCCGACCAGGGGGTGACCAGCCTGGTCGACCTTGGCCTGCCCGTCACCATCGAGGACCTCGACAATGCGCTGATGGCGACCTTCTCCCGCGCCTTCCCCGACCTGGCACAAACGGACTGAGCGCCCGCGGCGACAGTCGTTGGGGGGTGCCCCTGCGACAATGATGCCGCCCCCGCCCCCTTTCGGCCCGCGCCCCCAAGGCGTTAAGACGGAGGCGAACCCGGAACCGCAGGGAGACCACCATGTACCAACGGATTAAACTCACGCTCCTGGCCCTCGCGCTTGGCGCAACCGGACCGGCGCTTGCCGGCGATGCCGCGACCGGAGAGGCCGCCTTCCGCCAGTGCAAGTCCTGCCACAAGATCGCCTCTGCGGAAGAGATGTTCGTGCGCGGCGGCCCCACTGGCCCCAACCTCTACGGCGTGATCGGCCGCCAGGCCGGCACCGAGGACTTCCGCTACGGTGCGGACCTGGTGCGGGCCGGCGAAGCGGGCCTTGTCTGGAACGAGGAAAACCTGGCTGAATACATCACCGATCCCCGCGCCTTCCTGCGCGAATACCTGGATGATCCCTCCGCCAAGGTGAAGATGACCTTCAAGTCGCGCAAGGACCAGGCCGATATCGCCACCTTCCTGGCGACCTTCTCCGACGACCCCAGCTGAGACGACAGCAGCGGCGCGGGCCAACGAACGGGCCCGCCCCGCAGATCGGCCTGGCAGGAGCGAATCTCGCCCCCGCGCGCCCGACTCGCCGCACCGCCCGCCCCAGTCCGCCGCACCACTCAGCCGCCGCGAAAGCGACCACCCCTACGGCAAGTCCCCCTGCGCGAGTGCTTTTCGGGTCACCGGGACAACCCCTGCGACAAAATAATTTGATCTGCGTCAAATGCGGCCATTGCCCCGCATGATCCCGTCTTTTAGAAAGCTCGTGATTTCGGGCGCATGGGAGGAGACCCCCGTCACGCCGCCCGCTCAACTCTAGCAGGAGGCACGACATGGCCGACGCAGCCGTTCATGGCCACGGGCACGAGGATACCAGGGGGTTCTTCACCCGCTGGTTCATGTCTACCAATCACAAGGATATCGGGATCCTCTATCTGGTCGTGGCCGCGGTCGCCGGCCTGATCTCGGTCATGTTCACCGTCTACATGCGGATGGAACTCATGCATCCCGGGGTGCAGTTCATGTGCCTCGAAGGCGCACGGTTCTGGCCATCCGCAGCAGAATGTACCCCGAACGGGCATCTGTGGAACGTGATGATCACCTACCACGGCGTCCTGATGATGTTCTTCGTGGTCATCCCCGCGCTTTTCGGCGGTTTCGGCAACTACTTCATGCCGCTGCAGATCGGCGCACCGGACATGGCCTTCCCGCGGCTGAACAACATGTCCTTCTGGTTCTACGTGGCCGGCCTGACGCTCGGCGTCTGCTCGCTGCTGACACCGGGCGGCAATGACCAGCTTGGCTCTGGCGTCGGCTGGGTGCTCTACCCGCCGTTGTCGACCAACGAAGGCGGCTACTCGATGGACCTGGCGATCTTCGCCGTCCACGTCTCGGGTGCCTCCTCGATCCTGGGCGCGATCAACATCATCACCACCTTCCTGAACATGCGTGCCCCCGGCATGACCCTGTTCAAGGTGCCGCTCTTTGCCTGGTCCGTCTTCGTCACCGCCTGGCTGATCCTCCTGGCCCTGCCCGTCCTGGCCGGCGCGATCACCATGCTGCTGACCGACCGGAACTTCGGCACGACCTTCTTCCAACCGGCAGGCGGCGGGGATCCGATCCTCTACCAGCACATCCTGTGGTTCTTCGGTCACCCCGAGGTCTACATCATCATCCTGCCCGGCTTCGGCATCATCTCCCACGTGATCTCCACCTTCGCGCGCAAGCCCATCTTCGGCTACCTGCCGATGGTCCTGGCGATCATCGCGATCGGCGTGCTGGGCTTCGTCGTCTGGGCGCACCACATGTACACCGTGGGCCTGTCGCTGACGCAGCAGAGCTACTTCATGATGGCCACCATGGTCATCGCCGTTCCGACGGGCGTGAAGGTCTTCAGCTGGATCGCGACGATGTGGCAGGGCTCGATCGAGTTCAAGACGCCGATGCTCTGGGCCTTCGGCTTCCTGTTCCTCTTCACCGTGGGCGGCGTGACCGGCCTGGTGCTCAGCCAGGCACCCGTCGACCGGGCCTACCATGACACCTACTACGTGGTTGCGCACTTCCACTACGTGATGTCGCTCGGCGCGGTCTTCGCCATCTTCGCCGGTATCTACTTCTACTTCGGCAAGATGACCGGGCGCCAATACCCCGAATGGGCCGGCAAGCTGCACTTCTGGATGATGTTCATCGGCGCGAACCTCACCTTCTTCCCGCAGCACTTCCTGGGTCGCCAGGGCATGCCGCGCCGCTACATCGACTACCCGGAAGGTTTCGCCGTCTGGAACTACTGGTCCTCGATGGGCGCCTTCCTGTCCTTCGCCTCGTTCCTCTTCTTCTTCGGCATCATGTTCTACTCGCTGTTCCGCGGCGCCAAGGTGACCGAGAACAACTACTGGAACGAATACGCCGACACGCTGGAATGGACCCTGCCTTCCCCGCCGCCCGAACACACCTTCGAGCAGCTTCCGAAGCAGGAGGACTGGGACAAGGGCCACGCCCACTGATCCCGCGACCGACATCGGGAAGGGGCGCCACAGCGGCGCCCCTTTTCTTTTGCACCACCTCCGGTGGACCACCTCCGGCAGCCTCACTTCTACCGGCCGCCTAACTTTCTTCTTCTTGCCCTGAAACTCCGGGGTCCGGGGCAGCGCCCCGGGGGGCCCCACCCTCACCACCTTCCGAAAGCACAAGAGGCCCCCTTGCCCTACCGCTGGCAGGACCAGACAGAGCTCACCCTCACCCCGCACCGCTCCTTGCCGCGCCGGGGATTCGCCGTGGTGATTCTCCTGTTCTTCATGCTGGTCACGCTGCCCGTGATGACCATGATCGGCACCCGCGTGCTCTGGGGCCTGCTGCCCTTTGCCATGGCCGCGCTGGCCGCGCTCTGGTGGGGGCTTCAGCGGTCCTACCGCGACGGCGAGGTGACAGAGGTGCTGACCCTCACCCCTGACCTCTGCCGCCTCACCCGCGACGGGCCGCGTGGCAAGCACGGAGACTGGCAGGCCAACCCCTACTGGGTGGAGGTCCGTCTTTACGAAACCGAAGGGCCGGTCCCGCAGTACATCACCCTGCGCGGCAATGGCCGCGAGGTGGAGATCGGCGCCTTCCTGTCAGAGGACGAGCGCAAGCGCCTTTACCCCGAACTGCTGCGCGCCTTCCGCGCCACGCAAGCGGGCGGCAGAAACTGAGTGGGCGGGGCTTAATCCGCCTCTTCCGGCAGCCCCTTCAGCGAGGTGCTGGCCATGTCTTCCAGCTCCTCCTCGCTCATCGTGTCATACATCTCCTGGGACGCCCCCTGCAGCTCGGATGGCTTGGTCTCTCCGCGCTTGGCGGAAAGGGCTGCCCCGGCGGCGCGCTGCTGTGCCTTTGACTTCGCTTTCATCCCGGATCCTCCTCTGGGTTTGCGGTCTCGGTAATCTGGTTCAACCCCTTGGCCTGCCACGGGGTTCCAGCGCCCACCCGCCCCTGCCGACACCGGACAGCCTGCCAAAAAGCGAAAGCCCCGGTGGCCAATGGCGCACCGGGGCTTCCAGGTCTGGAGCTTTCGATGTCCGGGCTCTCCTGCCCGTGCGCGGCGCCCCCTCAGCGCCGCCCGCGGCGGGCCCCGCTCAGGAGGCCAGCCGCTTCTTGACCAGCGGTCCGACAGCGCCGAAATCCATCTGCCCCGTGTAGCGGGACTTCAGGTGGCCCATGATCTTGCCCATGTCCCGGATCGAGCTCGCCTCGGTCGTGGAAATCGCTTCCTCGATCGCGCGGCGCACCTCGTCCTCGTTGAGCTGTCGGGGCAGGAATTCCTCGATGACCTTGATCTCATCCAGTTCCTGTTGGGCCAGGTCGATCCGCCCGCCTTCCTCGTAGGCGCGGGCGCTTTCCTGGCGCTGTTTCGTCATCTTGCCCAGTATGGCAAGCACTTCGCCTTCGCCGACGCCCTCGTCATTGCCGTCCCCCCTGGCGGCAATGTCACGATCCTTGATGGCGGCGTTGATCAGGCGCAGCGTGCAAAGACGCTCGCTCGCACGATCCTTCATCGCCCGCTTGATCGCGGCGTTGACTTGTTCCCTTAGCTGCATTTCACATCTATCCCGGATGTTGTGGCAAGTGCACACAATACCCAATGCGGCCAACCGGGACAAGGACCGCGCCGCAACGTCGCTGCATCGCAGCAGCGCGCGCCCTCGCCCGCCCCTGCGGCCAGCAAAACAAGAGCCATGGGGCCTTGACCCTCCTCCGCCTGCCCAATAGGTATGCGCCAATTTGATCCCCAGAAGAGTCGATGCCCATGCCCCTTCCCCAAGGACAGAAACCGACCGCCTGCCTGGCACTTGCCGATGGCACCATCTTTTACGGCAAAGGCTTCGGCGCGACCGGCATCACCGTGGCGGAGCTTTGCTTCAACACGGCCATGACCGGCTACCAGGAGATCATGACAGATCCCTCCTATGCCGGTCAGATCGTCACCTTCACCTTCCCCCATATCGGCAACACCGGCGTCAACGCCGAGGATGACGAAACCGCCGATCCCGTCGCCAACGGGATGGTGGTGAAATGGGACCCCACCGAACCCTCCAACTGGCGCTCCGCCGGTGAGCTGGGCGACTGGCTGGCCAGCCGCGGCCGCATCGCCATCGGTGGCGTGGACACCCGCCGCCTGACCCGCGTGATCCGGGCCCGGGGCGCGCCCCATGCCGCGCTTCAGCACGATCCGGACGGCATCTTCGATCTTGAGGACCTGGTGGCCCGCGCCCGCGCCTTCTCCGGCCTTGTCGGGCTGGACCTGGCCAAGGACGTGACCTGCGCGCAAAGCTACCGCTGGGACGAGATGCGTTGGGCCTGGCCCGATGGCTTCACCCGCCAGACGGACGCTCGGCACAAGGTCGTGGCGATCGACTACGGCGCCAAGCGCAACATCCTGCGCTGCCTGGCCTCTGCCGGCTGCGACGTGACCGTCCTGCCCGCCTCTGCCACCGCGGAAGAGGTGCTGGCCCACAATCCCGACGGCCTGTTCCTGTCCAACGGCCCCGGCGACCCCGCCGCGACCGGCGCATATGCCGTGCCGATGATCCAGGAAGTCATGGCGAAATCCGACATGCCGATCTTCGGCATCTGCCTGGGTCACCAGATGCTGGCGCTGGCCCTTGGGGCCAAGACGGTGAAGATGAACCACGGCCACCACGGCGCCAACCACCCGGTCAAGGATGTCTTCACCGGCAAGGTTGAGATCACCTCGATGAACCACGGGTTCGCCGTGGACAGCCAGACCCTGCCCGAGGGCGTGGTGGAAAGCCATGTCTCGCTCTTTGACGGCTCCAACTGCGGCATCCGCATGACCGATCGCCCGGTCTTCTCTGTCCAGCACCACCCGGAGGCCAGCCCCGGCCCGCAGGACAGCTTCTACCTGTTCGAACGCTTTGCCGCTTCGATGGACAAGGTCAGCTCCTGACAGGTTAAGGCCGGTTTCCAACCGGTCTCAGGGTCAGCTCTATCGTTTCGGGCCGGATATGACGCGCTTCAGCGTCATTTCCGGCGCATTCTACTTGCGATAAACAATTATTAACCGCAGCTTAACCTCCCAGCCCGACAGTTCATGTTGAGCTTTACACGGGGTTGGGTCATGGCGTTGCATCCGCGCGGGCGGAAGGATTTCGGGGAGACACCCCCGTGGCCTTCGCTGCCGCACGGACAGGATCCGCACCGGATCTTCAGCTTCCAGGAAGCGGCGGTCTCCTTCGTGCCGGAACAGCGCCAGGGCTCCGATTACGGGGATCGCATTCGGGTGCTGCGCCGCGACTGGGCCGAAGGGCGCCTGACAGAGGATGCGCTGCTCGAAAGCCTCTCGCGCAGGCTCCGGCTTGAGATCGTGCACCTGGATCAGACCCCCCCGCTTGATTACCTGCAAGAGATCTTCGATCCGGACTTTCTTCTCAGGAACCAGATCCTGCCCTACCAGATCGAACGCGATCACCTGGTCTTTGCCACCGCCCGTCCCGAGGATTTCCTGAGCCTCATTCCAGAGATCACCGCGGCCCTCAGCCGGCGCGCCAATCCGCTGGCAAAGCTGCGCACCAATGCGCCCGTGCTGCGCATTTCCGTGCGCCCCGTCATCGCCTCGCGCGATGCGATCCACGACTACCTTGCCGAAAGGCACCGCCCCCGCCTGACACGGGCCATGGCCCAGCGCGTCTCTCCGGATGAAAGTTGCCGGACCTGGCAGGTGAACCGGCGGCGCTTCTACCTGACCGGGTTCGCCATCGCGGCGCTGGCCCTGCTGACCCTGCTCTGGCCGGGGCATGTGATGCTGGCGATCACCGGCTGGGCGGTGCTGACGCTGCTCTGCGCCGTGGCGCTGAAGGGCAGCGCGCTGCTGGCCAGCGTCCTCAACCCGCCCTCGGCCCCGCCAGCGATCCCGCCGCCCGGCACGGCGCTGCCGGTGATCTCTGTCCTGGCGCCGCTCTTCCGCGAAAGACGGATCGCGGAGCAGCTGATCCGCCGCCTGGAACGCCTTGATTACCCGAAGGAAAACCTGGACGTGGTGCTCGTGCTTGAGGAAACGGACCAGGTCACCCGTGACGTGGTCGCCGCCCAGCAGCTGCCCAACTGGATGCGCGTTGTAATTGTTCCGGACGGCTTCCCGCGCACGAAGCCGCGCGCCATGAACTACGCGCTCGATTTCTGCCGGGGAGAGGTCATCGGCATCTACGACGCAGAGGATGCGCCAGACCCGGACCAGCTGCGCCGGGTCGCGGCCCATTTCAACGATGCCCCGCCAGAGGTCGCCTGCCTGCAGGGCGCGCTCGATTTCTACAACCCGACCCAGAACTGGCTCTCGCGCTGTTTCACGGCGGAATACAACAGCTGGTTCCGCGTGGTGCTGCCGGGCCTCACCCGGCTGGGCTTCGCGATCCCGCTGGGCGGCACCACGGTCTTCCTGCGCCGCGCCCCGCTAGAGGCGATGGGCGCCTGGGATGCCCATAACGTGACCGAGGACGCAGACCTGGGCTACCGGCTGGTGCGTCATGGCTACCGCACGGAGATCCTGCAAAGCACGACGGGGGAAGAGGCCAATTGCCACGGGCTGCCCTGGGTCAAGCAACGCTCGCGCTGGCTCAAGGGCTACATGGTCACCTACCTCGTGCACATGCGCCGCCCGCTGGAAAGCCTGCGCCAGATGGGCGCCTGGCGCTTCCTGGGCTTCCAGGCGCATTTCATCTCTGCCCTGTCGCAATTCATGCTGGCACCGCTGCTGTGGTCTCTCTGGCTGCTGATGCTGGGCCTGCCCCACCCGATGGAGGACCTGGTGCCGCGCGCCCTGCTGCTGACCTGCACCAGCTTCTTCATCCTGTCGGAGTTCCTGAACTTCGCGCTCGGGGTGATCGGGCTGCAACGCTCCGGTCATCGCGGGCTCTGGCCCTGGGTGCCCAGCCTGCATTTCTATTACCCGCTGGGCTGCCTGGCTTGTTACAAGGCGCTTTACGAGATGATCGTTTGCCCCTTTTACTGGGACAAGACCCAGCACGGGATCTCTGCCGGCAATGGCAAGCTGCCCGTCGCGCCCCCCGCCCAGGCCGACCAGCCGCGCAAGGCTGCCTGATCCGGCTCTCGGATAGCGCGCCTTTTTCAGGCCCGCTCAGATCCCGCCGTCATCCCGCGCCGCGTCCAGCTTGAGCCGGGTCACGAAGGCCTTTGAGATATGGGTGCGCAGGGAGGTCGCCGCCCGGTCCGCATCCCCCGCGGCAATGGCGCGCACGATGGCGTCATGTTCGACCAGCGCATCGTTGTCCCGCCCCTCCGCCGCAAGAGAGGTCGTCGCCAGCAGCGCCATCGACCGATGCACCAGGTCAAGCTGCTGCACCAGGAAGCGGTTGTGCGATGCCAGATGGATCTGGTGGTGAAAGCGCCGGTTCGCCCGGCTCAGCGCGGGCGGATCGCCCAGGTGCTTGTGGTCTTCCTCCACCATGTCCTGCAGCACGCGGATCTCTTCGGCGGTGGCATGGCGCGCGGCCAGCCGGGCGGCCAGCGCCTCCAGCTCGGCGCGCACCACGTAAAGCTCTGCCAGCTGGTTGTGATCCAGCGAGGCCACGATCAGCGAGCGCCCGTCGCGGGTCAGCAGCGCCTGGGTCTCAAGCCGTTGCAGCGCCTCCCGGATAGGCGTGCGCGACACGCCGAACCGCTCGGCCAGCTCGCTTTCCACCAGCCTGTCACCGGGGCGATACAGACCAACGTCTATCGCCTCCAGGATCAGGGAATATGCGTCACCCTGCGGGGGTTTACTGGCCATCGTGCAGGTTCCTTCCAAGGTTCCGCCACCCTAGGCGAGAGTGCCCCCTCAGGCAAGCAAAGGCGGCTTGCGGCGGCCGCACCGCAGGGATAGCCTCCGCCGCATGACAAAAGATGCCTTTTCCCACGTGAATGCCTGGGTCTTCGACCTGGACAACACGCTTTATCACCCCTCCGCGCGGCTCTTCGACCAGATCGAGGTCCGCATGACGAACTGGGTGATGCGCACCCTCGGCACCACCCAGGCAGAGGCCGACCAGCTGCGCCGGGATTACTGGCACAACCACGGCACCACCCTGGCCGGGCTGATGCGGGAACATGACGTCGACCCGCTGCCCTACCTGACCGAAGTGCATGAGATCGACCTGACCCACCTTGAGAAGGACCCGGACCTGGCCGCCAATATCCGCGCCCTGCCCGGGCGCCGGGTGGTCTATACCAATGGCTCGGGCCCCTATGCCGAACGCGTGCTTGAGGCCCGCGGGCTCTCTGGACTGTTCGACGCGATCTACGGGATCGAGCACGCGGACTTCCTGCCCAAGCCCGAACGCCAGGCTTACGAGACGATCTTTGCCATGGACGGGCTGGACCCGACCCGCGCGGCCATGTTCGAAGACGACCCCCGCAACCTGGCCCAGCCCCATGCCATGGGCCTGCGCTGCGTCCATGTCTCCGACGATCCGGTCGAGGCGGACTATGTCCACTACTCCACCGCAGACCTCAGCGGCTTCCTGCGCGGGATTGTCTGAGCGACCGGATGTCGCTTTGACCCGAAGGGCGCGGCACCCCATTTCCTGCAAAAGCAGGATAAAGGAAAGCTCATGACCGACGCCGCACAGTTCCCCCGCCGCGCCTGGCACTACATTCCCGTCCTCGGGTGGATCCTCCGGGATCTGCAACGGGACTTCTTCGGCAATATCGGCTATGCCGCGCTGATCTTCGTGACCGCGATGATCCTGGCCGTGAAAACATGGGGGCTGGTGGCCCTCGGCATCACGGCGCTGGCCACGGTGCCGGTGATGTTCGTGGTCCTGATCCTGCTGACGCGGGGCTGAAGGGCGTTCTGAAAGGGTGAAAGATGACAGGGACTTATGACATCGTGATCTCCGGCGGCGGGGTGGCGGGGCTGA
The DNA here is from genome assembly GCF_011806405.1 of Pseudooceanicola sp. HF7. Classification (GTDB taxonomy): domain Bacteria; phylum Pseudomonadota; class Alphaproteobacteria; order Rhodobacterales; family Rhodobacteraceae; genus Pseudooceanicola. The sequence continues at coordinate 350 of NZ_JAATOW010000016.1, read as the reverse complement.
CCGCCGCCTGCCTCTTCGGGGCCGAAGGCTACGCCGTGCTCTGCCTTGATCCCATGCCGCCCGTGACCTCGCAGGCTGCGGCGGGCGCGGATCTGCGCACCACCGCCTTCCTGCAACCCGCCCAGGCCCTGCTGGAAGAAGCCGGCCTCTGGGAGCGCCTCGCGCCCCATGCCGCGCCGCTCCAGATCATGCGCATCATCGATGCCGGCGGGCCGCAACCGGAAGCCCGCGCGATCAAGGATTTCAACGCCGCAGAGATCTCGGACAAGCCCTTTGGCTGGAACCTTCCCAACTGGCTGCTGCGGCGCGAGATGGTCGCGCGGCTGGGCGATCTGCCCAACGTGACCTTC
>NZ_JAATOW010000015.1 GCF_011806405.1 Pseudooceanicola sp. HF7 | reverse complement strand
GAAGGGCGCGGCTCCTGCGTGATCCGGGCCAAGAACCACGTCGAGGAAATCCGCAAGGACCGCTTCGCCATCGTCATCGACGAGATCCCCTACCAGGTGAACAAGTCCTCGATGATCGAGAAGATCGCCGAACAGGTCCGCGACAAACGCCTGGAAGGCATTGCCCACGTCCAGGACGAAAGCGACCGGGACGGCGTGCGCGTGGTCATCGAACTGAAGCGCGACGCGACGCCCGAGGTGGTGTTGAACCAGCTCTACCGCTTCACGCCCATGCAGACCTCCTTCGGGTGCAACATGCTGGCGCTGAACGGTGGCAAGCCTGAAACGCTGACGCTTTACGGCTTCCTGTCGGCCTTCATCGACTTCCGCGAAGACGTCGTTGCGCGCCGCACCGCCTTCCTGCTGCGCAAGGCGCGGGATCGCAGCCATATCCTCTGTGGTCTGGCCGCTGCCGTCTCCAACGTGGATGAGGTCGTTGCCACGATCCGCGCCTCTGCCGATGCCGCCGAGGCACGCGAAAAGCTGATGACCCGTCGCTGGCCCGCCGCCGCGATCGCGGAATACATCCAGCTGATCGACGATCCGACCCACAAGATGAACGACGACGGGACCTACAACCTGTCCGAAACCCAGGCCCGCGCCATACTGGAGCTGCGTCTGCAGCGCCTGACCCAGATCGGGGTCAAGGAAGTCACCGACGAACTGCAGGAACTGGCCAGCAAGATCCGGGAATACCTGGAAATCCTCGGCTCGCGCGAGCGCATCCTTGAGATCGTCTCGGACGAGCTGCGCGAGGTGAAGGAGCTCTTCGCCGTGCCGCGCCGGACCGAGATCGTCGACTGGGCCGGCGACATGGACGACGAGGACCTGATCGAGCGTGAGGACATGGTCGTCACCGTCACCGCCGGGGGCTACATCAAGCGGACCCCGCTGGCCGACTTCCGCGCCCAGAAGCGCGGCGGCAAGGGCCTGTCTGGCGGATCGATGAAGGAAGATGACGCCGTCACCTCCCTCTTCGTGGCCAATACCCATACGCAGCTGCTGTTCTTCACCACGGATGGCATGGTCTACAAGCTCAAGACCTGGCGCCTGCCGGCTGGTGGCCGGACCTCCAAGGGCAAGGCCATCGTGAACATCCTGCCGATCCCCACCGGTGTCTCCATCGCGGCGATCATGCCCGTGGACCGTCCGGAAGAGGAATGGGAAGACCTTCAGATCGTCTTCGCCACCTCTGCCGGCGACGTGCGGCGCAACGCCCTGTCGGACTTCACCAACGTGATGCGCAACGGCAAGATCGCGATGGACCTGCCCGAGGGCGTGGAACTGGTCAACGTGCGCATTGCCTCCGGCGATGACGACGTGATGCTGGTCACCGACGCGGGCCGCGCCATCCGCTTCCCCTCCACCGATGTGCGGGTCTTCAAGGGCCGGAAATCGACCGGGGTTCGGGGCATCCGCCTGAACAACGGCGACAAGGTCGTCTCCATGTCGATCATCCGCCACTTCGAGGCGAGCCCGGAAGAACGTGCCGCCTATATCCGGATGCGCCGCGCCATGTTCGGCCTGGCCGATGACGCGGAGACCGGCGATGAAGAGGATACCGTTCCGGCGGCCTCCGATTTCAGCCAGGAACGCTACGTGGAGATGTCCGCCGCAGAGGACATGATCCTGACCATCACCTCCGGCGGCCAGGGCAAGCTGTCCTCCAGCCACGATTATCCCGTGCGCGGGCGTGGAGGCCAGGGCGTGGGCGCCATCGACAAGGCCATGCGCGGCGGCCCGATCGTGGCTTCCTTCCCGGTGGACCTGGACGACCAGATCATGCTGGCCACCTCGCGCGGGCAATCGATCCGCGTGCCGGTCACCGGCATTTCCTTCCGGTCGCGCTCTGCAGGCGGGGTGCGGGTGTTCAACACCGGCAAGGACGAACATGTTGTCTCTGTCGCGCGGATCGTTGAGCAGGGCGACGAGGAAGACCCGGGCGAAGCAGAGGAAAGCTGAGCCCAGCCAATACAGTCGGCGGGCTTGCCAGGCGCAGGCCCACCAAGGCAAAGGCCCGCCGAGCAAGGGATACTATGGAAGTGAAGAACTGGGATGACCTCCGCTACCTCGTAGCGGTGCACAAGACGGGCTCCATGAGTGCCGCCGCGCGGCTTCTTGACACCAACCCTGCGACGGTGTCCCGGCGGTTGGCGCGGCTTTCGGAAACCCTTGGCTTTGACCTGTTCCTGAAGACGCCCCAGGGCTGGACCGCGAACGAGGCGATCGATGATCTGATCGAAAGCATCACCGCCTTCGAGAACGAGATCGAAAGCTACCTGAACGCCCGGGAACAGACAGGCGACGAGGTCGTGGGCAAGATCAACATCGGCTGCCCGCCCTCCATCGCCTCTTACGTGCTGTTTCCCGGCCTGAAGGATTTCCTGGCCCAGCATCCCGGCCTTGAGATCACCTTTACCGGGCAGTTCTACCAGGAAGCGCTTGGCGACAATGACCTTTTCGTGTCCGCGCTGCGGCCGCAGCAGGGGCGCCTGATCGTGCGCTTCGTCGGCAAATACGCGACCAATGTCTACGGCTACCCCGACAGCCCCCGCGACGGCCAATGGGTGGGCCTGCATTCGCGCCACGAACGCTTCCCGCCCTCCCAGCATGCCCGCACCATCCTGGGTGGCCGCGATCCGATCATCAGGGTCGAGACCCTGTATGAGGTGATGAACACCCTGCAGGCCACCCGCCTACCCGGCCTTGTTCCCACCATCGCCACCTCTGCGGATCCCGAGCTTGAGCGCTTTGACCCGGAGTCCCCGGACCTGCTGACGCCGCTCTACCTGTGCTTCCACGAAACGCGCCGCAAGGACCCGCTGCTGCAACTCGTGGCTGACTGGATCGCGGATCGTTTTACCTCTCATTCTGCGGTTTGAATTGGCCGCAAAATTGCAATGACGGGTATCTGACGGGGCATTGTTGCCCGAAGTTGATCGGCAATTCATAATCGCAACCAAGGGAATTTCCCGACCCCTCCGGCAACCGCACCGCTGCCTTCCCCAGTCCGACTGCGCCTTGCAGAACGACGGCAGTTCCCCTGCGGCCCGAAGGGATCGGAACGTCACTAAACCGATGGTCCCTTGAAGGTCGGGTGAAGTGCCTGTTCAGCCGCGTTCCGGGTTCACCGGGCGCATCCGGTCTTCAGAATAACGGCACGGCGCTTCTACCCCGCCTGCCTCTTTCTTGCGGCCGGCCCGAACAGCCGGCCCTTTTTTTGGACATTACGCGACGGGGCAACAGGTTTGCGCCTGCATTAACGCTGTTGCGAAAAAAAGCCGCGACGGGTCTCTCCCAATGTTTCAAGATCCAATCAGGAAGATTACTGGGTGGCTGACAAAGCTGAATTCCCAGCCCTCAGAAAAGCCATTTATGGATTCCGCATGTTTACCAATTTCTCTTTTCCTGCCTGTGCCGGCTTTCTTGCGCTTGCCACCGGTTTCACCGCCCCGCTTCAGGCCCGGGCCGACCTTGCGGCCAACGCAATCCTGAAGCTCGAGCTTGCGCATAACAACGCCACAAGCATCAACACAAAGCGGATCGAAGCGGCATTCTCCGGGCTGGTCTGGCAGGACTTTGGCGTGCAGATGGACCTCGGCATCGGCAAGCATGAGCAGTATACCTCGACTTCGCCCTCGGCCACGGTGCATGCCTATTACCAGCCAGAGGACAACCTGGCCTACGGGGTGTTCCTGTCCAGCGAAGACCGCCGGCCGGGCAATTCGTATTTCTACGGTGTCGAAGTCGCCTACGAAACGCCCGTCATCGGGCTTGAGGCATTCCTTGCCACCCGCGAAGACATCAGCGCAGAGACCTCGGGCTACCGGTTCGGCGGGGATGTCACCCTGCCCCTGCAGACCGCGCCCTGGCTCAGCGTGAAGGCTGGCGGCACCTATGACAACGGCCTCCCGCTGGAGCGCGGCTATCTCTACTTCGGGGCCGCTGCAGAGGTGTCGGATGGCATCGAACTGGGCGCGACGCTGGGCCAGACGGACCTGGATGCCACGATCATCGGCGTCTCCGCGACCATCCGCTTCGGCGCCGGCACGCCCTTCGATCGGCGTGACAGCTTCGCGCGCTACCCGGGCTACTAAGCCCGGATAGGCGCCGCCCTCTTGCGGCGGTCAGAGGTCGTAAAGGTCAGAGAACTTCTCTTCGATGTAAGCCAGCAGCGCTCCCGCCGTCGGGGCCGCGCCACAGGCCTGCGTGATGACGTCGCGCGGCTCATAAAGACCGCCGTGGCGCTGGACCTTCTCAGCCAGCCATTGGGTGGCCGGGGCCGTGTTGCCCTGGGCAAGGGATGCGTCCAGATCCGGCACATCGGCCCGCAGCGCCTGCGCCAGGCAGCCTGCATAGACGTTGCCCAGCGAATAGGTCGGGAAGTAGCCGAACAGGCCGATGGACCAGTGCACGTCCTGCAGACAGCCGTAGGACGCCTTCGGTACGGGATAGCCGAAGTCCTTTTCGAAGCGCTCTTTCCAGGCCGTTTCCAGCTCGGCCACTGGCAGATCCCCCGCAATCAGCGCGCGTTCCAGATCGAACCGCAGCATGATGTGCAGGTTGTACTGAAGCTCATCGGCCTCGGTCCGGATGTAGTCTTTCTGAACGCGGTTCACAGCGGCATAGAAGGCCTCCGGCCCGTCCAGCCCCAGGTCACCGAAGGTCTCTGTCATCTGCGCATAAAGCCAGGAGGTGAAGGCCCGCGAGCGCCCCAGCTGGTTCTCGTAGATCCGGCTCTGGCTTTCGTGCACTCCCATGGAAACACCCTGGCCCAGCGGCGTCAGCGCGTAGCCCGCATCGATATTCTGTTCATAGCAGGCATGGCCGACCTCGTGGATCGTCGAGTAGAAGCAGTTGAAGGGATCTTCGGGGGCCGTCCGCGTCGTGATGCGCACGTCGCTGCCCGACCCGCTTGAGAAGGGATGCACGGCCTTGTCGATCCGCCCCCGGCTCAGATCATAGCCGAAAGTCACAGCCAGCTTGCCGGCCATCGCGATCTGTTCTGCCTCGCCGAAGGTGCCGCTTAGCCCCTTGGGCGCGGGCTTATCCAGCACCTTGCCGCGCAGCTCCACCAGGCGGGGGCGCATTTCCCCGAACATTGCCTCTAGCTGGTCCGCCGTGGCACCGGGTTCATAGTCGCCCAGCAGCGCATCGTAGACAGAGCCGCCCTCTGCCAAAGCCTGCCCTTCCTGCTGGCGCAGCTCAACCACGCGGGACAGGACCGGCGCGAAGGCGGCGAAATCGTCATTGGCGCGGGCCTCGGCCCAATGCCCCTGGCTGACGGAGGTCACGCGCGCCAGCTCGGCCGCAAGCTCTGCCGGGACCTTGCAGGCCCGATCGAAGCTGCGCCGGATGTGGCGCAGCTTGGCCGTTTCGGCTTGCGACATCTCCGTGCCTTCGGTCGCGGCCAGCCAATCCCCGATGCGGGGATCCGTGCGCCGGGCGTGCAGGACGGATTCGATGGCTGCCATCTCCTCGCCCCGCTGATCGGCTGCGCCGCGCGGCATCATGGTTTCCTGGTCCCAGCCAAGGCGACCCGCGATCTGACCCAGGGCTTCGGTCTCTTTCTGGAAGGCCAGAAGATCGGCCAGGGCGGTGGCATTGGCAGTCATGGATCAGCCTCTTACGCTGGTGGTGACAGGATAGGCGGCGGCGAAGCGCGCCCGCAGGATCAGCACCCAAAGCAGCACGGCCACAAGCTGGTGCGTGAGGGCCACGTGCCAGAAGGCTGCCGTGAGAACCGTGAAGATGCCCAGGCAGATCTGGCCCAGCATGGCGATCCAGGCGGCGGTAAAGGCGTTGCGGGTCGAGGCATTGGCCGATTTGCGCCCGCGCAGGAAGGCAATGGTGCCGAAGATCAGCAGCAGGTAGCCCGTCATGCGGTGGATGAATTGCACCAGGCCGGGGTTCTCAAGGAAGTTGCGCCAGACCGGCGTGATGTCGAAGGCATAGGGCGGGAAGAACTGACCGCCCATCGTCGGCCAGTCGGTAAAGCTGCGCCCGGCGTCAATCCCCGCGACCAGCGCCCCCAGAAGGATCTGTAGGAAGGCGAAATGCATCCAGCCGGTTGCCAGGCCGAACTGCTTCTTCTCGCGCAGACGGCGGGCCTGAAGCAGATCGCGTTCCTCGCGGCCAAGCAGGAAGGTGAACCAGGCGATATAGCCAAGGATCACGAAGGCCAGGCCAAGGTGCACGGCCAGCCGGTAGGACGCGACGCTCAGCATGCCCGCCCCCAGTCCGGAGGAGACCATCCACCAGCCGATTGCGCCCTGCAGCCCGCCAAGCCCGCCGATCAGCAGCAGGCGCCCTTTCCAGCCGGTCGGGATCTTGCCCGCGGCCCAAAGCCCCAGGAAGCCAAGCGCCCAGACAAGCCCGATGGCCCGGCCCAAGTTGCGATGGCTCCATTCCCACCAGTAGATCTGCTTGAAATCGGACAGTTCCATCCAGCTGTTCTGCTCTGTGAACTGCGGGATCTGCTGGTAGAGCGCGAACTCCGACTGCCAGTCAGCCTCGTTCATCGGGGGCAGCGCGCCATGGATCGGGCGCCATTCGGTGATCGAAAGTCCGCTGTCCGTCAGGCGGGTCAGCCCGCCGACCGCGATCATCGCCACGACCATGACGAAGAGAACGGCCAGCCAGGCCCGCACCAGCCTGCGGGATCCCTTGCGGGCCCCGTCGATCACGCCTGTGCGGATCTCTGGCTTCGGGGCCTCGCCCACCTCTTCGAAAATGCTGCGCTTCTGGCTCATTTCGGGATCTCCTGTATCAGGCGGACCCTAGGCAGGGGCCCGTCCGGGGGCAAGTCAGTCGCCGCGTTCTTTCCACCGGACCATCTGACGCAGGACGCCGTGCAGCATCTGCACGTCCGACCGCGTCAGTGGCATCCGCGACCAGAGGTTCCGCAGGTTCAGCTTCATCCCCTCTGCCTTGATCTCTGGGAAGAAGAAGCCCGCGTCGTCAAGCCGTTGCTCGTAATGTTCCGAGAGTTTCTCGATCTCGATCTGGCTGGCCCATTCGGCACCGGCCAGCTCGACACGCTCCGGCGCAACCTCGACCGACTGGCGACGCCATTCATAGGCCGTCAGCAACACGCATTGCGCCAGGTTGAGAGAGGCGAATTCCGGGTTCACCGGCACGTTGATGATCGCATTGGCGCGCGCGATATCGTCGTTTTCAAGACCCGCGCGTTCCGGGCCGAACAGCACCGCGACCTTCTCTCCCCCGGCGATCTTTTCGCGGGCGATTTCCATGGCGCGTTCGGGCGTCACGACCGGCTTCGTCAGCCCGCGCGAGCGCGCCGTGGTGGCAAAGACATAGGTGCAATCGGCAAGGGCGGCCGGCGTGTCTTCGTAAAGACCGGCCTCATCCAGCAGACGCCCCGCGCCCGAGGCCATCGCCACGGCCTTCTGGTTGGGCCAGCCATCCCGCGGGGAGACAAGCCGCATCCGGTCCAAGCCGAAATTCCACATCGCACGGGCCGCCCCGCCGATGTTCTCTCCCATCTGGGGACGGATCAGGACGAAGCTGGGCTGGGACATGGGGACCTCTTGTTACCTGCGTTTCCCTTAGACAACAGGGCCGGAAGTGTCGAGAGGCGGCGCAATCCCTTTGCCTCCTGCCGCGTTCCGCGCTATAGCGGCCAAAATTCAAGAGGATGCCGATGTCCCAGGATGAGCAGCCACAGATCTACCTGATCTCTCCCCCCGAGTTTGACTTGATGGAATATCCCGACCGGCTGGCCGCCGTTCTGGATGCCCATGATATTGCCTGTGTCCGCTTGGCGCTAGCGACGCGGGACGAAGACCGCCTGTGCCGTGCCGCCGACGCCCTGCGCGAGGTCACCCATGCGCGCGACGTCGCGCTGGTGATTGACCGGCATATCCTGCTGGCTGAACGGCTGGGCCTGGATGGCGTGCACCTGGACGATGGTCCGCGCTCTGTCCGCAAGGCGCGCAAGGCGCTTGGCGCAGATGCGATCATCGGCAGCTACTGCGCTGCCTCGCGCCATGACGGGATGAGCGCCGGGGAAGCCGGCTGCGATTACATCAGCTTCGGTCCGGTCACGGAAACCGTCCTGGCCGATGGCGAAGTGGCCGATTTCGAGCTGTTCGAATGGTGGTCCCAGATGATCGAACTGCCGGTCGTCGCAGAGGGCGGGCTGGACGAAGAAATCGTTCGCAAGCTCGCGCCCGTCACGGACTTCTTTGGTGTCGGTGAAGAGATCTGGCGCGAAGGCGACGGGGCGACCGCCGCCCTGTCCCGCCTGATCACGGCGATGTCCTAATCCGCCACCTGCCAGTTCCATGGCATTCCGCCTCGCACGGCCTCTTCGCAAGCCCGTGCGAGGCTCTTGCGATCCGCAAAGTCTGAGACTTTCAGCGGCTCATGGTAGATCACTTCCACTGATCCCTGGCGCCGGGCCCCGATAACCTTTATCAGGCTGGGCCCGAACGCCATGTCCCCCCACCAGCCGTAGAACTGCGCATCCTCGCCCTCGGGCGCGCGGTAGACGACCGTCACCGGCTGGATCTCCAGGACGTCGTAAAGCTCATCTGTGAAGAAGGCGCTGAAAAGCGTCGACTTGAACGGCAACACCCTGCATCCGTCTGTCGAGGTCCCTTCCGGGAAGAACAGCAGCCGCTGCCCGGCTAGGAAGCGATCGGACATCATCTGTTGCTGCGCGCGGGCCTCGCGACGGTCCCGCTTGACGAAGATCGTGCCGCAGATCCGTGCCAGGGGGCCGATGCCGGGCCAGGCCGAGACCTCGGACTTGGCAACGAAGAACAGCCGCACGGGCGCACCAAGGGTGAAGATATCCAGCCAGGTGGAATGGTTCGCCACGAAGGCCCCGCGCCCCTGCATGGGCCGCCCGGTCACCCGAAGCGGAATGCCCGCGACAACCAGCGCGAAACGACAGAACCCCTGCTGCAGATAGGCCGACACCGGGCGCCGCAGCCCGCAGAGCGGCTTTTCCAGCAGGCGGATCACCGAGATGAGAAGCAAACCGGGCAGGATGTAGAGCAGGAGCGGCAGCGCCCGCAGCCCGAAGCGCAGGATGGTGCCTGGCCCCGGGCCGTCGTCATTCCGTGGGCTTGGGGATTGCCAGGCATCGCTCATCAGCAGCTCAGCTCCCGCGGGTGTAAAGGCGGCTTTGCTTTTCGTTCAGCCGCTGAAGGTCGAGGACTAGGCAGATATCCACCGTGTTGAAGTCGTGATCGACAAAGGCCCCCTCGCCCACGAAACCGCCAAGCTTCAGGTAGCCCTTGATCAGCGCCGGGATGGCCCGCATGGCCGCCACGCGGTCAAGTTGGGCTTCCGGGATCAGGTCCATCGGCTGGAAGGCCTCGGGCTGGGCGCGCGTGCGGATATCCTCTGGTGCCAGGTGCCGGGCGTGCAACAGGGAAAGCGGCGCGGCGAGCGCGGCGATATCCGTGCCGTGGAAGGAGGCAACGCCGAAGAGAACCTCGATCTCGCGTTCAGCGATATAGTCAGACAGGGCCGACCAGAGCCTAACCATGGCCTCTCCGCCCCGGTAGTCGGGATGCAGGCAGGACCGCCCCAACTCCAGCAACTTGCGCCCCGAGTCCTTCAGGACAGAGAGATCGTATTCATCTTCGCTGTAAAACTGCCCCAGCTCTGCCGCACGATCCCCGGGAAGCAGGCGATAGACGCCCACAACCTTGTCGCGCATCGTACCGGGGCGGGCTTGGTCCAGCAGGATCAGGTGATCGAAATGCGGATCAAAGCGGTCTTTCTCAAGCTCGGCGTCATGGTCAACCATCTCTCCGCCACCCCCCAGTTCCCGCACGAAGACCTGGTAACGCAGGTGCTGCGCGGCAAGCAGGTCGTCTTCCGTCCGCGCAAGACGGGTTTCAAATTGCGGAGATAGGAAAGTCATCGGCGTTTCGGTCCTGACGGCGCATCGTTTCAAGGCGGAACAGGCCCGCGGCCCAGCCGGAGAATTGCCCGTCTTTTAGGAGAGCGCCCGCTTCAGTGCAAGTCCGCCATCCTGCTTCGCACCCCTGCGCAAAGTTGAATGCATGCGTCGGTTGTGTTAACCCTTCATCAACCAATTCAGGGTTTCAGTTGGAAAAGACTGGGATCAAATCGATCTGGGACCCTTCGATGACAACTTTGCCTGCATCTGGAAAATTTACTGTAATTCGTCCGGAAATATTGGACTGTACCTGCCCGACTCCCCAGTCGGGTTGCTGTGGGTGTCGGACAAGCATGCCCGGTTCGAGAAGATCGTTCAGCTCGCCCATCGTCAATTCCAGTACCATGTCAGGTTAGAAGGCCCATGAACTCGCAGAATAGCCATTTACTTGCCTCGTTGATAGGGTCCCGCATATGCCACGACCTCATTTCGCCGGTGGGAGCCATTCAGAACGGCATCGAACTGCTTTCCCTGGAAGGTGCGGTGCGCGGGCCGGAAATGATGCTGATCTCGGATTCCGTCTCCTCGGCCTCGGCCAAGATCCGGTTCCTGAGGATCGCTTTCGGACTTGCGGGACACGGGCAGCAGATCGGCCCGAAAGAGGTCTGTTCGATCCTGGATGATCTCAGCCAGAGCGGGCGGATCACCTATGACTGGACACCCCAGGAAGGCAGCTTTGACCGCTCCGACATCCAGGAGGTCTTTCTGGCCATGCTGTGCCTGGAAAGCGCCATGCCCCAGGGCGGCGCGATCTCCGTCACTCGGCCCGATGACAATCCCAAGGGCTGGGAGGTGTCCGGCCCGGCCAAGACGGACCGACCGGACAGCTTCCTGTGGGAAACGGTCAAGACGGGCGAAGGCGCAGAGACAGTGATGCCGGCCCATGTGCAATTCGCCCTTCTGCCCGCCGTTGTCGCGGAACGTTTCGGCCAGATCACCCTGACCGAAACGGAGCATGGGCTGACGATCAGCTTCTGATCGCGCCCTTGCCCTCTACGAGGTACTTGAAGCTGGTCAGCTGCTCGGCCCCCACCGGGCCGCGCGCATGCATCTTGCCCGTGGCAATGCCGATTTCCGCGCCCATGCCGAACTCGCCACCATCCGCGAACTGGGTCGAGGCGTTGTGCATCAGGATGGCGCTGTCGAGACGTTCAAAGAAGTGGTCCGCCGCCTGCTGATCCTCGGTGATGATCGCATCCGTGTGCTGGGAGCCATAGGTGCGGATGTGCTCGATGGCTTCATCGACACCATCCACCAGCTTGGCCGCGCAGATCATGTCCAGGAACTCCTTGCCGAAGTCTTCCGGGGTGGCCGGGGTCACACCGTCGATCTTCTGCAATTCGCCAGCGCCGCGCACCTCGACCCCGGCCTTGAGCAGGGCGTCGATGATCATGGAGCCATGCTGGGTGAAAAAGCGCCAGTCCAGCAACAGGCATTCCATGGAGCCGCAGATCCCGGTGCGCCGAGTCTTCGCGTTCAGGACGATCTCAAGTGCCATGGCCGGATCCGCCGTCGCGCCGACATAGGTGTGGCAGATCCCTTCGAGGTGGGCAAAGACGGGCACACGCGCGTCTCTCTGGACCAGGCCGACAAGGCCCTTGCCGCCACGTGGCACGATCACGTCGATCAGGCCGACCATTGTCAGCATCTCGGAAACCGCCGCGCGATCACGGGTCGGAACCAGCTGGATGGCCGCTTCGGGCAGACCGGCCTGACGAAGACCTTCAACCAGGCATTCATGGATCGCCGCAGAACTGTGGAAGCTTTCGGAACCGCCGCGCAGGATAACGGCATTCCCGGACTTGAGGCAGAGTGCGCCCGCATCCGCGGTCACGTTGGGACGGCTTTCGTAGATCACGCCGACCACGCCAAGCGGCGTACGCACGCGGCGGATGTTCAGCCCCGACGGCATGTCCCACTGGGTGATCACATCGCCCACCGGGTCCTTTTGCTCGGCCACGGCGCGCAGCCCGTCCACGATGGAGCGGATACGGCTTTCGTCCAGCATCAGCCGGTCCAGCATCGCCTTCGACAGGCCCTTTTCCTCGGCGTAGGCCATGTCTAGGCAATTGGCGTCGATGATGGCCTCGCGCCGGGCCCAGACGGTCTCTGCCGCGCCGACCAGGGCCGCGTACTTCCGCTCCTGGCTGGCAAAGGCAAGCTCCGCCGCTGCAGCTTTCGCCGCCTCGCCGATGCCAAGCATTGCGGCCGGAATGTTGTCCATGTCCTTCATCCCTGTCTTCCTTCCCTGTGGCGCGCCTAGCTCACCCGTAGGCTCAGCGCCATGTCATCCCTGTGAATCAACGCGGCGCGTCCAGGGTAGCCCAGCAACGCCTCGATGTCCTGGCTGCGGTGGCCCTTGATCGCCAGGGCTTCCTTTGCCGTGTACCGGGTCAGGCCGATGCCAAGCAAGGCGCCATCCGGCCCGAGGATTTCAACCGGGTCCCCGCGCTCGAACCGACCCGAGACCTGCGCCACGCCCGCCGGCAGCAGGGAACGCCCCTGCTCCAGCGCCATGACGGCCCCGGCATCCACGCTGACCTGTCCGCGCGCCTTCATGGCACCGATCCAGCCCTTGCGGGCGGTCTGCGGATCCCCTTCAGCCAGGAACCAGGTGGCCGGGGCCCCGTCCTGAAGCGCCTTCAGGGGATTCTCCCGCGTCCCAAGGGTGATTGCCATGGCACATCCCGCTGCCACGGCCATCTTCGCCGCCATGACCTTGGTCTTCATGCCACCTTTCGAGAGGCCAGAGCCTGCATCCCCCGCCATCGCCTCGATCTGCGGAGTGATGCGCTCCACCGTGTCGAAACGCGTGGCAGAAGGGTCATCGGCGGGATTTGCCGTATAGAGCCCGTCGACATCCGACAGCAGAACCAGGCGATCCGCGCCAACCGTCACCGCGATCCGCGCAGCCAAGCGATCGTTGTCACCATAGCGGATCTCATCGGTTGCGATCGTGTCATTCTCGTTCACGATCGGCACGACGCCCAGTTTCAGAAGCTGGTCCAACGTGTTGCGGGAGTTCAGGTAGCGGCGACGGTCCTCGCTGTCTTCCAGCGTCATCAGCACCTGGCCGACGGTGACCCCATGGGTCCCCAGGGCCTTGTCATAGGCCGCAGCAAGCCCGATCTGGCCGACAGAGGCCGCGGCCTGTGCCTGTTCCAGCGCCAAGGCCCCAAGGCCCAGGCCCAGGACCCCGCGCCCAAGGGCAATCGAGCCGGACGAGACAAGCACGATTTCCGTCCCACGCGCGCGCAGCCCCGCAACGTCGCTAGCCAGGCCTTGCAACCAGTCTTCGCGCAGCTTGCCGGTCACCTTGTCGACCAGCAGCGCCGAGCCGATCTTGACGACCAGCCGGCGCGCACCGATCAGGGACGCCATTCGTCATCCTCCGCCTCATCGGTGGGCTTGCGGCGCAGGCGGTCTTCATCAATGCGCGAACGCAGGGCACGCAGCACGTCGGTCACGCCTTCGCGTGAGGCACCGGACATGTACATCACCGGCCCGCCGACGACCTCTTCCAGTGTCTCGCGCTGCATCTCGCGCAGCTCTTCATCCAGCGCATCGACCTTGTTCAGAACGGTGATCCGCGGCTTTTCGGAAAGCCCTTCGCCATAGGCCTCTAGCTCGCCGATGATTGTCTCGTAATCCTCGGCGACCTCGTTGGCGGTACCATCCACCAGGTGCAGCAGCACAGCGCAGCGTTCGATATGGCCCAGGAACAGGTCGCCAAGGCCACGCCCCTCAGAGGCGCCTTCGATCAGGCCGGGAATATCCGCCACAACGAATTCGACACCATCGACACCGACAACCCCAAGGTTCGGGTGCAGCGTGGTGAAGGGATAATCCGCCACTTTCGGGCGCGCGTTCGAGGTTGCGGCAAGGAAGGTCGACTTGCCCGCGTTCGGCAGGCCCAGCAGCCCCACGTCCGCGATCAGCTTGAGACGCAGCCAGACGGTGCGCTCCACGGCTTCCTGGCCGGGGTTGGCGCGGCGCGGCGCCTGGTTGGTCGAGGTCTTGAAATGCGCGTTGCCAAAGCCGCCGTTGCCGCCCTTGGCCAGCATCACACGCTGGCCGACCTCTGTCAGGTCAGCGATCACGGTTTCCTCATCCTCATCGAGGATCTCGGTGCCAACGGGCACGCGCAGGATGATGTCATCGCCATCGGCGCCGGTGCGAAGGCGGCCCATGCCGCCCTGCCCGTTCTGCGCGAAGAAGTGCTGCTGATAGCGGAAATCGATGAGCGTGTTCAGCCCTTCGACCGCGACGGCGATCACGTCACCGCCGCGCCCGCCATTGCCGCCATCCGGCCCGCCGAATTCGATGAACTTCTCCCGGCGGAAGGAAATGCAACCATTTCCCCCGGCACCGGAACGGATATAGACCTTTGCGAGATCGAGAAACTTCATTCTGATGTCCCGGCCGCAAAGGTAGCTTCAGAAGCTCCGGCGGCTCAATCGAGTTTTTTGATGTAAGTCCAGGTCGCCACCTTGGCGCCCCGTGCGACCGAGAATGTTTCGGCATCGCCGACATATTCGAAGCCGTTCTTGGTGAGAACCCGGGCAGCCCCGGGATTGTCCTGAAAGACGCTGGCGAAGATCGACCGGTCCTTCAGCGGGTTTGCCGCGACAAGGGCCGTCACGGCGGCTGAGGCGACATTGCCGTTCCACCAGGCCGGGGCGACCCAATAGCCGATCTCCGACTGCGCTTCGTCCAGCCGCTTCAGGCTGATGATGCCCTTGAGCTCAGCCCCGCCGACGCAGGTCGCGTCCATGGCCCAGATCACCTCGCGCCGGTTCGGCTGCATGGCGCGGTCGATGAAGGCCTCCGTCGTGCCTGGTGGCAGCGGATGTGGGATCGAAGTGGTCATCGACGCAACCCGCAGATCCGAAGAATAGAGCCCGATAAGCCCCGCATCGGAAATCCGCAGCGGACGCAGCTCAAGGTTTTCTGCCTTGATAACGGCCTGGTCGACCAGCATGTCGTCGTTCATGGGGAATCCTCCTGAAGGGGATATAGGGGCCCCAGACGCCTCCTGAAACGTCGAAGGGGACCGGTTTTTCTACCGATCCCCTCCTTTTCATCACATGATGAAGATCGGCTTACTCGGCAGCTTCCGCTGCTGGCATGACCGAAATGAAGGTACGACCCTTGAGCCCCTTGCGGAACGAGACGTTGCCTTCAACGGTTGCGAAGATCGTGTGATCCTTGCCCATGCCGACGCCTTCACCCGGGTACCATTTGGTGCCGCGCTGACGCGCGATGATGTTGCCGGGGATGACGACTTCGCCGCCGAACTTCTTGATGCCGAGGCGGCGACCCGCGGAGTCGCGACCGTTGCGGGAGGAACCGCCAGCTTTTTTGTGTGCCATCTTGGTATCTCCTGTCTACGGGTTAGCCTTGAAGCTCAGCCGCTTGTGCGACCCAGCCTTCTTTCTCGATCTTGCCTTTCAGCGACAGTTCTTCGTCGATGCGGGCAATATCTTCTTCGGTCCAGGCTGCGACCTGAGCGTAGCTGGTGATGCCTGCGGCAACCAGTTTTTTCTCCATCGCGGGGCCAACGCCCGAAAGCTTCTTCAGATCGTCGGACCCTTCAGCAGCAGCCGGTGCGGCCTTTGCCTTTGCCTTAGGCGCCGGAGCAGCCTTGGCAGCAGCGGGAGCAGAACCTGCGCCCAGAGCGGCCTTGACGCCGGTCTTGTCCGCGCCGTCGGCGAGGATGTCCGTGACCTTGAGCAGCGTCAGGGACT
Source organism: Pseudooceanicola sp. HF7 (assembly GCF_011806405.1). Classification (GTDB taxonomy): domain Bacteria; phylum Pseudomonadota; class Alphaproteobacteria; order Rhodobacterales; family Rhodobacteraceae; genus Pseudooceanicola. The sequence goes on along the minus strand of NZ_JAATOW010000015.1, from coordinate 78,770 downwards.
GACGGTGGCCCTTGGTGCGCTTGGACGAGTGCTTCCGACGACGCTTGACGAAGTGGATGACCTTTTCGCCACGGATCTGATCGACGACCTCTGCCTGAACAGCTGCGCCTTCGACGAAGGGCGCGCCCACGACAACGGAATCGCCGCCCAGCATGAGGATGTCGTTGAATTGGATGGTTTCGCCAGCATCAGCTGCCAGCTTCTCGACGCGCAGCAGGTCACCGGACTGGACCTTGTATTGCTTGCCGCCGGTCTTGAGAACCGCAAACATATTGCTCTTCCTTTTCTGTCGCGTTCTGCGGCCCCCTTCCGGGTGTTCATGGCCGGTTTCCCGACCGCCATCGAACAGCGCGCCCGTCCTTGGGCGAAATTGAAATGCCCGGCGAAGCGAGGCCTGCCGGGATGGGCGGCTTATCAAGCCTCAACCCCACCTTGTCAAGGGCCGATCCCGCGGGGTGACGTCATTTGGCACCGCCCGCGACCCGCAAGCCAAGCCTGTTAAAGCTCCTCGCTGGCAAGGCGTCGGCCCAGCGATTGGCCAAGGCGACGATAGATGTCGTCATAGAGCGTTCCGAAGGAGGCGAAAAGGGCCGCGTTCAGATGCTGCCCCGCCGGTTGCCCGGACAGATCCACATAGGCCTGCAGGTCGGAGCGATCCAGCGGCTCGTAGACCATAAAGAGATAGGCGGCCAGCCATTCTGTGGTATCCCGGCGGGTGGGCTCTGCCAGCTGCCAGGTCAATTGCAGGATCCGGTCCTCATCGGCGTCGATCGCTCCGGCTTCAGCAAGACCGGCGTAGAAGGCGAAACTTGCAGACAGGGCGCCGGCGACGTTCAAGTCGACCAGGTCATTGACCGCGATGAAGCTGCCCACCAGGTCGGAGAGTTCCGGATCAGAGGCAAGGATCTCTGGCAGGCGCTCACGGGCCGCATCCTCGACATCCTGTGAAAGCAGGGCCTGCCGCGCCGACATCTCGGCGGAGACGATGCGCTGGCCTGGGCCTTGCCCGAAGAAGTTTTCAATCACCGCGCGCTCTTCCGCACCGGTCCGCGCGGCGATTTCGGCGTCGAAGGTCATTGCCATGGCGGTGTTCATCTGGTCCGTATCGAAGACCTCTTCCACCGTGCGCGCGAAACCGGGATGCTCTTCCTCCGGAAGGTAATCCGACGCCATGTCCTGCCCAGCACTCACGCCTTCACTGCGCAGGATCTCCATCATCCGGGCCATGTCCATCAGGACGTAGATGCGCGCCCCGGCCCCCTCCTGCGCCGTTCCCGGCGCAGGCGTCGTCATCAGGCAAACGGCGCCAATGACCAGCGCCCGCAGCACGGATCAGAGATCCGAAGAGGGTTGGACCCCCTCAAGCTTCGCCGCCATCGCTTCGAAGCGGTTTGCCAGTATCTCGGACTGCACGGCGTTCATCAGTTCATAGACGCGCTGCATGGCGGGATCTTCCAGGGCATCCGCATAAGCCGCGAGGTCTTCGTTGGAGAAATCCTTGTAGGTGAGCGCAGCGCTCGCCAGGGAATCCATGCGCCCGGCCTCACGCGCTGCCTTCGACTGGTCAAGAAGGCGATTGTAGAGCTCTTCATCGTCGACCCGGAATTCGATCACGCCAGCGTCACGCGCCGCACGCAGGAAGCGAAACTGCACCTCGGCCATGACGTCGCCAGCCCCGTCAGAGGTATCGGCGGCCCGGTTCAGACGATCGAGGATCGCGATACGTTCATTCGCACCACTGTCCAGAAGCTGTTCCAGCTCGGCAGAGGCATCTGCCATGCGGTCCGCCCGAGAAGACATGTGCGACATGTTCTCGACCTCGACCAGACGCTGACCAAGGTCACTGCTGTAGAAGTCGTCGGCGAATTTCAGATCGTCTTCGGCAATTGCATTCTGAATGATCTCAAGACCCATGTTCTGGATCACGGTGACGTCGAAGACGCTGTCGGTCAGGACGTTCCAGGTGGTGGCGAAATCGGTGTCCTGCATGCCCAGCATGATCGGCCCGCTTTCCGCGGAAAGCTTGATGCTTTCCAGCGCGACATCGAACCCCGTGACCTCAAGGAAGTCGGCGACCTCCTCTCTTGTCGCGGCCTTGAGCGGGAGGACGGAGACCAGAAGGATGACAAACGCGCAAAGCGTCAGCCAAAGCCGGGCGCTGATCTGCGACACCCCGGACCTGGGGTCTGTCTGTGCAATGGACCCTGCCCGGCGGGACCGGGCCGCGTTGCTGTCGGAAAGGCTGCCTCTTTGGAGGTTCATGGCCACGCTCCTGTCTTTGATGCCTCGTTGCCTGGCGGCGCCTCGAACGCGTACTCTGTCCGACGGTCACTCATCGCCTGCAAAATCAAGCTTAGGCCATTTCGATGCCCCGGCAATGAAAAAGCCCCCTTGCGCCCCCTCACAATCGTGTTTAAACGGCGCCCCACGATCCCCGCGGAGAGGTGCCGGAGTGGTCGAACGGGGCGGTCTCGAAAACCGTTGAGCCTTTACGGGTTCCCAGGGTTCGAATCCCTGTCTCTCCGCCACTATCGCTTGGTTTCCTTGGGATATCAGGCTTTAGGATTCGGCCAACCTTCATTCCAATCAGCTTGAGCATTCTGCAGTGGCCTAGCGCAAAAGCTGTGCTGGCGGAGTTTTGCGAACAGCGGGCGCTTTCAGAGCTGGCCTCTCTCGGTCGCCCCCTCCCTAGGACAGCGGTTCGCCGGAGGGGAAGCAGCCCCACATCTGGGATACCCCCTCTTTCACTTCTTCCGCTGCCTTGTCGATCGCCGTTTCCACCAGAACTTCGGGATGGGCGATGATCTCTTCAATGCCGCTTGTCGCGGCGTTCACCCTTGCGCTCATCGCGTCGAGCCGGTCACTGACATTCTCCAGCGCCTGCGAGCTCAACTCCTGACCGCCTTCGCGCAGCTCCCCAAGATCGGACCGAAGCGCGGCGATCTCACGGGTCATGCCCTGGATCTCAGTGCTCATGCCCCGGACCTCTTCCTTGACCGGCTCAAGAGAGATCAGGCTGGCGGCGAAATCCTTGGTGATGGAGTGCACCCGGTCGGTCAGCCGCAAACCCAGGTAAAGGCACAGGATCACCAGGATGAGCGTGGCGTTCACCAGCGCCAGGACAAGGTTCCAGATTGTTCTGCCAAGGCTTCGCTCTTGCATCGGATTGACCCTTTCCGGTTGAATCGCGACGATCCTATCAGCGCGGCGACATCCGGCAACGCCGCAATCCCCACCCTCCGGACAAAGGCGCTCGTCGGGCTGAACTGGCCACTTCAGAGGCTAAACCAGGCCGCTGTCAGGCTTCCCCAGTGCGGCGGCCTGTTGTGGATCCTTGCAACCACTGCATGACGGCTTTCCCGAATCGGATGTGGTATGCCGCGCCGCAGCAGACTATCTGGTGGCTCAAGACAACGAACCTACCAACCCGGAGAAAAACAATGGCTGTACTCAGCACCAACGCACCGACCTCCAGCATCCGCGCTTCCGTCGCTGCCTTCTTCACGTCCTTTGCCCGTGCAATCGAATCCCAACGCGCACACGCTGCCCTGAACGCCCTGTCCGACCGCGAACTGGCCGACATCGGCATGACCCGCGGCGACATCCCTGCCCGCGTTGCCGAAGTTCTGAACAGGAACTGATTGCGCTTCGGCCCACGGCCGAAATCGCACCGCCGCCTGCACAAGGTGGCCTCCGCCCGCCCCAAATGAACGGGACAGGCAAGATCAGGGAACAGGCTGAAACGCGTTTCCCTCAGGTGACCCGGAGAGGTTGGCGACACATTCGCCCTAGCCCTCTTCCGCGATGCACCGAAATCCAGGACAGACATACTCCGCGGATCTTCATGGACATGCTCCATGCCGATCCTGCGGCTGTCCCTGCCTCCAACCCCGCCGCAACCTTGCATTCGCACTCGTTTCATAATTTGGACCGAGGCGAAGTCGCTGCGCGTGGGGTCAAGTCTTGCTCGCTCCAGGGCGTTTGGCCCTAGCCACGGACCGGCCCGTGATCGGACCGGCCAGAAACTCACTATCGCTCTCGCCCAACTCTCATTCCCCCGCAGCGACGGGGATACGCCTCGGCTTGGATTGGCCGCCATTCAGGGCGCACCAGGCCTCGTACTGGGACATGAAGACCCGGCCGTTCAACTCTGCCAGGAAGTGCGTTTCCCTCAGGCGATCCATGACCGGGCCTTTCACCTCTGACAGATGCAGGCCGATGCCAAGCTCTTGGAGTTGATGATTGAGCGCCTCCAGGCTTTCAAGCGCAGAGAAATCCACTTCGTTCACCGCGGAGAACATCAGGATCACGTCGCGGATCTTCTGGTTCTCGCCAAGCCGCGCGCGGACCTGGTCCTCCAGCAGGCTGGCGTTGACGAAATAGAGGCTCTCATCCACGCGCAGCGTCAGCAGCTCATCACATGTCTCCACGTCGTGGCGCAGGATGTTGCGGAAGTGCTGCGTGCCCGGCATCAGCCCGACCTCTGCCACGTGGGGCTTGGAAGTCTTGTAGAGGTGCAGCGCGATGGACAGGATCACCCCCGCGCCAACGCCGGCTTCGACACCCAGGCCAAGCGTCAACAAAATCGTCGTGACCACGGCTGCGAAGTCCGCCTTCGAGTATTTCCAGGTCCGGCGCAGGATTGAAAAATCCACCAGGCTCAGCACCGCCACGATTATCGTTGCCGCAAGCGTGGCCTTTGGCAGGTCATGGATCAGCGGCGTCAACATCGTGGCGGCGATCGCCAGACCGACGGCGGTGAAAGCCCCGGCAGCGGGTGTCTCGGCCCCGGCATCCGCATTCACCACGGAACGGGAGAAACCGCCGGTAACGGGAAACCCCCCCGTGAAGGCCGCGCCAAGGTTGGCCGCCCCCAGGCCGATCAGCTCCTGATCCGGATCAATCCGCTGCCGCTTCTTCGCCGCGAGCGTCTGCGCGACGGAAACGGATTCCACGAAGCCGATGATGGAGATCATGATCGCCGGTACCAGCAGCTCCTGCATCAGGGCCGGAGAGAAATCAGGCAAGCTCAGGGGCGGCAGGCTTTGCGGCACCTGCCCCACGATGGCAACGCCCTGCGCACCCAGCCCCATGCCCCAAACCGCGACGGTCGAGGCAACAACAGCCAGCACCGGACCGGCCTTTGTTGCCACATTGGCCGCACCCTGGCTCAGGCCCAGCTTGCGCAGCGCGGGCTTCATGCCCCTGCGCACCCAGAACAGGAACGCCAGGCCCGCCGCCCCGATGAGGACCGTGGGCAGGTTCACCTCTGCCAGATGCACGTAAAGCGCATGCAGGATCTCGATCAGCGTGTCACCACCGGCCTGCACGCCAAGGATGTGCTTCATCTGCCCCGCGGCGATTAGGATGCCGGAGGCGGTGATGAAGCCGGCGATAACCGGGTGGCTGAGGAAGTTGGCCAGGAACCCCAGGCGCAGCAGACCGAGCCCCAGCAGGAAGACACCTGAGAGGAAGGCCAGCGTCAGCGCCGCCACGGCGTAACCCGCCGTCCCCTGCGCCGCCACCTGCCCAAGGGCCGAGGCCGTCAGCAGAGAGACCACCGCGACCGGGCCAACCGCCAAGGCGCCGGAGGTGCCGAAGATCGCGTAAAGGACGATCGGCAGGATCGAGGCATAAAGCCCGGCCTCAGGTGGCAGGCCCGCAAGAAGGGCATAGGCCAGCGATTGCGGGATCAGCATGATCGTCACGATCAGGGCCGCGATCATGTCATTCCTGAAAGTGGCACGATCATAACGACGGCCCCAGTCAAGGATGGGCATGTATCTGCTGAGAGAGCGGGACATGGGAAGCGCCTTTGTCGTCAGGCCTGGCTTTGCGGATCAGGTCGACGTCCCCGCCCGGGGCCTGTTGCCGGGACAGCGTGGCCTGCGTGCCGCGCGGAGACGTCTGGCCTGCGCCGGCAGGGACAGTCCGGCACAGGAAGGTAAGTGTCAGAGACCGTTCAGCGGCACCTTCAGGTAACGCTTGCCGTCCTCTTCCTCTTTCGGCAACTCGCCCCCCTTCATGTTCACCTGAAGGGAGGGGATGATCAGCTTGGGCATGTCCAGCGTCGCATCGCGCTCGGTCCGGAACTTCACGAAGTCTTCCCGGGAGGTGCCATTTCCGACGTGGATGTTATGCGCCTTCTCCTCGCCCACGGTGGTTTCCCATTCGATATCGCGGCCGTTGGGACCGTAGTCATGGCACATGAAGAGACGCGTCTCATCCGGCAGGGTCAGCACCTTCTGGATCGAGTCGTAGAGAACCCCGGCATCCCCACCGGGGAAATCCGCGCGGGCAGAGCCACCGTCCGGCATGAACAGCGTGTCCCCCACGAAGGCCGCATCGCCCACGACATGGGTCATGCAGGCCGGCGTATGACCGGGGGTATGGATGGCGAAGGCCTCCATGTTGCCGATCTTGTAGGTATCGCCGTCATCAAAGAGGCAATCGAACTGCGAGCCGTCCCGCTGGAACTCGGTGCCTTCGTTGAAGACCTTGCCGAAAGTGTCCTGGACCACGGTGATGTTGCGCCCGATGCCAAGCTTGCCGCCCAGCTTCTTCTGGATGTAGGGCGCGGCAGACAGGTGATCGGCGTGGACGTGGGTCTCGATCAGCCATTCCAGCTTGAGGCCCTTTTCCTGCACGAAGGCGATCATCTTGTCCGCGTGCTTGTAGCTGATGCGGCCAGCGGCATAGTCGATATCCATGACGCTGTCGACGATGGCACAGGCGTCAGAGGTCGGGTCCTGCACGACGTAGCTGATGGTATTGGTCTCCGGATCGAAGAAGCCGGTGACCTCTGGGTGGATCTCGGAGTGTGTCGGATAAGCAGCCATTTCGAAGCTCCTTCAGGATTGCGCCGTGCTGGCGCGTGACATGGAAATGCGGCGGGGAAGACGGGCAAGCCACATGCCCCCCAGCAGCGCACTTACGAAAAGAAAGACCTGCGGCTCAAGCGTGCCAAGGGCCGGCAGCGCGCCGCCCGGACAGAAGCCCGCGATACCCCAGCCAATGCCGAAGACCGCAGACCCGCCGATCAGGCGCAGGTCGATGGTGGTAGAGGTGGGCAGCTCGAACCGGCCGGCCAGCGCCGGGCGCACGTGCTTGAAGACAAGCCGATAGCCCGGATAGGCCACAGCCAGCGCGCCGCCCATCACGAAGGCCAGGGAGGGATCCCAGCTTCCGGCGAGGTCGAAGAAGTTGATCACCTTGGCCGGGTTGATCATCCCGGAGATCGAGATGCCAAGACCGAAGACCAGGCCCACGAGGTAGAGAGAGACATACTTTTTCATGGTTCAAAGCCCCAGCAGATGACGGACGACAAAGACCGTGATGAAGGTGGAGACCATAAAGCTCATGGTCGCCAGGAAGGATCGGCGGGACAACCGCGCCATTCCGCAGACGCCATGGCCCGAGGTGCAGCCGGCCCCGTAGGTCACGCCCACGCCCACCAGAAGTCCGCCGATGATCAGCATCGGCCAGGAGGCCGTCACCGTGACATCGGGCAGCCCGCCGGTAAATAGGCGATAGACCAGCGGGCCGGTGACCATCCCGGCCAGCAGCGCCCAACGCCAGCCCTTGTCACCCGAGCCGCGCTCCAGCACGGCACCGGCCAGGATCCCCGTGGCCCCGAAGACGCGCCCGTAAAGCGCCATCAGCAGGACCGCCGCCAACCCGATGAGAAGCCCGCCACCAAGGGATTGAAGCGGGGTGAAAGACGTCAGTTCCATCAGCGCACCCCAAAGGTCTTGATGCCGAAAGGTCGATAAAGCGGGCAGACACCGATCAGCGCCGTCACGCCGAAGATGAGTGCCACGACGATGGTCCCCCAGAAAAGCAAAGCGGAGCTCAGCAGGGGTGTACCGAGGGCAAGCACCAGCAGGACAACGGCTAGCGCAGCGCGCAGCAACCTGTCCACAAGGCCCATATTCCTGTTCATGAGAATCTCCTGTTCATTCATTTGACAGGATCTTTGCCATGCCACATTCGCAAAGCTCGGTGACTTCGTCACATAGCCCGGGAATTTGACCAAAATATATTAAAAAAAATGAATGCGACGCCGATTTTCCAGCTGACCGGACCCAAATAGGTACGCCCTCAGCGGTCGCCGGAGGCCCTGACCATCCGATCCAGCGCCTCGCGCTCGACCAGGCGAATCTCTCCGCGCGCCTGCTCCACCCAGCCGCGCCGCTGGAATTCGGCCAGCGTGCGGGAAATCACCTCTCTGGCCGTGCCAAGTTCCGTGCCAAGGACCTGGTGGGTGGCGTGGACGACGCCCTCGTCATCCGCCAGCTCCAGGAGGCGTGACGCCAAACGCACGTCGAGCCGCCGGAAGACGATATCGTCGATCAGCGTGAAGAGGTCCGTGATCCGGCGGGAATAGGCCTTGAAGATGAACTCCCGGAACATCGGCGATTGGGAAACCAGCATGTCGAAGGTTACGCGCGGAATGGCCACGGCCTGCACCTCTGTCTCGGCCACGCCATCGGCAGCGTAATCCTCGAAGGCCAGCATGCAGGCGGTCGAGAGCACGCAGCTGTCCCCCGCATGAACCCGGTAGAGGAACACCTCTCTGCCGGTATCGGACTTCTGCTGCACCCGGACCGTGCCTTCCAGCAGCAGAAGCAGATCGCCCGAGGCCTCGCCGGGCGCAAAAATCTGCTGCCCCTGCGGGAAGGTCACGATGCGACTGCCCGCTTCCAGTTCGGCCCGCAGGTCGGAGGGCAGCTTTTGCAGCCCTTCGAACTTGTTCAGCCAGCTTGCATGTCGGGTGTCCATCTTGGCGGCTCTCCTGTCTTCATCCCCGAAGATAAGGCGCATCGCCCCAGGATACCATCACCCCGTCGCATCTGCAGCTTCCGGCGCCTGTCGCACGGCATTGGTGATCCGCATCCCATCCGCCACATTGAACAGGTGCAGCGCCTCTGGCGCGATTTGCAGGGCCATCTCCGGACCGACCTCTGCCTGCAGGGGGCTCTGGATGATCAGGCGCTGCCCCTCGACGCTTCCGTGAAGCAGCCGCATCCCGCCCAGTTCCTCGACGAACTCAAGGCGGAAGGCCCCGCCCGGCTGAACCCTGGCATGCACATCCTCAGGCCGGAGCCCGGCGATAACCGGCCCCTGCGCCGCGACACCCTGAAGGATCTGCACATCCCCGACATGCAGCGCTCCGCCATCGACATGGGCATCCAGCAGGTTCATCGCAGGTGCCCCCAGGAACCCTGCCACGAAGACAGAGGCTGGACGACGATAGAGGTCAAGCGGCTTGCCGACCTGTTCGATCCGCCCGCCGTTCAGCACCACCAGCTTGTCCGCAAGCGTCATCGCCTCAAGCTGGTCATGGGTCACGTAGACCGAGGTCGTCGCCAGACGCCGATGCAGGTGCTTGATCTCTCCACGCATGTGCAGGCGCAGCTTGGCGTCCAGGTTCGAGAGCGGTTCATCGAAGAGAAAGGCCGCCGGGTCACGCACGATGGCGCGACCCATGGCAACCCGCTGGCGTTGCCCGCCCGACAGCGCGCGTGGCTTGCGATCAAGGTAGTCAGTGATCTGGAGGATCCGCGCGGTGTCGTCGATGCGCCGCGTGATCTCTTCCTTGGGCATCTTGCGATTCTTCAACCCGTAGGACAGGTTCTGACGGACCGACATATGCGGATAGAGCGCGTAGTTCTGGAAGACCATCGCGATGTCGCGATCCGCAGGCTCCACGTTATTGACCACGCGATCGCCGATCCGGATCTCGCCCTGGCTCACGGTTTCAAGCCCAGCGATCATCCGCAGCAAGGTCGACTTCCCGCAACCCGACGGACCGACGAAGACGACGAACTCGCCCTCTGCGATCTCAAGGTCCACGCCTTTGACGGCCTCGACGCCACCGGGATAGATTTTCTTCACGCCGGACAGGGTGATCTGTGCCATGTTATTTCTCCTGTTCCACGAGACCCTTGACGAAGAGCCTCTGCATCCCAACGACCACCAGCACGGGTGGCAGCATTGCCAGCACGACCGAGGCCATCACGTAATTCCATTGCGGATCACTGTCCGCGACCGCGACCATCCGCTTGATCCCCATCACCAGCGTGTAGTGATCCGGGTCCGTGGTGATCAGCATCGGCCAGACGTATTGGTTCCAGCCGTAGATGAAGAGAATGACGAAGAGCGCCGCGATATTGGTGCGGCTCAGGGGAAGCACCATGTCGCGGAAGAACTTCATCGGGCTGGCACCGTCGATCCGCGCGGCCTCTGCCAGTTCGTCCGGGATGGTCAGGAAGAACTGGCGAAAAAGGAAGGTGGCCGTCGCCGATGCGATAAGAGGGATCGACAGTCCTGCGTAGCTGTTCAGCATCCCGAGGTCCGCGACCACCTTGAAGGTCGGCACGATGCGGACCTCCACCGGCAGCATCAGCGTGATGAAGATCAGCCAGAAGGCCGCCACCCGGAAGGGAAAGCGGAAGTAGACGATGGCGAAGGCCGACAGGATGGAGATGGTGATCTTGCCCACGGTGATCGACAGCGCCATGATCAGGGAGTTCTTCATCATCAGCCAGATCGGCGGCGCGCCAGAGGCCGAGACCCCGGAAAACAGGATCTGCCGGTAGGTCTCCCAGCCGGCCTTGCCGGGCAGCATCGGCACGACACCGGACAGGAAGGTGCCCGGCTCATGGGTTGAAGCGACAAAGGCGATCCACACCGGGAAGGCCACGAAAAGGACCCCCAGCACCATCACCAGATGGGCCAGGAAGGTCAGGAAGGGGCGGTTTTCGACCATGAAGGAACCTTCAGTATTGCACGCGGCGTTCGATCCAGCGGAACTGGACGAAGGTCAGCGCCATGACGATGAGCATCAGGATCACGGATTGCGCGGCGGAAGAGCCCAGGTTCAGGCCGATGAACCCATCCTGGTAGACCTTGTAGACCAGGATATTGGTGGCCCGGTTCGGCCCGCCGGCCGTGGTGGCATCGACAATCCCGAAGGTATCGAACATTGTGTAGGTGATATTGACCACCAGCAGGAAGAAGGTGGTGGGCGACAGCAGCGGGAAGACCACGGTGAAGAAGCGCTTCACCGGCCCTGCCCCATCGATCGCCGCAGCCTCGCGCAGAGACATCGGGATGGATTGAAGCCCCGCCACGAAGAACAGGAAGTTGTAGGAGATCTGCTTCCAGCTGGCCGCGACCACCACCAGTGTCATGGCATCGGCGGAGTTCAGGCGGTCGTTCCAGTCATAGCCCACGACCTCGAGGATATAGGTGAAGATCCCGATGGTCGGGTTGAACATGAACCACCACAGGACGCCGGCCACGGCAGGCGCGACGGCATAGGGCCAGATCACCAGGGTGGTGTAGAACTGGTTGGCGCGAATGATCCGGTCAACGGCGAGGGCAAGCAGCAGCGCCAGCCCCATGGAGAGCGCGGCCGTGGCAGTGGAGAAGACCACCGTGACCCGGAAACTCTCCAGGTATTCGGGGTTGTCCAGCAGGCGCGTGTAATTGGCCAGCCCGACGAAGCGGGACGACAGACCAAAGGGGTCCTCGCGCAGGAAGCTCTGGCGGATGGCCTGGGCCGCGGGCCAGATGAAGAAGATCAGCGTGACCGCAAGCTGTGGCGCGATCAGGGCGTAGGGCAGCCAGTGGCTGCGGAAGGTCATGCGTTTGGTCTGCATTTATGAGCCAGTCCGGAAAATGGAACAGGCCCGCGCCAGATGCGCGGGCCTGCCGGTAAGGGGCGGTCTCAGCCGTTGGCGTCGACGAAGTCCTTGATCAGCACGTTGCCGCGGTCGACCAGAGCATCCAGCGCTTCCTGGGCGGTCTTGTCGCCGGCAAGCAGCGCCTGGAACTCCTCGTCGATGACGCCGCGGATCTGCACGTAGTTGCCGAAGCGCAGGCCCTTGGAGTTGACCGTCGGTTCGTTCAGCGTGATCTGCTTGATCGCGACGTCCGCGCCGGGGTTCTGGTCGTAGTAGCCCTGTTCCTGGCTCAGCTCGTAAGCGGCCTGGGTGATCGGCAGGTAGCCGGAGAACTGGTGCCAGTCCGCCTGAACTTCGGCGGAGGACAGGTAGGAGAAGAAGTTCGCGACACCTTCGTATTCCGCGTCCGTCTGACCGCCCAGGACCCACAGGGTCGCGCCACCGATGATCGAGTTCTGCGGCGCGCCTTCGATGTCCTCGTAATAGGGCAGCATGCCCATGCCGACCTCGAATTCGGTATTCGCCATCACGCCTGCGCGCGAGGCGGAGGAGTTCATGTACATGGCGCAGTCACCTGCATAGAAGGCCGGCGCCGCATCGGCACCGCCCCCGGGGCCGCCGTACTTGAAGATGCCGTCCTTTTGCCACTTGGCCAGGTTTTCCCAGTGACGGGCCTGTTCGGGGCCGTTCAGGGTCAGCTCGCTGTCCATGGAGGCAAAGCCGTTTTCCTGCGTGCCGATCTGCAGGTTGTGCCAGGCCGAGAAGTTCTCGAGCTGCGCCCAGGAGATCCAGCCAGAGGTGAAGCCGCAGCTGGCGGCATCGGCATCCAGGATCTGCCGGGAGAAGGCCTCGACCTCGGCCCAGGTCTTGGGTGCGGTCTCGGGATCCAGGCCTGCCGCTTCGAAGGCCGCCTTGTTGTAATAGAGGATCGGCGTGGAGGAGTTGAACGGCATGGAAAGCATGTTGCCGTCGGTATCCGTGTAATAGCCCACGACCGCCGGCAGGAAGGCCTTGGGGTCGAAGTTCGCGCCATGGTCTGCCATCAGCTGGTAAACCGGGTAGGTTGCGCCTTCGGCCGCCATCATGGTGCCGGTGCCCACTTCGAAGACCTGCACGATGTCAGGCTGCTCGCCAGCGCGGAAGGCGGCGATGGCAGAGGTCATCGTCTCGGTGTAGCTGCCCTTGTAGACCGGGGTCACGTTGTACTGGTCCTGGCTGGCGTTGTAGCCTGCCACGATCTCTTCAAGCTTGGCGCCAAGCTCACCGCCCATGGCGTGCCACCAGGTCACTTCGGTCTGGGCATAGGCAGAGGTGGCGGCGCTTGCCAGCAGGCCAGCCATCAGAATGCGTTTCATCGGTTCTCTCTCCAAAGTCCGGAATGCGGATGAGCGGAGCGCTAGAGACGCGCGGCGACAAAAAGTTGTAGGTTTTCAAACAGTTTTGTGACGTTCGCGGATGACGCTTCGTCACTGTCGGTCCACCTGGGAGGAACTTTTGGCAAGAAACCGGGCCAAGCCGGGACGCCCACCGACCTTGATCGCAGCAGCCAGGAGCCTGCGAACCATTCGTCGCAGCCAATCACCGAAGGGACCGTTCGCCCGGCAAGCCTGCGCTACCGGCACATCCGCACGCCCGCCTTTCACCGCTGCATCTTGAGAAGCACTTTGAACTCGTGATCCGGCCTGTCTATCCTTCCCCCGATGCGCATCTGCATGAATGAACCCCAGCCGTCCCGCTGAGGCTGACCGGAGGACCCCGATGAAAAGCGACACCCCTACACTTTCCCGCACGGCGGCACGGATCCTTGTCGATCAGCTGGTGATCCAGGGTGTGGACACGGCTTTCTGCGTGCCCGGCGAAAGCTTCCTTGCCGTGCTGGATGCGCTGGCGGACACCCCGCAGATCCGGCTGATCACGTGCCGCCACGAAGGCGCGGCAACCATGATGGCAGAGGCCTATGGCAAGCTGACCGGACGCCCTGGTGTGGCATTCGTTTCCCGCGGTCCTGGCTCCACCAACGGATCGAGCGGGCTGCATGTGGCCAAGCAGGACAGCACCCCTTTCCTGATGTTCATCGGCCAGAACCCCCAAAATGTCATGGAGCGCGAGGGCTTCCAGGAGATCGACTACCGCCGCATGTTCGGCCAGCTTTCCAAGGCCGTCATCCAGATCGAAGACCCCGCCCGCATGAGCGAGTTCATTACCCGCTCCTTTGCGCTGGCCGTCTCGGGCCGGCCCGGCCCGGTCGTCATCGCCCTGCCCGAAGACATGCTGACCGAAGAAGTCGAAGGGCCGGACGGCGCCTTTGCAGAGCCACCAGAGACTGGTCCCACGCCGTCTGCCCTGGCGCACGTGCGGGACGCACTGCAGGCCGCCGAAAAGCCTCTGGTCCTGCTAGGTGGCAGTGACTGGGCCGCAGAGGACGTGGCCGCACTGCGCAATTGGGCCGAAGCTTCCGGCCTGCCGGTCTGCGCCACCTTCCGCCGCCAGGACCTGCTGGACAACGAGAGCCCCAACTACATGGGAGAGCTCGGCCTTGGTGCGAACCCGAAGCTGGTTGCCAAGGTGAAGGAAGCGGATGTGATCCTGGCCTTGGGCGCCCGGCTGGGGGAAATCGGCACCCTTGGCTACACGATGATGGACATCCCCTGCCCGGCCCAGAAGCTCATTCATGTCTACCCGGATCCGGATGAACTGGGCCATGTCTTCCGCCCTGAGATCGGCGTGGTCAGTCGCCCCGGCGTCTTCGCCTCGCTGCTGGCGGAAGCCGGTCCGCTCGATGGCTCTGGATGGACCGACTGGGTGGCCGAGGGGCGCGCGGCCTTCGAGGCCTGGACGGCCCCGCGCAAGAGCCCCGGTGCGATCCAGATGTGCGAGATCATGGCCTGGATCGATGCCAACGTCCCGGAAGACACGATCTACACAAACGGTGCCGGAAACTTCTCTGTCTGGCTGCACCGTTTCCACCGTTATCGCGCCTACGGCACCCAGGTGGCGCCTGTCGCGGGGGCCATGGGCTACGGATTTCCCGCTGCCCTGGCCTCCAAGCTGGCCCGACCGGAGGCCACCGTTATCTGCGTTGCCGGTGACGGAGACTTCCAGATGACCCTGACGGAGCTCGCGACGGCGGTAGAGAACAACATCAAGGTGCGCGTGCTGATCCTGAACAACGGGATGCTGGGGACGATCCGGATGCACCAGGAACGCGAATACCCCGGCCGCGTCTCTGCGACCAGCATCGGCAACCCGGACTTCGCGGCGCTCGCCATGGCCTATGGCGCCTACGGAGAGAAGGTGGAGACCACGGAGGCCTTTGCCGAAGCGTTCAAGAGAGCCGACGCATTTGACGGGCCCGCCGTTCTTGAAGTGATGATCGACCCGGAGGCGATCTCTCCGGCGTTCAGCCTGTCGGAACTCAGGGAGAGTGCGCTGAAGAAAAAGGGCTAAGCGCCGGACCGTCAAAGGTTGCGACGACAGCCAGGCGTCGCAACCGCTTCCGCCACACCTAGGCCACGAACATCCCGAACTCTCTGGCCCGCGGCCCCTTCAGAAGACGCCCGCGCAGACGGCAGATCGGCTACTTGCCGTCGGTCCGGCTTTCCAGATGATGAAGCATGTGGCGAAGGACCTGCATGCAGGTTTCCAAGTCCTCTGGCGGCAGGTCCTCGATCATGTCCGCCTCGCACTCCAGGGCGATGTGAAGGCATTCGTCATGGACTGCACGGCCCGCGTCGGACAACCACCAACGCTTCTTGCGCGGGTCGGTTTCCTCGGCCTCGAAGGTCAGGTAACCCCAGTCCTGCAACAGCCTGAGCGACCGGCTTGCCGCCGCGTTGTCCATGCGGCTCATGGTGCAGATCTGGTTCGCCGTGATCCCCGGCTCTATCCCGATGGCGGCCAGCACCCGCCACTCCACTATACCAAGGCGCAGATGTTCCCTGTAGATCGCGGCTGTCTTGCGTTGCCAGGCATTGCCCACTGCGTTGAGCAGAAAGGGCACGTAGTTGAACAGGTTGAGAACCGGCCCACCTTCGCCATCCTGAATCGGGCTGGATATCCGCATTTTGTCGATCTGGTTCAATGGCTCCCCCGCTATCTCACCTCGTCTGGACCCCTCTTTCCCAACGGTCCTGAAGCCCAATATGCCACGAAAGCTGATTATTGACAGATAAAACCATCACGCTTGTGACTGCAGAAACCTACCTTTGCAAAGATCACCACCCACAATCAATGGTTGAGGGTCCTTGCGGCCCCTCTTCTTTTTTCAAGGACAGAACGCTGTCGCTCGTGATGTCAGGCGGGTGTAGCGGCCTGCAAACGCGCTTTCGCCATGACCTCTGCCTGGCGCAGGGCAAGCCGCATCGACCCGGCATCGGCAATGCCCATGCCCGCGATATCGAAGGCCGTTCCGTGATCGGGTGAGGTGCGCACGAAGGGCAAGCCAAGCGTGATATTCACCCCTTCTTCCAGCCCGAGGTACTTTACCGGAATGAGGCCCTGGTCGTGATACTGCGCTACGACCACGTCAAAATGTCCCTTCCGCGCCTGCATGAAAACTGTGTCGCCCGGCCAGGGACCAGAGGCGTCGATCCCTTCGGCGCGGGCGGCCTTGATCGCCGGAGAGATGATCTCGATTTCTTCGCGCCCGAACAGCCCGCCCTCGCCCGCATGCGGATTTAACCCCGCCACGGCAACGCGCGGATGCGCAATTCCGAAAGCCCGGCACCCTTCGTGGGCCAGGCGGATCGCCCGCAAGTTCGCATCAAAGTCCGCCAGCTCAACCGCCTTGGAAAGGGCGACATGGATGGTGACAAGCACGGTGCGGATCACGCCATTGGCCAGCATCATCGCCACCTCAACCCCGCCGGCATAATGCGCCAGCATCTCGGTATGGCCCGGGAAAGGCACGCCAGCGGCAGAAAGGGCTTCCTTGTGGATTGGCGCCGTCACCAGTCCGGAGGCTTCCCCCGAGAGGCACAGACCGATACCGGCGCGAATGGCATCAAAGGCGGCTGCCCCGGCCTGCGCAGAGACAACACCATATGTCACAAGGCCCGGCACACCGGTCTCGACAAGGCGCAGATGGGATGCAGAAAGAGGCGCTTCGCCGGGATGCGCGACCACCTGCAATTGGTGATCGGGCGCCACCAGCGCAAGCGCGCGTTCTGCCACCGCCCTTTGGCCAAGCAAGACACAGGGCGGCGCATTGGATGCGATCACGGCTCTGACAGCGATTTCAGGCCCGATACCGGCGGGATCGCCGAGGGAGACGGCAAGCGGTTTGAGGTCTTTGGTCATGGCGCAACAATAGCGTGGCGCCCGGTCGCGAAAAGCGATTCCTCAGCTCTCTTCGGTATTCCCCCGGAACCCGGTCGCGACGACGAATTTCTCCGATGAATCAGAGCGGCTTGAAGGCGGCTTCACATGGGAGACCTTGGTGAACTTCTGCTTCAGCAGTTTCTGAAGCTCACCTTCGGCGCCACCGGCCAGCACTTTCGCCACGAAGGTCCCACCCTCGGACAGCACATCGAAGGCCAGGTAGGCCGCAGCTTCGCAAAGCGCGATGATCCGCAGGTGATCCGTCTGCTTGTGCCCAGAGGAAGACGCCGCCATGTCGCTCATGACCACGTCGGCCTGGCCGCCCAGCCATTCCTTGACCTTCAGATCCGCGTCATCTTCCATGAAATCAAGCTGGTAGACCTCTGCGCCGGGGATCGGATCCACCTCTTGCAGGTCGACGCCGATGATCTGGCCTACGGCCTTGCCGCTTTTCTCTCCAAGAGCGTTGATCCGGGGCACCGCCACCTGGATCCACCCCCCCGGTGCGCAGCCAAGGTCCAACACGCGTGCGCCGGGCACGAGGAAGCGAAACTTGTCGTCCAGCTCCATGATCTTGAAGGCGGCGCGGCCCCGGTAACCTTCGGCCTTGGCGCGCACAACGTAAGGATCGTTCAACTGCCGTTGCAGCCAGCGCGTGGAAGACAAGGTGCGGCCACGCGCGGTCTTCACCTTCACGGTCAGATCGCGCTGACCCCGTCCAGAGGTGTTCTTTCCCGTGGGTTTCTTCGCCATGACCGTCTCTTCATCCTGTCAGATATGCTCACCGGGAGAACGGCCAAAGCCGCGCGAGGGCAGTGCCCCGGACCCGAAGCCGCTGCGATACCGCAAAACGGCCGCTTCAGAAAGGCCCCTCTTCTCAGAAAGGCCCGTCTTCCAGCACGCCGTCTTTCGACATCTGCGCATAAAGCAGGCCTTCGCGCAAACCCCGGTCTGCCACGCTCAGCCTGTCCGTCGGCCAGCACCGCAAGAGCGCTTGCAGGATGGCCGATCCGGACATGATCAACGCTTGCCGGTCCTGCCCGATCCGCGGGTCCTTGCGACGGCCATCCGGCCCAAGTTCAAGATAGCCCCGGATCACCTTGTCGATCTGGTCCGAGGTCATGCGCAGCCCGTCCACCTTGGTCCGGTCGTAGCGCTTCAGCCCCAGGTGACTGGCCGCAACCGTGGTCACGGTGCCGGACGTCCCCACGATCTGGAACCCCTCGCGCGCCTGCTCATCCGCGTAGGGTGCGAATTCAGCCAGGCTTTCTTCGAAGAACCAGGACATTAGGGCAAAGCGCGCGGCATCGTCCTCCACATCCTGAAACTGGTCACGCAGGGTCGCCACGCCAAGCGGCACGGAAATCCAGTCCACGACCTTGGCGGCGGGAAAGGGACTTTGCGGCGGGTGGAAGCCCGCATGCAACCGCATGATCGCCTTTGGCCGGTCACGATGGGGAACAGAGGTCAGGTCGATCCAGACCAGCTCTGTCGAGCCTCCGCCGATATCGACCACTAGCAGCTGATCGGTCCGGGTAGAGACAAGCGGCGCGCAGGAAATCACCGCCAGGCGCGCTTCTTCCTCCGGCTCGATGATTTCAAGCTTCAGGCCGGTCTCTCTTTGAACCTGCTGCACGAAGCCCCTTGCGTTGGTTGCACGCCGACAGGCTTCGGTCGCCACCAGCCGCATTTGCCGCACCTTGTGCCGCTTCAGCTTCTGCTGGCAGATGCGCATCGCCTGGATGGTCCTCTGCATCGAAGACCTGGACAGCCGTCCGGAGCGTTCCAGCCCGGACCCGAGCTGAACCGACTTCGAGAAACTGTCGACCACATGAAACTGGCTGCCCTTGGGTTGGGCAATCAGCATGCGGCACGAGTTCGTACCCAGATCCAGGGCGGCATAGAGCTCGGACGGATCTGGCGGATTCGGTGCGGGGTTTTCAACCGGTTTCGGGAATGCGCCCGCACCTTTGGGACGCCTGGGCGCCATGGTCGCGCCCTCCATACATGTTTGAATCCAAACTAGTCACTCGACCGCGGTCACGCAAGAACCTAAAGATCTGCACCGTTGCCCACCGACCTGTGGTTTGCACTCAGCCTCCCGATCTGCTGTCTGTAAACCTGATGGGATCGTACGGCCCTGTCCGCCACCGCGGATCCACCGCGACTACACATATGTTTAACCCAGGAGAGTCATCATGCCCGATGTCACTATCGTCTATTGGCGGGATATCCCGGCCCAGGTCATCGTCGGCAAGGGTCGCCGCGCCACCAAGGCCGTTCTGCCCGAACGTTTCGAACAGGCGATCGACCGGGCCGCGATGAAAACCGGCGCCGCTGAAACGGATGCGTACCTTGCAGAATGGCGCAAGGCGCAGCCCTATTCTGTCGAAGGTGACGCACAGGAGGTCGCTGACAGCGAAATCCGACGCCTCGACAGCGAATATGATCAGGAAAAGCTCAAGGCCCTGATCGCCAACGACGGCTGGACCTGACGCCTGCCCCATCTGGCGGAACCGCTTCGGCGGGCCGCCCGTCACAGGAGACCGCTGATGTCGCTTCTTCCTTTCCGGCGCAAGTCCGCCCCCGGCATTTCGCAACTTGGCGGCATCCTGTCGGGCTATTCGATCGAGGTGATGCCTCGGACTGCGGCCAAGGTTGACGATTTCCGCGCGCTGCTGCCCAGGGGCACCCGTGTCTACATCGCCCACATCGTTGGCACCCCGATCGAGGAAATGGTGGCGACCGCCCGGCGCATCGCCGGCGAAGGTTACGAGGTCATGCCCCATTTCCCGGCGCGCATCATCAAGGAAAAGGCGACCCTTGCAGACTGGATCGCCCGCTACCAGGGTGAGGCCGGCGTGCAGCAGGCCCTCCTGCTGGGCGGCGGGATTTCCACGCCCCACGGCGACTTCGACAACTCGATGCAACTGATGGAGACCGGGCTTTTCGACAAGGCAGGCTTCACCCATCTCCACGTCGCCGGTCATCCCGAAGGCAACCGAGACATCGATCCTGATGGAAGCGATGCCATGGTGATGGAGGCACTGCACTGGAAACAAGCCTTCGCGGAGCGCTCCGATGCGCAGATGGCCATCGCTACTCAATTCGCCTTCGAGGCAGGTCCGATCCTGGAATGGGCGCGCCGCCTGAAGGCAGAGGGCATCGCCCTGCCCATCCACCTGGGCATCGCCGGCCCGGCGAAACTGCAGACGCTGATCAAGTTCGCGATCGCCTGCGGCGTTGGCCCGTCGCTGAAGGTGCTTCAGAAGCGGGCGCTGGATGTCACGAAGCTGATGATGCCCTATGAGCCAACGGAAATCCTGTCCGACCTTTCGCAAGCACGTGAGAATGGCGAGGACCTGATCGAACAGATCCACCTGTTCCCGCTTGGTGGCATTCGCACGGCGGCCCAATTCGCCATTGATCACGGCGGTGACGCCACCGCTCCGGTGCTGGCAAAGGCCTGAACCTCCTTACAAGCTGATCTGGCGGTCCTGAAAACGGGCCACCTGCCCTGTCTGCCGTGGACCCGGTTGCGCCGGGGCGGCTCTGCCGTCATACCCTTTTGGGAACTGACGCCACCGGAAGGATTATCCATGACGACCCGTACCGTTCTCGAATCCAAGTCCAAGACCGTGACCATCGGCTTCGACGAGCCATTCTGCGTCATCGGCGAGCGGATCAATCCGACCGGCCGCAAGAAGCTGGCAGCGGAACTGGAAGCCGGGGATTTTTCGACCGTCGAGAAAGACGCGATCGAACAGGTTGCCTGCGGGGCCATGGTTCTCGATGTGAACGCGGGCGTTGTCTACAACTCGAACCCCAACCCCAATGAGACCGAGCCGCCCCTGATGCGCAAGGTGATCGAGCTTGTCCAGGGTCTGGTCGACGTGCCGCTCTGCATCGACAGCTCGGTGCCCGGCGCACTGGAAGCCGGCCTCGAGATGGCAGAAGGCCGGCCGCTGGTGAACTCCGTCACCGGCGAGGAAGAAAAGCTTGAGGTCATCCTGCCCCTGATCAAGAAGTACAACGTGCCGGTCGTGGCCATTTCCAATGATGACACGGGTATCTCCGAAGATCCCGAGGTGCGCTTCCTTGTGGCCAAGAAGATCGTCGAACGCGCAGCTGACTTCGGCATCCCTGCGCATGACATCGTCGTGGACCCGCTGGTGATGCCGGTGGGCGCAATGGCGAGTGCCGGCCAGCAGGTCTTTGCGCTTGTCCGCAAGCTGCGTGAAGAGCTGGGGGTGAACACCACCTGTGGCGCGTCGAACATCTCCTTCGGCCTGCCGAATCGTCATGGCGTGAACGCGGCCTTCCTGCCCATGGCCATCGGCGCCGGCATGACCTCTGCCATTATGAACCCCATTCGCCAGGTAGAGATGGAAGCGGTGAAGGCAGCGAATCTGCTGATGAACCATGATCCCAACGGCACTGCCTGGATCAGTTTTGCCCGTGTCGTTGATGCGGTGAAGGAAGGCGCGACTTTCGCAGAGGCCGCCAAGGCTTCGGCGGCTGCGGGCAGCGGACGTGGCGGTCGCCGCCGCCGCCGCGGCTGATCCGAAAGCTAAGACACCCGAAATACTCTTTGTTTCAAGGCGCGTTCCCATCCCGGGATCGCGCTTTTCTCTTTCCTGCCCCCAGGCTTTTCAGGGCTGCGCCGGGCAAGGGCAGCCATCGCGGCGCTGCTCCGGCGGCAAGGTCGTTCAAAACCCACCTAAACCTCCGGCCCGCGTAACTTCGTCTTAACGGCCAGCGCCCTATCACCGGCTAGACGCAATGGAACGACGGGAGTCTGGCATGCATTCGCACCGCCCGCTTGCCTTGGGCAGGTGGCCATGACTGAGCCACTGGTCCTACAACCGAAGCTGGATCTACCGGCAGCCGCCCCACTGGCTGAAGAGCTGAAGGCACGCCTTGAGGGCGATGTCGTGCTCGACGCCAGGGATGTAACGCAAATCGGCGCGCTCTGCCTGCAGGTCATGCTGGCAGCCGCGACGTCTCTGAAGGCAGCGGGACATTCGCTGAGTCTGACGAACGTGAATGACCGGGTGGTCGAACAACTGGCCCAGATGGGCTTTTCCCCCGAAACCGTGGCGGAGGGCCGGGTATGAGTCTGACTATTCTCGCAGTGGATGACAGCCGGACGATGCGCGACATGATCCGCATGGCCCTCATGCCGGCTGGCTTCACCGTGCACCTGGCCGATGATGGCGTCCACGGGATCGAGGTTCTGGGCGGCATAGAACCCGATGCGATCATTACCGATATCAACATGCCCCGCATGGATGGCTTCGGTTTCATTGACGCTGTCCGGGAGCAGGAAGGGCATCGCGCAACGCCGATCCTGGTCCTGACCACGGAAAGTGCGCCTGAGCTCAAGATGCGTGCCCGCGAAGCCGGGGCAACGGGCTGGATCGTCAAGCCCTTTGATCCAGCCAAGCTGGTCAAGGCGCTGCAGATGGTAGCCGGATAGGAGGGGCAAGAGATGTCCGATCAGAATGACCCGATGGCGGAAATCCGCGCCTCTTTCTTCATTGAATGCGAAGAACTTCTCGAGGCGTTGCAGGATGGCCTGCAGGAGTTGGACGACGGTTCCGAAGATCCTGAGACGATCAACGTCGTCTTCCGTGCGGTTCACTCCATCAAGGGCGGCGCCGGGGCTTTCGGCCTGGAGGCTCTGGTCCGGTTTGCCCACCGCTACGAAACGGTGATGGATGAGGTCCGCAACGGCAACATGCATCCTGACAGCGAGGCGATGAAACTATTCTTCCTCGCCGCGGACCATCTGTCTGACCTCGTCCGTGCCTGTCGCGATGAAACGCCCCTGCCCGAGGCCACCAGCGAAGAGCTGCTGGAACGTCTGGACGCCTTGCTGGGCGAACATGGCGTGGAAGAAGAGGAAGAGGCAGACGATTTCCAGCCGCTTGGCATGGGTATTTCCCTGGACCTTCCCGACCTCGACGCAGAGCCAGAAAGCTCGCTGGCCCATTACACCATCCGCTTCAAACCGGATCAGGAGCTTTTTGCCACTGGCAATGAGCCACAGCAACTGCTGCGCAATCTCTGCGGCCTCGGCGAAGCGAAAATCAGTTGCGTCACCACGGAGCTTCCCAACCTCGAGAGCCTCGCGCCTGAGACCCCCTATGTCGAATGGCTGATCGAACTGGATACCGAGGCCGCCGAACCTGAAATCCGCGATATCTTCGAGTTTGTCGACGGTCTTTGCACGCTTGAGATCACCTGTGTTTCCGGACCTTCTGCAGAAGATGCCGGGGACACGGGCCCAGACCTTCCGGATGCTCCCAGCCTGGAAGCGACCGCCACTCCGGATGTCTCAACCACGCCTGCAGCCGCGGAAGATACCCGAACCAAACCCGAGGATGCGCCGGATAAGGTCGTTACCCTCAAGAAAGACGATCCAGCAAAGGAACCAGCAGACCCGGAGGCGAAAAAGGCCGCGCCCCCTGCGGCGAAATCCGTCGTGCGAGTAGATCTTGAACGGATTGAGCGTCTGGTGAACCTTGTTGGCGAGCTTGTCATCAATCAGGCCATGCTCTCCCAAAGCCTGGACGAAGCCGGTCTCTCTCCGCATTCCGATGCGATGAACGGACTTGAGGAATTCCAGCGCCTGACCCGCGACATCCAAGACTCGGTCATGATGATCCGGGCACAGCCGGTCAAATCTCTGTTCCAGCGCATGTCTCGCATCGTGCGGGAATCCTCTGCAGCGGTTGAGAAAGAGGTGCGCCTGGTCACGGAGGGCGAGGCAACTGAAGTCGACAAGACGGTGATCGAGCGGCTATCGGATCCACTGACGCACATGATCCGGAATGCCGTCGACCACGGGCTGGAGCCGACGGAGGCCCGCCAGACGGCCGGCAAGTCCAAGGCCGGCACCGTTACCCTGACCGCCGCGCACAGATCAGGGCGCGTGATCATCGAAGTCTCCGATGACGGCGCCGGTATCAACCGCGAGCGTGTCCTGGAGAAAGCCGTGAGCAAGGGGCTCGTCGCACCGGATGCAAATCTATCGGACGGCGAAATTGATAACCTCCTATTCTTGCCAGGCTTTTCTACGGCAGCTCAGGTTTCCAGCCTTTCCGGACGCGGCGTCGGCATGGACGTCGTCAAGACATCGATCCAGTCGCTCGGTGGGCGGATTTCCATCACATCCGAAAAGGGAAAGGGTACGACCTTCTCCATCTCCCTTCCCCTGACCCTCGCGGTACTGGACGGGATGGTGGTCAACGTCGCCGGCGAGACCCTGGTGCTGCCGCTCAATGTCGTCGTGGAGACCCTCTCTCTCGGCCCGGACGATGTGCAGATGCTTCGCCCCGGCTCCTACGTTGTCCGGGTGCGAGGAGGCTTCGTGCCGCTCTACGATCTTGGCGTCATGCTTGGATACCGGGCGCATCGCAAAACGGATGCTGGTGCCATTGTCCTTCTGATCTCCCTGGAGGATGGCAGCCGCGCGGCCTTGGTGATCGACGGCATCCAGGATCAGCGACAAGTCGTGATCAAAGGGCTTGACGACAGCTTCTACCGTGCGCCCGGCATTGCCGCAGCCACGATCCTGGGCGACGGACAGATCGCCCTCATTCTCGACCCGGCCGACATTATTGCAGGAAGCGGCCATCCGCGCGGTGCGGATCTCATGCTCTCGGAAAGGAAGATCGCAAATGAGTGATCAGGCACAAACCAATGACCTGGAGCTGCTTACGTTTCGAGTGGCAGACCAGGAATATTCGCTCGACATCATGTCCGTACGCGAGATCCGCGGCTGGACAAGGACAACCCCCATGCCGCATGCGCCCGATTTCATGCGGGGCGTGATCAACCTTCGTGGCACTGTCCTGCCGGTGATGGACCTGGCCCGCCGCCTCAATCTGCCGTCCCAGGAAACCAACGACCGCAATGTCATCATCGTCGTCAAGCTGCAGGGAACATTGACCGGACTGCTCGTCGACGCCGTGTCAGACATCGTGGCAATCACCGAAGATGATCTGCAGATTCCGCCCGATATCTCCTCCGACCCCTCGCTTTCTGTCGTCCGGGCTCTGACCGTCATTGATGACCGCATGATCCGTGTTCTGGATCTTGCAGCTGTCGTCCCTAATACCAGCGACGAGGCTGCATGACCACGAGCGCAAGCGATACTGCGGGGCAGGTAATGGACAAGAAGTCCTTTGCCGCCATCGCTGCCCTGGCGAAGGAGGAAGCCGGACTTGTCCTGCCGGAAGGCAAGATGACGATGGTGCAGTCGCGCCTTCGCAAGAGGCTGCTGGCTACCGGCCAGGCAAATTATGACAGCTACTATCGCTTCGTCTCTTCTGCGGACGGCGCGTCGGAACGGCGGCTCATGATCTCGGCCCTGACCACCAACGTGTCCCATTTCTTCCGCGAGTCACATCACTTCGACATGCTGAGGACTAAGGTGGTGCCCCTGCTCTTGCAAAAGGCCCGGAACGGGCAGCGGGTAAGGATATGGTCCGCCGGCTGCTCTAGCGGTCAGGAACCTTATTCAATCTCCATGTGCCTGCACGAGGCGGCGCCGGAACTGACCAGCCGCGACGTTCTGATCCTGGGCACGGATATCGATCCGGCGATCCTGGAAAAGGCCGAAGCGGCGACTTACAATGACCAGCAAGTAAGCGGAATACCCAATGAAATGCGCTCTAAGTACCTTGAGCCGGATGGCCGCGGCCAACATCGGGTGAATGCAGAGATCAAGCGCATTGTCCGGTTCCGGGAACTCAACCTCCTGAGAGACTGGCCCATGAAAGGGCAATTCGACGCGATCTTCTGCCGGAATGTCGTCATCTACTTCGATGCCGCCACACAGGCTTCCCTGTGGCCCCGCTTCCGGCAGCACATCACCAAAGAGGGCTGGATCTTCCTAGGCCATTCGGAGCGGATTTCCGATTCCGCCCTCCACCTCTTCGAACCAAACGGAATGACGGCATATCGAGCAGCCGGTTCCGGATCGTCTGCAATCAAAAAGGATTGAGTGAATGGCCCTGAGAGACCAGATCAGAATCATGGTTGTGGACGATATGTCCACAAGCCGCGGGTTGATCACCCAGGCGCTGGACGCATTCGGCATCCGAAATGTTGCCTCCACCTCGGACGGACCATCTGCGCTGAAAGCGCTGGAAAGCACACCGGTCCACCTGGTAATTTCAGACTTCAACATGCCCGAGATGGATGGGCTTCAGCTGCTTCACCAACTGCGCAGTGGGGCCAAGACCAAGGGTGTTGGCTTCATTCTGATCACCGGCAAGGCCGACAAGGCGATCATCGACAAGGGCAAGCAGCTGGGCATGAACAATTTCCTCAAGAAGCCGTTTGAGCCGAATGATCTGCGTGCTTGTATCGAGGCAGTCGTCGGGCGGCTCTGACATGGTTGAAGGCAAGCCCCAAGAAGGCCCAGAACCAGGGGTCGATCGAATAGAGATAACCGCCCCAGAAATGGTGACGGTTCTGGCAGGCCAGGTCTCCAACCTCCGTGGACTGACCACAGGCTTGGAAGAGGCATTGTCTTCCTCCCTATGCTCCTGCAGCCCGCTCACGGAGGGAGCCTTCGTAACCTTTCAGAGGATTGATTACCTCCGTCAGGCCCTCAAGGATATCGAGGGGCTATTGAACCAGTTCGGGCCAAACATGGACTGGCGGAACAAGGACGCCATAACCTACGACGCCTTTGCCCAATCAGTGGATATGGGCGATTCCATTGAAGGCTTTGTCGGCAAGGGACGCCCCCCCCAACTGCGAGACATGGCGCCACCGCCGGAACCCGACACCGACGCCGGCGAACCCGACCTCTGGTAGTTCATCGTCTTCCGCGTCCCCTGCGCGGCAGACGAGATGATATACTAAACGTGCCAGCTGCCTTTCGGCTTCAGGTCCCGAACGCACTTACCGTTCCAGGTCTTGCATAGGTTGGCTCCACAGAAACAGTTGGGCTAAAACTCCCCACTAGTAGCCTACTGGATCTCAGCATTTCGAGTATCGTCACCCTCAGCTCTCCCGCACGCTACCGATGTCCAATTAACCCCCAAAACATCAGGCCAAGCTAAACCGCTATTGATACCTACATGTGCCCTCCAGCCGCGCCATCTTAAGAGTATAGCATAACTCCACCTCAGCCCTGGTTAGCCTTTCGCTCGACAAACAGGCATCTAAAGGTCTACATCACACCCGGTGGATAAAATGCTAAATTCCGTTAACAGATGGCTCCGCGCCAGTAAGGCGCGCGACGGCGAAGTGTTGATCGTTTCTTCGGGAGGGTCCGCGTCATGATGCGGCGCGAATACCTAGAAAAATTGACCAATGCGCAAAGCATTGAAGAGCTCTGGACAATCCATTGCGCGAAGATGGCCGACTATGGTTTCGACCGGCTTCTCTATGGATTCACCCGCTATCGCACTGCCACCTCCCTTGGTGACCCGGAAGATTTCGTCATCCTGACCAATCACCAGCAGGAGTACCGCGACGCCTTCCTTGGCAAAGGGCTGTATTTCCACGCCCCAATGGTCAAATGGGCGCTTGAAAACGAAGGCGCTTGCTCTTGGCGTATCCTAGCGGAAATGACCGCAAGCGGTGCGATCACGGAGTCCGAACGCCGCGTGATAGACTTCAACCGCTCCATGAACGTCACTGCCGGCTATTCGATCTCTTTCAAGTCGATCTCGCCACGGACCAAGGGCGCCATCGCCCTGACGGCACGCCCCGGCCTCAGCCAGGACTCGGTGGATGCCATGTGGGCGGAGAATGGGCGCGACATCGTCATCATGAACAATGTCGCCCACCTGAAAATCCTGACCCTACCCTACTCTGGGCCAACACGTGAATTGACACGTCGCCAGCGCGAGGCCCTGCATTGGGTCGGGGATGGCAAGACAACCCAGGACATCGCGCTTCTCATGGGCCTCACGGCTGCGACTGTTGAAAAGCACCTGCGCCTGGCGCGGGAAACCCTGAACGTCGAGACGACCGCTCAGGCCGTTCTGAAGGCTGCCTTCCTGAATCAGATGTACGTCCTGGACGCTTGATCGGGCGACCGTCTGCAAAGCACTCTTGTAAACTTCTGTCAAAAACAGCCCCGCGCTTGAAAGTTCTGCGCACTTCAGGGCTGTTTCGACACAACTATTTTCGAGCAATGCCCGAAAAGGTTAGGAAAACCTTACTTTTTGGCCTGATTTTCACCCAAGGTAAGGATTCCCATACTTTCGGTCAGACGCAAGAAATTACATTCTAAGGATGTTCCGTGAGTGGTGGCATTTAGGCCATGGAACAGCGGCCCGGACCCCTGGCGATTAGCAGGCAATCCGCGGTCGACCGGGTAACCGGACGCCGACCTGTCGATGTATTTCTCCATCGTCGGGTCGGTACTCAGGACAAAAGTCTTTCCATCCCCAACTGAAGGGCTTTTCGTTCTTCGGCGGTGTCAGTTGTCCCGGCTGGCACCGCCCCCCTTCCTTCACCTATTCGGACCCACGCCAACCAGGCCTTTGCCAGGGCACCTGCTCAGCACTTTTGGGCGGCGGGAAATGAGCTTGGGAGCCAAGACAAATACCCACGCGGGCGACCGACCCCGCCGATAGGCGTGCTGACTTTCGCCGCTTCCCTGCACCCGCCCTCCTTTGGCCAGCTTCGTCCATAGAGGGCTCGACTCTCAGACACAGCGCCACCGTCAAACCGGCTGCCGAGACTGGCACCTAAAGATCCCAGAACCCACTGACCCACTGACCCACACGAAAAAAGGGCCGGGAAAATCCCGGCCCTTTCAAAACGAATAGGTTGAGAAAACTCAGCCCTGAGCGGCTTTTGCCACTTCAGCTGCGAAGTCTTCCTGAACCTTTTCAATGCCTTCGCCCACTTCAAGACGCACGTATCCGACGATTTCGACCCCGGCTTCCTTGGCGGCGGCTTCCACCGTCAGATCGGGGTTGATGACGAAGGCCTGGCCCAGAAGCGTGACTTCGGACAGGAACTTCTTCATCCGGCCCTTGATCATGTTCTCGATGATGTTCTCGGGCTTGCCGGATTCACGAGCTTGCTCGGTCAGGACGGAACGCTCACGCTCCACCAGCGCCGGGTCCAGATCGGCTTCGCCGAGGGAGGCTGGGTTGGCAGCGGCGATGTGCATCGCAACCTGGCGACCGAAGGCTTCGTTGTCGCCTTTCAGAGCAACCAGAACACCGATCTTGCCCATGTTGTCGGCCGCGGCGTTGTGCACGTAGGCCACAACCTGGTCGCCTTCGATGGAAGCCATCCGGCGCAGGGTCATGTTCTCGCCGATGGTGGCGATCTTGTCGGTGATCAGGGTCTCGACGGTTTTGCCGTTGACCTCGGTGGTCTTCAGCGCGTCCAGGTCGTCAGCGCCGAGTGCGGCCTGAGCGATACCGGCAACCATTTCCTGGAACTCGGCGTTCTTGCCGACGAAGTCGGTTTCCGAGTTCACTTCCACGGCAACGCCCTTGCCACCTTCCACTGCGACGGCAACAAGGCCCTCTGCGGCGGTACGGCCAGCTTTCTTGGCGGCTTTCGCCAAGCCCTTGGTGCGCAGCCAGTCAACGGCGGCTTCGATGTTGCCATCGGTTTCCGTCAGGGCTTTCTTGGCATCCATCATGCCTGCGCCGGTCATCTCGCGCAGTTCTTTAACCTGTGCAGCAGTGATCGCCATGGGGGATCTCCTTCGGTCTGAAATAGGGTCCGGCCGCGCCTAGCACGCAGCCGGTGACATTTCTGTAACGCGATCCCCTAAGCCGGGGATCGCATCGCAAGCTCCGGGCCTCAGGCCTGGGCGGGGGCTTCTTCTGCGACGGCTTCTTCTTCGATGCCGTCAACCAGTTCACCCACGTCGACGCCTGCGGCGCCGAGCTGCGCGGTCATGCCGTCGATTGCTGCGCGCGAAGCCAGGTCGGTGTAGAGAGAGATGGCGCGCGCCGCGTCATCGTTGCCCGGGATGATGTAATCGATGCCGTCGGGCGAGCAGTTGGTGTCGACGATGGCGACAACCGGGATGCCCAGCTTCTTGGCTTCTGCGATGGCCAGCTGCTCTTTCTTGACGTCGATGACGAAGAGCAGGTCGGGAATGCCGCCCATTTCACGGATGCCGCCCAGGGAAGCCTGCAGCTTGGCCTGTTCGCGTTCCATCCCAAGACGCTCTTTCTTGGTCAGGCCTTCGGCGCCGCCTTCGAGCTTCTCATCGATTTCCTTCAGACGGTTGATCGACTGGGAAACGGTTTTCCAGTTGGTCAGCGTGCCGCCCAGCCAACGGTGGTTCATGTAGTACTGCGCGCATTTCTCGGCGGCTTCGGCGACGGGCGCGGAGGCCTGACGCTTGGTGCCGACGAAGAGCACACGGCCGCCCTTGGCGACGGTGTCGCGGATGACGGTCAGAGCCTGGTCCAGCATCGGGACGGTCTGCGTCAGGTCAAGGATGTGAATGCCGTTGCGCGCGCCGTAGATGAACTCGCCCATGCGGGGGTTCCAGCGTTGCGTCTGGTGGCCGAAGTGAACGCCAGCTTCAAGCAGCTGACGCATGGAGAACTCGGGAAGAGCCATGGTCTTTTACCTTTCCGGTTTACGCCTCGGCGGGGGTGAGAAACGAGTGTTTCAACCGGTGGACGCATGAGGATGTCTCCCCCATAGGCCCGAACCCCACCTGCGGATTGAATGGCGGTCCTTTATAGGCGGGTTGCGGGGAATGCAAGCGACTTTGCCAAAATAGGTAGAATTGGCCGGGCAAGGCAGATCACCCTTCGCCATCGTCCGGCGGCTGGTGGCAGCGTTGAAGCACGCGTGGCCCGATGGTTACAGCCCGGACGTCCCTTGTTGAAGGCAAAGTGTTCCGGCGCACGCTGCGCAGACAGAGCCAAGGTCGCATTTTTGTTGCGCCGGTGGGCGCTTCGGTCAAAAAGACCTCATGGAAAAAGACAACAAGATCCTTTGTATCGGCGCGGTGCTCTGGGACATCATCGGACGCTCGGCCAGTCATATGCGGCAGGGCTCCGACGTGCCGGGCCGCATCACCCGCCTGCCCGGTGGCGTGGCGATGAACATTGCCATGACGCTCGCCAATTTCGGCATGAAGCCCGTCCTACTGACGGCTATCGGCCAGGACCCGGAGGGCGATGAGCTGGTCAATGCATGTGCCGACCTGGGCATGGACGTCGGACATATCTATCGCTCCGAGGATCTGCCGACGGATCGCTACATGGCCGTCGAGGGCGCCAACGGCTTGATTGCCGCCATAGCGGACGCCCATTCCTTGGAGGCGGCGGGACGCAAGATCCTGCGCCCGCTCATGGACGGGTCGCTGGGCAGCGAAGCGGCCCCCTATCAGGGGCTGGTGGCCCTGGACGGCAACCTGACCCGCCCCCTGCTGGAAGAGATCGCCGCCGCGCCCGCCTTTGCCCGAGCCGATCTGCGCGTGGCCCCGGCCTCTCCGGGCAAGGCAGAGCGCCTGATCCCCTTCCTCGCCCATGGTCGCGCCCTGCTTTACGTGAACCTGGAAGAGGCCGGCTTGCTTTGCCAGAAGGAATTCGCCACCTCTGAAGAGGCCGCAGAGGGCCTTCTGGAACGCGGCGCCTCACGCGCCCTGGTCACCGCTGGGTCGGGCCCGGCCTGCGACGGCTCTGCAGAGGGCTTGATCTGTCTTGCGCCGCAAGAAGTCCTGGTGACCCGCGTGACCGGCGCCGGGGATACCTTCATGGCCGCCCACATCGTAGCCGAAGCCCAGGGAGCCGGGCGCGAAGAGGCCCTGTCCCGCGCCCTGCGCGCCGCTGCACGATATGTCTCCGGAGAAACCGCGCTTTAAGACCATGAAGGTCTGATGGCCCCATGAAAGAGATGACGAAATCCGAAAGTCGCGTCATTGGCCGTCAGGGACGGCCCAAGGCCGGCGCGGCTTACCTGACGCGAACCGTCTCCGGGTCGCCCGACGGGCGCAAGTTGACCACCCTTGGGACTCCGCCCTAAACATGGTGCGACCTGCGGCAGATATGGACAGAGACCTAGCCTGATCCGTGCGTTGCGCGGAAATCCCTTCCTTCTGCCATTGCCGGAGAGACCCGCCGCGCCTACCTTCCAAACGCACATGATCTGAACAGGACCAAGGATGAACGACCCCTTGCAGGACACTTCCAGCCATCAGAGACCCGGCGTTTTTGCCCGGCTGCGATCGTCCTTTCTGACGGGGATCGTCGTTATTCTGCCGGTCAGCCTGACCCTGTGGCTGTTCTGGACCGTCCTTGGCTGGTTCGACGGCTTCGTCCTGCCGCTGGTGCCCGAACGCTTCAAGCCGGAGCAATACATCGGGATCAACCTGCGCGGCGTCGGGATCATCTTCTTCCTTGTCTTCACCATCCTCGTCGGCTGGCTTGCCAAGGGTCTGATCGGACGCTCGCTGATCCGCTACGTGGAAAGCGTGGTGGACCGGATGCCCTTCATCCGCTCCGTCTATTCCGGGGCCAAGCAGATCGCAGAAACGGTCTTTGCCCAACAGGACCGCAGTTTCGACCAGGCCTGCATGGTTGAATATCCGCGCAAGGGGATCTGGGCCGTCGGTTTCATCTCGACCGAGGCCAAGGGCGAGATCGATTCACGCGCACAGACCGGGTCCCGCCTGCTGTCGGTCTTTGTGCCAACCACGCCCAATCCCACCTCAGGCTTCCTGCTGTTCTTCCCGGAAGAGGACGTCATTCCGCTTGATATGTCGATCGAGGACGCGGCGAAGCTGGTGATCTCCGCCGGGCTTGTCTATCCGCCGCACAAGGGTGTGACGCCCCTGCCCGACCAGCCGGAAAGCGCACCGGACCACGCCGCGCAATAGGCGATCAGCTGAACATCTCTACCATGTCCAGCGTCGACCGCTGGCCCAGGTCCGCCTTGTGA
This sequence comes from Pseudooceanicola sp. HF7, assembly GCF_011806405.1. Taxonomy (GTDB): domain Bacteria; phylum Pseudomonadota; class Alphaproteobacteria; order Rhodobacterales; family Rhodobacteraceae; genus Pseudooceanicola. Next base: position 45,855 of record NZ_JAATOW010000015.1, on the reverse strand, counting down.
TCGGTCAGGAACTTCTCTGCCGAGGCGCGGCCCGCCTGTTTCAGGGAATTGAGCAAAAAGCCGTTGGGGAACATCTTTGTCACCATGCTCAGGTCCAGCATGACTTCATCGTCAGAGATCATGTGGATCAGGACCTTCTTCTTTTCATGGGACGTGACCCGGCCTTCGTCGATCAGGCGCTGGACGTATTCGATCGCGCGCAGCTCGCGCAGGAGCGATGAGTTGAAGCTGATCTCGTTGATCCGGTTGTGGATCTCGTTGGGCAGCATTGGCAGTTCGTCTCGCTCCAAAGGGTTGATGCTGACGATCAGCACGTCATTGGGCAGGTCGCTGCGGAACAGCGGGAAGATGGCCGGGTTGCCACTGTAGCCCCCGTCCCAGAAGGCTTCCTTGCGGCCTGAGCGCTCATCGTAGAACTCGACCGCGGTGAAGACAGTGGGCAGGCAGGCCGAGGCCAGCAAAACATCGGTGGTGACTTCCGCGTTGTCGAAAACGCGGATCTTGCCGTCCCGGACCTTCGTCGCGCAGATGAACAGGTCCGGCCCGTCAGAGCTGCAGACCGAATCGAAGTCGAACTTCTCGACAATGGGGCGCAGCGGGTTGCGGTAGAAGGCGCCAAGCGCATAGGGCGTGGTCATGAGGCTCAGCATGTCAGAGACCGTCCCGGCGTAGGACAGCTCCATCGAGCGGCTCACGTGCCAGGGCATCGCGCCTGGGAAAGTCGCGGTCATCCAGCGCAGCATGTTGCTGTCCTCCACCGCGCCCATCTGCGCCCAGAAGTCATCCAGCGCGTCGCGCGCGCCCTGGCGGCCATCCTTCACCCAGCCGGCCTTGAGCGCCGCGGCGTTCATTGCGCCGGCAGAGGTGCCGCTCATGGCGGCGATCTCTAGATCCTCTTCCTCAAGCAGGCGGTCCAGCACGCCCCAGGTATAGGCCCCATGCGCGCCGCCGCCCTGAAGCGCCAGGTTGATCCGGGTCACCGCCTTTGCATCCGCGGCCTTCGCGGGCTTGCTGCCTGCGCCAGGCAAGACCGCATCCTGCGCGGGTTTTCCCTTGGCGTCGGCACCGGGGATGGGGGTGGGATCCACCACCGGGTCCACGTCGCGCCCTGCATCCGATGAGCCGTCCGATTTGTCAGCTGCCATGGTACTTCCCCGCAAGATTTCAAAGAATGGCCCGGCCCCCAGGCGGGGCCGGGTCCGGGATCATTCTGCCGTCCAGCCGCCATCGGCGCTGAGCGTCGTGCCAGTGATCTGCGAGGCCGCATCCGAGCACAGGAAAATCGCCATGCCGCCGATCTGCTCCACGGTCACGAATTCCTTGGAGGGCTGCTTGGCCAGGATCACCTTCTCGATCACCTCGTCCTCGGACATGTCGTATTCCTTGGCGGTATCGGGGATCTGCGCCTCCACCAGCGGGGTCAGCACGTAGCCGGGGCAGATCGCATTGGCGGTGATGTTCTCTTTCGCGGTCTCAAGCCCGACCGTCTTGGTCATGCCGACGATCCCGTGCTTGGCGCTGATGTAGGCGGATTTGAAGGGGCTGGCGCGCAGACCATGGGCAGAGGAGATGTTGATCACCCGGCCCCAGCCCGCCTTGCGCATCATCGGCAGGGCCGCGGCGGTGGTGTGGAAGGCAGAGCTCAGATTGATCGCGATGATCGCATCCCATTTCTCTACCGGGAATTCGTCGATCGGGGCCACGTGCTGGATCCCGGCGTTGTTCACCAGGATGTCACAGGCGCCGGCCTTCTCGATCAGGGCCCGGCACTGATCGCCCTTGGACATGTCCGCCTGGATGTAGCGCACCTCTGTGCCGAATTCCTTGGCCATATCCGAAGCCAGCTTGTGATCTTCCTCGTTGTCGGTGAAGGAGTTCAGGATGACCTTCGCCCCCGCCTTCGCCAGTTCCCGCGCCACGCCGAGCCCGATGCCCGAATTCGATCCCGTCACGATGGCCGTCTTGCCGCTCACACTCATGGTCACTCTCCTTCTCACGCCCGGACTGCCCGGGTTTCCCGGCGGGCCATTGTCCCCCGCCAGTGACATGTAGACCGTAAGACAGAATTCGCCGCAGTGCAGCGCAGATTTTTGATCTTAAGTGAGAAAGCGCGACTGGTCTTTGCCCGCGCCGTTGTGCATGTCCGGCAAACACGATTCCGTGACCGATTCTCAATACAGCGGCGCATTGTTTCAAGGGCAGGAAAATGGCGCGATAGCCCGAAAAAAAACGCCGGCACGAAGCCGGCGTTCAGTTATTGAGGCAGGTTTCATACAGGCAAGAAACCTATCGAGCAGTGCCTTCCTTATAAGCCTTTCGCGGCTCTCATGAAAGCTAAAAGTTTGAAATAGCGTGAATCCGTGGTTAGGGTTCCTGCCAAGAAAACAAGGTCAGAGCAGGAAAAGAGGACCGATGAAGCAGGAAATGAAGCGCCCTAAACGGCGCAGGACGCTGCCCCTTGCACTCTCGGCAAGCCTGCTGCTTGGGGTCTCGATTCTCACACAATCGGCTGCGGCAGAGCCTTCTCATGGCATCTCTATGTATGGAGAGCCTGCCTTGCCACCGGATTTTGTGTCCCTGCCCTACGCCAATCCCAAAGCGCCCATTGGCGGCACGCTGGTGGATGGCAATACCGGCGGCTTCGACAGCCTCAATCCCTTCATCCAGAAAGGCACCCCGCCCTGGCAATTGCGCTTCCTGACCCACGAAAGCCTGATGGTGCGCAATTACGATGAACCCTTCGCGCTTTACGGGCTGTTGGCCGAATCGATTGAGACCGATCCGGACCGCACCTGGGTGGAATTCACCCTGCGCCCGGAGGCCAGGTTCTCGGATGGCAGCCCTGTCACCGTGGAAGACGTGATCTGGTCCTACGAGACGCTCGGAACCGACGGCAATGCCCGCTACCTGAGTCTTTGGCAGCAGATCGAGAGCATCGAACAGACCGGTGAGCGAAAGCTGCGCATCACCTTCAAGACAGAGAACCGTGAACTTGCGCTGATCGCCGGCCTGCGCCCGATCCTCCAGAAGGCGCAATGGCAGGACAAGGAGTTTACCGACTCCGGCCTGACCACCGTGCCCATCGGCTCCGGCCCCTACGTGATCGACAGTTTCACCGCCGGGCGCAACGTCGTGCTCAAGCGCAATCCCGATTACTGGGGCAAGGACCTGCCCGTGCGCCAGGGTACCAGTAACGCCGAAACCTACCGGATCGAGTTCTACGGCGATCAGAGCGTGCTGTTCGAGGCTTTCAAGGCCGGTGGCCTGTCCTACCTGCGCGAATTCAACGCAGAGAAATGGGCGCGGGATTACGATTTCCCGGCGGTCGAGCGCGGCGATATCATCAAGACAGAGATCCCCTCGGAGCGGCCCTCGGGCATGACGGGCTTCGTGATGAACACCCGCCGCGCGCCCTTTGACGATATCCGCGTCCGGGATGCGCTGCTCTGGGCGTTCAACTTCGAATACGTCAACGAAACGGTTACCGGCGGACGCCAGCCGAGGATCAGCTCCTACTTCTCTGGCTCGCAACTGGCGATGCAGCCAGGTCCCGCCGAAGGCCGGGTCAAGGCGCTGCTTGAGCCCTTTGCCGACAGCCTTCCCCCCGCCGCGCTGGATGGCTACACGCTGCCCGAAGGCGACGGATCGGCGCGCAACCGGCGCAACGTGGGCCGGGCGGCGGAGCTGCTAGCAGAGGCCGACTGGACCGTTCAGGGCGGCACGCTGAAGAACGCCGAGGGCCAGCCCTTCCGGATGGAAATCCTGCTGTCCCAAGGGGATCGGCAGAACCAGTCGATTATCGATATCTACCTCAACGCGCTCTCCAGGCTGGGCATCACCCCGACGATCACCACCGTGGACAATGCCCAGTACGAGATGCGCCTTGTCGATTTCGACTTCGACATGACCGTCATCCGCCGCCAGCTCTCTCTTTCGCCCGGCAACGAGCAAAAGCTCTACTGGGGCTCGGAGCAGGCCGACCAGCCGGGATCGCGCAACCTGATGGGCATGAAGAGCCCGGCTGCGGATGCCATGATCGACGCCATGCTGACCGCCCGCAGCTCGGAAGATTTCACCGCCGCCGCCCGGGCGCTGGATCGCGTGCTGACCACCGGTCGCTACGTGATCCCGCTGTTCACCTATGACGTCGGCCGGATTGCCCATGTGAAGGACCTGACCTGGTCCGGCAAAGTGCCGATCTACGGCGACGGGGTCTACTTCATGCCGGAAACCTGGTGGTTCTCCAGCGCGGAATGAGAGGCACGACATGCGCGGTGCAAATTGTTCGGCGCAGATTAATCCCTTGAGCAGGCAGAGGCAGGGAACAAGCACCCGCCCCTGCCCGTTGACCTTTCAGGAATGAAAGGAGACCGCCATGCAATGGAGCGCAATCACACGCTACTGGAGCGCCTATGTCCCGGCCGTCATGCAACGCTGGCCCGAGACCAGCGAGGAAGACCTGCTGAGCCTTGATGGATCGGAAGATGCGCTGACCGGCTATCTCATCAAGTTGACGGGCCGCCCGGCCGAGGACATCCGCGATGAGATCGCCGAGTGGCGCACAGGCGCAACCCCCGCAGATATCCGCATGGATGAAGCCGAGGATATGCGCAATATCGAGGCCTCCGGCCGCTACCTGCCTGAAGGCGAAGACGTCTATGATGACGACCGGAGCTTTGGGGATGACGCGCCGGCGGATCCGCCCGTGGGGCGGAGCGGCTGAGAGACGGATCTGGCCAACGCGCGGGCTGAGAGGGTCCGATGCCTCCGGCGGGAGTTTTTCGGCAAGAAGAAGGAGAGACCGTGCGCCTGGATTTCGGCGCGCGGTTTTTTCTTTTGATGGGAGGGGGGCTCAGGCGAGCGAGGTCACCCAGAGGATGGTCGCGTCATCTTCGCTGACCGAGATCACGTTGTGGCCCATGGAGGCGTCGTAATAGGCGCTGTCGCCGCGCCGCATCTCGATCGACTCGTAGAATTCCGTGTAGAGCCTTATCACGCCGGTCAGCACGTAGAGGAACTCTTCCCCGTCGTGGCGTACCCAGCCGTCGAATTCCTCCATCGAGCGGGCCCGGATGCGGGCGCGGTAGGGAAGCATCTGCTTGCGAGTGAGGTTGGCGGCGAGGAGGTCGTGTTCGTAGGTCGCGGTTGCATGTGCCTGCCCATCGCCCGCGAGCGTGAGGCTGAGGCGCCCGGTCACCTGGTTGGCGCGGGGCGGCGTGAAGAGCTGGGGAATGGAAATATCGAGCCCCGTGGCCAGTTTCTTCAGCGCCTCGTAAGTGGGCGACATCTGCCCGTTCTCGATCTTGGAGAGGGTCGAGCGGGCCAGGCCCGCTTTTGCCGCGGCCTGTTCAAGCGTCCAGTCGCGCGCGCGGCGCAAATCGCGTACGCGCGAGCCGAGGTCCAGGGGCTGGGCCTCTGGCGTTTCGCCTGTTTCGCGGGCGATGCGGATCAGCTGGCGGGGGTCGGTCTCGCTCATGGTGAATGGCTATAGGCAGAGGCGTGGGCAGGCGCAACTGCTGCCTGCCTTGCCCATGGGGCGCCGGGGGCTTAGCAAGGGGGAATGCTGTCCGTGACCGAACCTGGCCCCAACGCGCCCTGCCCCCGCCCCTTCAACCTGGCCGCTCATGTGCTGGCCGGGGCGCAGGGGCGTGCGGACAAGGTGGCACTGGCGGTCCTTGGCCTGTCGCGGGCGGAACGCTGGTCCTACGGGCGGCTTGAGGGGGCGGTGCGCGGGACCGCCACGGGGCTTTTGCAGGCGGGCTTCCGGCCCGGAGACATCCTGCTGATGCGCCTGGGAAACCGGGTGGATTTTCCCATCGCCTTCCTGGGTGCGATCGCGGCGGGCCTTGTGCCGGTGCCCAGCTCTGCCCAGCTGACAGCGCCGGAGGTGGCCGGGATGATCGCCCAGATCGCTCCCGCCGGGATCCTGCTGGGAGAGGGCATCGCCTGCCCCGCGACGGAGCTGCCGGTGCTGGACCAGTCCCGCCTGGCCGGGATGCGCGACATGCCCCCCGCCGATTACCACATGGGCGATCCGGATCGGCCCGGCTACATCGTCTTTACCTCTGGCACCTCCGGCCGGCCCCGCGCGGTGGTGCATGCCCATCGGGCCATCTGGGCGCGTCGGATGATGATCTCGGACTGGTACGACATGGGCGAGAGCGACCGCATCCTGCATGCGGGAGCCTTCAACTGGACCTTCACGCTGGGCACCGGGCTGATGGATCCCTGGACCTGCGGTGCCACCGCCTTGATCCCAGCAGAGGGCCTGGGGCCAGAGGCGCTGCCGCTGCTTCTGAAGCGCCATGAAGCGACGTTGTTTGCCGCGGTGCCCGGCGTTTTTCGCAAGATCCTGCAGGCCCATCCCCGCATCGACCTGCCCCGGTTGCGCCATGGGCTGACCGCCGGGGAAACCCTGCCGGAAGGCCTGCGCGAGGCCTGGAAGGACGCCAGCGGCACGGAGCTGCATGAGGCCTTCGGCATGTCCGAATGTTCCACCTTCATCAGCAGTTCGCCGCAAAGGGCCGCACGGCCCGGCTATATCGGCGCGCCGCAGCCCGGACGGCGGCTGGCCCTGCTGGATCCTGATGACCCCACCCGCGGCCCCGTGGCGCGCGGAGACGAGGGGATCATTGCCGTGGGGCGCGACGACCCCGGCCTGATGCTGGGCTATCACGGCGCAGAGGCGGAAACGCAGGCGCGCCTCTGCGCCGGTTGGTTCCTGACCGGGGACCTGGGCTGCATGGCACTGGACGGGCAGATCGCCTACCGCGGGCGGGTGGATGACATGATGAACGCCGGCGGTTACCGGGTCTCTCCGCTTGAAGTCGAGCAGGCGCTCTGCGATCTGCCGGGGATCACGGAGCTGGCCGTCACCGATATCGAGGTGAAGCCCGGCGTGCGCGTGATCATGGCCTTTTACACCGGGCCTGCCGCACTGGAGGAAGCCCCCCTGCGGGAGGCAGCCGCGGCGCGGCTGGCCCGCTACAAGCAACCCCGCGCCTGGCATCACCTGCCGGATCTGCCGCGGAACCCGAATGGTAAACTCAAACGCGGAGCGCTCAGGGCGTTCCGGGAGCCTCTTGATGACCGTCAAACTTGATATCCTTTCCGATCCGATCTGCCCCTGGTGCTATATCGGCAAGACCCAGCTGGATCGCGCCCTGGCGCAACGGCCCGCGCATCCCTTCGTGGTCGAATGGCATCCCTTCCAGCTGAACCCCGAGATGCCGCGCGAGGGCATGGGGCGGCGCGAATACCTGGTTGCCAAGTTCGGCGAAGACGGGGCCGACACGACCTACGGGCAGATCGCCGACCATGCCCGGAGCCTGGGGATCGAAGCCGATTTCGACGCGATCACCCGCACGCCGAACACGCTGGACGCCCACCGGCTGATCCACTGGGCGGGGCTGGAGGCGGTCCAGGGGCCGGTCGTCGACGGGCTGTTCCGGGCCAATTTCGTCGAGGGGCGCGATATCAGCCAGCATGACGTGCTGGCCGATGTGGCCGACCAGGCGGGGATGGATGCCTCTGTCGTACTGCGCCTTCTGGCGACCTCGGAAGACGAGCAGATGATCCGGGACCGCGATGCGCATTCGCGCAAGATGGGCGTGACCTCCGTTCCGACCTTCATCGTGGCGCAGAAACATGCCGTGCCCGGGGCGCAGCCGGTCGATCTTTGGCTGAAAGTGATGGATGAGATCATCGCCCAGCTGGCCGAGGAAGAGGCGGCGGGCGAGGAGGCGGCGCCGAAGGAGTGAGGGCGCGCCAGGCCCTGAGCGGGGCCTCCGGCGGGAGTTTTCAGGCAAGAAGAATGAGCTGGTGCCGCCTTTGTTCCAGAGCTGGGGCGCCGGCTTCGCCTGTCTGCAGGGGGTGGCGGGCGGTGCAGAAACGCACAGACGGTTCCGCGGGGCGCGGGCGCGCGGCGATATGGTCTTGAATCGAAAAAGCTGCTAGCGGCAGGCAATTCTTTCGAAAGGACCCTTCATGACGCGGAAATTGCATCCGGTGGAATTTGTTGCCCTGATGGCGATGATGATGGCGACCGTGGCCTTTTCCATCGACTCGATGCTTCCCGCGCTTGGCGACATGGCCGAAGAGCTTTCGCCGGACAATTTCAACAATATCCAGCTGGTCCTGTCCTCTTTCATGATCGGCATGGGGGCGGGCACGCTGTTCACCGGCCCGCTGTCGGACCGGCTGGGCCGAAAGTCCGTGATGCTGGGCGGGGCCGCGATCTATATCGCCGGGGCCCTGCTGGCCTGGCGGGCGGAGACGCTGGAGATGCTGATCATGGGGCGGGCCCTGCAGGGGCTGGGGGCCGCCGGTCCGCGGGTCGTGGCCATTGCCATCATCCGGGATCTTTATGCCGGGCGCGAAATGGCGCGGCTGGTCTCTTTCGTGATGATGGTCTTCACGATCTTTCCCGCCCTGGCGCCGCTGCTGGGCAGCTTCATCATCAGCCACGGCGGCTGGCGCGGGCTGTTCCTGGCTTTCTTCGCCTTCTCCGCGATCTCTTCGCTCTGGTTGATCTTCCGGCTGCCGGAATCCCTGCCCAGGGAGCGCCGCCAGCCCTTCCGCCTGTCCGGCTTCCGCCATGCCATCCGCGAGATGTACGCGATCCCGATTGTCCGGTCCTCCATCCTTGTGCAGATCATGGTCTTTTCCATGATGTTCATCACCATCAGCTTGATCGAACCTGCCTTCGAGCAGGTCTTCGACCGGGGCGAGCAGTTCCCCTACTGGTTCTTCGGGCTGGGCCTGATGGCGGCGAGCTCTTCCATGGTGAACGCGATTTTCGTGGGCAAATACGGGATGCGCAAGATCATCACCCTGGCGGTCGGGGTCTTCCTGGTCTTCAGCCTGGCCATGCTGGCGGTGATCCTGTCGGGCTACAGGGGGCCGGCCTATTTCTATATCTACCTGGCCTGGCAGGCGACCGTCTATTACCAGATCGGCCTGACCGCCGGGAACCTGAACGCCCTGGCGATGGAACCCCTGGGCCATATCGCGGGTTTCGCGGCCTCCGTGATCGGGGCGGTCTCGACCGTCTCCGCAGCCGTCCTGTCCACGCTGATCGCGCAGACCTTCAACGGATCCCTCCTGCCGCAGGTGCTGTCATCCACCGTGCTGGCCGCGCTGGCCTTCGTGCTGATGCTGCACATGAGAAAGCTGGACCGCGTCCGCGACCAGTAAGGACCGTAACCGGGCTGAAGAGTGAGGCGCGTTCCGCCGGGAGCGCGCCTTTTTCGTGCAGCGCCCCTGCCCCGGGTCCAAAATGCCGCAGGTTTTTTCGGTATACAATTGTATGCACCCTATTGTGCTAACTCTTGGTTAGTCTATGCAGGGGCAGAACATCCCCATCCCCGCGATTCCCGGCCTGTGCCGGCGTGACCCTCGAAGGAGGCCCCATGACCAAGATCAAGGTAGAGAACCCGATCGTCGACATCGACGGCGACGAGATGACCCGCATCATCTGGGATTTTATCAAGAAAAAGCTTATCGAACCTTACCTGGACATCGACCTGCTTTATTACGACCTTGGGATCGAGGAACGCGATCGCACGGATGACCAGATCACCGTGGACGCGGCCGAGAAGATCAAGGAAGTGGGCGTGGGCGTGAAATGCGCCACGATCACCCCGGATGAGGCGCGGGTGGAGGAATTCGGCCTCAAGAAGATGTGGAAATCGCCCAACGGCACCATCCGCAACATCCTGGGCGGCGTGGTCTTCCGCCAGCCGATCATCTGCCGCAACGTGCCCCGCCTGGTACCCGGCTGGACCTCTCCGATCGTGGTGGGGCGCCATGCCTTCGGGGACCAGTACAAGGCCACCGACTTTACCTTCCCCGGTGCCGGCACGCTGACGATGAAGTTCGTCGGCGAAGACGGCACCCTGATCGAGAAGGAGGTCTACCAGGCCCCCTCTGCCGGGGTGTACCAGGCGATGTACAACCTGGACGAGTCGATCATCGACTTCGCACGGGCCTCCCTCAACTACGGGCTGAACCTGGGCTGGCCGGTTTACCTGTCGACCAAGAACACCATCCTCAAGGCCTATGACGGCCGCTTCAAGGACCTGTTCCAGAAGGTCTACGAGGAGGAATTTGCAGAGAAATTCAAGGACGCGGGCATCTGGTACGAACACCGGCTGATCGATGACATGGTCGCCTGCGCGATGAAGTGGAACGGCAAGTTCGTCTGGGCCTGCAAGAACTACGACGGCGACGTGCAGTCCGATACGGTCGCGCAGGGCTTTGGCAGCCTGGGGCTGATGACCTCTCAGCTGATGACGCCGGATGGCAAGATCGTGGAGGCAGAGGCAGCCCATGGCACCGTCACGCGCCACTACCGTCAGCACCAGGAAGGCAAGGCGACCTCGACCAACTCCATCGCCTCTATCTACGCCTGGACCGGCGGGCTGAAGCACCGCGCGAAGCTGGATGAGAACACCGCGCTGATGGGTTTTGCCACCACGCTTGAGAAGGTCGTGGTGGAGACGGTTGAGAGCGGCTCCATGACCAAGGACCTGGCGCTGCTGGTGGGCCCCGACCAGGGTTGGCTGACCACGATGGGCTTCCTTGAGAAGGTGGACGAGAACCTGAACAAGGCACTGCGGGGCTGAGCGAGCCACCTGGCAAAATGCACGAAGGGCGCGATGGATCGCGCCCTTTTTCGTTTGGCTGGCAGGGTCTTGGCGGCGCGCCTCAGTGCAGGCTGGTCTTGGAAAAGACCTGGATCACGATGATGCCGCCCATGATCATCCCCATCCCCAGCAGGGCCGCCAGGTCAAGCTTCTGGCCGAAGACGATGAAGGCGATGAGCGCGATGAAGACGATGCCCATGCCGCTCCAGAGCGCGTAGACCACGCCCACGGGCATGGAGCGCAGCGTCATCGAGAGCAGATAGAACGAGGCGCCATAGGCCAGCACCACCAGCACGGAGGGCCAGAGCCGCGTGAACTGCTGGCTGGCCTGCAGCGCCGTGGTGCCGATCGTCTCTGCGATGACGGCGAGAACGAGGGAGATATAGACTGGCATTTCAGACCCTTGCGAATTGATCTTCAGGTTGCGACGTACCAATCCTTGCGGTGATTGATGGCGATGACAAGGTTCACGATCACGGCGCCCAGCAGGGACCAGATCAGCATGTCGAAGGGAAGCACGAAATAGGCCGCCACGAAGAGGCAGGCATCGAAGCTGAGCTGCGTCCAGCCGGCGCGGAAGCCCGTCTTTTCCTGCAGGTAGAGCGCCAGGATGCCGATCCCGCCCAGGGAGGCCCCGTGCCGGAACAGCGCCAGCAGGCCCGATCCGGTGATCGTGCCGAAAATCACGGCGCCGGTCCAGGGCGTCAGGAAATCAAAGGAAACCTGGGTCTTGAGCCAGTTGGACAGGACGGACAGCAGCGCCACGGCGATGAAGGTCTTGACCGTGAAGCGCCAGCCCATGCGGCGATAGCCGAGCCAGTAGAAGGGGATGTTGACCACGAAGAAGATCGGTCCGAAGTCCCAGCCCGTGACGTAGGAGATCAGCACGGCCAGCCCGGCGGTCTGGCCGGTGATCAGGCCAAGGTGGGTCAGGATGACGATGCCGAAACCGGCCATGAAGGTCCCGAAGAACAGGCCCTGCGCATCTTCTAACGGGGAGTGGCCCGCCTTGGGCGCAACGGTATCTTTCATGGGGAAACCCTTGGAAAACTTGGCGTTTCGGATGCTCTATCCGGGCCAATAGACAGGGTCAATCTGCGATGTAGCGATCCGGGCGGTGGTTGAAGGCGATCACCCCGTTCAGGATCACGGCCCCGAACAGCGAATAGAGCACGACGCGGGTGTCGAACAGGAAATAGGCCAGCGCGAAGAGCACCGCATCCACGAGGAGCTGCACGTAGCCCGCGCGAAAGCCGGTCTTGTCCTGGATCAGCAGCGCCACCACGCCCAGGCCCCCCAGGCTGCCCTTGTGGCGGAAACAGCCGAGCAGGCCGAAGCCCGTCAGCACGCCGAAGATCACCACCCCCAGGACCGGGTTGAGGTATTCAAAGGCCATGCCCAGCGGAATGTAATCCACCGCAACGGAAAGGACCGTGACGCAGAAGATTGATTTCAGGGTGAATTCCGCCCCCAGCCGTTTCCAGGCCAGGACGTAGAACGGCATGTTGATCACGAAGAAGACCGGCCCGAAGGCCCAGCCCGTCGCGTAGGAAATGATCAGCGCCAGCCCCGCGGTCTGCCCGGTGATAAATCCCAGGGAGGTCAGGAAGACCAGCCCGACAGAGGCCGTGAGCAAGGCGATGAAGAAGCCCTGCACGTCCTCCCATGGCGTATGGCTCTGGCGGAATTCGCTTGGGATCGTGAAGGGGGATGGCATTGGCCGCTCCATTTTGGGTCAGCATTGCTTACATTCTAACCCGCGCTTCAGGCGGGGGCCAGCGGTTTCACCGAGTGGGGCAAGGCGGCGTGGCATTTGGCGCCTGGTTAAGCGGATCTTGCCACGGCGGGCGGGCAAATGGCGTGCCAATTCTACGAATCGGCGCCGGAACCCCAGGTTAACAAGGGCCGGAGGTCAAAAATCCGACGTCTGTATCGCGTCGGTTTTACGTCGGTATCACGTCGGTACTCGTGTCGGTATTTGCCCCGATTAACGCTGCGTGCGGCGACCGGCCCCGTGCAGGCGTGCCCACGCTCATCGCCGGAGTGCGCGCGAAACCGTGATGGAACATCCCGGCGGGGGGCGTCGTTTGGGCTGCAACGGGGTCAGAGACTGGCCCCCGACACTCAAACACAAGCGAAAGGAGTCTCTCATGGCTGATATCGCACAAGCCCGTATCCTGATCATGTCCACCAACGGTTTCGAACAAAGCGAGCTGGAAGTGCCCCGCGACAAGCTGCGCGGCACCGGCGCGACCGTTCACGTCGCCACCCCGGACGGCAAGGCCATCCGCGGTTGGGATGACGGCAACTGGGGCCAGGAGGCCGAGGCCGACCTGCGCATCGCGGACGTCGACGTTGCCGATTACGACGCCGTCGTCCTGCCGGGCGGGCAGATCAACCCCGACATCCTGCGGACCTTCCCCGAGGCCGTCGAAGCGGTGAAGAAGTTCCACAACGAGGGCAAGGTGCTGGCCGCCATCTGCCACGGTCCCTGGATGCTGGTGGAAGCCGGCGTCGTGGACGGGCGCGAGGTGACCTCCTACCCCTCCATCAAGACGGACGTGATCAATGCCGGCGGCAAGTGGCGCGATGAGACGGTCGTCTGCGACCGGGGCATCGTGACCTCGCGCAACCCCGGTGACCTTGAGGCCTTTGTCGAGAAGATCATCGAAGAGGTCACGGAAGGCCGCCACAAGCGCGACGCTGCCTGAGGCTGGCGTTTGGCCCGGTCCGAAAGGACCGACGCCGAAACGAACCGGGCCTGACTGGTCTGAAAAAGGAAAGCCCCGCCATGCACTGGCGGGGCTTTTTCTTATCCGGATCGAGTTAGTCGCAGGTCGCGCCGACAGCGCGGGGCACACCCAGCGCCCCTGCCCGGCTTACGTCAGCCGCTTGATCAGGCTGGAGGTATCCCAGCGCTGGCCGCCCAGTTTCTGCACGTCCTTGTAGAACTGGTCCACCAGCGCAGTGACCGGCAGGCTGGCGCCGATCTCATCCCCGGTGGAAAGGCAGATGCCAAGATCCTTGCGCATCCAGTCGACGGCGAACCCATGGTCGAACTCATCGGCCAGCATGGTCTTGTGCCGGTTGGCCATCTGCCAGGAGCCCGCGGCCCCCTGGGAGATCACGTCGACAACCGCTTCCCCGTCCAGGCCCGCCTTCTGGCAGAAATGCAGCGCTTCGCTGAGGCCCTGCACGAGGCCCGCGATAGCGATCTGGTTGCACATCTTGGTCAGCTGGCCCGCGCCGCTTTCGCCGAGGCGCCGGCAGATCTTGGAATAGGCGGCCATGATCGGCTCCGCGGCGGCATAATCGGCCTCATCCCCGCCACACATGACGGAGAGCACGCCGTTTTCCGCCCCTGCCTGCCCACCGGAGACCGGCGCATCCACGAAGCCCAGCGCGGCCTCCTTGGCGGCAGCGTAAAGCTCTTCCGTGACCTTGGCGGAGACGGTGGTGTGATCGACCAGGCAGGCGCCGGCCTTCATGCCGGAAAAGGCGCCGTCCGGGCCGGTGCAGACCTGGCGCAGGTCATCATCGTTGCCGACGCAGGTCATGACGAAATCCGCCCCTGCCACGGCTTCGGCGGGTGTCTTGGCGAAGGCGCCGCCGTGCTCTGCCACCCAGGCTTCTGCCTTGGCGGTGGTGCGGTTGTAGACCGTCACCTCATGGCCGGCCTTCACGAGGTGGCCCGCCATCGGTGCCCCCATCACTCCCAATCCCAGAAACGCGACTTTCGCCATGGCTCAATCCCTTGTATTGCTGCAAACGCAAGACCTTGTGGGCGCCAGAACGGCGAAACGCAAGGGCACGGGGCTAGAAGGAAATCGAAATGCGCACCATCTTCCGCTGGCTTCTCCGGGTTGCCGGAGGAATGGTCATACTGGCCGTGATCGCGACGACGGGCGTGTATTTCCTGGCTGCGAGGTCCCTGCCCGACTATGACCGCGAGGTCGAGGTGGCCGGTCTTGGCGCCCCGGTCGAGATCATCCGCGACAATGCCAATGTGCCCCATATCTTCGGCGCGCGGGACCGCGATGTCTTCTTCGGGCTGGGCTATGCCCACGCGCAGGACCGCCTGTGGCAGATGATCACCCTGCGCCGTACCGTGCAGGGCCGCCTGTCGGAGCTTTTCGGGCTGCGCACCGTGGAAGTCGACAAGCTGATGCGGCGCTATGATCTTTATACCGCTGCCATTGCCTCTGTTCAGGATCAGACGCCGCAGGCCAGCCGGGCGCTGGAAGCCTATGCAGAGGGCGTGAATGCCCGCCTGAACGAGATCAACCGCGACAGCCTGGGCCGGGGTGCGCCAGAGATGTTCCTGTTCGATGTCCCCGTGGCCCCCTGGCAGCCCGCCGATTCCATTGCCATTGCCAAGCTGCTGGCCGTGCAGCTCTCCGGCCAGCTTTCCACCGAGGTCGAGCGCGCGCGGGTGTCCCTCGCGCTGCCCGATCCCAAGATGATCGCCGATATCCTGCCCGATGCGCCGGGCAGTGCGATCCTGGACCTGCCGGAATATGCCGCGCTGATGGATCGCCCCATGAGCCACCGCTCTGCCCGGGTGCTGCCGGGCTTCACGCACTCGGGTCTGCCGGACACCGGGCTGGACCCCTTCCCGGAGCCGGGCATGGCCGGGGCCTCCAACGCCTGGGCGGCGGCGCCGACGCGCTCTGCCTCCGGGGGGACGCTGCTGGCCAATGATCCCCACCTGGGCTTCACCGCCCCCACGGCCTGGTACCTGGCGCGGCTGCAGCTGCAACAGGGCGGCGTGATCGGCGGAACCATTCCGGGGATGCCGCTGGTGCTGGCTGGGCGGTCGCAGTTCGTCGGCTGGGGGCTGACCTCTTCCTACCTGGATGACCTGGATGTCTACATGGAAGAGATCAACCCGGCCAACCCGGAGCAGTATCGCGGCCCCGATGGCTGGGAGACCTTCCGCACGCGGCGCTCGATCATCACGGTCAAGGATGGCGATCCGCTGACCATGACCCTGCGCTGGACCGACAATGGCCCGGTGCTGCCGGGCAGCCATTACCACCTGGAGACGGTGACCCCCCCGGGGCATGTTGCCTCTATCGCCTGGACGGCGCTGTCGCCCGATGACACCTCGGTCTCGGCCGGGCTGGGGCTGATGTATGCGCGGTCTGTCGATCAGGCGATCCGGGCCGGGCGGCTGCATGTTGCCCCGTCCCAGAACCTGATGCTGGCGGATGCGGGCACCATCGGGTTCAAGATGATCGGCAAGGTGCCGGACCGCGACGCCGCCCATGACAGCCAGGGGCGCATGCCCAGCCTTGGCTGGCGGCAGGAGAACCGCTGGAAGGGCTTCCAGCCCTATGAGAACAACGTAGAGTCCGTTGCCCCCGTTGGCGGCATCCTGGGCAATACCAACAACAAGATCACCGATCGCCCCTTCCCCGACAATGTCAGCGCCTCCTGGGGGGATACCCAGCGCATCCACCGCTGGCGGCGCCTGATGCAAAGCCGGGAGGTTCATACCCGCGACAGCTTCATCGAGGCGCAGCTGGACACGGTGTCCTTCACCGCGCGCTCGCTGCTGCCGCTGATCGCGCGCGACCTGTGGTTCACCGGCGATCCCGCGCCCGAGGGCACGCAGGAGCGCCTGCGCCAGGATGCGCTGACCCTGCTGGCCGAGTGGAACGGGGAGATGAACCAGCACCTGCCCGAGCCGCTGATCTATGCCGCCTGGCTCTCTGCGCTGCAGGACCGGCTGATCCGGGACGAGCTGGGCCCGCTGGCGGATGATTTCACCCACGTGGATCCGGTCTTTATCGAGCGCGTCTTCCGCGACATCGACGGCGCCGGGCGCTGGTGCAACGTGATCCAGTCCGCCGCGACGGAGAGCTGCACGGATATCGCCCGCCAAAGCCTGGACGCGGCGCTGATCTGGATCTCTGAACGCTACGGCGAGAACCTGGAAAGCCTGCGCTGGGGCGATGTGCACCAGGCGGCCCAGGATCACCCGGTGCTGGGGGATATCCCGATCCTGCGCTACTTCGTGAACATCCGCCAGGATACCTCTGGCGGGGACAACACTCTGATGCGCGGGCTGACCAAGGGCTATGGGTCCAATCCCTTCCTGAACGTCCATGGCGCGGGCTATCGCGGGGTCTATGATTTCGCCGATCCCGACAGCTCTGTCTTCATCATATCCACCGGGCAGAGCGGGCATCCGCTGTCGCGCCACTACGATGACCTGGCCCAGCTGTGGAGGCGGGGCGAATACATCCCCATGTCGCTGGACACCGCCCTGGCCCGTGCCGCTGCCGTCGGTATCACCCGCCTCACGCCCGCCGGGCGCTAGGGGCGCGAAAAGCGCGATCACGCCCGTGCCCGGGACCGTGACTTGCCAAGCGCCCTCACAGCGACAGATGCTGTGGGGGCGATTTTTCCATCCGGGCACCGGGCCTCTGGCTTCCCTCATGGGCGGCCTGCCCGCACCACCTGCCCAGACACGGCGCCCAGCGAGCATCAACAGAAGGACCAGATCCATGCAGACACTTCCCCTTGGCCGCAGCGGCCTGACGACCTCGGCCGTGGTCTTCGGCGGCAATGTGCTGGGCTGGACCGCGGATGAGGCCATGTCTTTTCGCCTGCTGGACCGCATGTACGAGGCCGGGCTGCGCACCATCGACACGGCGGATGTCTATTCCCGCTGGGTGGACGGCCACCAGGGCGGCGAAAGCGAGACCGTGATCGGCAAGTGGTTCGCTGCCAACCCGTCAAAGCGCGACGGCGTGACGCTGATCACCAAGGTCGGCTCCGACATGGGCCAGGGTCACAAGGACCTGAGCGCGGGCTGGATCGCCAAGGCGGCAGAGGACTCTCTTGCGCGGCTCCAGACAGAGGTGATCGATCTTTACCTTTCCCACTGGCCCGACGAGCGCACCAGCGATGAAGAGACCCTTGGCGCCTTCGAGAGCCTCCTGAAGGCCGGCAAGATCCGCGCCATCGGCACGTCGAACCGGGACCTGTCCCAGATGAAGCGCGCCGCCCAGGCCGCGCAGGAGGCCGGGCTGCCCCGCTACGAGGTGCTGCAGAACGAATACAACCTGCATGAGCGCGCCGGCTTCGAGGGCGAGCTGGCCGATTGGTGCCAGGCAAACGAGGTGGGCGTGATCACCTATTTCTCCCTCGCGTCTGGCTTCCTGACCGGCAAATACCGCGACCCGCAGGCGGTCAGCGGCAGCCGCGCCGGGATGGTCAAGCGCTACATGGACGATCGCGGCATGGCGATCCTGTCCGCCATGGACGGCGTGGCCGAAGAGACCGGCGCCAGCCATGCAGAGATCGCCCTGGCCTGGCTGCGCCAGAAACCCGGGGTCAGCGCCCCCATCGCCTCTGCCACCAGCGAGGCGCAGCTGGAAAGCCTGATCCGCGCCGCCGACCTTGTCCTGCCGGATGAGGCCATGGCGCGGCTTGACGCCGCCTCTGCCGGTCAAACAGCCGAAGGCTGAGCCCCGGGCGCGGCATTTTCCCGGCGCGCCAGCCGCGCCGGGGAATTGAATTGACCCCCCTTTCCTCCTCTGCCATGCAGGGCTTTCAAGAACAGCAGGATCTCTGGCATGAAGGTCATCATCTGCGGCGCCGGGCAAGTCGGGTGGCAAATCGCAAGGCACCTTTCGGGCGAAAAGAACGATGTCACGGTCGTGGACAACAACCCCGACCTCGTCCGCCGCGCCACCGATACGCTTGATGTGCAGGGCATTGCCGGCTTTGCCTCATACCCCGACATCCTGGACCGCGCGGGCGCACGGGACGCGGACATGATCATTGCCGCGACCTTCTCTGACGAGGTCAACATGGTCACCTGCCAGGTGGCGCATTCGGTCTTTTCCGTCCCCCGCAAGATCGCCCGGCTGCGTGCGCGCAGCTACCTGGAAGCGATCTATTCCGATCTTTACCGGCGCGATCACATGCCCATCGACGTGGTGATCAGCCCCGAGCTCGAGGTGGCCGAGGCCGCCCTGCGCCGTCTGGCCGCGCCCGCCGCCTTCGACGTGGAGCAATTCCTGGGCGGACAGGCGCAGCTGCTGGGCATCCAGATCGATGACGACTGCCCGGTGGTGAACACCCCCCTGCGCCAGCTGACAGACCTGTTTTCCACCCTGCGCGCCATCGTCGTGGGCGTGCGCCGCGACGGGCGGCTCTTTGCGCCCGAACCCGGCGACCAGATCTTTGCCGGGGACGATTGCTATGTCTGCGTCCATACCGAGGACGTGTCGCGCACGCTGGAGGTTTTCGGCAAGACCAACCGCATGCAGGAGCGTGTCGTGGTCGTGGGCGGGGGCAACGTGGGCCTGACCGTCGCCAAGACGCTGGAAGAAAAGGCCCGCCGGGTCCGCACCAAGGTGATCGAGAAGAACCGCAAGGTGGCCGAACGCGCCGCCGATGCGCTGGAGCGGACCATCGTGCTGAACGGCGACGGGCTGGACAGCGCGCTGCTGGCGGAGGCCGGGATCGGCCGGGCGGATGCCATCCTGTGCGTCACCGATGACGACAAGACCAACATGCTGACCGCCGTACGCGCCAAGTCGCTGGGCTGCCCCATGGCGATCGCGCTGATCAACGATCCGACGCTGATCCCCCTGCTGGGGCCGCTGGGCATCGACGCCTATATCAACCCGCGCGCCACGACCGTGTCCTCGATCCTGCGCCACGTGCGCCATGGCCGGGTGCGCGGCGTCTATTCCATCGGCGATGCCGAGGCCGAGGTGATCGAGGCCGAGGTCCTGTCGACTTCTCCCATGGCGGGCAAGCCGATCCGCGACATCGACTTCCCCGAGGGTGTGCTTGTGGGCGCCGTGATGCGCGAGGGCGAGGTCAAGCGCCCCTCCGGCAACATGGTCATCGAACAGGGCGACACGGTGGTCCTGTTCGCGCTCAGCGACGATGTCCCCGAGGTGGAGCGCCTGTTGCAGGTCTCCATCGATTACTTCTAGGATCCTCGCGGGATGGCCAGGTCCTCTCCCCTGCACAAGCGCCTGGAAGGGATGCCGCTGTTCCTGGTCCTGTTCCTGGGATTGTCGCTGTCCATGATGGTGCCCGCCCTGGTGGCGGTGGTGCAGGAGCATTTCTCCATCGCGCGCAGCTTCTTCTACACGTCGATCCTGGGCACCACGCTGGGGGTGCTGGTAACGCTGGCGCGCGGCACGCGGCCGGTGCTGCTGACCGGGCGCGCGGATCTTTACGCGCTGCTGTCGCTTTTCGGGGCCTTCCTGCTGCTGCCGCTGCTGCTGGCAGTGCCCTTTTCCGAAAGCCTGCCCGATACGCGCTACCTCAATGCCTATGCCGAGATGGTGTCGAGCTTCACCACAACGGGCATGTCCTTCTATGAGCCGCAACGCCTGGCCGCGCCCCTGCATCTGTGGCGGGCGCAGGTGGCCTGGATGGGCGGCTTCCTGATCTGGGTGGCGGCGGCCGCCGTCATGGCCCCCCTGTCCCTGGGCGGCTTCGAGGTCACGGCCGCGGGGCGCGAGATGGGCGAAACCCGGATCGACCGTTTCCAGCGCGCCGGCGTCATCCGCCGCATGATCCGCGGGGCCGAGCAGCTGGGCTTGGTCTACGTGGGCCTGACGGGCACGCTCTGGCTGCTGCTGCTGGTCGCGGGGGATACCCCGCTGGTGGCGCTGATCCACGCTATGTCCACCCTGTCGACCTCTGGCATCTCGCCCGGCGTGGGCACCCATGTGGCAGCCTCTGGCGTGGTGGGGGAAATGGCGATCGCGCTGTTCCTGATCTTCGCCATCTCGCGCGTGACCTTCTCTTCGGACACGGTGACGGCCAAGATCGGCCTGCACCGCGATCCCGAGATCCGCATGGGCGCGGCGCTGGTGCTGGTGGTGCCGGTGCTGCTGTTCCTGCGCCACTGGATCGGGGCCTTCGACGTCAAGGCGGGCGAGGATTTCGCCATGGCGCTTTCGGCCTTCTGGGGCGCGCTGTTCACGGTGCTGTCCTTCCTGACCACGACGGGCTGGGAATCCATGCACTGGGACACGGCGCAGGATTGGTCGGGCCTGGCGACACCGGGGATGATCCTGATGGGCGTGGCGATGATCGGCGGCGGCGTGGCGACCACGGCGGGTGGCGTGAAGCTGCTGCGGGTCTATGCGCTTTACCTCAATGGCCGCAGGGAGCTGGACCGGCTGGTCCATCCCTCTTCCGTCTCCGGCTCAGGCACGGCGGGACGGCGCATCCGGCGGCACGGGGCGTTTCACGCCTGGGTCTTCTTCATGCTCTTCGCCATCTGCCTGGCCGCGGCCATGTCCCTGCTGGCCCTCTTCGGGATCAATTTCGAGGATGCCACCGTGCTGGCCGTCGCCGCGCTGTCCAACACGGGGCCGCTGACCGTGCATGGCGCGGTGGACCCGATCGACCTGTCGCTGATCGACGGGCCGGCCAAGCTGGTGCTCTGCGCCTTCATGATCCTGGGCCGGCTGGAGCTGCTGGCGATCATTGCCCTGTTCAATCCCGATCTGTGGCGGGATTGACCTAATCCCCCTGCAAATCCGCGGAATGCGCATATCGGGGGTGGAAGTTTCGCCTTAGGACTTTCATATTGGCTTTCAAGACCCGATGGAACAAAGCCGCAGCTGGCAAGAAGAAGAAAAAAAGGCATAACAAGAATGGCTTCCGACAGACAGAACCTTCAGGACGCATTTCTCAATCACGTGCGGAAGACAAAGGTCCCGGTGACCATCTTCCTGATCAACGGCGTGAAGCTTCAGGGTGTCATCACCTGGTTCGACAATTTCTGTGTCCTCTTGCGCCGTGATGGCCAGGCACAGCTGGTCTACAAACACGCCATCTCGACAATCATGCCATCTCAGCCTATTTCGCTATATGAAGGCGAAGAAAACAACTGAGAGAGATAGGCCCCGAAATTGATAGGCCATGAGGCTGCGCCAACGCGCGCCTTTGTCATACACCCCGATCTGCGGCGCCAGGAACGGCGCCATGCCCCGGAATATGCGCTGGAAGAGGCCAAGAGCCTTGCCCTGGCGCTGCCGGGGCTGGAAGTCGTGGGGGCAAAGGTCATCCCGCTGTCCAAACCCGTGCCGGCGACCCTGTTCGGGTCCGGCAAGGTGGACGAACTGAAGGAAATGTTCCACGACGCGGAGGCAGAGCTGGTCCTGGTGGACGGCCCGCTGACCCCCGTGCAGCAACGGAACCTGGAAAAGAAATGGAAGGTCAAGATCCTGGACCGGACCGGGCTGATCCTTGAGATCTTCTCGGATCGGGCGCGCACCCGTGAAGGTGTGCTCCAGGTCGAGATGGCCGCACTTGGCTACCAGCGGACCCGGCTGGTCCGCGCCTGGACCCACCTGGAACGTCAGCGTGGCGGTCTTGGCTTTGTCGGCGGTCCCGGCGAAACCCAGATCGAGGCCGACCGGCGTGCCATCGACGAACAGCTCGTGCGCCTGCGGCGCCAGCTTGAGCGCGTGGTCAAGACCCGCGAGCTGCACCGCTCTGCCCGGGCCAAGGTGCCCTTCCCGATCGTGGCGCTGGTGGGCTACACCAACGCCGGGAAATCGACGCTGTTCAACCACCTGACCGGGGCCGACGTGCTGGCCAAGGACATGCTGTTCGCCACGCTCGATCCCACCATGCGGCGGGTCAAGCTGGACACCGGCGCAGAGGTGATCATGTCCGATACGGTGGGCTTCATCTCTGACCTGCCGACGCAGCTTGTCGCGGCCTTCCGCGCCACGCTGGAAGAGGTGCTGGAAGCGGATGTGGTGCTGCATGTGCGCGACATCGCCCATCCCGAGAGCGCAGAGCAGAAGGCCGACGTGGAAGACATCCTGTCCGACCTGGGCCTGCCCGAGGACGTGCCGGTGATCGAGGTCTGGAACAAGATCGACCTGCTTGATCCCGAGGACAGCGCCGCCATGCATCTGCGCGCCGAGCGCGAAGAGCATATCCGCGCCATCTCTGCCGTGACCGGCGAGGGGCTGGAGGCACTGGTGACGGAGATCACCCAGACGCTGGACAGCGCACGCCACCGCGAGACGGTGACCCTGCCGTTCAGCGACGGCAAGCGGCGCGCCTGGGCCTACAAGGAAGGCATCGTCCTGGACGAGCGTCAGACAGAGGACGGCGTAGAGCTGGACCTGCTGTGGACGGCCACGCAAGCATCGCGTTTCGCCCACCTGTGATCGCGCTTACGCGCTGACAAAAAGCCCCCGCCGGAGCAATCCTGCGGGGGCTTTTTTATTTTATAAGAATGGGTTGCTATGCATTCTTAATTCAACGCATTAGCTCGCCTTGCTCTCGGCCTTCTTTTCCCAGCGCCCGCTTTCCTCTGACCAATAGACCGCTGCGCAGCCGGCATCGGTCAGCCCCTTCCACTGGGTCCGGGCATGGGCCGTGGCCTGGGTGTCATTGCCATCGAAGAAGATGCAGGCGCGGTTCAGCGGCGCGATTTCTGCCGGGGTCAGCTCTGCCCCGTCGATGGACATCAGGCACTGGGGATCATTGGCCGGCTGGCCCAGCGTCAGCAGGATCGGCTGAAGTTCGGGATGGGGGTTCTTGTCCTGGCCATGGGGCAGGAAATCCTCTTCCCGGCCCTGCCAGAGCTTCAGGTCCAGATCGTCCAGGCGGTCCGCCTGCCGGCCCCGCACGGCCACCCGCCAGCCGGCTTGCAGCGCGCGGGGAAGAAGCGCGCGCAGCGCCTCTTCCGTGGTGGAGCGCGTGAGGTGGTAGAAATAGACCTCGGCCATGTGTCGATCAGCCCTCGAAGCCGTCGGCGATGAGCCGGTTCAGCGCCATGACGCCCCAGCCCGTGGCACCGGCCGGCGCAGTGGCCGTTTCAGTCTTGACCGAGGCGACGCCGGCGATGTCGAGGTGAATCCAGGGCGTTTCCTCCTTGACGAAGCGCTTGAGGTATTGCGCGGCGGTGATCGAGCCCGCGGGCCGCCCACCGACGTTCTTGAGATCCGCGATCCGGCTTTTCAGCTGGTCGTCGTAGGCCTGGCCCATGGGCAGGCGCCAGGCGCCCTCGCTTTCTGCTTCTGCGGCCTTGAGGAAGGCGTTGCACAGCGGATCGGAGTTGGAGAAGACGGCGGCGTTCTCATGGCCAAGCGCGATGATGCAGGCCCCGGTCAGGGTGGCCAGGTCGATCATCGCCTTGGGCTGGAAGCGTTCCTGCGTGTACCACATGACGTCGCAGAGCACGAGGCGGCCTTCGGCATCGGTATTGATCACCTCCACCAGGTCGCCCTTCATGGATTTGACCACGTCGCCGGGGCGCACGGCATTGCCCGAGGGCATGTTTTCCACCAGCCCGACAAGGCCGACGACATTGGCCTGGGCCTTGCGCAGCGCGAGGGTCTTCATCACGCCGGAGACGGTGCCGGCGCCGCCCATGTCCATGGTCATGTCTTCCATGCCGGCAGCGGGCTTGAGGGAAATACCGCCGGTGTCAAAGACGACGCCCTTGCCGACCAGCGCCAGCGGGGCATCGCCCGCATTGCCGCCGTTCCACTGCATGACGACCACCTTGGAGGGGCTGTCAGAGCCCTGCCCGACGCAGAGCAGCGCGCCCATGCCCAGCTCTTCCAGCTTGTCCTCGTCCAGTACCTCGACATCGACGCCGAGCTCCTTGAGGGCCAGCAGTTCATCGGCAAAGGCGGTGGTGGTCAGCACGTTGGCAGGCGCATTGACCAGGTCACGGGTGAAGAGCACGCCCTGCACAACGGCGTCCAGCGCGGCAATATCCGCCGGGGGCTTGGCGCACATGACGGTGACGGCCCCCTTGGGCTTGGCCTTTTCGGTCTTCTGCGCGTCGTAGTCATAGGCGCGCAGCTTGAGGCCCAGCGCCAGCTCTGCCGGGGCGTTCAGGTTGGCGGTGAGCAGCAGCAGCCCCTCTTCGCCCAGCAGCTTGGCAAGCTTCGCGCCGGTCTTGCGCAGCAAGGCGCTGTCGGCGCGGCGCGGCAGCAGCACCACGTCCAGCGCCTCGGCCGCCAGGCCCTGGGGCATGGCCAGGGTCACGATGTCACCGGCCTTGCGCTTGTCAAAGCTGTCAGCCTCCACCAGGCGGGCAAGCGCCCCCTTGGTCAGGCGGTTGACACGCCGGGCCACCGCCGAGAGGCTGCCTTCGGGATCGACGACGACGGCCACGCGGCCCGCCTGGGCGGGGATCTGCTCAAGATCGGTTTCGGCAAACGAGAGGGCGACGGGATCGGTCACGGGCAAGCTCCTATAGTCACGACGCAAAATGGCGTCTCATGCAGCGGGGCCACGCGGGCCCCGGATTTGCGCGAAGGCTATCCTCCTGTCCGGAGTTTGACCAGATTGCAGTTTTTTCCCGCGCATAGAGCCGCTAGACTTGTCCGAACGTCCGGCCCGGTGCAGGAGAGGGCCAAATCACGAAGGGGAACAGATGGCGCGATTCGACAGATACCTGCTGTCGCAACTCCTGATGCTCTTCGGCTTCTTCGCGCTGGTGCTGGTGGCGATCTACTGGATCAACAGCGCCGTCCGGCTGTTCGACCAGCTGATCGCGGACGGCCAGTCCGCCTGGGTCTTCCTGGAGTTCACAGCCCTTACCCTGCCCAACGTCATCCGCATCACCCTGCCGCTGGCGGGGTTCGCGGCGGCGGTCTATGCCACCAACCGGCTGATGTCGGACAGTGAATTCGTGGTCATGCAGGCAACGGGCTTTTCGCCCTGGCGGCTGGCGCGCCCGGCGCTGGTCTTCGGGCTGATCACGGCGGCGATCATGTCTGCCATGACCAATTTCCTGGTTCCGCTCAGCCAGGAGCAGATCGTGCTGCGCAACCGCGATATCGCCGCCAATGTTACCGCGCGCCTGCTGACGGAGGGCAGTTTCCTGCATCCCGTGAGCGGCATCACCGTCTACATCCGCCAGATCGACGAGGACGGCACGCTGAACGACCTGTTCCTGTCCGATCGCCGGGTGGCCGACCAGCCGCAGACCTATACCGCCGCCCAGGCCTATATCGTGAATGCCAACGAGGATCCCGAGGGCCGCCCGCAGCCCAAGCTGGTCATGGTCAACGGGCTGGCCCAGGACCTGGACCAGGAGACGGGCCTGCTGTTCACCACCCATTTCCAGAACTTCTCCTACGATCTGGGCAGCCTGGTCGATACCTCCGACTTCCGCGTGGTCTCCATCCGCAACCTGCCCACCTGGACGCTGCTGGCCCATCCAAAGGCCGCCGCCGAGCTGACCGGAGAGCGCCTGGGCTGGGTCGTGCAGGAGGGCCACGGGCGGATCACCCAAGCGCTGCTGTGCGTCGTGGCCGCGCTGATCGGCTTTGCCGGCTTGCAGGTGGGCGGCTACAGCCGCTTCGGGGTCTGGCGCCAGATCGGCATGGCGGTGCTGCTGCTGGTGGCGGTCAAGTTCATCGAGGGGCTGGTGATCGACCCCGTGCGCAAGGACCCGGTGCTCTGGACCCTGCTCTACCTGCCGGCCGCCCTTGGGATGGCCGTCTCAGGCGTGCTGCTGTGGTGGGCGAGCCGCGCGCGGCGGGTCCGTGACCGGGCCTTCCCGACCGATCCGGGCGATGGCGCGGAGGCCCCTGCATGATCCTGGATTTCTATTTCGCGCGCCGTTTCCTGCGCAGCTTCTTCGGCCTGCTGACGGTGCTGTTCATCTTCACCGCGCTGCTCGACATGGTCGAACAGATGCGCAAGCTCTCCACCGTCGACGTGCCGCTACCCCGGATCCTGGGGCTGGTGATGCTGAACGTGCCCAAGGGGCTGTACGACATCCTGCCGCTGGTCATGATCCTGGGCTCCATCGGGCTGTTCATGGGGCTGTCGCGCAGCTCTGAACTGGTGGTCACGCGGGCCTCTGGCCGGGCCACGCTGCGCACGCTGCTGTCGCCCGTGGTCATGGCCTTCCTGCTGGGGGTGCTTTGCGTCACCATGCTGAACCCGATCGTGGCGGCGACCTCCAAGCGCTACGTGGACCTGTTTGAAACCTACCGCTCCGGCGGGGCCGACAGTTTCTCTGTCTCTGCCGAGGGGCTCTGGCTGCGCCAGGGCGGCGCCGACGGGCAGACGGTGATCCGCGCCGCCCGTGCCAACCCGCAAGCCACGGAACTTTACGACGTGACGATGATTCCCTACGGGCCCGAGCGCGGCGGCCCCACCCGCCGGATCGAGGCTGCGACGGCCCAGTTGATCCGTGGTGCCTGGGCGCTGGAACAGGTCAAGATCTGGCCGCTGGACGATGGCATCAACCCCGAGGCCGGGGCGCGCCGCTTGGCCGCCTATTCGCTGCCCTCTTCCCTGACGGAGGAAAGCATCCGGGATTCCTTCGGGGATCCGTCTGCCATCCCGATCTGGGAACTGCCCGCCTATATCCGCGATCTGGGCGAGGCCGGCTTTTCCGCGCGCCGCCACGCGGTCTGGTTCCAGATGGAGCTGGCCCGGCCCATCTTCCTGGTGGCCATGGTGCTGCTGGCGGCGGCCTTCAACATGCGCCATGCGCGCTCCGGCAAGACCGGGCAGTCGGTGCTGGCAACGATCCTGCTGGGCTTCACGCTTTACTACATCCGCAATTTCGCCCAGGTGCTGGGGGAATCCGGCCAGATCCCGGTGATGCTGGCCGCCTGGGCCCCGCCGGTGGCTTCGGTCCTGCTGGCCCTGGGCCTGGTCCTACAGATGGAGGGCAGCTGAATGCACCCGCTACGTCCCCTCCGCCGCCCGATCCTGGCGCTTGCCCTGGCCGGCCTGGTCCCGCTGAGCCCGGCGGCCCTGGCCCAGACCAATGGCGCAGAGACCACGCAGAGCCAGCTGCAGGGCACCGCCGCGCCGGCCATGCTGATCGCGGATCGCGTCTACCTGGACGGGCCGGGCAAGCTGGTCGCCGAGGGCAATGTGGAGGCGCTGCGCGATGACCTGCGCATCCGCGCGCGGCGCATCAGCTATGACCAGGCCACCGGTGCGCTGAGCATCGAGGGGCCGATCACCCTGACCGGCACCGGCGAACAGGCAGAGGCCATCGTGCTGGCCGACAGCGCCCAGCTGGACGGCGATTTCCGCAACGGGATCCTGACCAGCGCGCGCATGATGCTGGGCACCCAGGTCCAGCTGGCCGCGCGGCAGATGGCGCGGGTGGATGACCGCTACAACCAGCTTTACAAAACCACGGTGTCCTCCTGCAAAGTCTGCAATGACGGCAAGCCGCCGCTCTGGCAGATCCGCGCGCAGCGCGTGGTGCATGACGAGGACGCCCGGCAGCTTTACTTCGATCACGCCACCTTCGAGATCTACGGGCTGCCGGTCTTCTACCTGCCCTACCTGCGCCTGCCCGATCCCACGCAGGAGCGGGTGACGGGCTTCCTGTTCCCCACGATCAAGCGCAATTCGCAGCTGGGGACCGGGCTGAAGATGCCCTATTTCATCACCCTGGGTGAGACCCGAGACCTTCTGCTGACGCCCTATGTCTCTGGCGTGACGAAGACGCTGGAGTATCGCTACAGGCAGGCTTTCGGCAATGGCGCGCTGTCCTTCTCTGGTGCGTTTTCCAAGGACACGCTGGATGATCGCGACCTGCGCGGCTACGTGCAGACCGCCGGCACCTTTTTCCTGGACCGGGACCTGGTGCTGCGGTTCAACATCGCCGCGATCAGCGACGATGCCTACCTGTCCGATTACGGCTATTCCGACACCGACCGCCTGAAGAGCGAGATCGCGCTGAGCCGCGCCAAGCGCGATGAATGGATGCGCGGCGCCCTGGTGCATTACCACACCCTGCGCGAGACCGAGGAAAACGCCACCATCCCATCGATCATCGGCGAGGTGGAATACGAACGGCGCTTCTTCCCCGAAACCATGGGCGGCGAGTTCCGCCTGGGCCTGCAGGCGCATTCGCATTTCCGCTACTCGGACGACAACACGGACGGCAGTGATCCCGACGACATCACCGACGGCCGCGATGTCAGCCGGCTGAACGTCATGGCGGACTGGCGGCGCAGTTACACCCTGCTCGCGGGCCTGCGGGCCGAGGCCATGGCCGGTCTTGCCATCGACAGTTTCCACACCGTGCAGGACAGCGTGCTGCCGGAGCGCCAGACCGGCGTCGTGCCGATGACCGCCGTGACCCTGCGCTGGCCGCTGCAGCGCGTGGACGGGCGCGGCGCGGTCACCATCATCGAGCCGGTGGCCCAGCTGGCCTGGTCCGGCGGAACCGCGCTGAACGTGGCCAACGACGAAAGCACGCGCACGGAGTTCGACGAGGGCAACCTGCTGGGGCTGACGCGCTTTGCCTCTCCGGACCGACGCGAACATGGCTGGCGCGCGGCCTATGGCGCGACGATCAGCCAGTACGATCCCTCTGGCTGGAGCTCGCGGCTGGTGCTGGGCCAGATCGTGCAGGATGATCCCGACCCCTCCTTCAACCAGTCCTCCGGACTGACGGGCACCTATTCCAACCTGCTGGTCGCCGGCCAGATCCAGGCCCCCAACGGCTGGTCCCTGAGCGGGCGCGGCCTGTTCGACAACGGCCTTTCCGTCACCAAGACCTCTGCCCGGGCGGGCTGGGTGAACGAGCGCGCGGCCTTCGGGGCGACCTATGTCTGGCTGGGCCCGGACGAGGCGGTGGACCGTGCTTCGGTCATCTCCGAATGGACCGTGGATGGCAGCTATCGCTTCAACGAGAACTGGGAAGTGGACGGCAACATCCGTTACGACGTCGCCTCGGATTCGCCGGCCACGGCCGGGCTGGGCGTGACCTGGTCGAACGAATGCGTGGACGTGACCATCGCGGCCTCCAAGAACTTCACCTCCTCTTCGGTGGTCACGCCCTCCACCGATATCAGCTTCACCATCGGGTTGCGGGGCTTTTCCGCGCAGACAAGCTCTGCCAGCTACGCGGGCGGTTGCAGGAACTGATTGAGACCGCGGGGCAATCGGACTAGACAGGAAACGATCCCCCGCCCGCGCCGCCATGCAGGCCATGGCGCGCACCCCCGGGGCAAGACCGCGAATGCGTCAAAGAACCAAGGGATGCCGGCCAGGGCATCCGAAGACAGGCAACTGGATTAGGCAGAGAAGATGACCGTGACGATCCGTCCGAATTCCCGCACGACCGGAGCCGCCGGCCCGACCCTGCGGCGCACCCTTACCGCCCTCACCCTCGTGCTGACGCCTCTTGCCCCGGTGCTTGGCCCCGTGCTGGTTCCGGCGACCGCGGTGGCAGTGCTGCACCCGCAGGCCGCGGCGGCGCAAAGCTTTTCCCCGGTGATCCGCGTCAATGACGAGGTCATCACCGCCTATGAGCTGGACCAGCGCACAAGGCTGCTGAGCGTGCTGGGCGGCACGGGCGATCCGGCAGAGCTGGCGCGCGAGCAACTGATCGACGACCGCCTGAAGCTGGCCGCGGCGCGCAGCGCCGGGATCAATCCGGGCCCTGACGAGGTCGAGGCCGGCATGGCTGAATTCGCCGGGCGCGGCGGCATGGGCACCGAGGAATTCGTCGCCGCCCTGGCCCAGGCTGGCGTGGCGCGCGAGACCTTCCGCGATTTCGTTACCGCCGGCACGGCCTGGCGGCAGGTCGTCCAGGGCCGTTTCGGCAGCAAGGTCCAGATCTCTGAAGACGAGGTCGACCGCGCGATCGAAACCCAATCCCGCCCTGGCGGCGTCAGCGTCCTGCTGTCCGAGATCTTCATTCCGCTGCAGCCCGATCCGGCCCGGGCCGAGGCATTGGCGCAGCAGATTTCGCAGATCAGCACGACCGGTGCCTTTTCGGAGGCCGCCGCGCAATATTCCGCCGCCCCGACCCGCACTTTGGGCGGGCGCGTGGACTGGATGGATCTTTCGACCCTGCCCGGCCCGCTGCAAAGCACGCTGATGTCCATGGCACCGGGGGACGTGACCGCTCCGCTGCCCGTCGAAGGCGCCTTTGCGCTGTTCCAGCTGCGCGCCATCCAGGAAACCGGCGCGCCGCAGGTGACCTATTCGGCGGTGGATTACGCGATGTACTACGTGGATGGGGCGAACACCGAAGCCGGCCTGAAGCGCATGGCCCAGGTCACCCAGGAGGTCGACACCTGCGATGACCTTTACGGCGTGGCCCATGGCCAGCCGCCGGCGGTGCTGGATCGCCAGACCGTACCCACCGGCCAGGTGCCGCGCGACGTAGCGCTGGAGCTTGCCAAGCTGGACAAGGACGAGGTCTCCACCAACCTGCGCCGCAATGGCGGGCAGACCGGCGTGGTGCTGATGCTCTGTGGCCGGGTGCCCAGCGGCGCCCCCTCCGCAGACGAGATCGACCGCGCGCAGATCGTCTCTGGCCTGCAGAACCGTCGCCTGGCCTCCTATGCGGATGGTTACCTGGCGCAGCTGCGCTCCGAAGCGCGGATCCTGGAGTAATCATGGCCGGTATAGATGGCCTGCCCCCGCTGCGTGAGGTCATCACCCAGCACGGTCTGTCCGCCCGCAAGTCACTGGGCCAGAACTTCCTTCTGGACCTGAACCTGACGGCGAAGATCGCCCGTCAGGCCGGGGATCTGACAGGCTGCGACGTGCTTGAGATCGGCCCGGGTCCGGGCGGTCTGACCCGTGGCCTGCTGGCCGAGGGCGCGCGCAAGGTGCTGGCAATCGAAAAGGACCACCGCTGCCTGGCGATCCTGGAAGAGGTCGCCGCCGCCTACCCCGGCCGGCTTGAGGTGATAGAGGGCGACGCGCTGGAGGTGGACCCGCTGGCCCACCTGACGCCACCGATCCGCATTGCCGCCAACCTGCCCTATAACGTCGGCACGGAGTTGCTGGTGCGCTGGCTGACGCCGCCGGAATGGCCGCCCTTCTGGGAAAGCCTGACGCTGATGTTCCAGCGCGAGGTGGCAGAGCGGATCGTGGCCACGCCCGGATCCAAGGCCTATGGCCGGCTGGCGCTGCTGGCCTCCTGGCGGACAGAGGCGCGGATCGCGATCTCTCTTCCGCCCGAGGCCTTCACCCCGCCGCCCAAGGTCAGCTCTGCCGTGGTCCATCTGACCGCCCTTGCAGAGCCGCGCTATCCCGCCGATCCCCTCGTGCTGGAGCGCGTCGTTGCCAAGGCCTTCAACCAGCGGCGCAAGATGCTGCGCTCTGCGCTGAAGGGCATTGCGCCGGATCTTGAGGATCGCCTGCTGGCCTCTGGTATCCAGCCGACCGACCGTGCCGAGACCGTGGGGCTTGAGCAGTTCTGCGCCCTCGCGCGCAATATCGCCGCCGGCTGAGGCTTTTTCCAACCCGTGACATTTGGCGCCCGGGGGGCCTTGCCCCCCGAGGCAAGGCGGGGTCTCGATGGCCCCCCCGTCTTGCCTGCCCGCCGGGAGATTACCCCGAAGGCAGAGGCGGTGAAAAGAAAGACCGAGAGAAAAGAGAAAGGGCGGCCCCGGGGCCGCCCTTTTCGCATCTTGTCCCGCCTGTCTGGGCCCGGGTGTCTGAACCGGGGCCCGTTCAGGCCGGAATCTTATTCCGCAGCGGTCTGGGGCGCGCCATCGCCGGAAGGGGCCTCGCCAGAGGCGTCATCCTTGGCGGCTGCGGGCTCTTTCTTGCGGGGCGCGCGTTTGCGCGGCGCGGGCTTCGGCTTGGCCTCTTGCTGGTCGGCGGATTTGCTTTCCGGCGTATCCACCAGCATGGAGTCCTCTTCGCCCGAGGTCGTGTCGATCACATCATCGGTCGGGGCCTGCTTGGCGCGCGACTGGCGCTTGGGCTTGGGGGCCATGGCGTCATCGCCGGAGCCTTCGGCATTGCGGCGCGCGCGGGGTTTGCGCGGCTGATCGCCGGAGCCATCCGCGGGCTTGTCATCGGACTTGTGGCCCGATGCGGCCTGCGCGGGCTGGTTCTGGCCGTTGTTGCCACCGCCGTTACCACCGTTGCCGTTATTCTGATGGCCGTTGTTCGAGCTGCCATTGTTCTGGCCGCCGTTACCGCCGTTGCCATTGTTCTGGTTGCGGGATTGATCGCCCTGGCCATCGTTGCCATTGCCGCCGTTGTTGTCCTGGCGCGCGGCGCGCTCCCGGTCCCGTTCGGCCTGACGCTGGCGGTTTTCCTGTTCCTGCTGCTCGCGGTGACGGTCCTGTTCCCGCTGGGCTTCGCCCAGGAGGCGCAGGTAGTGCTCCGCATGCTGCTGGAAGTTCTCCGTGGCCACGCGGTCCCCGGAAAGCTGCGCATCGCGAGCGAGCTGGTTGTACTTGTCGATGATCTGCTGCGGCGTGCCGCGCACCTTGCCCTCCGGCCCCGACGAATCGAAGACGCGGTTGATGATGTTACCGACGGACCGGTTGCGGGACTTGTTCCGCGAACGTGATTTCGAAGATCTCATAAGGTCTGCTGTCCAGCCTTGTTAGCATGATTGCCGTCGTACCCCAGCGGCGCCTCATTGCGCCTTGTGCGTAATCGCCTAGAGCGGGTCTTTTCGCCTTGAGCGAGGGGTCGGCTCCTGTCTGGCTTGGTATCCGGGGGGAGCGCTGTATATCGAGCATCCGCGTCCCGGATACCTCGAATAAACATGTCACCAGGCGAATGACAAGGGATATCTGACAGTTTTAACCAGATTGCCCTGTTTTCGCGCCGATCCGCGCCTTGCGGCCACGGACCACCCGGTCCCTTCCATCAAGGTCGTGACGGATGGAGACATCTTCAAGCCCATGCTGGCGGAATATTTCGCTGACGGCGGGTCCCTGCTGCCAGCCGATCTCTACCATGAGCCAGCCACCGGGGGTCAGGTGATCGGCGGCGCCGGCGGCGATCTCTCGGTATGCAGAGAGCCCGTCCCCACCGGGGGTCAGGGCCATCTGCGGCTCCCAATCGCGGACCTCGGGGCTGAGCGCGTCCATCTCGCTGGCGCTGATATAGGGCGGGTTGGAGACGATCAGGTCGAACTGCCCGTCAATGGCGCAGAACCAGTTGGACTGGCAAAGCTCTAGCCGTTCCAGGACGCCGGTGGCGGCCGCATTGCGGCGGGCAACCTCAAGCGCCGGGGCGGAAAGGTCGCTGGCCAGGCCCTTTGCCTGCGGACGCTCGGCCAGCAGGGAAATCGCGATGGCCCCGGAGCCGGTGCCAAGGTCCAACAGCCGCGTGAAGGGTTCTTCCAGCGCCTGCGCGACAAGGGTCTCTGTGTCCGGCCGTGGGTCGAGCACATCCGGCGTGACGATGAAATCATGCCGCCAGAAGGCGCGCCGGCCGATGATCTGGCTGACGGGCTGGCGGGTCAGGCGGGCGGCGATGGCGGCTTCGAAACGCGCGGCGACATCCTCTGGCAGCGGATCCTTCAGGACGCCCATCAGGGCGTAGCGCGGGACACGATCCCCGAAGGCATAGGCGATCAGGGCCTTGGCATCGCCCCGCCCGTTGTCGATCCCGGCATCTTCCAGCTGGCGGCCGGCGTCCGACATCCGGGCAAAGCCCGTCTCCGGCGTGCTCATCCCTCGGCCTCCGCCAGGAGGGCCGCCTGGTGATCGGCGGTCAGCGCGTCGATGATCTCGTCCAGGTCGCCCTGCATCACCTGGTCCAGCTTGTAGAGCGTCAGGGTGATGCGGTGATCGGTCATGCGGCCCTGGGGGAAGTTGTAGGTGCGGATCCGTTCGCTGCGATCGCCCGAGCCGACCTGCGCCTTGCGGTCCGCCGCGCGCGCGCTGTCTGCGCGCTGGCGCTCCAGGTCGAACAGCCGGTTGCGCAGCACCTGCATGGCGATGGCGCGGTTCTGGTGCTGGGATTTCTCTGACGAGGTCACGACGATCCCGGTGGGAATATGGGTGATCCGCACGGCGCTGTCGGTGGTGTTCACGTGCTGCCCGCCCGCGCCCGAGGCCCGCATGGTGTCGATGCGCAGGTCATTTGGATCAATGCGGATATCCACATCTTCTGCCTCCGGCAGCACGGCCACGGTGGCGGCAGAGGTGTGGATCCGCCCGCCGCTTTCCGTGCTGGGCACCCGCTGGACCCGATGCACGCCGCTTTCGTACTTGAGCCGGGCGAAGACGTTGTCGCCCTTCACCGCCGCGGTGACTTCCTTGATGCCGCCAAGCTCGGTCAGCTGCTGTTCGACGATCTCCAGCTTCCAGCCGCGTGCTTCGGCGTAGCGCTGGTACATGCGCAGCAGGTCGCCGGCGAAAAGCGCGGCCTCGTCGCCCCCCGTTCCGGGGCGGATCTCTATCATGGCGGGGCGCGCATCGGCGGCATCGCGCGGCAGCAGCGCCAGTTGCAGGGCGTGCTCCAGCTTCGGCAGGCGGGCGCGCAGCTGCGGCAGCTCTTCCTCTGCCAGGGCCGCCATTTCGGGATCCTCGAGCATCGCCTCGGCCTCTGCCAGGTCCCCCTGGAGGGCCTGCCAGTCGCGCACGACCTCTACCACGGGTTTGAGTTCGGCATATTCGCGCGCCAGGGCAGCGTAATCGCCGCTGGCCTCGGCCATCGCGGCCTCGAGGTATTCGTATCGGCCCGTGATGCGGGCAAGCCGGTCTTCTGAGATCATGCGTTCCTGTCTCTCATCAGAAGGCTTTGGTCAAGGCCGCCGCCATGATAGGCTGGGCCATGGACCTGAAATGCCTTGCCATCCTGTTCCTGATCCTGCCTGGCGCGAGCCGCGCGCAAGACGGCGCCGTGCCGGTCGAGGTCCAGGCCAACCAGTCCGGCCCGCTTTACCCGCATCTGCCCGGGGTCGAGTGCTACTGCACGGATCGTGACGGCGCACGGGTGGAAATGGGTGAGATCCGCTGCCTGGATGTGGGCGGCCGGCAGTTCGCCGCACAATGCCAGATGTCGCTGAACGTGCCGATGTGGCGCGAGGTGGAGGGGACCTGCGTCGGGATGTGAGCGGGTGGAGGGGGCCAGCCCCCTCGGGCCTGCGGCCCTCACCCCCGAAGTATTTTCGGCCAGATGAAGAGGGTCCCTGTCGTGGGGCATGCGCCCGCCCCAGAGCGCGTCGCGGGTTGGGCGGGTGCACGCCGTGCTCGGGACGCGGGCTGCCTAGCCCCGGCGCGTCCAGGCCCAGAGGCAGAGGATCTCCATCGCCACATGGGCCCCGGCCACGGCGGTGGCGCCGGTAGTATCGAAGGGTGGAGAGACCTCCACGATGTCGCCGCCCTGGAGGTTCACGCCGGCAATGCCGCGCAGGATAGCCGCGGCCTGGGCAGAGGTCAGACCGCCCCAGACAGGCGTTCCGGTGCCGGGCGCATAGGCCGGGTCGAGGCAGTCGATATCGAAGCTGAGGTAGGCCGGGCGGTCACCGACGATCTGGCGGATCTTCGCGGCCACGGCGGCATTGCCGGTCTCATGCACCTCTGGCGCGTCGATGATGTTCATCCCCATGTCGCCGTCGAGGTTCACCGTGCGGATGCCCACCTGAACGGAGGTCTTGGGGTCGATCAGCCCCAGCTTGATCGCCTTGTAGAACATCGTCCCGTGGTCGATCCGCTCCATGTCGTCATCGACCCAAGTATCGCTGTGCGCATCGAAGTGGATCAGCGACATCGGCCCGAACTTTTCGGCGTAAGCCTTTATAATCGGGAAGGAAATATAATGATCCCCGCCAAGCGCGATGGACGCCGCGCCTTGGTCGAGGATGCTGCGGATGTGCTGTGTCAGGGTTTCGGGGAAGTCGGAGACCTTGGCATAGTCGAAGGCCAGGTCGCCGTAATCGGCCACGGCGAATTCGCCCAGCGGATCGAAGCCCCAGCCATAGGGCGGATCATAGGGCTGCAGGGTCGAGGCCTCTCTGATCGCGCGCGGGCCCAGGCGGGTGCCGGTGCGGTTGGTGACCGCCTGGTCGAAGGGAATGCCGGTCACGGCCACGTCGATCCCGGACAGGTCCTTGGTATAGCGTCGCCGCAGGAAGCTGGTGGCGCCACCGAAGGCGTTCTCGAAGCTGGCGCCTTTTACATCGTCCCGGGTAAAGGCCTGATCCACCTGGGTTTTCGCGTCTTCCAATGCCATGTCAGCTCTCCTCTTGCCCGGTCTTCAGGGGCTGTGCGGTTTCGACCAGTCGGGCAAAGAAGGAGGCGCCGACCGGGGCGATACTGTCGTTGAAATCATATTCGGGGTGATGGACCGGCGCGGTTGCGCCCTGGCCCAGGAACAGGAAGGCCCCGGGGCGGGCGTTCAGCATGAAGGAGAAATCCTCGGCCCCCATTTCCTTGCCATCGTCCCAGAGGACCTCTCCCGAGATCGTGCGGGCGACGTCTGCGGCGAAGGCGGCCTTTTCGGGGTTGTTCACCGTGGCCGGGTACCAGCGTTCATAGATCAGCTCTGCCTCGACCCCGTAGGCGGCGGCCTGGCCGGCGACGATGGCGCGCAGGCGCTCTTCCACAAGGTCCTGAACGGCGGGGTCGAAGGTGCGCACGGTGCCGTTGATATAGGCGGTCTCGGGCACGACGTTTTCCGCGCTGCCGGTGTGGATCTGGGTGACGGAGATCACCAGGTCATCCAGAGGATCGGCATTGCGCGTGCCGATGGTCTGGATCGCGGAGACGATGCCGATCACCGCCGGGATGGGATCGCGGGTAACATGGGGCGTGGCCGCGTGGCCGCCGACCCCGCGGATGTGGACATGCAGCGTATCGACGGCGGCCATCAGGGGGCCGGGCACGGTGCGGAAGGTGCCCTCTGGCAGGCCCGGCGCGTTGTGCAGCGCATAGACCTGGGTGATGTCGAAGCGGTCCATGATGCCCTCTTCAACCATGCGCCCGCCACCGCCGCCGTCTTCCTCTGCCGGCTGGAAGATCAGCGCCACGCTGCCGGAAAAGTTACGCGTTTCCGATAGGTAGCGGGCCGCGCCCAGCAGCATGGTGGAATGGCCGTCATGCCCGCAGGCATGCATGCGCCCCACCGCGCGCGAGGCATGATCGACCCCGCTGCGTTCCTGCATCGGCAGCGCGTCCATGTCCGCGCGCAGGCCGATCGTCGGCCCCGGGGCGCGGCCGCGGATCAGTGCGACGATCCCGCTGGTGGCGATGCCCTCGTGGATCTCGTCCACGCCGAAATTGCGCAGGCGGTCGGCAATGAAGTTGGCGGTCTTGTGGCATTCGAAGCCCAGTTCCGGGTGGGCGTGCAGGTGGCGGCGCCAGCCGGTCATGTCCGCTTCGAAGGCGGCTATTCGATTGATGACAGGCATCGTCATTTCCTTGCTGAGCATCGGGTCCGGATCCCGGGGGTCAGCGCACTTTGCTGAGAAGCCCGCGAGGTTGCAAGGGATCGCGCGTGGGCAGCCGCTGCGGAAACCGGTCCTTTTTGCAGGCGGGG
The DNA here is from genome assembly GCF_011806405.1 of Pseudooceanicola sp. HF7. Classification (GTDB taxonomy): domain Bacteria; phylum Pseudomonadota; class Alphaproteobacteria; order Rhodobacterales; family Rhodobacteraceae; genus Pseudooceanicola. Next base: position 7,993 of record NZ_JAATOW010000015.1, on the reverse strand, counting down.
AACTGAGACGTGAGCACTGGACGGGCTGTGGACCTGATCTGACTGATGTGGTGCCTTGCGTGGTCACAGGCTGCGAGAGATCCGATTGGTTAGATCACGCCCCGGGAGACTCGAAACGACCTATATTCAGATACTTATGTCGTTCTCTTAACGGAAAGGTATCTGCAAGTTCGCGCGCTGAGCCTATCCACGATGGAAGCCGGCGCAGCGAGAACGCCGCAAAAGTTCCCGAAGCACACCGATGGCGAGCAACTCAAGGGGCTTTTTCGTTGCCGCCCGCTCCCAGCGTTGCTAGCGCTTGCACATGAGTGACCTGCTTGATGACACCCGCCCCGAGGCCCAGATGGGCCGCCTTCTGGAAATCATGCGCCGGCTGCGCGATCCGCAGAGCGGCTGCCCCTGGGATATCGAGCAGGATTTCGCCTCCATCGCACCGCATACGATTGAGGAAGCCTACGAGGTCGACGATGCGATCAAGCGGGAAGCCTGGGGCGAGCTGGAGGGCGAGCTGGGCGACCTGCTGTTCCAGGTGGTGTTTCACGCCCAGATGGCCGGAGAGGCCGGGCATTTCGATTTTCAGTCCGTCGCGGGCACCGTGGCGCAGAAGATGATCGACCGGCATCCGCATATCTTCGGCGATGAAAGCCGCGACAAGAGCCCTGAACAGCAGACCGCGGATTGGGAGACGATCAAGGCCGCCGAACGGGCGGCAAAGTCCGAAAACCGGGTTCTGGACGGTGTGGCGCTTGGGCTGCCGGCGCTGATGCGGGCGGTGAAGCTGCAGAAGCGCGCCGCGCGGGTCGGCTTTGACTGGCCGGAGATCGGCATGGTTGTCGACAAGATCGCAGAGGAATCCGCCGAGCTGATCGAGGCGCGCGATACGCTCACCCAAAAGGAAGTGGCCGAAGAATACGGCGATCTGCTGTTCGTGATGGCCAACCTCGGGCGTCACCTGAAGGTCGATCCGGAAGAGGCGCTGCGAGCTGCCAATGACAAATTCTCCCGCCGTTTCAACGCCGTGGAGGACGCCTTGAAAGCAGAGGGGCGCCATCCGCAAGAGAGTACCCTGGAAGAAATGGATGCGCTCTGGGACGCGGCGAAGCGGCGCGAAAAAAGTTCAGCTTAAATCCGGCAGAAATTGTCAGGATTTCGCCAAGCTTTTCAGGCTGATACTCCGCACAGCTGACCTGACCAAATCGTCAGCTTCCCTGGTCCGCATTCCTGACTGTATCTATCAGGCTTGACCCTGACGGCAGAAGCGTTTTTGACTGCCGCTCAAAATCAGGAGGATCCAGATGACGAAAATCCACGCAACCGCCCTGCTCGTCGCCGCAAGCCCCATCCTGGCCAGCACCGCCCAGGCCGAGGAAGTGAACCTTTATTCCTATCGCCAGCCCGAGCTTGTCGCTCCGCTGGTCGAGGCCTTCACGGAAGCGACCGGGATCGACGTGAACGTCGCCTTCCTGGAACAGGGCATGGTGGAACGCCTGAAAGCCGAGGGTATGCGCTCTCCGGCGGACTTGGTTCTGACGGTGGATATCGCGCGGCTGTCGGCCATCGTGGATGCGGGCGTCACCCAGGCGGTCGACGACGCCGTGCTGGAGGAGTCGGTGCCCGCCAACCTGCGTGACCCGGAAGGCCATTGGTGGGCCCTGACGACGCGCGCGCGGATCGTCTATGCCTCCAAGGAGCGCGTGGGCCCGGAAGAGGTCACCACCTACGAAGACCTTGCGGACCCGAAATGGGAAGGCCGGATCTGCATGCGCTCTGGTACGCACCCCTATAACGTGGCGCTTACCGCGGCCTACCTGCATCACCACGGCGAGGAAGCGACCAAGACCTGGCTGACCGGTCTGAAGAACAACCTGGCGCGCAAGCCGCAGGGCAACGACCGCGCCCAGGTGCGCGCGATCTGGGCGAGCGAATGCGACCTGTCCATCGGCAACACCTACTACCTGGGCAAGATGCTGGCGGATCCCGAACAGAAGGAATGGGCCGACAGCGTGAACCCCGTCTTCCCGGTCTTCGAGGAAGGTGGCGCCCATGTGAACGTCTCTGGCATCGCCATGACGAAGGCCGCCCCGAACAGGGAAAATGCCATCAAGTTCATGGAGTTCATGGTCTCTCCTGAAGCGCAGGAGATATATGCCGAGGTAAACTATGAATACCCCGTCGCACCGGGTGCGGAGCCTGCGCCGCTGGTGGCGGGCTGGGGCGACTTCACCGTCGACCCGGTTGACCTGGCAGAATTGGCCGCCCTGCGCCCGGACGCGCTGCGCCTGGTCGAGGAAGTGGACTTCGATGGCTGAGGGGCATTTCCCCACGGCACCGGGGCCTGCCCCGGCATAATTTCGGCAAGACGACTGGCGCGGGGGATTTCCTCCGCGCTTTTCACGTTCGGGGCATGGACAAGGCCCCGGGCGCGCGGCAGGGTCGCGGCGGAATTTCGAAGGAACGAACATGGTACGCAAGATCATCATCGACACGGACCCCGGCCAGGACGACGCCGTGGCCATCCTGCTGGCGCTGGCAAGCCCGGAAGAGATCGAGGTTCTGGGAGTGACCGCCGTGGCCGGGAACGTGCCACTGCACCTGACCCAGCGAAATGCGCGGATGGTCTGCGAGCTGGCCGGGCGGTCCGACATGAAGGTCTTTGCAGGCTGTGATCGCCCGATGGTGCGCCCGCTGGTGACGGCCGAACATGTCCATGGCCAGACCGGCCTGGACGGTCCTGTCCTGCCGGAGCCGACCATGCCGCTGCAGGACAAGCATGCCGTGGATTTCATCATCGAGACGCTGCGCGCCGAAGAGGCCGGCGCGGTGACGCTTTGCGTGCTGGGGCCGCTGACCAATATCGCCATGGCCTTCCAGATGGCGCCCGATGTCGTTGAAAAAGTTCAGGAGATCGTCCTGATGGGCGGCGCCTACTTCGAGGTGGGCAACATTACCCCGGCGGCAGAGTTCAACATCTACGTCGATCCCCAGGCGGCGGCTGTGGTCTTTGCCTCTGGCGTGCCCATCGTGGTCATGCCGCTGGACGTGACGCACAAGGTGCTGGTGACCAAGGCCCGCGCCAATGCCTTCCGCGATCTGGGCAATACCTGCGGGCCGGTCGTGGCCGAGATGACCGATTTCTTCGAGCGTTTCGACATGGAGAAATACGGCTCTGACGGGGGGCCGCTGCATGATCCCTGCGTGACGGCCTACCTGCTGAAGCCGGAGCTGTTCACGGGCCGCCAAATCAACGTGGAGATCGAGGTCGCGTCAGAGCTGACGCTTGGCATGACCGTCGCCGATTGGTGGCGCGTCTCTGACCGCGCGCCCAATGCGACGTTCATGGGGGACGTGGATGCGGACGGGTTCTTCGACCTGCTGAATGAACGCCTGGCCCGGTTGCCCTGATCTGCCTGGCGGGATGAGGGGGATCTGAGCGGTGCCCCTCATCCGATCGGGGCTGCGGGCTGGCAAAATCGCCCCGGCGCCCCTAGATCTGTGTCATGGACCAGACCCTTGCTTCCCAAAGCCCCGAAGGCCCGTCGATCCCCTTCGACAACAGCTATGCCGCCCTGCCGCAGGGTTTCTATGCCCGCAGCGATCCCAGGCCTGCCACGGCGCCGCGCCTGCTGGCCTTCAACGCGCCATTGGCAGAGGCCCTTGGCATCACCGGACTTGAGGACCGCGCGGCGCTGGCCCAGGCCTTTTCCGGCAATCACCTGCCAGAGGGCGCAGAGCCCCTGGCACAGGCCTATGCCGGGCACCAGTTCGGGGGCTTCTCGCCCCAGTTGGGGGACGGCCGCGCGCTGCTGATCGGAGAGGTCATGGGGCGTGACGGTCACCGGATGGACCTTCAGCTAAAGGGCTCCGGCAGAACCGTCTTTTCCCGCAACGGCGACGGGCTGGCCGCCATCGGGCCCGTCTTGCGCGAGTACCTCGTGGCAGAGGCGATGCAGGCGCTTGGCGTGCCCACCACCCGCGCCCTTGCCGCCGTGGCCACCGGCGACCGCGTGCAACGCGAAGTCGGCCTGCCCGGTGCGGTGCTGACGCGGGTTGCCTCGTCTCACCTGCGGGTCGGCTCCTTTGAATATTTCGCCGCACGGCAGGACCGGACGCGGATGCAGATGCTGCTGGAGTTCGCCATCGCGCGCCACGATCCCGGCGCCGCGACGCCGCTCGACTTCCTGAAGGGCGTGATCGCGCGGCAGGCGGACCTGGTAGCGCAGTGGATGTCCATCGGCTTCATCCACGGGGTGATGAATACCGACAATACCACGATTTCCGGTGAGACCATCGACTATGGCCCCTGCGCCTTCATGGATGGCTACCACCCGGCCACAGTCTATTCCTCGATCGACCGGCAGGGGCGCTATGCCTACGAAAACCAAGCCAATATTATTCCCTGGAATATGGCGCAGCTGGCCTCTTCCCTGCTGCTGCTCGAAACGGATACCGAGGCCGGTATCGCCGCCTATACAGAGGCCGTGAATGCCATGCCCGGGTTGATCCAGGCCGCCTGGCTGAACCGCTTCGGCGCCAAGATCGGCCTGTCCGAGCCGAGCGAGGCGGATCGCGCCCTGATCGAAGAACTGCTGGCGCTGATGACCAACCAGGAGGCGGATTTCACCAATACCTTCCGCGGGCTCGCCGATGGCACCGCCGCCGGCGAATTCAGCGACCCGGCCCCCTTCCGGGACTGGGAGCGCAAATGGCAGGCCCGTCTTGAGCGCGAGGGCGACCCCCAGGCGCTGATGCGGGCGACCAACCCGGCGGTCATTCCGCGCAACCATCGCGTCGAAGAGGTGCTGGCAGCCGCCACCGCGGGCGACATGGCACCATTCGAGGATCTTTTCCGGGTTCTCCAGACCCCCTTCACCCTGGCAGAGGCGGATGCGGCCTATGCCAAACCGCCGCGACCGGAGGAGGAAGTGCAGGCCACCTTCTGCGGCACCTGAGCGGTTCTCTGCGGCGCGGGGTCGCGGTCACGCACCTGTGCGCCGCTTTGCTCTGGTCAGGCGGGCAAAGCCGTGCATCATCAGGGACATGAGCACATCTTTCCGGATCGTCAGTTACAACCTGCAGAAATGCGTCGGCCTGGACCTGCGCCGCAACCCGCGCCGCAGCCTTGAGGTGATGCAGGACACGGGGGCGGACCTTGTTGTCCTGCAGGAGGCAGACAAGCGCCTGCCGCCGCGCCCCACGGCCCTGCCCCATGACATGATCGAGGCCGAGGGCTGGGAGATCCTGCCCTTCGGCGTGCCCGGCGGCTCCATCGGCTGGCATGGCAACGCGATGCTGATGCGGCCCGGCACCGACATCATAGAGACGTCGCATATCGACCTGCCGGGGATCGAACCGCGTGGGGCCATCCGTGCCGATCTGGAGACCGCCATCGGGCGGCTGCGCGTCGTCGGTGTGCACCTGGGCCTTGTGGCTCGGTCGCGCCGCCAGCAATGCGCTGCCCTGCGCCGCTGGATGGAACGCCTGCCCCCTTGCCCGACGGTGGTGGCCGGAGATTTCAACGAATGGGGATCCGGCAAGGATCTGCGGGCAGAGCTGCATCCGGTGCGCCTGCTGCCCTCTCCGCCCAGCTACCCAGCGATCCGGCCGGTTGCCTCGCTTGATCGGTTCGCCATTACCAAGGATCTCAGCGCCGGGCCGATCCGCCCGCATCGCGCCCAGCCGGCGCGCATCGCCTCGGATCACCTGCCGGTGCTGGTGGATCTGCAACGCCAGATGGGCGCTGGACGATAGCAACCCGCAGGCCACCATGGTACTGGCAGGGAAATCCCTTTCCCGTCGGTTGTTTCCATGAACCTTCTCCAGATTGCATCGCTTCTTATCGTGCTGGCCGCCAGCTTCGGCACGATCAACTATTTCGTCCTCAAGCTGCCAAGCTCCATCGGGATCCTCCTGGTCGCGCTTCTGAGCTCCATCACCATGTTGGGCGTGGACCAGCTTGTGCCGGACCTGGGCCTGGCCGACCAGGTGCGCCACGTCGTTACCGGGATCGATTTCTCCGAAGCGCTCATGGAAGGCATGCTGGGGCTGCTGCTCTTTGCCGGGGCGCTGCACGTGAAAGTGTCCGACCTGAAAGAGGAATGGGCCGTCGTGTTGATCATGGCGACCGTGGGCGTGGCGCTGTCCACCCTGCTGGTGGGCCTGGGTTTTTCCTATGTCACCGGGATGCCGATCCTGCTGGCGCTGATCTTTGGCGCCGTGATCGCGCCCACGGATCCTGTTGCGGTGCTGGGCGTGCTGCGGGCCGCGAACCTGGACAAGCGGCTGGAAACCAAGATCGCGGGGGAAAGCCTGTTCAACGACGGCGTGGGCTACGTGGTCTTCCTGGTGCTGGTGGGCATCGCCTATCCCGCCGCGTCCGGCGGGCATGGCGCAGAGGCCGGGAACACCTACCTGGAGGCCGGCCGGTTGTTCCTGCAGGAAGCGGGGGGCGGCGCGGCCCTGGGGCTGGTGCTGGGCTTCATCGTCTTCCAGATCATGCGCCGGATCGACGATCCCTCGCTTGAGGTTCTGATCACCCTGGCGCTGGCCTTCGGTGGCTATGAGCTATGCGTGGCGCTGCATGTCTCTGCGCCGATCATGGCGGTCTGTGCGGGCCTGCTGATCGGCGATATCGGCACACGCCATGGCATGTCCGAAACCACGCAAAAATACGTGGAGGCCTTCTGGCACCTGATCGACGAGATCCTGAACGCCGTGCTTTTCCTGCTGATCGGGTTCGAGGTCTTCGCCGTGCAGCTGAACAATGATTTCATCCTTCCGGCCATTCTGGCGATCCTGCTGTCGCTGGGCGCAAGGCTCATTGCCGTCACCCTGCCCGTCCTCGCCCTGTCGCCTGTACGCAGCTACGTCAAAGGCACCATACCGATCATGACCTGGGGCGGGCTGAAGGGCGGGATCTCTGTCGCGCTGGCCCTGTCCCTGCCCGACAGCGAATGGAAGCCGCTGATCCTAACGGTGACCTATTGCGTGGTGATCTTCTCCATCCTCGTGCAGGGGCTGACCATCGCGCCGCTGTCACGCCGGGTGGCAGACCCGCAGCCCGTGGACCCGGAGGGCTACTGACATGCGCTGGATCGTCCTGCTGCGCGCGGTCAACGTTGGCGGCTCGGGCAAGCTGGCGATGGCCGAGCTGCGCGAAAGCCTGGCGCAAGGCGGCGCCGGCAATGTCGCCACCTACATCCAGAGCGGCAATATCGTGATGGATCATCCGCTGGAGACCCGGGAAGAGGTTGCCGACTGGACCGCTGCCCTGATCGAGCGGCACTTCGGTTTCCGCCCCGGCGCCATTGCCCTGACACCCGCGGATCTGGCCGGGGCCCTCCAGGCCGTGCCCTTTGCGCCTGAGGCCGATCCGAAGACCGTGCTGGTGCATTTCTGCGACCGGGCGCCGGATCCGAAAGCGCCGGAAGCCCTGGCGACGTACTGCACCAATGAAGAGCACTTGGAGCTGGTCGGGACCTGCCTGTTCCTGCACGCGCCCAACGGCATCGGCCGGTCAAAGCTGAACGGCCGGATCGAGCCCGCGCTTGGCTGTTCCGCCACCGCGCGCAACCTCAATTCCCTGCGCAAGATCCAGGAACTGGCCTGACCCCGCAAGCTGCAAGGCCGGGTGGACGCTTGCCACTTCTGGCAAGCTGCGAGACAAGACAGTGCTCCGGGAGGGGGCGCCTGTGAGGAGAGGCAGAGAATGACCCATCGTTCAGACATCATCCGTGCGGTCATCTGGATGAGCGGGGCTGTCGTGTCTTTCCTGACCATGTCGCTGGCAGGCCGCAGCCTGGGCGCACAGTTCGACACCTTCGAGATCATGACCTGGCGCAGCCTGACCGGCCTTGCCATCATGATCTGCGTCCTGACCCTTCGCCGCAGCTGGCAGCAGGTGACCTTTGACCGGATGGGCCTGCACCTGGCGCGGAACCTGGCCCATTTCACCGGCCAGAACCTTTGGTTCTACGCCGTGACGCTTATCCCGCTG
>NZ_JAATOW010000014.1 GCF_011806405.1 Pseudooceanicola sp. HF7 | reverse complement strand
CGCTGCTGCGCACGCTGGCCGGGTTGCAGCCGGCGCGGGCGGGGCGGGTTTCGCTGGATCGCGAGCAGGGGGCCTATTCCGGCCCCGCCGATGGCATCAAGGCGCAACTGACGGTGCAGGAGAACCTGGCGTTCTGGGCCGCCGTTCATGCCCAGGCGGGGCTAGAGGACGCCCTTGACGGCTTTGCGCTGAGGGAGCTGGCCGAGCGGCGGGCGGGCACCCTGTCTGCCGGGCAGAAGCGACGCTTGGGGTTGGCGCGGCTGGCGGTCTGTGGGCGCGCGGTCTGGGTGCTGGACGAGCCGACGGTGTCGCTGGATGAGGACTCCGTGGCGCTCTTTGCGCGTGCCGTGCGGGCGCATCTGGCGGGTGGCGGGCTGGCGGTGATTGCAACCCATATCGATCTTGGCCTGCCGGAGGCGCGGATCCTGGATGTGGCGCCTTTCCGCGCCCGGCTGCCGGAGCCGGATGCCTTTGACGAGGCCTTCCTGTGAGCGCGCTTCTGATCCGGGACCTGCGGCTGGCGCTGCGCGCCGGGGGTGGCTTTGGCCTGGGCCTGGTCTTCTTCCTGATCCTCGTGGCCTTGGTGGCCTTTGGCGTGGGCCCGCAGGGGGCGCTGCTGTCCAGCATCGCGCCGGGCATGCTTTGGGTGGGCGCCCTGTTGTCCTGCCTGCTGTCGCTGGACCGGATCCTGGCGCTGGATTACGAGGACGGCTCGCTCGATCTGCTGGCCACCGCGCCGCTGCCGCTGGAGGCCGTGGTCTCGATCAAGGGGCTGGCCCATTGGCTGACCACGGGCCTGCCGCTGGTGGTGGTGGCCCCGGCGCTTGGCGTGCTGATGAACCTGGCCGGGCCGGGCTACCTGTGGCTGGTGCTCTCCCTGCTGGTGGGCACGCCGGCGCTCTCGACCATCGGCACCTTCGGCGCGGCGCTGACCGTGGGGCTGAAGCGCGGCGGCCTGCTGATGAGCCTTCTGGTGCTGCCGCTTTACGTGCCCACGCTGATCTTCGGTGCGGAGGTTGCGCGGCGCGGGGCCGAGGGGCTTTCGGTGGCCACGCCGCTGGCGCTGCTGGGCGGGATCACCTGCGGTACGATCGCGCTGCTGCCCTTTGCCAGCGCCGCGGTCTTGCGGGTCAACCTGCGATAATGTGAACTGCCCCGGCCCAACGATTGGGCTAGGAGGGGCGCAAGCGACGTGACGAGGGTCTAGACGTGACAAGAGGCAAGACGGGACAATGGGGGTAGGAGGGGACATGGCCTCGATCTGGCGATATGCGAATCCGAAGAAATTCATCGAGACCTCCGACCGGGTCCTGCCTGTCATCGCCTGGGGGGCGGTGGCAGCGCTGGTGGTCGGCCTGGTCTGGGGGTTCTTCTTCACGCCGGAGGATTACCGGCAGGGCAGCACGGTCAAGATCATCTACATCCACGTGCCGGCGGCCATGATGGCGATCAACGCCTGGGCGATGATGCTGGTCGCCTCGCTGATCTGGCTGGTGCGGCGCCATCACGTAAGCGCCCTGGCGGCCCGGGCGGCGGCGCCCGTGGGGGCCGTGATGACGGTGATCGCCCTGGCGACGGGCGCGATCTGGGGCCAGCCCATGTGGGGCACCTGGTGGGCCTGGGATCCGCGGCTGACCTCTTTCCTGATCCTGTTCCTGTTCTACCTCGGCTACAGCGCGCTCTGGGCCGCGGTGGAGGATGACGACACCGCCGCCGACCTGACCGCGATCCTTTGCATCGTGGGCTCGGTCTTTGCGCTGCTCAGCCGTTACGCGGTGAATTTCTGGAACCAGGGCCTGCACCAGGGCGCCAGCGTCATGCGCGCCGGGGCGATTGCCGGGGATACGCAGGAGCGGGTCAGCAATGTCTTTGCCGCGCCGCTCTTCGTCTGCATGGCGGGCTTCGTGCTGCTCTTCGTCGCGCTGGTGCTGCTGCGCACCCAGACGGAGATCCGCGCGCGCCGGATGCGGGCCCTCCTGGCACGGGAGCGGATGGGATGATGGTGGATCTTGGGAAATATGCCGGCACGGTGCTGAGCGCCTATGGCGTCTCGCTTGTGCTGATCGGCGGGATCGTGGCGCTGAGCCTGTGGCGGGCGCGACGGATGAAGGCGCAGCTGCGCGCCGTGGAAGAACGGGTGAAACATGGGCTTTAAGCCGCTGATGGTGCTGCCTCCGGTGATCTTTGCCGGGCTGGCGGGGCTTTTCTTCATCGGGATGCAACGGGAAGATCCCGACCAGCTGCCCACCGCCATGGCCGGCAAGGCCGCGCCGGAGGTGCCGGTGACAAGCTTGGGGGATCTGCCGCTGTTCGACGAGGACACCCTGCGCGACGGAGAGGTCAAGCTGGTCAATTTCTGGGCCAGCTGGTGCGCGCCCTGCCGGGTGGAACATCCCAACCTCATGGCCCTGGCAGAGCAGCGCGACATCCCGATCTACGGCGTGAACTACAAGGACAAGCCCGATGCGGCGCTTGGCTTTCTTGCAGAGCTGGGCGATCCCTATGCGGCCGTCGGCGCGGATGAAAGCGGCCGGATCGGGCTGAACTGGGGCCTTTACGGCGTGCCGGAGACCTTCGTGATCGACGGAGAGGGCCGGATCGTGGAGCGCTTCGCGGGCCCGATCACCCAAAGGGTGCTGGAAAGCACGATCACCCCGGCGCTGCAGAAGGCCGCGGCGGGGAACTAGGGCGCGGCGGGCGGCTCAGCAGGCGGCTTGCCGTGCCCTCTGCGCCCCGTTCAAGCCCGTGGTCGCGCCTGTCACGAGCTCTAGGTCACAGGGGCCAGGTCTTCGGCATGCGTCGCGACAGCACCGGATCGCGCATGAGGTCGAGGTAATTGGCGATCCGGTGATCCTCGCCCTCGTTCACCACCTCGGGGCTGATCCAGGAGGTCCCGCCAACGTGGCGAAAGCCCAGGAAGTTGAAGGGCACATGGCAGACCGTGTCATCGGTGCGGCAGATGTTCAGCACATGGTCTTCGCCCGCCAGCCGGCTGTTGTGGCGGCGCGGGCGCGGGGCTGCAAAGGCGATGGTGGGCACCTTGAGCGAGGCGCCGACAATCTGCGCGGAGCCGGCGCCCAGGGAATGCCCGATGATGCAGCGGGGCTTCAGCGGCTTGGCAAAGGCATAGACCATCTGCGCATGGGCCAGGAAGCCCGCATGCCAGGCGGTGCCACTGTCCCCGGTGAGGGTGGCAAAGCCATGCCTGGCATCCCCGAATAGGTTGAAGTTGAACCGGGTCCAGTCCGAGGGCTCGTTGGTGCCCGGGATCACCAGGGTCCCGTCCGAAAGATACACCGCCTGGACCCCGTTCAGATCGATCTGCTCCACCACGTCGGGATGATCGGTCCCGGCATAGATCCGTTCCATGGTCTCGGCTGCCTGAATGCACTCCATCGTTTCGCCCCCTGGCTTAGATGACACCGCGCCTCTCCAGGGCCGAAGGCCCCGGTGCGCGCCATGGCACAGCTTAGCACCCGGGCCGGCTTTCCCTCAGTCGGGAAAACCTTACCCCAGGGGGTATCCTTCTTCTTGCCGGAAAACTCCGGGGGGAACGCAGGCCGCCCCCATTGAGGGGGCGGCCTGCGTGGGGGGCAGAGCCCCCCGGCGCGCCCGCAGAGCGCGCCCCCGCCCGCACGAAAAAGGGCCCCCCGAACGGGAGGCCCTTTCTGTCTCTGTCCCGCGCTCAACCGAAAAGGGTTGAGCGACGACGCTCCGCCGGGATCAGCTTTTCGCCAGGTCCCGCAGCACGTAGTGCAGAACACCGCCGTGCTCGACGTATTCCTTCTCGATCGCCGTATCGATCCGGCACTTGAGCGTGATCTCCTTCGTGGTGCCATCGGCATAGGTGATCGTGCAGGGCACCTCCTGCAGCGGGGTCACGTCCGAAAGGCCCAGGATGGTGAAGGTCTCATCCCCCGTCAGCTTCAGCGACTTGCGGCTGTCCTGACCGGTGAACTCGAAGGGAATGACCCCCATGCCGACCAGGTTGGAGCGGTGGATCCGCTCGAAGCTTTCCGCGATCACGGCCTTGACGCCCAGCAGGGCCGTGCCCTTGGCCGCCCAGTCACGGGACGAGCCCGCGCCGTATTGTTCGCCACCCACGATGACCAGCGGCGTGCCCGCCTCCTGGTATTCCATCGAGGCATCGAAGATCGAGGTCTGCTCGCCGCCCGGCGCCTTGGTGTAGCCGCCTTCGACGCCGTCCAGCATCTCGTTCTTAATGCGGATGTTGGCGAAGGTGCCGCGCATCATGACTTCGTGGTTGCCACGACGCGAGCCGTAGGAGTTGAACTCGCGCACGGGAACCTGGCGCTCGATCAGGTACTTGCCCGCGGGCGTCGTGTCCTTGAAGGACCCGGCCGGAGAGATGTGGTCCGTGGTGATCATGTCACCCAGCATGGCCAGCATCTTGGCGCCTTCGATGTCCTGGATCGTGCCGGCATCCTTGCCCATGCCCTGGAAGTAGGGCGGGTTCTGGATGTAGGTCGAGCTTGCCGGCCAGTCGTAGGTCTCGGCACCCGAAACTTCCACGCCCTGCCATTTCTCGTCGCCCTTGAAGACGTCGGCATACTTGGACTGGAAGGCTTCGCGGGTCACGACCTTCTCGACCAGGGTGGCGATCTCTTCGTCGGTCGGCCAGATGTCCTTGAGGTAGACATCCTTGCCGTCCGGGGTCTGGGCGATCGGATCGTTGGCCATGTCGATGTTCATGTCACCGGCCAGCGCATAGGCCACGACCAGCGGCGGAGAGGCCAGGTAGTTGGCGCGTACGTCCGGGGAAATCCGGCCTTCGAAGTTCCGGTTGCCCGAAAGAACGGAGGTCGCGATCAGGTCGTTGTCCGCGATCGCCTTGGAGATCTCGGGCTGCAGCGGGCCGGAGTTGCCGATGCAGGTGGTGCAGCCATAGCCGACCAGGTTGAAGCCGACGGCGTTCAGATGCTCGGTCAGGCCGGCGGCATCCAGGTATTCCGTCACCACCTGGGAACCGGGCGCGAGCGAGGTCTTCACCCAGGGCTTGCGGTCCAGGCCCAGCTCATGCGCCTTCTTGGCGACAAGGCCCGCGCCGATCAGCACGTAGGGGTTGGAGGTGTTGGTGCAGGAGGTGATCGAGGCGATGACGACGGAACCGTCGTTCAGCTCGTAGTCTTCGCCGTCCACGGGGGCGGACTTGATCAGCGGCTTCTCGACAACGGCGGTGTCGCCACCCTCTGCGGCCATGTCCTCGGCCGGGTCGGACATGTCCAGGCCACGGAAGTCCGCGACGACGTCCTTGAAGGCGCTGGCGGAGTTGGTCAGGGCCACGTAGTCCTGCGGGCGTTTCGGGCCGGAGATGGCCGGAACGATGTCGCCCATGTCCAGTTCCAGCGTCGAGGTATAGACGGGATCATAGCCCGGCTCACGCCAGAAACCGTTTTCCCGGGCGTAGGCTTCGACCAGCGCGATGCGGTCTTCGTCGCGGCCGGTCTGGCGCAGGTAGCGCAGGGTCTCGTCATCGATCGGGAAGAAGCCGCAGGTGGCGCCGTATTCGGGCGCCATGTTGGCGATGGTCGCACGCTGCGCGAGGGGCAGGTTGTCCAGGCCTTCACCGTAGAATTCGACGAACTTGCCGACAACGCCATGGGCGCGCAGCATCTCGACGACCTTCAGAACCAGGTCGGTGCCGGTGGTGCCTTCGACCATGGCGCCGGTCAGCTTGAAGCCGACGACCTCGGGGATCAGCATGGAGATCGGCTGGCCCAGCATCGCGGCCTCGGCCTCGATCCCGCCAACACCCCAGCCCAGGACGGCGGCGCCGTTGACCATGGTGGTGTGGGAGTCCGTGCCGACCAGCGTGTCGGGATAGGCGACTTCGTCACCGTTCTGGTCGGTGTCGCTCCAGACGGTCTGGGACAGGTATTCCAGGTTCACCTGGTGGCAGATGCCGGTGCCGGGGGGCACGACGCGGAAGTTCTCGAACGCGGTCTGGCCCCACTTCAGGAACTGGTAGCGTTCCATGTTGCGTTCGTATTCGCGGTCCACGTTCATCTGGAAGGCGCGCGGGTTGCCGAATTCGTCGATCATGACCGAGTGGTCGATGACCAGGTCGACGGGAACCAGCGGGTTGATCTTCTTGGCGTCGCCGCCAAGGCCCAGGATGCCGTCACGCATGGCGGCCAGGTCGACCACGGCGGGAACGCCGGTGAAGTCCTGCATCAGCACGCGGGCCGGGCGATAGGCGATCTCACGCGGGTTCTTGCCGCCGTTGGCGCCCCATTCGGCGAAGGCCTTGATGTCGTCGACGGAGACGGTCTTGCCGTCCTCGAAGCGCAGCATGTTCTCCAGCACGACCTTCAGGGCGGCGGGCAGCTTGGAAAAGTCACCAAGCCCGGCCTCCTGGGCTGCGGGGATCGAATAATAGGAAATGCTCTTGTCACCGACCGTCAGCGTCTTGCGCGTCTTGGCGGTATCCTGTCCGACTTGGATTGGCATGGAGATGGCTCCCTTCCGAGATGAATGAGGGGGTATATGCTGCCACCGCTTCTGCCCCATTGCCGGATGGCGATCAAGGGCCTCGCGGAGATTTTAGTATACATTTGTGCACAAAGTCGTGCTTTCCCCGCCCGGGCGCGCGCGCTGACAGGCTGTGCAGCACCCCTGCACAGGGCTGCCGGGAAAAGCGGCGATGCCGGAACGCAAAGGGGAAAGCACCTGCAAACCGGGGTGAGTCGCTTCGCTCCGAAGCCTTGCGGGGCAGGGCAGGCGCGATGCCCCGGCCGCGGCGGAGCCTCCGCCGGAAGCCGTGAAACACGCCCCTCCATCCAAGCCAACCGGGATGGCGCCCCGGCCCGCACTCGCCGCCTGGTTGCGCCGGCCACATCGGCTGTTGCAATACGGAACCGTTGGGAAAAAATCACGGTCGCGTCAATGACGACGCTCTCGCAAAACCTTGATTGGCCAAGCCGGACGGGCTTGGCTAAGTCTCACGGGGTGACGAAACAAGCGGAGACCTGGGGATGATCGGACGGCGCACAGCGATGCTGATGGCGGGCCTTGCGGCGACCTGGCCGCTCTGGAGCGCCGGCACCGCCCAGGCGGACCCGGTCGGGACCGGGGTGCAGACAAGCTCACCCGTGGTGGTGGAGCTCTTCACCTCTCAGGGCTGCTCCTCCTGTCCGCCGGCGGATGCGCTGATCGGCCAGCTGGTCGGGCGCGAGGACGTGCTGCCGCTGGCCATGCACGTGGATTACTGGGATTACCTGGGCTGGAAGGACAGCCTGGCAGATCCCGCCTTCACCAACCGCCAGAAGGCCTATGCCCAGGCGCGCGGCAAGCGGATGATCTACACGCCGCAGATGATCGTGGGCGGATCGAGCTTCCTCAAGGGCACCCATCCGATGCAGCTGGCCGATTACATCGACCTGCACCAGGACCGCCCTGATGCATATACGCTCGAGGTCGATGTGCAGGGCGAGGGCCGCTACCGCCTGATCGCCAGCGAACAGCGGCCCGGCAGCACCAGCCCCGCGCCGCTCACTGTCCAGCTGATCCATTACCGCCCGGTCCAGACCGTCCATATCGAACGCGGCGAGAACGCGGGCGCAGAGATCACCTACATGAACACCGTCGCCAGCTGGGCGGACCTGGGCGAATGGGACGGGCAGGGCACGTTGCAGATCGATTTCAACAGCGACGCCGACCTGCCCGGCGCCATCCTGCTGCAACGCCTGGGCCATGGCCCGATCGAAGGCGCCATCCGCTTGCCGTAATTACGCCCGCACCGCCACCCCGGTCCAACGCGCCGCCCCCCACACACACCGCACGCCCGGTCCCTCTTTCTTCTTGTCGAAAAACTCTGGGGGGAACGAAACAGGGGGGCATCGAGCCCCCCTGTTTCGTGGGGGGCAAAGCCCCCCCGCACCCGGCCGCCGGCGCAAGCCCCGGACTTTCAGGAGCAGCCCTTCTCAGCCCGCTTCTTTCCAGCGCCGGTGGACCCAGAGCCATTGCTCGGGATAGCGGTGCACCAGCGCCTCCAGCGTATCGTTATAGGCCTGTGCCATCGCTTCCGGTGCCATGGAGGGGATCGGCTCCTCGATCCAGAGGTGGAAGCTCAGCCCATCGGGCTGGCGAATGGCGAAACAGGGGATGACCAGGGCGCCGTAACGCTCCGCGATCTCGAAGGGCGAGGTCGAAGTATAGGCGCGATGTCCCATGAAGGTCAGCTCGGCCCCGGTGCCCATGTGCTGATCCAGCAGGATGGCGACATTGCCGCCGCCCTTCAGGTGGCGCACCATCTCTCCCAGGCCCCGTCGCCCGCGCGCAAACAGCGGCGTGCCCGCGACCGAAAGGGCCGAGACATAGTGGCGGTCGAAATAGGGGTTGTTGAGCGGCCGGTAGAGCGCCCCCGCCGGGCTGCCGGAGCGGGTCAGCAGCGCGCGCCCCTCTTCGTAGCTGCCGAAATGGGCCGAGGCGAAGATGATCGGCTGGCCCTTGGCGCGCGCGGCCTCGTAGGCGGCGACGCCGGGGCCTTCCATGACCTTGCACCAGTCGCCCCGGCGCAGTTCCTTGGAGGAATACATCTCGATCAGGCTGCGGCCGGCGTTGTCCGCGACGCCGCGCTCCAGCTCACCCACGCGCGCCTCGGGCAGGTCCGGCCAGACCAGCGCAAGGTTGTCGCGCACCCGCGTGTTCCAGCCGGCCAGCGGGCCGACCACATGGGCAAAGAGCCAGCCCATGAAGCGCACGCGGGTCTTGTAGGGCAGCGCCAGCGCCAGCTTGATCAGGCCGGTCAACAGCAGGTTCACGATGTAGTACCCGACGCGGTCGCGTGGTGGCAGGTCGCTTGGCTGCATGGTTGTCAGAGCCCTTCCGGCGGTGTCTTGGCCTGCGCGGGCAGGGCGGTCTGCTGCCCCGCGCGGGTTTCGCGGTGCCATACATAGACACCGGCCACGACGATCACAAGCGCACCGACAATGGTCCAGAGGTCCGGGTACTCACCGAAGATCACCACCCCCAGGAGCGTGGCATTGATCAGGCCGACATAGGCAAAGGGCGCCAGCATGGCGGCCTCGCCGATCGACAGGGCACGGATCAGCAGCAGCTGCGCCACGGTGCCCAGCCCGGCCAGAAGCACCATCTTGGCGGCCGTCGCCAGCCCCGGCATCTGCCAGTAGCCCGGCAGGATCAGCGTGACGATCACCGCCCCCAGGCCGGCCCCGTAAAGCAGCGAGGTCCAGGGATCTTCTCGGTCGCCCATGTGGCGGGTGATCAGAGAGAAGCCGGTATAACAGCAGGCCGCCATGAACGGCAGCACCGCGTGCCAGGTAAAGACGCCGGAGCCGGGGCGGATGATGATCAGCGCGCCCACGAGTGCTACGGAAATCGCCGCGATGCGCCGGGGCCCCAGCTTTTCGCCCAGGAAGAGCGCCGCGCCCAGGGTGATCAGCACCGGGTTCAGGTCCATGATCGCGGTGTTTTCCGCCAGCCCCAGGAACTGCAGCCCGGAGAAGAAGCTTGCCGTGGCACAAAGCAGGAAGGCCCCGCGCACCGCCTGCATCACCGGATAGCGCGAGCGCACCACCTGGCTCAGCCGCCGCCAGGTCAGCGCCAGCACCACCAGGGTGGAGCCCGCGTAGCGCGCCCACAGCGCCATGACGGTATTGGTATCCTCGGCGATGGACTTGGCCGTTGCGTCCATGGAGGAATAGCAGACGATCGCGATGATCATCAGCATGATGGCGCGGGCATTGTTGGACATGGGGCAGGATCCTGGCTGGAAAGGGCCGGGAGTCTGAAAGCCGGGCCGGAACCGGACGCAGACTAGGGGGCGTGCCAGGGCAAGTCCATAGCCTGCGCCAAGCGCTGCGGGGTCGTGGGGGTCGTCATGGGTGGCGCGGCTGCGTCGCCAGCCTGACTTTTAGAGTCATTGAAAGTCAATTAGTTGCGGGGAAATCTTAAAGTAGAGGTTCGCCTTTCGCGGATCGCTTGGGAACCGGTTTACGCGTTCCGGTAAAGCGGGTTTGCGGATTGCAGCGTGCTTGTCGCAGCGCCTGTCGGGGTGGGGTCCCAGGACAGGCGGAGCGCGGTCTGACAGAGGCGGAAGCCGCAAGAGCAGCGCCGGGGCGAAGCTGGTTTAGGCCCGTCACTAGCCATCAACTGAGCGGCGTCCACCCAGGGGGAGCGTCGCCGTCTGCTCCCGGCCAGCAGCCGCAAGCGCTCTAGCCGTCTTCGGCCTCATCATCGCCCGTGAGCAGCAGCAGGTCGCCGGAGGCTTCCAGCTTGCGGATCTCTGCCACGATTTCGTTCATGGCCTCTTCCGCGTCCTTGGCCTTGACCTTGCCGCGGTCGTTGATCTCTTCGCGCAGGCTGTCGGCCAGGCGGGCGGACATGTTGCCCAGGATGTATTCTGCGGTCTTGGCGGTTTCGGGATCGGTAGAGGCGGCCAGGGCCGTGACCAGCACCACCTGATCGACGCCGCGTACCACCTTGGGCACGTCGCGGGGAGCCACGCGGGCGGGGATGTTGGTGAAGGTGAAGATCGCCTTGCGGACCTTTTCGGCGAAGGCCGCATCGGTTTCATCCAGCCCCTCCAGCACATCGTCGCGCGTGGCGGCGGTGGAGAAGTTCAGGATCGCGCCGACCCGTTCCACCGGCCCCTGGTCGAAGGCCGATTCCGGCTGGTTGTCCAGCTGGGCGGCCAGCGACAGGCCGATGCGGTCCAGGCTGTCCGGGGTGATGCCGCTGGTCAGGGAGACCGCGTAGGTGATGCGACGCGCCCGCGGCCCGGGCAGGAGCGACAGGAGCTTGGCGGCCTTGCCGGTGTCCAGCTTGGACAGCATGACGGCCGCGATTTCGATGCTTTCATTTTCCGCGATGGGCAGCAGCTTTGAGATATCCAGGCTGCTGACCCGTTCCCAGGGATTGCCGGTCTGGCGCACGCCGGCTTCCTTGCGCAGGCGCGCGGCGGTATGGGGGCTGATCTTGCCATCCAGGATCGTCAGCGCCCCGGCTAGCCCCTTGGGGAAGGTCAGGCCCAGGCTATCCAGTTCCTCGACGAATTCATCCACCACCTGGCCCAGCGTGTCGCGGTCGATGTGGCGCATGGTGCCCAGCATGAAGGTCAGCTCTTCCTGCATTTCCTCAGGAAAATCCTTGTACTGCAGGTCGGCACCGCTGTTGAGCAACAGACGGACGATGATCGCCGCCTTCTGCTTGCGCGTCAGCTGGCCCGGGATGACGGGCGCGGGCGGAGAGAGCTGTGCCAATGGCGTCAGATTACCCATTTTCCCCTCGTTCTTGGTTGGGGGCAGATAATCAGGGAAGGGTGAAGAAAGGCTTTAGCGGCGCAGGCTTTGCCGCGGTCGTGGCGTTCCCCTGTGGGGGCGAACAGGCAATCCCGAAGCAGGCGTAGGGGCAACGAAAAAGGGCGGCCCCAAGGAGCCGCCCCGTTTCAACCGATCTATCGCGCGCGATCAGCTTTCGCCGA
The DNA here is from genome assembly GCF_011806405.1 of Pseudooceanicola sp. HF7. Taxonomy (GTDB): domain Bacteria; phylum Pseudomonadota; class Alphaproteobacteria; order Rhodobacterales; family Rhodobacteraceae; genus Pseudooceanicola. The sequence continues at coordinate 92,339 of NZ_JAATOW010000014.1, read as the reverse complement.
AGACGCGGGTGAAGATCGTGTCGACATGCTTGGTGTGGTAATCCATGTCGAATTTTTCGTTGATGCCATCGGTGCCCAGGGCCGCGACGACCTCTTCATCCGCCAGCAGCAGCTCACGGAAATCAAGGCGCTCTTCCCAGACCTTGAGCGCATTGCGCTGGACCATGGAATAGGCCGCCTCACGCGAGACACCGGCCTGCGTCAGCGCCAGCAGCACCCGCTGGCTCATCACGAGGCCGGGGAACTTGTTCATGTTGTCCAGCATGTTGTCGGGGAAGATCAGCATCTTGTCGACAACGCCGGCCAGCCGGTTCAGCGCAAAGTCCAGAGTCACGGTCGCGTCCGGGCCAATGCCGCGTTCGACCGAGGAGTGGGAGATGTCGCGCTCATGCCAGAGGGCCACGTTTTCCATCGCCGGGATCACGGTCATGCGGACCAGGCGGGCGAGGCCGGTCAGGTTTTCCGTCAGAACCGGGTTCTTCTTGTGCGGCATCGCCGAGGAGCCCTTCTGGCCCATGGAGAAGAACTCGGCCCCTTCCAGAACCTCGGTGCGCTGCATGTGCCGGATTTCGATCGCGACGTTCTCAATGCTGGAGGCGATGACGCCGAGGGTGGCGAAGAACATGGCGTGGCGGTCGCGCGGGATCACCTGGGTGGAGATCGGCTCGGGGGAAAGGCCCAACTTGGCGCAGACGTGCTCTTCGACGCGGGGGTCGATATTGGCGAAGGTGCCGACAGCGCCGGAGATGGCGCCGGTAGCGACCTCTTCACGGGCGGCTTGCAGGCGGGCCTTGTTGCGGTCCATCTCTGCGTAGAAACGGGCGAAGGTCAGGCCCATGGTGGTCGGCTCTGCGTGGATGCCGTGGGAGCGGCCGACGCGCACGGTCATCTTGTGTTCCAGCGCGCGTTTCTTCAGCGCCGCCAGCAGCTTGTCCATGTCTGCCAGCAGGATATCGGCGGCGCGCACCAGCTGGACGTTCAGGCAGGTGTCGAGCACATCCGAAGAGGTCATGCCCTGGTGGACGAAGCGGGCCTCTTCAGAGCCGACGTGTTCGGCCAGGTGCGTCAGGAAGGCGATGACGTCATGCTTGGTGACGGCCTCGATCTCGTCGATGCGGGCCACGTCGAATTCCACGTCCTTGGCTTTCCAGACCGCATCGGCGTTTTCACGCGGGATCACGCCCAGGTCCGCCATGGCATCGCAGGCATGGGCCTCGATCTCGTACCAGATGCGGAACTTGGTCGCGGGCTCCCAGATATCGGTCATTTCCTTGCGGGCATAGCGGGGGATCATGGCGGGGCTCCTCTGGAACGGCTTTACGCGGTGTCGCGCGGTCTTTACTGCCTGTGGGGCAGGGCGGCAAGGCCGCGAAGACAAGAGCAGGGGTGATGCGGGATCTGAAGGCTTTCGAAGGGACGTGGATCCTCAGCCGCCGGGTGGAGAATGCCCTGGGCGAGGATGCGACGCTTTCGGGCCTGGCGCGGTTCGCCCCCGAAGGCGCGGGGCTGCGCCTGACGGAGCGCGGCGAGATGCGGATCGGGGCGCAGAGCCTGCAGGCGGAGCGCAGCTATCTTTGGCAAGCGGCGGGTCCGATGATCGCGGTGCGGTTTTCCGACGGGCGTTTCTTTCACGACTTCGACCCCTTGGCGGAGCGCCCGCAGGCGCGCCATGACTGCGCGCCGGATCTTTACCGGGTGACCTATGACTTTTCCGCCTGGCCCGATTGGTCCAGCAGCTGGAAGGTCAGTGGCCCGCGCAAGGACTACCTGATGCAGACCAGCTACCGTCGCGCCTGATTTTGCGGTTCCGGGGGACGCAGGCCGCCCCCATCGAGGGGCCGACCTGCGTCGGGGGCAAAGCCCCCGGGCGCCCTGTTGCGGACCGTGGCGATGCTGAAATCGTGATCGAGAGGGGCGGCGCGACGGCGGCGCGCTTTTCATTTGCGCACATCCTGCTCGCCAAGGCGCAAAGCGGGCCATACACAGGTGGCATGGACCCGATCAAACAATCCTCCCTGCCGTACAAGGTGCCCGAGCGGCTGCCCGGGACGGCCCCGATGGACCCGGCAGACTGGCTGCTGATGGATGATGCCTTTGCCGGCCAGATGGCCCTGCGCGATGAGCTGATCGCCACGCGGCCCGAGGATGTGCTGGCGCTGGATCCCGGCGCGCGGGCCCCGGCGGAAGAGCTGCTGGCGACCGTGCTTGACGTGCTGCGCGACCGCCCCGGCTACCGGGTGGAAGAGATGTCCGTGACCCGCCCCGATGCCGTCACCGTGCCCCTGCTCCCCGAGGCGCCGATGGCCACGCTGGGGCGCCTGGTGCAGGAGGATTTCTGCATCATGGAGCGGCGCGAGGGCATGACGGAGCACATGCTGACCGGCGCGGTGCTGTGTTTTCCGGCGCAATGGACCCTGCGGGAGAAGTTCATGCGGCCCATGGTCTCCATCCACCGTCCGGTTGAAGAATACGACGAACAGCTGGCGCGGCGCGTGCAGCGCTTGCTCGATGGGGTGCAGGTGGGCCGGCCGCTATGGCGGGCGAACTTCCTGGGCAATCGCGCGCCGGTCCTGTTCAACCCGGAAAGCGAAAAGGTGGAGCGTAGCCACCGCTATGACAGGGAGGCACCCTACCACCGCTCTGAACGCCAGACCATCTGGCGGCTGGCAGAGAGCAGGGTGGTGGTTTTCGGAATCCATACCTTCATCGTGCCGGCCTGAACGGGGCGGGGGCTGAGCGCTGGTTGAGGGGGCAGGGCGGATGGCGCGGATGCCGGAGACCGACGCAGGCCTTGCTTGGTCGGTTTCGTGCGCGGCATCGCGCCCTTGCTCACTTCTTGCCCATTGGCCGCCGATCGCTTGCCTGAGGGCCATGGCGCGGTGACAGGAGCGGCGCTCGGCTGGACTATATGGGCGGCATGCGCCATGTCGGATGGGCTATCTGTGTGCGAGGTGCTTTGAGCGCGGAAGGCTGAAGCGGGTCGGATCGCGCACGATTTAGTCCGGCGCGATATAATCGCTCCCGACTTGATCGCCCGCGATTTGATCGTGCGGGATAGGATCGCAGACGATTTGGTCGCGCACGTCTAAGCTGGGCGGGACGGGAGCGGAGGCGATGGGGTGACGCATTTAAAAGTGCGCCGCCGCAGAAGATTGGGGCCGCATAAAACGGCCGCCTCAGACAAAGGCCGCGGACAGATGCCGCTGCAAAGGAACGTGGCAAGGGAACAGGGTGCAGAGATGACGATTACCAGGCAGGACGAGCTGGACGGGCTGAAAGAGATCGGGCGCATCGTGGCCAATACCATGCGCGCCATGGCCCGCGCTCTGGAACCCGGCATGACCACGCGGGAGCTGGACGAGATCGGGCGCCTTTGCCTGGAGCAGGCCGGGGCGGTCTCGGCCCCGCAATCGACCTATGATTTTCCCGGCGCCACCTGCATCAGCGTCAATGAAGAGATCGCCCATGGCATCCCGGGCGACAGGGTGATTGCCAAGGGCGACCTGGTGAACATCGATGTCTCTGCCTCCAAGAACGGCTTTTACGCCGACACCGGGGCGACCCATCGCGTCGGGCCAGTGCGCCCCTCTCTTGAGCGGCTGTGCCGGGACGGTAGGCGCGCCACACAGATCGGCATTGCCCAGGTCGGGGCCGGCAAGCCGCTGGCCGGGATCGGCAATGCCATCGGCCAGTTCGCGGAAAAGCGCGGCTATACGCTGATCCGCAACCTGGCCAGCCACGGCGTGGGGCGCTCCCTGCATGAAGAGCCCGAGGAAATCGCCACCTGGCCCACCCGGGGCGACCGGCGGCGGATCCACAAGGGGCTTGTGCTGACCGTGGAACCCTTTCTGTCCCGTGGCGGCCAGTTCGCCAGCGACGGCAGCGATGGCTGGACGCTGTACAGCACGCCGGCCGCGCCGGTGGTGCAATATGAACATACGGTCGTGGCCACGGAGCGCGGCGCGATCGTGCTGACCCTGCCGGGCTGAGCGCGGAATGCCGCGCGCAGTTCTGAGGCTTAGCAGAAGGCGTGGCTCTGACGGGGGCGCAAAATAGCTATTAAGATCAGTTTGATGACTGGCCCGGGGCAGGGGAAACTGGCCCGTGCCTGGCGTGTCTGCTTTGCCTGTGAGTCCCGGTGAAAGACCGTGGCGGCCTCCCTCAAAAGCGCTGCTCTAGCCACATCCAGACATACCCCGTGCCATCCCGACACCAGCGCCCAGACCTATCTTTGCCATCTCGCCAACGAAAAAGGGGCGCCCCGAAAGGCGCCCCTCGTGTCCGTCGATCCGAAAGGGATCAGCAGGAGTAGTACAGCTTGTATTCCACCGGGTGCGGCGTGTGCTCGTACTCTTCCAGCTCTTCCATTTTCAGGCCGATGTAGCCTTCGATCTGGTCCTTGGTGAAGACGTCGCCGGCCAGCAGGAAGTCCATGTCGGCTTCCAGCTCGGTCAGGGCTTCGCGCAGCGAGCCGCAGACGGTCGGGATGTCAGCCAGCTCTTCAGGCGGCAGATCGTAGAGGTTCTTGTCCATCGCGTCGCCGGGGTGGATCTTGTTCTTGATGCCGTCGAGGCCGGCCATCAGAAGTGCGGCGAAGCACAGGTAGGGGTTTGCCGAAGGATCGGGGAAGCGGGCTTCCACGCGTTTTGCCTTGGGGGATTCCGCCCACGGAATACGCACGCAGCCGGAGCGGTTGCGGGCGGAATAGGCGCGCAGAACCGGGGCTTCGAAGCCGGGGATCAGGCGCTTGTAGGAGTTGGTGGACGGGTTGGTGAAGGCGTTCAGCGCCTTGGCGTGCTTCAGGATGCCGCCGATGAAGAACAGGGCTTCGTCGGAGAGATCCGCATACTTGTCACCAGCGAAGAGCGGCTTGCCGTCCTTCCAGATGGACATGTTCACGTGCATGCCGGTGCCGTTGTCGCCTGCGATGGGCTTGGGCATGAAGGTTGCCGACTTGCCGTAGGCCTGGGCCACGTTGTGGATGATGTACTTGTACTTCTGGATCTCGTCAGCCTGCTTGGTGACGGAGCCGAAGATCAGGCCAAGCTCGTGCTGGCAGGAGGCCACTTCGTGGTGGTGCTTGTCGACCTTCATGCCGATGCGCTTCATCGTGGAGAGCATCTCTGCACGGATGTCCTGCGCGTCGTCGATCGGGTTGACCGGGAAGTAGCCGCCCTTGACGCCCGGACGGTGGCCGGTGTTGCCCATCTCGTAATCGGTGTCGGTGTTCCAGGATGCGTCCAGCGCGTCCACTTCGTAGGACACCTTGTTCATGGCAACGGAGTATTTCACGTTGTCGAACAGGAAGAATTCCGCTTCCGGACCCATGAAGGCGCTGTCGCCGATCCCGGAGGAGATCAGGTAGGCTTCGGCTTTCTGCGCGGTGCCGCGCGGGTCGCGCTCATAGGGCTCCATGGTGTCGGGTTCGACAACGGAGCAATGCACGCAGAGGGTCTTTTCGGCATAGAACGGATCGATGTAGACCGACTCGGTGTCGGGGATCAGTTTCATGTCGGAAGCTTCGATCGACTTCCAGCCCGCGATCGAGGAGCCGTCGAACATGAAGCCTTCATCGAGGAAGTCTTCGTCGACCAGGTCCGCAACCACGGTCACGTGCTGCAGCTTGCCCCGCGGATCGGTGAAGCGGATGTCGACGTAGGCAACGTCCTCATCCTTGATCAGCTTGAGAACGGATTCCTTGCTCATTCCCTTTTCCCTTCGGTTTTGAGTCTCTTGGAGTGCGCGCGTCCCCGCACGCCCACCCTGTAAAGGGTGTGTTTAGAGTGCGTCCGTGCCGGTTTCCCCGGTACGAATGCGAATGGCGGTCTCTATCGGAGAAACGAAGATCTTGCCGTCACCGATCTTCTCGGTCTTGGCAGCATCGATGATGGCCTGAATGGCGCCATCCACCTGGTCGTCGTCCAGCACTGCCTCGATTTTCACCTTCGGCAGGAAGTCGACGACGTATTCGGCACCGCGATACAGTTCCGTGTGACCTTTTTGACGGCCAAACCCCTTCACCTCGATGACGGAGAGACCTTGAACGCCCACGTCTTGAAGCGCCTCCTTCACCTCATCAAGCTTGAACGGCTTGATGATCGCTTCGATTTTTTTCATCGGAAACTCCTCGCAGTAACGTCGGTCCGGTCAGACCACTTTCACGTCGCACTCACAATTGACTAATGTCAAACGCCGGTGAGAGGCTAGAGGGCGCAACGAAATGCCGCGCGAAAAATATGCGGCGTGACTAATATTTGTGCAGTTTGGAAAGATCATGTCAATATTGCTGACCGGTGCCCAGATGAAAGCCCGGGAGATGGAGCAGATTTCAGCCGGTTCGGTGACCGGTCTGGAGCTGATGGAGCGGGCCGGGGCAGGGGTGGTGGATGCCGTTCTTGCGCGCTGGCCCCGGCTGGCGGAGGCGCCGGGACGGGCGGTGATTCTCTGCGGGCCCGGCAACAATGGGGGCGACGGTTTCGTGGTGGCCCGCCTGCTGGCGGTGCGCGGCTGGGCGGTGCAGCTTGGCCTGCTGGGCGATCCGGGCGCCCTGCCGCCTGACGCGGCCGCCAACAAGATGCTGTGGGAGGGGCAGGGGAAGACGCTGTCCCTTGAGGAGGCAGCGGGGCAGGCGCCGGGCGCGGACCTTGTGGTGGATGCGCTGTTCGGCACGGGGCTTAGCCGGGCGCTTTCGCCGGATCTGGCCGCGCTGCTGGCCCGTGCCCTGGGGGCGGCGCGCCATGGCGTGGCGGTCGACATCCTCTCTGGCCTCTGCGCGGATTCGGGGCGCTGGCTGGGGGAGGATCCGGGCTATTGCGCCGATCTGACCGTGACCTTCCACGGTGCCAAGCCCGGCCATGTGCTGGGGGCGGGCGGTGAGGCCGGCGGGTCGCTTGAGGTGGTGGATATCGGCCTGCCGGGGGAGGGATCGGATGAAAATCGCGGCACTGGGGGCGGCACAGAGGTGGCAGAGCTGCTGGCGGACCCGCGTTTCTGCGCCTTGGTGGCGAAAAAACAGGCAGGCGCGCATAAATACGGGCATGGCCATGCGCTGGTCCTTACAGGTGGCGCGGGCAAGACCGGCGCCGCACGACTGGCGGCACGGGCGGCGCTGCGGATCGGGGCAGGGCTGGTCACCCTTGGCGTGGCCCCCGGGGCTGAGGCCGAGGTCGCATCCCAGGTCACCGCCCTGATGATGCAGCCCCTTGCCGGGGCATCGGATCTGGCCGCGCTGCTGGAGGATCCGCGTTTCAACGCGCTGTGCCTTGGCCCCGGGCTCGGGATCGAGCGGGCGCGGGAGCTGGTGCCAGTGGCCCAGGAGGCGGCCCAGGACGACGATCGCGGGCTTGTGCTGGATGCCGATGCGCTGAGCGCCTTCGGCTCCGATCCCCAGGCCCTGTTCGCCGCACTGCCCGCGCGCGCGGTGCTGACGCCCCATGGCGGCGAGTTCGCGCGTCTCTTTCCCGACCTGTCCGAACGGCTGTCTGATCCCGCCACCCGTGGGCCGGCCTTTTCCCGCGTCGATGCGGCGCGTGAGGCCGCGCACCGGGCAGGCTGTGTGGTGCTGATGAAGGGCGCGGACACGGTGATTGCCGCCCCTGACCGGCGCGTGCGGGTCCATGCCGCCCTGGGCGCGCGGGCCGCACCCTGGCTGGCCACCGCCGGGTCCGGGGACGTGTTGTCCGGCGTCATCTGCGGGCTGCTGGCCCGGGGGTTCCCGGCGTTTGATTCCGCCGCCATGGGCGTCATGCTGCATGTGGAGGGCGCGCGCCATTTCGGCCCCGGCCTGATCGCCGAAGACCTGCCAGAGGCCCTTCCTGCGGTTCTGCGCGCCCTTGAGTGAGCGCGCAGGCCCTTTGCTGGCAGGGCGAAAGGGCCTGCCGGCATCAATCCCGCGTCGCCTGCCGTTTTAGGCTTCAATCGGCGCGGGCGCTTTGCTAGTAAGCGCGTCACGCGATCAGCGTGTGCGGGTGTGGCGGAATTGGTAGACGCACCAGATTTAGGTTCTGGCGCCTTTGGCGTGGGGGTTCGAGTCCCTTCACCCGCACCATTTTGATTTTAAAGAGAAAACTTCCAAATTTGAAACGCTGCGCTCAGATCGAACAGCCGAGTTTGGCAGTTTGTTAGCACTTTCCTGGTTCGTTTCTGCTCTGTTCCCGTGCTGTCTGGGCCCTTCTGGAGGCTGCTTTCTGGTTGGCTTGAGCGGTATACTTCTGAACCATCGATAGCGTCTTGTGACCGGTCACGGCCTGGATGTCGCGCATATCGACTCCGGCGTCGGCCAACTGGGTCGCCGCCGTATATCGCCACCCATGAGGCACGAGACGATCCTTCCCGGCGAGGACGCCGATCGCTTTCCGAATTGCCTCGAGCTTCTTCTGCACCTGCCGCTTGCCAATTTGCTGCGTGCGGTTCTTCGCGAGAATATGGGCTCCGTTCCGGGGAATGGTTTCCAGGAAACGCTGAAGGCGCGTCGGGCAGTACACCTGGATCCTGGCTGAGGTCTTCTCCTGAACGACTGTCATATACTCGCCATCAAAGTCGGCCCACTTCATCGAGATGCAGTCACCAAGCCGCTGGCCAGTTCCAATTGCCAGTTCATAGGTGATGCGTTCCACGCTATGCTCTTCGCATGCTGCTTCGTAGGCGAGCAGCTTGTCCTCGGGCCAGGGCTCATATTCTCCGCCCGAAAGCTTCTCGACGTCCACGACAGGGTTACGGTTGATCCATTCGAGGTCCACGGCATGGCGCATGAGGATCGAGAGGACGGCCACGCGTTCGTTGGCCTTCGACCAGGTGTCCTGCAATGCATCGCGCGCCTCGATGGCGTGTTTGCGACGGAAAGTGCGGACGTCTCTGGCACCGTTCTTCTCACGGATTGCTTCACAATGCCGTCTGTAGTTGGCTGCGGTTCCCTTGCTGAGGCGCTTGTACTTCGAGCTCTGGTAGTAGCTGGCGATCAACCGGTCCCAAGTCGTTCTAGACGCCGCAGACGGTTGACCACGACGCAGATGCCAGTATTCCCGCAGGAAGGCGTCGCTGCCGGGCGCCGCCTTGAGACGTACCCTTGTCTTGCCTTTCCGGAAGTAGTGGTAGGTACGCCCCTTCACGGTGATGGTGTCCAGGTAGGGAAGTTCCAGCTTCTTCATGTTTCGAACCCTTCGTCGGGCACGGCGCCGGTCAGGATCGCTTCCAGGTCGGAGACACGCCAGCGCAGTACCTGCCCGGCGAGGTCGATAGGCTGCGGCAGCGCGCCGATCTGGACGAGGTTCCTGAACTCGTTCGTGCGCATATCCAGCATCTGCGCCGCGGTTGCTTCCTTGACGGCCAGAAGGGGTGTGCGTCTGGACATGTGTTCCCTCCCTTTCCGGCGGTTGTCCTGCGTGAAGTCGTCTTGCCAGTTTAGTGGGGATTGGGGCCTGCGGGGATGGGGTAGACCCCGTACACGCCTGGAAACATGTGGATAACGGCCCGAACTTGCGGAGAATTTCTCTTCTGGAGCAATTGCCACCGGTACGGCGGCGCGCATGTTGGGCAGCGAACGTTTGGCAAAACTTTTCATGGAGAGAGTATTCCGGGAATACGCGAACCCGAGCTGCGCCTTGAGCGTGCGGGTGCTCAAGGCGCGGCGAGCCGAGACAGTCATGACATGTGTATCGGTTGAAGCGGCGACAGGTCTGACGGCGTATCGCCAAGCCACTGCGCGAGGACCCGGGCGTTCATTTCGCGCCGATGCACCAAGTCGTTCGAGATATTCTCGAGAGTATCCTTCTTGGATCCGAGCAGCGCATATGCCTTGCGTTCCGCCTGACCCAGTTTCGCACTGATCCGCTGTTTCTCCTCCCCGGTCAACCTGTACATGTCAGCAGGCCCAAGCCAGCTATGGCCGTTGCGGCCAAGGCCCAGCTCACGGTCCAGCTGCAGGACCAGGGTGGTTGCAAGAGCGAGGTCGCTTTCCGTGTCTCCCCCTGCGCCGCCGGAGATCGTGCCCAGCACCAGCCGCTCGGCCGCGCGGCCGGCCATCAGGATCAGCAGCTCGGTCTCGATCTCCTCGACCGTCAGCTGGGCGAACGCCGAACGGCGTTCGGTCCGACCGTCGCGGTCAGAGAGGCTGAGCTTCACGACAGATCCCGGCACCAGCAGTTCGGCGGCAAGCGCGTGACCGGCTTCGTGGACGGCGATACGGCGGAGCAGTTCCGGGTTGGGCTGATCGATCCCGAGGTGTCGGCGCACCAGGTCGGATGACATGAGCAGTCGTTGCCGCCGCGCATCGGCGGTGGCGGCACGCAATGCGGCGTCGAGTTCGGCGGGGGTCTTGCCGACTGCGGCGCGCGCCAGGGTATTGATCTCGCTTTTGGGCAGCTTATCCGCCAGCACCTTGCCCAGGATCAGCCTGATGTCCGCGAGCTACGGAAGTGGCATTTGCAGGATCTGGTCAAACCGGCCAGGCCGCGTGATCGCAGGATCGAGCCGGCTGATCTGGTTGCAGGCCCCGATCAGGATCATGCCCGGGGTACGTGCCAGCCGGTCGATCTGCTGGAGGAAGCCGTTCACGACCTGAACCCGGTAGCTAATCCCGTGCTGGTCGCCACCGAAGCGCGACCCGACCGAGTCGACTTCATCGATGAACAGGACGCAGGGGGCGTTCGCGACCGCGTCGTCGAAGCATTTGGTCATAGCGGCAAGCATATGTCCGAGGTGCCCGGCAGCTTGCCAGTCGGCGAAACTACCCTCGACCAGAGCGACACCAGCCGCCTCGGACAGCTGCCGGGCCAGGTAGGTCTTGCCCGACCCTGGGGCGCCATGGATCAGAAGGGAGCGCGACATCTCGCTCCAGTTCAGATCGCCGGCCTGCCACGCCGCAAGATCCTCTACGATGTTCCGGACAGCATGGTGCGCGGGCGTGGTGCCGTCGATGATGGCCGGGCCGGAGCGCTCTCGCGCGACCTCTTCGGTGGGCGCTGTCTTGGTCATAAACGAGATCCGTTCTGCCACTTCTCGGGCTGTCGGCGCGCGGCACGCCATCGCCAGATGTCCCACCTCCAGAGTGGCCAGGCTTTCATCGTTGGGCAACAGTGCCCGCACGCTGTCGGCATCGATCCGTCCGGTCGCGCTGTGGCTGACGCTCAGGGCGAAGAGCAGGATATCGGCATTCACCTTCTCCAAGAAGAGAATGCGCTCGCCTGTCTCGCCGGCGCCGACGAGAGCTGGCAGGTGCTCCTGCTTCGCGACCGGCAGCAGGATTGGCGCCGGATGCTGAAGCAGGCGCTCCAGCTCCTTTTCCATCACTGGGCGGTCAGGCAGCTGGAGCACCGGATGCGGCGCGGACCTTGGCGCTCGGCTCTGGATTGCCCAGCCATTCGGCAGCATGGCGGCAGTCAGCAACTTTCCCAAGGAAAGGGTGGGTTCGAGGCCCACCACGACCGTCAAAGCTCCGGGTTGGAGTGTTGCCTCCCAGGTCTCCGCAGTCCGGAAGGTTGCGGCAAGGCGGGCCAGAAGGATCACGTCGCGGAGGGGAAGCGGTATTGCGGGACGGGTGCTGCCGTCCTGAGCGGTGGCGAAGGGATCGCCGCCGTCTGCCGCGATCGCGTCCCACTCCTCCGGGGACAGATGAGGCGCGCTGCTGACGCGCCCCATGGCCTCGGCGGCGGACTCCATCCCGGAAGCTGCGCGGCGCGAAGGCGGTTTCGGGCTGTCGCCGCCTTCGTACGCCATCAAAGTGTCAACTGCGGCGGCGTCACCATCTGTTGCGCGCCGTTCGAGATCGACGATGTCAGCTTCGGTCGCGCGCAGGCGCGCGATGCAGTCCTGGGCGTAGGCCCACCACTGCGGGCGCTTCGCGCCATTTTTCTTTGGAAGGGGGGATTGGGGGGAAGGTTTGGTCATTGTCAGCTCCGTACTGTACGGATCAGGACGCCCGGGTTGGGACCGCGATCCGGAAGGGGGCGTGGAAAGGTTCAGGGAAGAAGAGGTGGCGCTGTCCGGTATGTGGGCGTTACGGCGCAGGTCAGGACGCCCCGCACCCTGTGGCGTGCGGGTTACGCTTACGGGCAAACGGGCCGGGCCGCTGGGGCGGCTCCGGATCCGGACGGGACCGTTCCGGAACCGGCCCACGCTTGGGTCGCTATTTCTATCGGATGTCGTCCAGGTGCTTCAGGATGATCGGCGCGATCTCGATCCCGTAGACCTCGGTCTTGACCGCCAGCCAGTCCCGAAAGTGCTCATGTGGAATGATCGCGTCCGGATGAGACGTCTTCAGCGCGCGGTGGAGGGCCTTCTCCTGACAAAGCGCGGCGTGGCCTGTCGGCTGCGGAACGGTCCGCAGAAGCTCTGCCTGGATTCCGGATTGCAGCAAGAGTTGATTATGCAGTCGCGATTCCGGGTCTCGGGAGAAGCCCAGCTTGACCACCCGAAGCCCGGTAGGGAGTTCCAGACGAATGGCATAGATATGACTTGGTGCAGTAGCCCAACCTTCCCCGCATGCGGTGCATTGAAAGCGACCGCTCTGCATGTTTGCCCGGGCAACCCGCTGCCTATGCCCATAGCCGTGCTGATAGATCCGGTAGTTCGGGTTGCCTTCGGGATCGCTTCCCAGCAGCTGCCACCCACGGTCAGCTGCTTCCTCGGCTTCTTTCCCGGAGTGACAGGTCTCGCAGCGCAGCTTGCAATGGCCGTTTGCGATACGTTCGATCTGTCCGAACTGTCGGCGCACGGTGTGGCCGCACACCGCGCGGTAGATGCCGATTTTATGATAGTCCGGGTCATAGCCTAGGAACTCCAAGCCAGCCTCCTGCGCGATCACGACGATGGCGCGATGCCTGCAACTCGCACAAGCTGGCTGGGCGGTGCGCAAGGTGAAGATCTTCTGCGCCGTCAAGGCTCCACAGGTGTGGCACCGCAAGACAACGTGGAACTTGTCCCGGACCCTGCGGATCAGGTCGAAGCCCTTAGACTGGGCAATTGTGTTCCACTCCGTTTTGATCGGTCCTGCATAGGTACGGGACCAGCCTTCCGCAGAGAGCTTACGGGAGCCGCGCGGCAGGTAGAGCTTATTCTTGGACGCGCCGACGTAGATATGCGGGCGAACGGGTGCGGATTTGAGAGACGTGTGTGCGGGATGAGCCATCACTGGACCTCCGAGAATATGTCGGCTGAGAACGAGGGCACGTTTGTTTGAGCCCTGACCCGTTCCGGGACAGGGCATCAGGGTGCCGGGACGATGTTTGTGGAGATCAGGCGGCGAAGGGCTCGTATCCGGTGAAAGCCTCCGGGAAGGCCACGGCATCAATCGGGTTCAACATGTCGAGCATGCAGACCTCGTGGAACTGCTGCCGCCCGCGCGCGAGCATCTGCACGATGCGCAGCCCCTCGGGGTCCCTTCCGTTCCAGGAGAAAAGATCCAGGTGACCCGCAACGACCTGGCGAGCAGTCCGGAGTTCGGCAGCGGTCTCGCAGCCGAGCGTCCAGTGCAAGTGACGCGCGAAACGCTGGAGCGGGACATCGCTCGGACGGGTAGCTGGTGCGTCGATGACGGAGCAGCAGCGACCGGTGGCACGCTCCCACCCGAGTTCCGCCTCCTTCAACCAATGATCGAAACCCGGATCGGACCAGAGGCCGTTCTCAATGTCACGCTCGGCCTCGATCGCAGCGGCCAAGGCCGCGAGCAGGTGTGAGAAGTGGCCCGAAACGGGCGAATGACGAAAGTGCGCGGGTTCATCCGCGCCGTGGCGCGTGGTAGGGCAGGTCTCAGCCATGATCGATCTCCATGTGATCGGTTGGGGTTAGAGTGTGATGGGGAGGTCAGAGCCCCCATCGCACTTGACAATTTAGGTTTATGACGTCATTTAGTCAAGTAGTTTCTTGAAGGAGATTCGAAATGGCTAAGATGGGACGTCCAAAACTGGATACCGAACCGGTCACCATCAGAATGGATCGTCAGATGCTGAAGGCGATCGACGATTATCGGCGGGTGCAAGAGGATCTGCCTTCCAGGCCAGAAGTTGTTCGGAGGGTCATGACAGAGTGGCTGGCCACACGGGCAAAGGACGAAGCCGAGGGAGATCGCTCAGCTTGATAAATTAGGGCGCGCGGACCTGATGGCCTGGCCGGGCAGATCTTGGGCGGGGATACCAGTTGCCCCGGACAACACTTTCTCCGGCATAGGGGCCATGCGCGCCGAAGCCGCAAAGTAGCCGCTGAGCGCAGGGAAAGATCCTTGCCACTGAAAGACACCTGGGCACCCAACCAACACGAACCGCCCCTCAGCCGCCATTGGCGGGTTCGCGGGTATAAAGTGCTGCTTCCCCGAACCGGACGGTCCCGGGGGCGCTCGGCGGAGGCGGGGTGTCCAAGATCAGAGACGCCGATCTAAGCTACCGTTAGCCGACTGACTCGGTTTACGCCGCACTTGCGAAGTCAGGTGTGGGCGGGAAGCGGACTTTGGCCGCGCTCGCGAAGAGCTTATGTTAGTGGTCATGGAACCGGACATTCGACTCCTGCCGTGTCCGAAACTTGCCACGGTAAAATAGTTCGTCCGGCCAACATGCAGACTTTAGTGAGGATGGACTTTGTTTTGCTGCAAAGGGTTCTTCCCTGGGCCAAATCTGCACGAGGTAGTAGATGAGTAACTTTGACGATGTTCCAATCACGACCCCCGACAAAGATAGATTTGGGTGTGACCCATTCGCCAAGGCCATCAGCGATTGCATTCGTAGTGTCGAGAACCCGCTTGGCAGCGTGGTGGCAATCTACGGTCCTTGGGGCTCTGGCAAGAGCAGCGTTATCAATCTTGTCCGGCACCATCTTGCGAATGATGCGGCCGATTTCGAAGTGATTAACTTTCCGGCGTGGATGTATCGAACCGAAGATGCGTTGGCCGTGGGATTCTTTAAGGAACTCTACGCTGGGCTTTCGCCCGTCCTTTCGGAGCAGACAAAGGCCGCTGGAGCCCTCCGCAAGTTGGGGGCCAACCTTGCAGGCGCAAGCAGTCTTGCGGGTATGGCTGTAGGCTTGTTTGCAGGATCACTGGGAGAGAAGGCAACGACCGCGACCCTGGACGCACTCGGCGGCTTCATCGAGCAGGGTGAAACTGCAGAGGACCTACAGGCGACTCTTGCAGACGCTCTTCGTGAAGCAGGGAAGAAGTTCCTTGTAATCATTGACGATCTGGACCGTCTTTCACCGGAGGAGGCGCTGGTCATCTTCCGGTTGGTCAAATCTGTAGGACGGCTTCCAAACGTGATGTATCTTTTAGCCTATGATCGAGAGACCACTGAGCAGGCCGTTGCACGTCGGTTTCCGTCTGAAGGCGCACATTACCTTGAGAAGATCATTCAAGCGGGATTCGAGCTTCCTCAACCCGATCAATCACATCTTAACGTCATGATGGGTGAGGTGCTAGATGGTTTGGCGGCTGACCTACCTGACATTGATCCGGTCGAATTTGGCAATTTGTTTCATTCTATCGTGGTGCCGGAGCTGAAAACGCCTCGGGATGTCTTGCGACTGGCGAACACGCTTTCGATTACAATCACTCCCATCAAGTCTGATGTCTTTTTGCCGGATTTTGTGAGCCTTGAAACTCTGCGAGTGTTCCGACCAGCGGTCTATAAGGCCATACGGCAGAACAAATCGGCCATCCTGAACGCAGGTCAGAACGATAGGTACGACCAGCGTGATGCCCGTTCTGCCCAATACGCATCGATGCTCCTGGGGAGTGAACCTGAAGAAGATCATGGGCAACTTCGGGAAGCCCTTATGAGATTGTTCCCTCAGTTGCAGAATGTCTTCGCAAACACCATTCACTCAGGGACAAGGGAATGGGCTCGTCAAAGGCGAGTTTGCTCAAACGAACACTTTGACACCTATTTCCGATTTTCAGTCTCGCCGAAGACCATACCGAAAGCAGAACTCGACTATCTCCTCGACGCATCGAGGACGGTTGAAGAGATTCAGGACCGTGTTCGGGACGCGATAGAGATCACTCAGGCTGAAGGGCGGACCAAAGCCTCATACATCCTTGATGAGTTGACAGCCCACGGACCCAATATCTCCATTGAACAGGGCGAGAAACTGTTGACCGCATTGTTTGGCATGGCCGACGAATTGTTCTTGGACCAAGATGAGGGGCGCGGTTTCGGATCATTCGGCGACAACAGGTTCAGACTGCACTGGCTGTTGCGAGCCATACTCAGAGACCGAACTACCCTTGAAGAACGATCCGAGATATTGGCAAGGGCTGTTGCGGCAGCCACCTTGCAATGGCACGTCGATTTCAGCAATTCGGCTTGGGAGGACCACTACCCCAGCAATCCTGACCGCGATCCTTCTTCGGAAGTGGAAACGCTGACAACTGAAGCCGTAGCTCAGCAACTTCGAGGGCAAACACTCGAGATGCTTCGGGCAGCCGCTGCCGACGGGACCATGCTGTCGTCAACCAACCCTGCCCGCCTGCTTTCTGAATGGGACGGGCTACAGCCTGATGGGTCTGGCGAGGTCATTGCCTTCACAACTCAGGCTTTGGAGGGCGACGCGAAGCTCTACCAACTCGCTTCAGCTTTCCTAGGGAAGTCTTACAGTCAAGGCACGGGAGGTTTCGGTGGCGCACCTAGCGATCTCGTCCAACGAGAGAACGACCGCGCACAGGTCAACGGAATTGACCGATTGTTAGATCAAGACCAGTTCAGACGGCGGTTGAGCGAAGCACAGCGAGGCGACACTCTCAATGAACAGCAGAAGTCTACCATCAGTCGGTTTTTAGCTGCGTGGGATCGACGAGACGCTGGTGAAGACTGACGATCCTTGGCTCGACTCGAGGCCGTTTCCCATTTTGCCACGCGATGCCTGCATCGCTAGATGTTGTGGGCTAAATGTGCTACGCCTACAGCCCGTTGCATTCAGGTGGTGAGATGGCGATCTTCGATATTGAAAAGGATGACCTGCTTCGTTTGTCCGACGAACGGCTGGAGGAGTTGATAGCACGTCTCGCCGAGGCGGAGGTCGCCGCACATGACCATAGCCCCGCAAGTGTCAGTTGGTCAGGCTCGATAAAGGCCCAAGATGAAGGCATCGACATTCATGTGCAGGTGGACACCACCAACTTAGAAACGGGATTCCTGACCCGCCCAAACACAGTTCTCCAGTCCAAGAAGGACTCTATGCCAAAGTCCGCAATTTTGGCGGAGATGCTGAAGGATGGAGAACTGAACCCAACCATCGCAAACCAAGCCCAGATCGGCGGCAGCTACATCATCGTGAGCCTCGCCGACGATTGTTCACCTCCGATGAAGAAGGATCGCTTAAACGCCATGCGGGCAGCGGTAGCCAGTGATCCGAACAAGGGTAACATCCACCTCGATTTCTTCGACCGTTCCAAGCTGGTCCAGTGGGTTAGGCAGCACCCGTCGGTGTTACTGTGGTTGAAAGACAAGCTCGGTCAGGGTTATTCGGGATGGCAGCCATATGGAGCTTGGAGTAATCCGCCCAAAGGATCGCCTGACACTCTGATTTCTGCTCCAGGCGTCACTGTCCATGTGCCGACTGAGCGAGGTCAGGAGTTTTCAATCGAAGACGCAATAGAACCTATGCGTCGGCTGATACGCACATCAAACAAAGCGATCCGCGTCACGGGGCTTTCAGGTGTTGGCAAAACACGGATTGTCCAGGCACTCTTTGACGATACTATAGGCGATGATCCTCTCGATAGGACTATCGCAGTCTACGTCGATACCGGACAAGACCCCGATCCATCCGCCTCTGCCATGCTAGATCGTCTGACTGCCGAAGGTCGTCGCGCGGTAATGATCCTAGACAATTGCCCCTCCGATCTGCATTCGGCATTGGCAGCCAAAGTGTCTGCTGCAAGTGGTGATGTCCGCCTGATCACGGTGGAATACGATATTAGAGACGACAAGCCGCAAACCACTGAAGTGGTCCACATTGAGGCGAATGGACCGGAAGTCGCCGAAAAACTTCTGGTGCGCCGGTTTCCCGAAATCGGTCAAGGAAATGCACGACGTGTCGCCGAGTTTGCCGATGGCAATGCGAGGGTTGCCTTGGCAATTGCAGAAAGGGTTGAAGAGGGTGAGAGCCTCGCACAATTATCAGACGCCGAATTGTTCGACCGTCTTTTCCAACAACGGAAAGGAGCCGATGGTGACCTTCGTGAACAGGCCGAGGCTCTGTCCTTAGTCTATTCATTCTCGGTTTCTGACCCAGAGGTTGGTCAGAATGAACTGGAAGTCTTGGGCTCTATTTCAGCGCACTCAACGGCTCAATTGTTCAAATCTACCAAGAAGCTGGCAGACCGTCACGTTGTGCAAAAGAGAGCCCATTGGAGGGCGATACTGCCCCATGCAGTCGCAAACAGGTTGGCAGAATCTGCATTAGAGAGCATCCCCGTAGAGACACTGAGATCAACTTTCGAAGCACCAGGGAATAGTCGGCTTCTGATGTCGTTCGCTCACAGGCTTGGCTTGATGCATGATAACCCGATTGCCAGAGAGATTGTTGAGGCATGGCTGCAACCGGACGGCCTGCTGGGTCGCGTTTCCAACCTTGATGAGAATGGATCGAGAATTCTGGACTACATTGGGCCCGTTGCACCGGATGCGCTGCTTGACCGCATCGAAGCCGAGCTCACTGCTGCAGATTTTCAGGGAATTGACCCGAGGCACAACCCTCGTAGGACTACGATCATAAACTTACTTCAATCCATGGCATACGAGCCCAAAGCCTTTGATCGCTGCGTAAACCTTCTTATCAGAGTTGCTGATTTCGAGGATGAGGTAAGCAGCTACGACTCAATCAGAGATAAAATCATTCGGTTTTTCCAAGCATATCTATCGGGCACACACGCAGCCTTGGAACAACGTGTCTATCTAGTGGAGCAGTGCATCCAATCAGCAAGTCAGACGCGGCGGTCGTTGGGGCTAAGAATGCTGTCCAGTGCTCTAGAAGGTTCCCACTGGACTGGGTCAGGCTTGAGCGACTTCGGTGCCAGGCCAAGAGACTACGGATATCGACCAGATAACGATCAACTCGCGTCTTGGCGCAAATCGTTCGTTGATATTGCCGTCCAGCTGGGAATCGGCGACGACCCGGGGCTAGCTGAATCGGCAAGGTCGATTCTCGCGCAGAATTTCCGGGGTCTATGGCGCCAACAAGCAATGCAAAATGATCTCGTCGATGCAGCAAGGGCACTTCACGCCAAAGAGCCTTGGGGGGAAGGCTGGAGAGCAATCCGTTCGACCATCTACTTTGACTACAAGAAAAAGAAGCCAGACGCGGACCCAAGGCCGATCCCGAACAGCCTTGTGGCGTTGGAAGCCGATCTCGAACCGCACGACCTATTGCCAATGATCAAGACCTACGTTTTAGAGAAAGGCAGAAACAACTGGGCCTTAGACGAACAATTTGATCATGACGACCCAAAGAAGTATTCGAAAGCTGAAGAGAGGCTTCAAGCCAAAGCCCTGCGGTTGGGGCAAGACTTTGCACATTCGGACTATGACCTAGAAGACCTGGGTCCGGCGCTATTTTTGACGGATTGGATGCCACACCGAACTGCATTTGGCCGCGGTCTTGCAAGAGGTTCTGATGACTTGCGGCAGACATGGCGAAGCCTAGTTGGCCAACTCGAAGCCCAAGAAACGGAAAACTTCGATTATTCAGTCCTTTGTGGATTCCTAGAAGAGGTAGACACCGTTGAACCACAACTTGCGCAGCTGCTGTTGGATCAATGTGCTGACCACAATCTCCTTCGTCAGGTCATAGTTGGGCTACATCCTGCTAGGAAATTCGATGAATCCGACCTTGATAGATGTTTGGCGCTGCTTGGGGGCCGAAACATAAACGGGTGGATGTTCGAAAACATTCTATGGCGAGATACCTACACATCCCTCCCTAAACACCGGATCATTGAAGTCGCAGAGAGAATTCTTGCGAAGCCCAACGGCGATGACGCCGTGTTGGAAGGGCTGACAATGAGACTCCATGGGAAAGACAGCCAATTGGATACACTCGGACCTGAACTTCGGCGTCTTGGCTTAGTTGCCGCAACCCAGCGTATGCTCAGAGATCACAACGATCCGGGCGGTTCAACTAATCATCGGATGGAGTGCGTTGTTCGGGCGGCGCTGAGGTTCCAAGGCAATGAGAAGGAGAAAAATGCCTGGCTCGACGCCATCTTTGAGGTTGTTGATGAAAGATATGGACATCTTCATGCCTTCGAAGGCGCTGTTCGGAACACTGCCGTTGAGATACCAATCGATTTTCTTAATCGTGTATTCGCCGGTGACGACGAAACACGCGAAAAGCGGCGCTTCTTTATTGAAAGTGGTGGCATGGACCGCCTGCCTCTTGCCCAAGTTGATGTCCATACGCTCGTTTCTTGGTGTGAGAGACAAGAAACAGCTGAGGTTTGGTCGGTGATCGGCTCCAGTCTCGAATTATGGAAAGTTGACAAAGAAACTGGAGCAATAGTTTTGACTGACACCGCGATGAGGTTTTTGGAAGCTGCTCCCAATCCACGCGGTGTCTTGAACGGTTATGCGAGCCGAATGGAACCTCGCAGTGGGTGGTCAGCTACTCAAGCAGATACCATGCAACCAAGAGCAGATGCTATCCTCGCTCTAGCTTCCCATGCTGACGCAGAAATCGCAGAAGCCGCTAAGGTCGTTGCAGGTAAAGCAAACGAACGTATTAATCGTATTCGAAGGAGGGAATGTCAACGCGACGAAGCCAGAGAGCAGACTTTTGAATAGCGATATCAATTACATAACAACTGGCTAGATCCTTTTGATAGCTGATCATGTCACGTGATAATTGGGGCGAAACTGCCAAGAATGCAGCTGACGACCAAATCCGAATTCTGCACTTTTAGCCAACGGCAGCTATGCGGGATGCGAGCGCAGCATTTGATAGCTCGGTCGAGCGGCAGCCTTGGGCCGCACGCAACAATGTGCCTGAGGGAGAGAGCATGCAGCATACGTCTCCACATCATTCAACGAAGGTGCTGGGCGGTCTTCAAAGCAAGCGTCGCCGTTACTTATTGCCCGGTGCAGATTCCTCCGTCGGGAAATCTATCATTGGAAGGGCGATACTGAAAGCGGCACCATTTGGGGAGCTTTCTACCTGCAAGAAACCACCGGATTGTCCGACGAACCCTGACACCATAGAAAGACCCAGCCCGGTTCCCTTGCCGATTTCCTTCGTCGTGAAGAAGGGTTCAAGTATGCGGGCGCGAATTTCGTCGGGAATGCCGGGGCCAGTATCCCGGACTGTTACTCGTGCGAAGGTCCCTGGGCCGGCTGTCGCACCATCCGCTGCCTCGGTGATTGTCTTGAGGTCGAGTCTGTCCGCTATGACGCTGATGGTACCAGAATCGCCCATGGCGTCTTTCGCGTTGATGATCAGATTTAGGATTGCGGTCGTCAGATGGCTCTTGTCGACAAGAACTGGCAATTCGCTGTGCGGAATCTCTTTCTCCAGATTGATCGACGTGGTCACCAACGGTCTGCCAAGGCGGATGCAATAGTCGGCGATCTCGCGCAGATCGGCCTTGCGCGCACTGTAATCAGCACGGCGAGCATAAGTCAGAAGCTGTTGAACAGTCCCCCGCGCCCGTTCGGCCGCTAAACGTGCGGCTTCCAGCGTTTCGGCCTTGTCTCTGGAATCCGGAGACAGATCATGAAGTTCCAGGTTTCCTAGAATGACCGTGAGAAGGTTGTTGAAATCGTGTGCAACGCCACCAGCAAGTCGGCCGATCGCCTCCATCTTTTGAGTTTCAATAGAAGCTTTCACCGACGCTTCGGCCTGCAGCCGGTTCTTGCGGGCCTGCAACAGGGACTGCAAAAAATATCCCACCACTCCAATTTCCGACGCCACGACAACCAATTTTATCACAAGCTCGTCTACCTGGTTGATCGCGCGCCAGGCAATGAACATGGCGGCGGTTGCGACGATCAAGACCTGCACCGCGATGATATCGTATTGCTTTTCGGCACGGCTGATCATGAACAGCATGAATGCCAGAATCGCAGCCGTAGCTGGGATGTTCAGCGCAGGATCCTGGATCTGGAGCAGATAGATGGGCATCCAGGCGAAAGAGACCATAAGCATTACCAGCAGCGTAGTCGCGATAATCCTCGATCGTGGAGCTCTATTGCGAACTGCCAGAAAGAGATAGGAAAAGTACGCAATGTGCATGACCGCATATCCGGCAATCCAGTACAGCGACGCTGCCCAGCCCGTGTAGCCGAAGAGCACGATGGCCGCTCCGCCTATGATCGCGCATCGCGCGAAGAATTCTGCGACGTTCTGGTACTCGATCTTGAAGAGCCGCTGAAGCTCATCATGATTCATGTCGCATGGGACCATGATCGTCACACGCCTCTCTACCACTGCGGAACAGTAGAAAGCCAAGCAATCGCATGGCAAGGGGTTTCAACCGAGGCCTGCAGGCTTTCTTCCTACCCCCTCTGCCTGGCGCAGTTCAGCGCATTGGGACTCGTGGTCTGATCGATTGTCGGGAAGAACGCAAAATTCTCTTGCGCTGCAACCTGCGGGCGCTGTCATGTCTCGGAACTTCATTTAGATTCAGCCGGCTTTCATGTGGCAGTCACGCCTGTCGGCCACAGGCCGGGCAACCGGCCAACGCACACGTCTGCCGGTTCGACCGCTCTCCTGCGTCACCCTGCCAAGGTCCGCTTCCGGGAACGCTGCGGCGCAGCGCTTGATGGGCGTGTCGACGGCAGATCTGGGCCGAACGTGTTCGAAGCGCCAGGAAGGCCGCTCTGTCGCGAGGGGCGGAGAGCTGCCGTACGCTGCGACTGGCACGAACGGCGGCTCTGGGCCGCAACCGGAAGCGCCTTTGTTTTGGATCGGACGGCACCTGCGGGCCGCTGTCTGGAAGGAAATAGGGTTTATTTTTGCATTAAGGTTTACGGATCGTTAACCAATTTTTAGCTACTTCTCGACCCCTGATGAGCTTCCCCAAATAGGATTCGAGTAAATGCGCCTCCTCCTTGTCGAAGATGACCCCCAGACCTCACGCAGCATCGAAATGATGCTGAGCAAAGCAAACATCAACGTCCTCACTACGGACTTGGGTGAGGAGGGCATCGATCTCGCGAAGCTGTATGATTACGATCTGATCCTCTTAGACTTGGGGCTGCCTGACCTGAATGGACACGAAGTTCTCCGGACGCTCCGTGCAGCCAAGGTAGCAACACCAATTTTGATCTTGTCTGGAGCTGATGATCACGAAAACAAAATCAAAGGGTTCGGGTCCGGTGCCGACGATTATCTGACAAAGCCGTTCAATCGAGATGAGTTGATGGCCCGAGTCAATGCCATTATCCGACGCTCCAAAGGTCATTCGCAATCAACGATCAAGACTGGCGACATTGAAATCAACCTTGACGCCAAGACGGTGGACGTTTCGGGTCGGCCGGTCAGCTTGACGGGAAAAGAATACCAGAT
Organism: Pseudooceanicola sp. HF7; assembly: GCF_011806405.1. GTDB lineage: Bacteria > Pseudomonadota > Alphaproteobacteria > Rhodobacterales > Rhodobacteraceae > Pseudooceanicola. The sequence continues at coordinate 68,861 of NZ_JAATOW010000014.1, read as the reverse complement.
TTTTGAGCTGCTCAGCCTCCGCAAGGGCTCGACGATCACCAAAGAGATGTTTCTAAACCACCTGTACGGTGGGATGGATGAGCCTGAGGTCAAGATCATCGATGTCTTCATCTGCAAGTTGCGCAAGAAGCTCGCCGTTGCGACTGGTGGGGAGAGCCACATAGAAACGATATGGGGGCGAGGATATAAGCTTACTGACCCGAAAGCTAAGATCGTGATCGAAGAGAAGGTCAGCCGGAACGCTGCTTAACACTGATATTGGTGCTGAAGGGGAAGGTTCCTGGCTATGAAACCGATTCATTGTCGAAGCTGGACCTCGCCAAACCGGCCATTCAGGACTGCGCTTCACCTTCGTGGCGACGCCCATTTATTGTCATGATGCTTAGCGCAGGTATAGCAGTTCTTGCTGCAAACCTCTCGGGAAACTTCCGCCTGCTGCGGACACTGTTTGGCATCTGGGAATGCAGGTGATGGAGTGTAAGCGTCCTTTCATGTCGCTCCGTTGAAAGCTAACTTTGTCCGCCCCACTGACCTTGGAGCGGCGGACAATGCTGCACGATGCTGCCGACGGGCGGTTTGGGAAACTGCACTGCAGAGATGACCACGTTAGTGGAAGGCAGCTCTGGGCCGGCAGGGACGCCGCGCGAGGGGCGGCCAGATGTTTGGCCATACCGCACCGCGCAGCGAAGGTTCGGAACGGGTGTGTGTGACGGCAGCGGAACGTTGCACGACTGTCAGAAGCCGCGCTAAGCTCGAAAGAGTGAGTTAGCCGGAAGAGGTGACGTATGACTGAAACAGGAGTGCGGGCGCCCATTTTCCTCAAGCGCGGGCAAGGCCGGAGTTACGACATGGGTCGCATCACCGCCAATTTCAAAGCCGACGGCGATGAAACGGCCAATCAATACTCGATTTCCGAATGGTGGATGGAGCCGAACACCAAGGGTATTGGCGCTCATTCGCACGAAAGCGAGAACGAGATATTCTATGTGCTGGAAGGAACGATGAGCTTTCTTGTCGGCGATGAATGGCGTGATGCGGAAGAAGGATCCTTTATCTTCGTGCCTGCTGGCGTGCAGCATGATTTTGAGAATCGGAGCAAGAATAGATCAGGCGTACTGAATGTCTTTGCGCCTGGTCGATTTGAATCCAACATGCCTGAGATCGTAGATTGGTTCAGGTCAAATCCCCCCAGGGATGCTATTTAGATTTTGTCGGTTACGCAGGCACGGATCAGGCGTTGACATAGTATGTTCAATCGTCAGCTCCGTCTTGCAGCACAAACCCTCAGACATAAAAAATGCTGCACCATGCTCGATTAGCGGGTTCAGGGAAGCCGCAGTGAGACACGAGTGCCAAGCACAAAGATCCGCCATGGGCCGGAAGTTCCATGAAGGCAAGGCGCGCCACACCAGCTGTAAGGACCGCTCAATTGAGCACAGCTACCGTTGATGCCGGATGCAGAAAAAGCCCGCTGTTGGCTCTGCTATGAAAACTCATATTCGAAAGTATAGGTTTGTTATCCTTCTGCAAGCAAGGATATCCCACCGCGCCGATGACTGCACAGTGTGTATTGTCTAGTCCTTCCGTGCTGTGCGCTGGCCAATGGAGAAGTTTATGAGTTCAGTTTGGCAAGAGTCCTTCGACCTTGGCCCGGAGTGCCAGTTGGTCGAGAAACTTGAGGGCGAGGCCCTTGCGTTAGCCCATAGGGGAAATTCTGTCGCAGCCATGAAAAAGTTCGAAGAGGTTTCTCGAACTTGCCTACCGTGTATGAAGGCGACGCCGGGAATGGTCTGCAGAAAAGTATCAGCTTCTAAAGTTGCAAGTTTTTCTGAGCAAGGCTTTGTTGCGAAAAAGGCTGGGTCAGGGACTCATCTCGGGGATCCAGCGTGGTAGCCGGTCTGGATGAGGATAGGGATCGCGCAGTGCGACTAAACCAGGAAATGCTCTGTCTACAGTAAGCCGGTGAAGGCGCCACTGGTGCCAGCCCACCGACGCACGCCCTAAAACAGCGTGGCTCCCCGACGATCTGGCTTAATCCGGAGCTGGTCTGCGTGCCACCGCCAGTCTGAACGGCTACATAGCGCTCGGCAAACCAATCACAGGGCCCGTAGGATAAGCGTGTTTGGAGAACGTGGCGAGGTGCTGGCTTCACGCGCTTTGAGCAACAGAGCCGTCGATCGATGCAAGTTCCTGCGTCGGAAAATCTGTCATTGGAAGTGCAATACTGAAAGCGGCGCCATGAGGGGAGCTCTCAACTTGCAAAAAACCACCGGATTGGTTCGCGAAACCGGAAACCATAGAAAGCCCTAGCCCGGTTCCCTTACCGACCTCCTTCGTAGTGAAGAAGGGTTCGAGTATGCGGGAGCGAAGCTCATTGGGGATCCCAGGTCCAGTATCTCGGACTGTTATTCGTGCGAACACCCCTGGTCCGGCCGTCGTACCATCTGCTGCTTCAATGGTCCTATCAACTTGAAATTTATCAGCTATGATGCTGATCGTACCAGAGCCATCCATTGCGTCTTTGGCGTTAATGATGAGGTTTAGAATTGCTGTCGTCAGGTGGCTTTTGTCTACAACAACCGGCAATTCTGTGGGCGGTATTTCTTTCTCGAGATTGATTGACTTAGTAATCAACGGGCGTCCAAGGCGAACGCAGTACTCGGCGATTTCACAGAGATCTGACTGGCGTGGGTTGTATTCGCCACGCCGAGCAAAAGTCAGAAGCTGCTGTACCGTCCCACGCGCTCGCTCGGCCGCTAAACGTGCCGCCTCCAACGTTTCTTTTTTTTCCCTCGAATCGTGCGATAAGTCGTGAATTTCTAGGTTTCCCAGGATGACCGTGAGGAGATTGTTGAAATCGTGCGCAACTCCACCAGCAAGTCGTCCGATCGCCTCCATCTTTTGAATTTCAATGGATGCTTTTGCCGACGCTTCAGCCCGTAGGCGGTTCTTACGAGCCAGCAGCAGTGTTTGAAGAAAATATCCCACCAGTCCAATCTCGGACGTCACGATAACCGCTCTTAAAACATGTTCATCTACTTGGTGCATCGCTCGCCAAGCAATCGCAATAGCGGCAGCAGAGACGATCAAGACTTGCACTCCGATGATAATGTATTGCCCCTCAGCTCGGCTGATCATAAAGAACATGAATGCCAGAATTGCAGCAGTAGCCGGCAGATGGAGTGCAGCATCCTGGATCTGGAGCAAATAGATAGGCATCCAAGAGAAGGAAATCATTAACAATATATACAGTGTATTGCCGAGGCTCTTTGAGCGAGTAGCTTTGCTCCGAAGTGCCAAGAAGAGATATGAAAAATACGCAGTGTGCGTCACTAGATATCCGACAATCCAGAATAGCGAGATTACCCATCCCGTGTAGCTGAACAGCACTATGGCCGATCCGCTTATGATTACGCATCGTGCGAAAAATTCGGCGACGTTCTGGTACTCGATCTTGAAGAGCCTTTGGAGCTCCTCATGTGTCAAATCGTATGGGGCCATGATGAGCGCACGCCTCGCTACAGTTGTAAGAGACTAGAAAGCTCCGCAACGGCGTGGCAAGGGGATTCGACCCCAACCTCAACTTTTTCGTGCATTCTGTGCCAAGTGCATTTCAGCGCATAGTGGCTGCTGATTAGTCATTAACTGTCGTAAGAGACCGAAGTGAGCTACGCCCCATCTCTTGGACAGGATCTGGCGTAAATTAGGCTACTCGTTGCACCTGCTGATCGGGTTGGTTGATATCATTTCTCTCCCATTAGACCAGCGCCGGAGGCTTGCCGCCGAGGGCCGAGTGAGGGCGCTGGTGGTGGTAGAATGTCATCCATTTCCTGATGGCCGCCTTTGTCTGCCAACCGGTCTCCCAGGCATGCAGGTAGACGCACTCGTATTTCAGAGTGCGTCACAGCCTCTCGATGAAGATGTTGTCGAGGAACCGGCCTTTCCCATCCATCGATATGCGCACGCCAGATCGGCGGAGCCGATCCGTCTAAGCAAAGGATGTGAACTGGGATTCGTGATCGGTGTTCATGATCTCTGGTGGACCGAACTTGTGGATGGCCTCGATCAGCGCCTCTACACAGAAGTCGGCCTCCAGTGTGTTCGAGATTCGCCAGAACAGAACCTTGCGGGTGTGCCAGTCCATGATCGCCACGGGGTAGAGTAACCCGCGCCGCATGGGCAGGTAGGTGATATCCGAGCACAAGACCTGGTTAGGGCGGTCCACCCGCAGGCCTCTCAGCAGATAGGATAGGTCTTCTGCCCCTTCGCCGGCCTGCTTGTGTTCGGTTTCTAATAGATCGGCATCAACCCCATCAGGCGCATCAGCCGGCGTATCCGCTTCTCGTTCACGAGATGCCCGTCATTGCGCAGGTGCCAGGTAATTTGCCGGACGCCGAAGAACGGCGTCTCCAAGAACTGTTCGTCAATCTGCCGCATCAGGCCGAGGTTCTGCTCGGTCTCGCCCTTCGGCTCTGGAGTGCGAACCTTTCCGTCGGTCCATGCTGCATGGCGCGTTAGATGACCGCTCTAGGGAAAACCGACCATCCGCTGCGTCCTGAACGAATGTCCGCAAAGGGCCGGGAGCGACGGACGCGAGGATAAGTCCGGGCGCGCGTCCTGCTGCAACGCCGTATGACCGCTTCGAGCCCATTGTACCGAATGCCGCGCAATGCGCGAATGGCAGCTTCGTTAGTCCGGTTCGGCGGCGAAGGGTGGAACGACCCCTCGTTTCCATATAATCACGATGATCGCCGTGACCGTGATCTGGACCGCTGCGAACACCACCATCGCCGACAGAAGGCCAAGCATATCGGCCAGTGCGCCACTGGCGATCACGGGAAGCGAGAACCCGAAATACGCATAGACGAACAGACCCGCGGTCGCCCTTGCTCGGTCGTCCGGCGCACGCAATGAAACTTCCGCCAATGAAGCGAGATAGGTGAAGCCGTAGCTGGCCGCACTGGTGATGCAGGTGCCGACGAGAACGAATGCCAGAATCTTCAACCAAACACCGGCCAGAAGGACGAGAAAGCCGAGTGGGATCAAAACGAACCCGAGGGCGAGCGCGCGCTCGTTGGTCATGCGCCGGGCAATCGGTTGGCAGAGAAATCCTACGAAGATCGCCAGGAAGATGACAAGGCCCGTCCACCCACCGAGATCGTTCACGGCAAGCTCCAGCGGAATGACCGCGATGGTCATGCCGGTCGTGGACCAGGCGAGCGCCATTGCGGCCCCGAACATCCATGTGCCGGAAGGGAAGACCGGCAGGCGCAGAAGGGACACGGGGCGAGGCTTGTCCATTCGGGGCAGTCTGAGGGCAATTACGGCGAGGACCGGAGCCGCCACGAACAGGGCGATGTAGCTGGCGGGCAAAAGCGTCGGACCCTGCACCCCGAGGCTGATACCGGTCGCCAGAGCGCCGCCGCCAAAGCCGAGAGATGTAGCAGAGGTCACGATCAGGGCGGCGTTCTTCGCGCGGTCCGAGCCGAGAATTTCCGTCATGTAGGCCGTCCCGGCGGTTGTCGCCAGGCCGGTTCCGATTCCGAGCAGGAAGCGCGCGACGACAAGACTTGTCCAGCTTGGCACCTGCACGAGAAGCGCCGTCGCCACTGCGCCTAGGATCAACGCCAGCGCAATCGGAACCCGTCGTCCAATCCGGTCAGACAGCCCACCGAGCAGCAAGAGCGTCGGCGTGAGACCCCCGACATAGGCCGCGAACGCAACCGTCACCGCCGTCGCCCCGACATCACTTTCCGCTGCATAGGCATCATAGAGCGGAGCCTGAAGGTTCACGGCGAACGTCACCGTGAAAAGGCCAAGAGCGAGCAGCGAAACGGGGATCAGTTTGGACATGGGGCGCGGACCTCGAAGATTGACTTGAGATCGGAATGCCATGAGATAGCAAGTATGACAATTTTTTGATTGTACTAGATACAGTGAGAATATGAAGAAAGCTCGTTACATACGCCTCGCCGACCTGGTCTCGACCGCGATTCAAGAGGGCAAGCTGGCCCCTGGCACGAAACTGCCCACACATCGCGCGTTTGCGGAACAGTTCAATGTGGCTCTTGCCACTGCGACTCGTGCTTATGGGGAGCTGGAGCGGAGAGACATGATTGTCGGCGAAGCTGGTCGTGGCACCTTCGTGCGAGATCTCGGACTACCTCCTACGCTGGGGGTCCGACAGACCGCCAGCAATGGCCTCATTGATCTGGTTTTCAACATGCCGGGGGACGCGGCCGATGCGGATATGTTGCGGACGGGCCTGCGGCGACTTGCGGCGGCGGGCGACCTTGAGGCGATGCTGCGTTACCAGCCCCACGGCGGGCGGACGCACGAACGCCGGATTATTGCCGAAAGCCTTGCCGCGACCCTTGGTTCTATCGACCCCGAATGCCTTCTGGTCACGTCAGGCGGTCAGCATGGGCTGGCAACCATCGCCCTTGGGCTTTTGGGACGCGGCGACAGGATCGCAACCGACACCCTGACCTACCCCGGCTTCAAATCCATTGCGGCGTTGCAGGGCCTTGATCTTGTTCCTGTCGAGGGACGGCACGGCGTGATGGAGCCGGACGATCTGGAACGAAAGTGTCGCGCGCGCAAGCTGCGGGCGGTTTATCTGATGCCGACGGTTCACAACCCCTTGGGTTCGGTTATGGATGAGGCAACACGCCTGCGTCTGGTCGAGATCGCGCGCGCGCATGACCTATTGCTCATAGAAGACGCGGCCTACGCTTTTTTGGAGCCGGACCCACCACCAAGCCTCATCGCTCTCGCGCCGGAACGAACGATCCACGTAGGGGGCTTCTCTAAAAGTCTCGCCACAGGGTTGCGTCTGGGATACTTGATCGCTCCTATGACCCACACAGACAGATTGCTTGAAGCGATCAGGGCGACGACCTGGAACGCCCCGGCGCTGATTTCCGGTCTGGTCTCGGGCTGGGTGGAGGACGGCACACTTGCCAACTCAGAAGAGACCCGGCGACGGGATGGCGCGGAGCGTCAGCAGCTATGCCAGACCGTTTTTGATGGACGGTCCATTCTTTCACATCGCAACGCAGGCTTTGCCTGGTTGCCGCTCGAAAAGGGTGTTCGGGCAGAACCCATCGTCACACGTTTGAAAGAGCGCGGTATTTCCGCATCCGGTGCAGAACCTTTCGCAACGACGGTTGCAGTGCCCCAGGCGCTTAGGCTTGCTTTTGGCGGCGTGCCGAAAGATGAGCTGGAGGAGGTCTTTCAGATAGTTCGCAAAGCTGTCGATAGGGCTTCTATGTCGTGAGAAAATTCTGAGAGCTGACATTCGTGAAGCCACAGCGAAATGGTGCTTTGTCCGCATAGCTGCACTTGGGGCCTTGGACTATGCTGCGCGGTGCCATGAAGGTCCTGTGTGGATGGCTCCTGCATAGCAAGACCGACGAGATGATGGAGACACCCACAGCCGTAATCCCGGGAGACCCCGCCGAAAGTCCGGGGCGTAATCGCCCGCATACCTGACAGGGACCCGGGACGCGGAAGCCATCAGGGCCAGCGGCCGAAATGCCGCGCAAACAGGCCGGACACACGACCGCTTCTGAATGGGTGAATTAAAGTCATTTCTCGCTTGCTATGCAGGAGCCATCCACACAGGACATTCGCGCAGATCGAGGCCGCCGCAGTGCGGCTTCCCTGAACCCGTCATTCAAGATACGTTGCAGCAAGGCTAGGCAGGCCGAGGTCCGCAGTGCCAACATTCAAGCCAGGATCTTCCTCCATCCGGTCAGGGGCCGCCTGAAGACTCTATATGAAATTCTCGAACATGGGCATAAGTTGTGAAGAATAAAAGTAGTGGAGACGAGATGCGAAAGCGCATTTCAGGATGGTTTATTATTTTTGTTGCAGTCATTGCGGTTGCGCTTTGGCTCGCTAACCTCTGGATCGGCCTGCATTACAGCGGAACGGAAACCATCATTGGTGAGCGCGGGACGTTCGGTGACGTTTTTGGCGCAGTCAACTCCATTTTCACAGGTATGGCATTTGTTGGCGTAATATATTCCATTGCAATGCAGAGAGAGGAGCTTTTCATCGCGCGGAGCGAAATGACGCAAACGAAGAAAATTTTAAAAGAACAGCAGGACAACCTAAGAGATCAGAACCTTGCAACAAAGAAGCAAGTTTTCGAGTCAACATTTTTCAAGATGTTTGATAGCTTTGTATCCCTGACCAATTCCATTGTTATTCGTAATGAAGAACTCGAACAGCTCAGGGGGAAAGATGCCATCGACTTTCTATTCAAGTCTCTTCAGCGTAGGTACTACGAAAATAAAGAGGGAGTCCACAAAATTACAACGGATAGCTCAGAAGAGCTTTTTGACCGGGTTTACGATCATTTCTTTCACGATTTTGGTCACGAGCTTTCTCACTACTTTAGGACCCTCTACACCTTACTGAACTTTGTCGAAAATTCCGAGATGGAGGACAAGGTGTTCTATGTGAAGTTGGTTCGGGCTCAGCTTTCCGATTCCGAAGCCGCACTTCTTCTGTGCAACTACCTTTCAGTAAATACGACAGAGCGTTTCAATATGATCCAGAATAAATATGGGATGTTGAAGAATGTCGATACAGCTCACCTTATTGTCGAAGACATCTTGCATCTAGTTGCCCCCCAAGCATTCGGACGAACACGTTCGGCCAGCTAGTCGCCCTAAGTGCCGAGAAGTCTTTGCTGCTGTGAATAACGGATGAAGCTCTAGAGCCGGCAACACATCGGTGCGATTGCCCGTGGAGGCGGTCGCTGATATTGTATATACTTAATCAAACACACATTTTCCGTACTCTTGGCCGAAGGAAAGCGGCGTTAGCCGTAAGCGGGCGTGGATGTCGCGGAAGGACTCAAAGCTGGTGTGCGGCCCTGAGTTGGGCCAGTTAACACACTCGCAATGCTATTTAATTCTCTCGGCCCAAAGCTGCTCTGAGCTGCCGTTCGACCAGGACGCAGCGAATGGCAGCTCAGGGCCCTTGGTGTTGATGGACACGAACGGCCCAAAGCGGAGACGATCCGTGATAGTGTTAGTATTAACATGTTTTGTTCAATCTGGCACGACTCGCATGGCAAAATTTCGTTTCTTAGCTTAGAGTGCTGACAACTATCACAGCACAAGCTCATGATTTACAGTCTGTCGACGCGTGACCGTCACAACTTTCTGCGGAAGCCACATGAAAGAGATAGATCCAAGTTACAACGATGAACAGTTCCGCAAGTTCTGTGTAAGGTACCAGAGAAAAGCAGCGGTGATGAAAGAGATTTGTGATCTTCGACACGACAGATCATTGAATCGAGCAATGATCAGAGATTTTTTGACCGTGACTGCTTCTGCGCTTTTTTTGGTACTGACATTTTTTGGTTCTGGAGAAATTTCTCATCTGCTTGGCATTTCTGAATCGTTCGCCACAATTCTGATAAGTGCCGCCACTTTTTTGCTTCTTGCCACTTCTATTTGGCAACTCTCAGCTGACCGCATGACGGCATTCCAAAACTACCGCGGCATCCAAGAGTTTGCATCAATCGCCAACAAAATAGAATACGTGACAAGCGGTTCCACACTTGATGATGATGTGGCGACATATTGGGCTAAAGAGATTACCCTGATGTATGACAATGCCGCCAGAGATATCTCGCGGATTACGGACAAGGAACATGCCGCTGCGAAGAATCGTCTCGAATGACAAAGTATTGTAAAGTGATGGAGCTTTTGGACCACAGCCACATGGTTCGTGAGGCAATCGATGCGTCAATTAGTGTTGATCTGCCAAACTGGTGCATAGTCGGCGGACTTATTCGAGACTTGGCTTGGGGGAAAATCCTCGGACGTGAAGTCCCGCCGAGAGATATTGATTTGATTTACTTCGATCCGATGAATACCACGCCGGAAAAAGACTGGGAAATCGAAGAATATTTAAGCAAGCTTTCTGGTCTTCCATTCCGGTTGAACAACCAAGCGAGAATGCATCAGTTTAACTCTGAGGCTAGGTACACTAGTGTCGTTGATGCAATGACAAAGTTCCCCACAACCGTCAGCGCCATTGGTATTTCAGGTTCTAAAAACCGTACCCCGCTAGTCTTTTCAATTTTTGGCTACTGTGCACTCTTTGAACCCGTCTTCCAGATCACTCCACATTTTTCAAACAGTAGAAGGCAGAATGACTTTAGCAAGTATTTGCGCAGGAACGGTCTTTTCGAGAGATGGCCCGAAGTCCCCGTGAACCTTGGTCCTGAACGTTCAACGAGTGCAAACGTGGTTGCTAGTTTGGAACCCTAGTTGGGATTCTGCGGTTGCCGATGTCCTTCAGCAAGGAACTACGCCGAAAATCTGTGTTAGGTTTGTATATCCCGTATGCGTACCTGTTAACCTGTCGCCATATTATTTTCTCCAACGCCCAATTCAAAGTGGAATAGCTGACATGCGGATGCTGCACTGCCCCACTCGTAGGCGCATTCAATGTCCGCGAAGGGCCGGTCTTGCCCTGTAGGATGCCCTCAGTTTGCAGTTTTGCTGAAGCCGCTTTCTGGGCACTGCTGCCGTCTGTGCCCCCGCAGCGAACGGCAGCTCTCCGCCCGTCGTGTCGTTGCCAACCGTGCGGTTGTGCTGCGTCTGAGCGTCATCTCCGGCCAGGCTTGCCAAGGCGCTGCCGCTCTCCGGCACTTAGTTAGCCACCTGTTCGCTTGCCTGCTTGACGTCCTAATTTCGACTTTCCGGTGCAATCCGGGAAGCGGACGCAGCCCAGGAAAGCCCCGTATCTTCCCCTCCGTTCCACGAGCCAGCCGTCGGTGCATTCCGGACATGGCTCCTGAACGGCTCCGCACTCTCCGCAAACCTTCTCGTCTTTCGGTTCCTTGCGAACCGGAAGCCCGGTGCCGCAAGCGGGACAAGCGGGCATGCGATTGCCGCAGTGCTTGATGTGCTCGCAACGGTACCAGCCTGGGCCATCGCCGCCAGGCACGAACAGCAGGCGCCCACCACATTGCCCGCATGTATGGGTGCGCTCCTGGGCCTCGCGTGGGCTGGCTACGTCGTAGACGGGATCTTTCAGCAGCTCCGTGACGAAGGCTGAAGGGCGCGCCTCGGACGCCAGGATCGTGACCGTTCGTCGCGCCCGGGTCATGGCGACATACATCACGCGGCGCTCTTCGGCGTTGGCGAAGGGTTCCGCTTCAGGAGAGACAAGGGCGAGAAGGGGGTCGTCGACGATCATCGATGGAAAGCCCATGCGTGCGCTATCAGCGCCGAGCAGGACAACGTGGTCGGCCTCCAGGCCCTTCGAGGCATGAATGGTCTTGAAGGTGATCGTCAGGTTCGAATGCCGTCGACGGAGGCTGCGCATGTCGGGCTCGACAAAGCGGTAACGGCCCAGCAAGAGCACCGTGGCCGTGCGACCGGGAGGAGCAGGCTCTGCCGCCAGAGCTCTCAGGGCGTCGTCCAGCACCTGGTCGCCGGTCTCGCGCCGGGTCCATGCAATCCGGATCGCGGGGTGCTCTGCGGCGCCGGCAGGAACAACTGTCTTGGTGATCTGCGCCGTGTTGCAAAGCACGAAGCGCCGGGCCGCCAGGGCAATCTTGTCGACCGAGCGGAACGTCCGTCCGAGGTCCACCGTGCGGTGGACACCGGTGTGGCCGGCGAAGACGCCGCCGAACTCGCGACCGAAGTTGCGCATGATGTGGATGTCGGATCCGGCAAACCGGTAGATGGACTGCCAGTCGTCGCCGACGGCAAATATCCTCGTCTCCGCATGCTGGGTCTTGAGCGCCTGGATCAGCCGCGCCCGGCCGGTCGAGATGTCCTGGAATTCGTCGACAAGGATATGCCGGAATGGGCTTTCGTAGCGACCGCTTTCCACCAGCGCGGTCGCGCGGTTCACCATGTCCTCGAAATCGATGCGCTCGCCCAGCCTGTTCTTGTATTCGCGGTAGACCGCCCCGAAGATCTTGAGAAAAGCCGCGCCGCGCTTGCCCATCTTCAGGGTCGCGGCCTTCGTCTCGCAATCCTCCAGGTGATAGCCGCCGTTCTTGAAGTGCCGCAGGAAGGTTGCGATCAGCGAGGTGAAGCTGTCGACGACCCCGAGGGACGTCACGCTGTCGTAGATCTCGAGGGCAGGGCGCGGGCGCATCGTGACATGCGGTGCAACCTTCTCTGCCAGCGCCTCGAGCAGGCGGCCTTCCTGGTTCTCCCAGCTATAGGTCTCGATCAGGGTCGTGCCGTGTTCGGCATGGACCTGGCGCTTCCACGCCATGCCCTCCAGGTAGGCATCGCGGTCGATGAAGGGTGCGGTGGTCAGCTCCTCCGTACCGTCCCGCCGTGTCGTCTTGCGGACGCCGAAATGCTCAAGATAGACGCCGCTTTCAGTGAGCCGGAAGTCCGGCGTGTAGGCGCGCCTGCCGGTCCCGGCCAGCTTGTGTGCGTAGGTCGGCTCGTATTCGTAGGCGATGCCGTTCAGGTACAGCCAGTTGGCGATCATCAGCTCCTCGAAGCTGGCGACGGTGTCGCCCTTGAGGCTTCGCAGGTTCCGGCTTTCAACCTCGGAATACCACTTGTGGGCGGAGTCGTAGTCCCATGCACTGGGGATGTCGTCGAAGAAGCCTGCGAACCAGCCCACCACGGTTCCGGCAATGTCGGCCATCCGGCTGACGATGTCGCGCAGGATGTCCTTGATCAACTGGAGGAAGGCCTTGTCGTCGGTGGCCGTCGGAGCAAGGGGCGGCTTTTCTCCCTCGACCGCGCCGATGATCTCGTAGGCCAGGGCGTGGAAGGTGCGCGCCATGATCGGCACGCCGCACCGCGCCTCGATGCGCTCGGACATCTCGGTGGCGGCATCCTTGGCGAAGGCCAGAAGCAGAAGCTCAGGCGGCTGCCGGATACCGGCCTTCACCAGATAGGCAGCCTTGGCGGTGATGACCGAGGTCTTGCCCGAACCTGCGCCGGCGAGAACCAGCGTCGCATCCTCGTCGACCACGACCGACAGCCGCTGCTCCGGCGTCAGTGGCATAGACTCCACGGTATCGAAGAACGCTTTCCAGTCCGTCAGCTGCTGGTCGACGAAGGCCGCGATCGCTGCATCGCGGAGTTGCTCTGGATTGCGGGCGAGCTCCATGATCGGAGCCAGCCGCGCAATCGTCTCCTCGCCTATGGCTGCCGAGTTGAGCTTTTTAAGAACGCGAGCGTCGAGGTCGGCGGCCTGGCTTGCGACCGGGTCTACCAAGCAGGCGGCAGGATACATCGCCGGTGCCTTCAATCCCTTGATCGCCGTCAGCAGGGACGCAATCGCGTCGTCTTCCTTGGAAAGCTGCGCGAGGTTGTAGCCTGACCAGGCTGTCTCGACAGCTTGCGCGAATGCTCTGGCGGCGGCCTCCTGGACCCCGGGGATTAGCACGAAGGACTGGTTGCCGAGATCCAGAGTGAGGCGGGCGGAGACACGGCCACGCTGCACGACGGGACTTGCCGCGATCTCCGAGAGGTGGATCCTGGCATGCGCGCCATCGGATGCCGCAATGGTGTCGTCCTGAAGCGATAGCGCTCGCGGGTGTTTGCGGAAGGGGTCGGACAGGAAAGCGGGCAGGGGGCGCGATACGAGTTTCATCGAAATCCAGTGGTCGGGTTCTGTTTCCGACATACCAGACGTACCCCAGGGGGGAAGTGTCTGTTATCAATCTCCAGTGGGGGCACGCACGGTGAGGCATCGGCCCAAGGGGATGGATCGGTCTTACTACATCGGTTCCGGGGAGTGGTCGTCTGACGGTCCGGGCATCTCGATGTCCACCTCCCTGAACTTCTGACGCCAGGCTTCGGCAAACCGGGTGACTTCACCTTCCTCATGCGCGTCGACCAGGTCGCCTCCGAGAACCTCGGCAACGCTTCCATCCCGGAACGTTACCTGAATCCCTGATTTGTCCGAGCGGCGCCAGCGCCAGCCACTGAAGCGCGCATGCAGGAGCCGGAGAAGCTGCCTGAGCTGCTGGCCGAAGGTCAGTCGACCGGGCTGAACATCAGGCCGTGGATCTCGGAGATCTGCTGCTTCAAGCTGCGGTTCTCTGCCCGGATCTCCTGAAGCTGCCCCGAGATGGTCTTCAGCATCTGTGACAGTGCGGCGTTGGTCTCGTTCGCCTGATCCAAGGCTGCGCGGTGCTCGTCCCGGAGGCTTGTTGCTTGCCGAAGATCCTCCGAGATCCGCTGGAGAGCCTCGATCAGGGCCTGGCCGAGCTCGGACATCGGGTGATCGGGGTCGTTCAGCAGATCGAGCAGCGGGAGCAGCTGATCCATCTTGCCGTCCATGGTGAGCATCGTGTTCAGTAACACTTCGTGTTCCTGAGGCAGGGTCACGGATGTCATCTTTTTTTGCATGTTCGAATTCCATGAGTGGTTTCGCGTGGGGCAGGAGGGCTGCGATAAAGATCTGGGTGCTCAGGCGCAGTCGAAGGCGGTGGAGGGCATGTGCATGTGCGAGGCGCGTCTCAAGATGTCGCGGCTCCCAGGCTGGCCCCAACTCGCCGCCTAGGATCTGGGCCTCATCCAAGCTGAACAGGTGGCTCTTCACACCATGCGTATTCTGCGTTGTGGTGCGTAGGATGGCCGGGGATTGCTGCGCCAGAGCATCATCGAGGGCGTCGAGTGTTCTAGGGCGCTCGGTTGTGAAGATGGCTCTGAGGGCCTCGCTCAGCCTTTTCTTGGGCGCCGTGGTCAGCCGACGGGTGATGACCGGTGGGTCGAGGCGCGGGATCTTAGGATTGAAGTAGTCTGGTACGGGCAAGCCGAGGCGCCGAGCCAGCATTTGGTGATTGCGACTTGTCCGGATGTCGCCGGTCTCGGGGCGCAGGCGGGATCCGTCAAAGCCACGTAAGGCGATGGCGACATGCACATGGTCGCAGTCGGTATCGGTATGACGGGCCGCGACCCACGGAGTGCGCAGTGCGGGCAGGCCCATCAGGTGGAGCTGCGCCATGACAATCGCATGCCATGTTTCGCGACTGGCCCGCAGTCCTACGGGCAGCGACAATGTCATGTGCATCACTCCCGCACCATCCGCGAGGTTGTCCAAGCGGTCGCGCAGAATGACGGATTTCGCGCGCGGGATCGTACTGCCGATGAACTCTGCACTAGAACGGAGGTCGTAGTTTGGTAGGACGCGGGCTGTTTGGTGGAAGGTGTTATGCGCGCGCATCAATCAGCTCCTCTGTACCTTGCGGAGCTCCAGCGTGAGTCCATCGAGTAGAAGCGCCAAGTGGTCGAGTGTTTTGGGTGTGACGTCTTCCGCGTTGAGCGTCACACCGATACGACCAATAATCTCCGCGATCGCCGCTGTGCCGATTTCGGGTTCCAAAGCCCTCCTGCGGATGAACACAGTGCGGCTCTCTGATCCGGCAGACTGGCGCAGCTTTTCCAGCAGCGAGAGCTCCTCCTCAAAGAAGCGGACCTTGACGTACTTTTCCCGCCGCGCGCTCATGCGCGCGCCCCGTCAGGGTGACCGATGATCTGGGGGCAAGTAGAGCGGGTGCGGGCGCAGATGATGGCCTGGTTGTCAGTCAACGTGGTTGTTCCTTCAGCAGTTTTTCTGGCCTACATTGTAGCTGATGCAGAATTCCTCAGCGCGCCGGAATGGCGGCTCGAAGGCGTCTCACATCGCTATTATGTGGATAACCGCGCTGGCTTGGTGGGCCGAGTGGCTGGTGAAGCGCCCGGTCAGTGGCGGCTGAGATGACCTTGGCGGAAAATCCGTATTTTCCGCCAAGGGGGCTCACAGACCAGACTGGCCAGATCTGGCATGTTTATCGGAGCCTAATTGTCGCTTCGTGCCGCTTGCGCGCGAAAGGACCTAAGGGGGAGGGCCCTCGGGCGGTCAATCCTGAGCCGAAGCATCCGATATGTCGAAAATGATTTTCTGTCCCTCACTCTGGGGCAATCGCCTTGGATCTGAGAAAATCCGAGGGGGCAGGATTGCCTTGCAGAGAGCACGAGGAAGGGCCGGGGAAGAGGATAAGGGGTGTCGCGTCAGGGCCGTCCGGCCTCGCTTGCGACAGGATCACCGACGCGGACGGCTTGCCGCTGACCGTCGTCCCGCGCGAACTTGGTGATGCGCGCCCTCGTCGCCGGCACGCTGCGGGGGCGTCACCAGATGCGCCAGGAGGCGGCCATTGATCGGTGCCCGTCGAACCGTCTCACCAGCCCTGGCTGCGCGCCATTCAGGGACCGGGACGATCAGGCGCTGCGGCGCACCGCAGGAAAACGTCGCAAGTGGGGGTAAAACCGGGTTAGCAGTTTCACCGTTCGTTTCTCGAATGTTCTGCCAAACTTTGAGGCTAATTTCATTGTTTTCATTAGATAATCGCCAGATTTAGGTTCTGGCGCCTTTGGCGTGGGGGTTCGAGTCCCTTCACCCGCACCATTTTGATTTCAAAGAAAAAAATGGTTGTAGCGGCAATGCCGACGCCCGATTGTTCGGGCGGGTTTGGCAGTTTGTCAGCGCTTACCTGTTTCGTTTCCGCTCTGTTGCCTTGCCGTCTGGGCCCTTTGGGGGGCGGCTTGTTGTTGGCTTGGTGGGTATATGTCTGACCCATCGAGAGTGTCTTGTGGCCGCTAACGGCCTGGGTGTCGCGCATGTCGACACCTGCGTCGGCCAGCCATGCGGCACCAGGCCGCTTTGATGGGTGAAACGCAGATAATTTTCGGAACTTCCGCGACCCTCTTCTGCACCTTACGGTTTCCCTCGTGCTGAGTGCGGTTCTGCGCGTCCACGGAGCTGCCTGGACGCAGCCCCACTGAAAGGGGCGGCGCCGTTTAACAGCACAGTAAGGTCTGGCCTTTATCACCACAGCGCTGTTGGAATCTATGGGCAGGCCCTAATGCGTTTAGCTGCAATCGTATGTCTGGTCCTTGGACCCCTGATCGCCGCACCCGTGTTGGCTTTGACTGGCCGCCCCCTTCAAACAGCGACCACATTTCTTGTGGTCGGACCTATGAACGGTCTGCCGGAAATCCTGCGACGCGCAGGCGGACGGCCAATCGGCCCGACAGGCGCACCGCTTGCCCTGCTTGCTGTTGCAGACAGCCATCCTGAGAGCTTTCCAAGCCGCCTGAAAACCGAAGGCGCCTGGTTCGTACTCGACGGTACAATCCCAGCCCAACTTTGCGGAGTCTAAGATGAACAACAACAGCTCGTCCTTGGCAGTTGCACAGAGACAAGGTCTACGCTTGGTTGGCTATCTCAACATTTTGCTCACGCCCGTCCCGGCGTTCGGAGCTTGGATGGCAGGCGTTTCACCCTGGCCTTTCCTGGCGATGTCCCTCGCAATTGCGGCGGTCACCATCGGCCTGCAGCTGCGGGGCGGGGGGATCGCGCGGCTGGCCGTGTCGCTTGGCGCAATGGGGCAATTGCCGTTGCTGACGGCTGCGATGGCCGGACATTCCTGGCAGCTGGACACGCACCTGATCTACTTTGCCGTTCTGGCGGTATTGGTCATACTGCAGGACCAGCGCGCGCTTCTTGCCGCTTCGGGGCTCGTCGTTGCCCATCACGCCGTGCTGACGCTCTTCCTGCCGACCCTGATCTATCCGAGCAATGGCTTGCTGGTTGACGTGTCGCGCCTGGCGCTTCACGGCACGGTCTGGGTCGCCGAAACCGGCGGTTTGTTCTATCTTCTCCGCGTTCAACTTGGCCAACGCAAGCAGATCGAACAAGAGACGAAAAACCTCTCCCAGGCGCTGGAGAGCTCGCAGGAACTGCAAACGAATTTGGCCAAGAAGGAAGCGGAACAGCTTAATGTGATGGAGCAGTTCAGCGTGGCTTTGACAAAACTGGCCGGAGGGAACCTGGCGACACGGATCGAGACAGAGTTTCCGGAACAGTTCGAACCTCTGCGGGAGGAATTCAACGGCGCGGTGAAATCGCTGTCGGTTGCGATGTCCAGCGTGCAGGAAAACGCGGACTCCATAAAAATTGATACAAGCAGCATCGCGACGGCATCCGAAAAGCTCGCCAAGAGAACAGAGGATCAGGCGTACGCGCTAGGAAGCGTGGCCTCGCGTATTGATGAAATCAGTGAAGTCATGACCGCCGCATCGGAAGATGCCCAACGTGTGGCGGTGACGACCGCCCAAACGAGGGACGATGCCGAAAACGGCATGAAAGTGGTCGACGGTGCGTTGGAAGCAATGGGCGAAATTCAAAACAGCTCTGAACAGATCCGTTCGGTTGTTGTCTTGATCGAGGACATTGCCTTGCAGACCAATCTGCTGGCGCTCAATGCCGGGGTGGAGGCCGCGCGTGCGGGGTCCGCCGGTCTGGGGTTTGCAGTTGTCGCATCAGAAGTTCGCGCGCTTGCAGGTCGGTCCTCGGACGCGGCGAAGGAAATCAGTGTTCTCATAAACGATAGCGCCCGCCAGGTAACCAACGGTGTCAAACTGGTCGACAACGCCGGTGCCGCACTTCGCGGCGTTCTCGACGCCGTTCGCAAGGCACTCCACTCGATGCAGAACATTTCTTCGACTGTCGGAACGCACGCCCAACATATCGCGGATCTGAAACATACCATGGGCGAGCTTGACGAGCTTACTCAGCAGAATGCCGCCATGTTCGAAGAAACCTCCGCTGCGACAACGGCTTTGACTGCAGCAACCAATTTGCTCAGCGACGTCGTGGCAGAATTTCAAAATGTCGCGGAGTACGATGAGTCCGAGCTGTGGTCGGACATGGGCGAGATGGACCGTAAAATCGCTTCGTGATCGAGGGAGTCTGAACACCAGGGCCATGCAGCTTCGCATGTGACCTGCTTCCCGCTGCTCCCTCATTCATAACGAGTCGCTAGTGGTTGGATTCCGGTATTCGCGCGGCGCGAAGCGTCTTGGTGAGGCCGCCTCGGACAGGACGTCGCGCGGCAGGATTGAAAGCGACCTCTCCAAAGAAGAGATGTCGACTTCTTCCGGTGCGACCAGTGGTGACAGCCTACATCTGTCGATACAGCGGACGACGGGCATACCAAGGCGCGCGGCCTGCGTTCTGTCTTGGTTTATCGGCCATTTACTAAGAAATAGCCGTGCGTATGGCGTGATCGGCGAGACCGCTTGCCAAATCCGACAAGGATTTGGCCTATCGGATGCCGTAAGCCCTCTCGCGTTTTCTGGACCGTGGGCGTCGGGCAGCCCGAAGCTCGGTCCGGAGCTTCGCGCTAAGTTCGGCAAATGGCCGGTGTCACATGCTTCCCAAAATTCATGCGATACGCAGTATGACGCCAGGCGCAGACACGGATCTGGGGCAGGGAGCGGGCTTTCGTTGCGTCCTGGACGAACGCCCGCTGTTCGCAATTACCTGTGATCCTGATGATCGAGCACGAGGCTCTTGCGGCAGAAACGGGACCTCAGGGCGCTGCTATGGGAAACCAGCAGAAGCGCAACCTTTCGGCGCCCGGCCAGTTCGATCAGGGCCCGCATCAGGCGCTCCTGTTCGATCGCATCCAGTTGGGCGGTGATTTCGTCACAGATCAGAACCCTCAGACCCGTGTGGAACAGCCGCGCGAGCGAGACACGCGCCAGTTCGCCGCCCGACAGCTGCATCGGCCGACGGTCAGTCCAATCTTCGCGGATGCCGAGGGCTGTCAGCACTTCGGGGTCCGGGGCGGTGCCGTTTGCAAGGATCCTGCCCACGGTCCAGCGGGGATCGACCGCCAGCTCGGGGGATTGGTGGGCGTATTGCACCGGGGCCGGTTGTCCCGGGCTGGCCGCAAGGAGCTTTCCTCCATCGAGCAGAACCTCACCCTGATCTGGTATCAGCTGACCCGCGAGGATCCGGCACAGGGTCGTCTTGCCGGATCCCGAGGCTCCGCCCAGGCCCACCACTTCGCCCTGCGCAAGGTCGAGGTCCACACCACGCAGGACCTGCCGGTTCCCATAGGCATGACCCAGGGCGCGGGCGGTCAGCATTGCGTGTCCGATGCAAGCTGGGCATTCCAGAGCGCGCGGGAAAAGGCGTCGCGCAGGGCGGTTCCGGCTCCGCTGAATGCCTCTGCCAGGGCCGTTTCGACCTGTCGGCCCTGGCGCAGAATGACGATGCGGGACGCGATGCCGACCAGACCGGGGACATCGTGCGAGATCACGATCACACCGCGCCCGGCAGCAGCCAGATCTGCCAGCAGGGACAGAACGCGCGTCGCGGCGGCAGTGTCCAGCCCGACCGTCGGTTCGTCGGCGACGATCCAGTCCGCGCCCGTGGCCAGGGCCGTTGCCAGCAGGACGCGGCGCGCCATTCCGCCCGACAGCTCGTGCGGATAGAGCCGGGCGGTCTGCGACGGCAGGCCGACGCTGGCGAGCGCGCCGGGCACATCGATCGGCCGGTCGGCAAGCTGCGCAAACCGCTGGATCTGGCTTCCGACCGTGGCCAGCGGATCCAGCGCATCCAGGCGCTGAGGGACCAGTGCGACCGTCCGGGGGCCGACCGGCACGTCGGCAATGGTGATGCGGCCCGTGCGTGTGGCATCCGGGGGCAGCGCCCCAACCAGTGCCTCGGCGACGATGCTCTTGCCCGCGCCGGAGGTGCCGGTCAGACCGACAACCTCTCCGCAATCCAGCGACAGGGACACGCCCTCCAGCACTGGGCCGGTTGGAAAGCTTACCGCCAGGTTTTCGATTCTCAGGGTCATGCGATGCCGCCCGCCGGATCCGACAACCGGCGCAGGGCCTCGCCGAACTGCTCGAAGGCCAGGGCGACCAGCATCAACCCAAGGCCGGGCGCGGCCGCGACCCACCAGTGACCCGCCATGATCTCGCGCAGGCTTTCGGACAGCATCACGCCGATGGAGGGCAGGTGGGGTTCGATACCGAGGCCGATGAAGCTGAGCCCGGCTTCGTGCAGGATGGCATGGGGGAAGATCACGATGAAGCCGGCGAGGATCTGCGGCACCAGGTGCGGCACCAGGTGATGCCGCGCGACCCAGAGCCGCGACCGCCCGAGCGCGCGCGAGATTGCCACGTAGTCCGAGGCGGCGATCGTCTGCGCTTCGTGCCGCAGGACGCGGGAGAGGCGTGGCCAGTGGGTCAGCGCGACCGCGACAACCACGCCGGTCGTTCCCCCGCCCATGGCAAAAGCAATCATGATCAGCAGGACGAAATGCGGCAGGCCGAGTGCGAGTTCAGTCAGCACTCCGACCGCGTGATCGGCAAGACGCCCGAAGGTCGCTGCCAGACCCAGGACCACCGCCACGAGGGTCGATGCACCGGCCGCCAGCAGCCCGACCTGCACGCTCTGCGCCAGCGCCGCAAGCGTGCGGGCGGCGATGTCGCGGCCCAGCATGTCCGTGCCCAACAGGTGCCCCGGCTGAGGGGGCAGCGCGCGCGCCGCGGCGTTGACCGACAGGGCGCCGTCGGGCAGCAGTGCAGATCCTGCCAGCACCGCGCCCAGCAGCACCAGCGCAACAGCCCCATGCCATTTGGCCCGTTGTCGCGGGATCTTTCGGCTCCGGGCGGGCAGGGTCACGGTCAGTTCGGTCGCGTCGGTCATGCGGGCGTCCTCAGTCGCGGGTCGGCCAGGCGGGCGGCAATGTCAGCCAGCAGGTTCCCCATGAAGACGAACAGCAGCGTCGCCAGCCCGATCCCCATCAGCAGCGGCGCATCTGCCCCTGTCGCGGCGCGCACGGTCGCCTGTCCAAGGCCCGGCCAGGCAAAGACTGCCTCGGCCAGGATCGAGCCGCCGAAAAGCTCTCCCGCTCCCGCCAGATGCAGGGTCAGCGCGACACCTGCCGCGTGGCGCAGACCGGGGCCGAAAGCCAGCCGCAGAGGCGTGGCCCCATGGGTGGACAGGTGCCGTGCGGCGGGGCTGTCGAGGAAGGCCACGAGGCTCTGCCGCGTGTGCAGCACCAGCGGTGCGATTCCCACGACAGACAGGGTGGCGACCGGCAGGACCATGTGCCGCCAGCGCTCCGCCAGCGTGACCTCCGTAGCCAGTTGACCGGGGGGCGTCGCGCAGCAGGCGGGCAGCCAGCCCAGCCCGATCGCAAAGACCGCGACCAGCAGGATCGCCACCCAGAAGCCCGGGCTTGCCGCCAGCACGACGGCGAGGGTGCGGATCACCCGGTCAGGCCAGCCTCCTCGCGTGGCCCCCGCCACCAGGCCCAGGGCCGTGCCCAGAACGAAGGACAGCGCAAAGGCCAGCCCGACCAGCGCCAGCGAGGCCGGCAGCCGGGCAGCGATCACTTGAAGCACCGGCGCGTTGAAGGTGATGGATTCCCCCAGGTTGCCCCGGGTCAGCTGACCCAGCCAGCTGGCGAACCGCTCGGGCGCGGGCCGGTCCAGCCCCCAGGCGGCGGCGATGGCGTCCCGTTGCTCCGGGCCGATCTGCGAGGTGCGACCGCCGACGTAGGCCTGAACAGGGTCGATGGGCGCGAGCGAGATCAGCGTGAACAACCCGACCGCTGCCAGGGGCAGCAACCAGGCCAGCCGGATCAGGCGATCGGTCAGCAGGGGCGGAAGCCAGGCCTTCATTCGCCCCTCATTCGCAGGTCCAGCGCCAAGAGGGCAGGTCATGGGTGATCGGGAAGCCGTGCCCGTGCGGATGAACCTGCAGCGGCCCCAGGTCCAGGCAGTCCGACGCCCAGTAGGCATGTTCCAGGTTCACCATCCAGGCCCATGTCGCGTCGCCCTTGGGCCCGAAGCCCGTTTCCCCGTCCCAGGCTGCGGCTTTCCACTCGGCCAGTGACGCCTCGAAGCTGGGCGCGGCCTCGGCGGCCTCTAGGTGCGCGTCCACGGTCGGGTTCACGTAGTGGCCCGTGTTGTAGTAGTCGACGCCGGCGTAGTCGCCATGATGCAGGTAGAAGACCTCGGACGGGTCATGCGCGCCCCAACCCAGCACGACGACCTCGCTATGCATCAGCGCGCCGATCTCGTCCCAGCTGCTGCCCGTGGGCTGGGCGTCGATGCCGATCTCACGCAGTTGTTCCGAAGCCCCAAGCGCCAGCGCCTGCCGCGTGCTGTCACTGGCAGGATACAGCACCTGGAACCTCGCAGGCAGGCCGTCTTTCTCTCGGATGCCGTCGCCGTCGGTATCGCTCCAGCCGGCCGCATCCAGAGTCTGCATCGCGGTGGCCGGGTCATTGCCGGGGATCGCGGCCTCCGGGTTGTCCCAGGGCAGGCCGTCTGCGGGGCCGGTCGCGGGGCGACCGTGCCCATTCAGGGCCAGCGCCACCAGCGCCTCGCGGTCGAGCGCCTGGTTGATCGCCACCCGGATGGCCGGGTCCGCCGTCACATCGTTGCCGATCGGCGTGCCTGCCTCGGTCGTCTCGCCCGCCCTGGGCACCATCGGGAAGGCCAGGCCCCGATTGTCGACGGTATCGACGTGCAGCACCTTCATCCCCGAGGGGGCCCCGTCGGCCAAGGACGGCGGCACCGCCACCAGGTCGGCGGCGCCGGTACGGGCCAGCGCCTGTCCGGCCTCTTCCGAGCCGAAGATGAAGCTGACCCGCTCAAAGGCAATCTCGCCGCCATGCCAATGGGGGTTGGGTTCGACAACCAGCTGTTCGCCCTCGCGCCATTCGACCATCCGGAACGGGCCGGAGCCGACGGGGTGCCGGGCGTACCCCTCGCCATAGGAGGCAGCCGGCACGATGCCGAGCGTCGCAAGGCGCGAGACGAAGGTGATCCGAGGCTCCGTCAGCTCCAGTTCAACCGTCGTCGCATCCAAGGCGCGCGCCTCCTTCAGAACGGTCAGGTCAGCCAGTCCACCGGCCGTGCGGGCCGTGTTGTAGGTGAAGGCCACGTCCTTCGCCGTCAGCGGCGTTCCGTCCGAGAACATGGCGTCTTTGCGAAGGCGCAGCCGCCAGACAAGCCCGTCTTCCGAAAGGGCCCAGTCCGTCGCAAGGTCGCCGACCAAGTTGAGATCGGCGTCGGTGCGCAGCAGGGTCGACTGGAAAAGCGGATTGCCATAATGGCCCCAACCCATGATCGGGTCGAATCCGGCGTCGGGCTCTCCGCCAATGGCCAGAACCAGGGGGCGCGCTTCTGCCTGGGCGGTCAGCATCAGGGACAGGGCAACGGCCAGGGTGGACAGCGGACGGAACATGCGGCACCTCATGGTGTGAAATATCGAGTCACATTTCATACCGTGGTCAACTGCGGTGTAAAGCATGGACTGGCTTGCGATCCGCGTCCCGTATGACGATGCTTGGCAAGACAGCACGGAGAGGGTCATGCAACGGATTACCATAGCCATCGAAGACGAGCTGCTGGCAGAGCTGGACCAGCATATGGACCGGTCCGGGGCCACCAACCGGTCGGAGGCGATCCGGGACCTGCTTCGCCGGGCGCTGACACGGGATGCGCCGCAGAATGCGGATTGCATCGGGGTCGTCAGCTATACCCTCGACCTGTCGACCCGCGATCTGGGTCGAAGGGTTCCGCAAACCCGCCACGCGCGGCATGATCAGACGGTCGCGGCCATGTCGGTCCCCCTCGATCATTCCAATGCGGTCGAGGTGACGGTGATGCGCGGGAAAGTAGCGGAAGTGGAGGATTATGCGCACGGTCTGTTCGCCGAGCGTGGCATCCGGCATGGCCACCTGTCGCTCGTGCCCGTGGAAGACGTGGAGGAGATCCACCAACACGGCAGTGGCGAACCACACAGGCACAGCCACCTCACTATCAAGGATGGATTCCGAACCTGAGAAAGAGTCCAAGGTTGGCAATCAGGCAAGAGGTTGCGAGAAGCCAGATCGCCGGCGTGCAGTGAGTGTTCTCCGTAGGCTGTAACCGGCCATGTGACGCGCCTGTCGCGAAGGTCGACTCTGGGTCGGCAGCGCCGCGTTCTACTTCGCTCGCTTTTCGAGGCCGTCGCGGATAATCTTGATCTCTTCTTCGAGGTGCGGCCCGCGGTAGACGAAGGAGGTTTCGTGGCGGGCGTACTGGCCAGTCCGATCTGCGCTGAGCCAGTTGAAAGAGCCGGCGCAGAGAAGCTCCTTGTCAACGGTCACGATCTTGCTGTGCAGTTTCGCGACCCGGTGGACCGTGACGCCGATCGCCGAAAGCGCGTGCTCCACGGCATCAATCTGGGTTTTCCCGTCCGCGGTCGCCCCAGTGTTGAGGAGCGGGTCGGTAAAGACATCGATCTCTGCTCCGCGCCGGCAGGCCGAGGCCATCGCATCGAGCAGGCCGGTCCGCTCGATCGTCCCGGCAACGACCCACGGGCTGACGATCATGTATTTCCGCCCCTCGCCTTTCAGTGCGTCTAGCAGGAAGGCATCGTGCTCGTCCGCGTGCTGAAGCATCTCGATCCCGGTATTGCCTCGGGTCAGGTCCGTGCGCGGTTCCATGGCGAAATCCAGGGCCACGCCATTGGCCGCCAGAACCTCGAACAGCAAGGCGCGCGGCGTGCCGCTTCGGGCGGTGGCAAGGAGGTCCATGTCGCCGAAAACAAGGCAACTGTCCTTAGCCCGAGACACGGTGACGTTCAGCATGCTGGGAGAGGCGTCGATGAAGCCCCCGTCCGCGTGCCTAGAATAGACCGGCGAGAAGATGATGACGGGCCGTTCGGCGCCCTGCAGCGCATGTACCGTGCCGATGGTCATGCTGTCGCGCCCGGAGACCTTGATGTGGCGGGCGCTGCAGGCTTCGCGGATGGCGCGTACCTGCTGGCCGAACGGGGTGACGACGCCGACGAGCTGCTCGAGCGGGAGGCCGTAACGGCCCTCCAGAAGTGCCCGGTTGTCCTCCAGCCAAGCGGCGATGGTGCGGGCCTCGGCGGGGTTGGCGCGGCTTCCCCCGGCAGAGAAGGCACGGCCTTCGACATGCAGGTACCCAAGCGCGGGCAGGATTGCATCCGCAGGCGCGGGCCCGCGCATCGGGCGCAACTTACCTTTGTAGCACAGGGCGTTGCTGAAGCCGATGATCTCGTCGAAGCAACGGCGGTGCTCAAATAGGTAAAGCCCGCGATCCAGCTCGGGCCAGGGCGCGATCCTGCAGGCCTGCTGCGCGAGATGCATGGCGCTGCCGCCGTTCGTGCGGATGCCGCTCCTGTCCAGGTCCGTCGGAACGGCTTCGCCGTCGATCAGCCCGCAGTCCTTCAGGTTCCCGATATCGACAGGGCCGGGCACCGCAGAGATCGGCTCGATCTGCTGCGTGTCGCCGATGACCAGCGCGCGCTTGGCCAGGGCGAAAGAGGCTCCGGCGACCTCGGGAAGGACTTGGCCGGCCTCGTCGACAATCAGCAGGTCTATGAAATTGTACAGGCTTTCATTCGCGAAGGAGCCGGCCTGAAAGCGGCTGCACGAAAGCTTGCCCGGCAGGCTGGCAAAGGTGGCCACGGCGCAGGGCGTCAGCATCATGCGGCGGCGCCATCGGGGTTCGACAGACGTGCGTCCGGTTTTTTCATGAGAGGCGGTGATGGCGCTGAGATCGGCCTCCATCGCCATCAGCCAGCGCCCTTCCCAGTAATGGGTCGCTAGGAGGAAGAGATTGAACCGGCTGCCGAGATCCGCCTGCCGTTCCAGCGTTTCAAGGTCCTGTGCGCCTGCGAAGGCTTCGGCCAGCTCGCGCCAGGCCCGTTCGGTGGTCGCCGCCTGCTGGCTGAGATCCTCGGCACGGGCGAGGGAATGACGGGCGGAGGCGAGGGCCTCCTTCCCACGTCGCAGGGCTTGAGCGACCCTCGCTTCGATATCCTCGATACGGGTCATGTCTTGCAACCCGTCCAGCCCGTCCCCGATGGCCAGACGGGCCTGCAAGGCGCGCTTGCGCCGTAGCGGGGGCAAGAAGCCGAACAGCGCGGTTAGCCAGGACTCCGAGGCCAGGTGATGATCCAGTGCGCTGCGTGAAGCGGCCAGTCGTTCCGCCTCTTCCAAGCAGACATTGACCACCTCGGCACGACGGGCTGTTTCGGTCTCCGGCGCATCGCCAAGTTCCGACAGCAGGGCGGTGGCGGCGGCTTCTTGATGGGTAAGCGCCGTGTCGAGCTCTCGAAGCCGGTTGGCTTCGGCGGTCATGCGGTTGCGGAGTTCCGCGACATACCCGGCGACGTCCTGGCCCTTCGCCTCGGGGAACGCCCTGCCGGCCGACTCCAGCCAGGCGACACGGGCGCGCTGGAAGTAGGCGACGGTCTCACATTCTGCCTGGAAGGCCTCTGTCTGATAGCGTTGCGCGGCTTCCATGCGCCGGGAATGGGACGGCAGGAACATCCCGAAGCTCTTGATCTCTGGCAACCATCGCCCAGAAAACACGCCTTCGCCTGTCGCGAAATCCTTGCCGAAGGCGTCAATGATATTGGTGACCGCCTGGTTGTTCGAGGAGGCCGCCACGATCACCGGCGGGTCGCCCCCCTCAAGCGCGGCCTTCACCCAGAGTCCGGCCACGGCGGAGAGCAGCATGGTCGTCTTGCCTGTCCCGGGCGGGCCGTTCACCGCGATCACCTCGCCGGGTTGCGAGGCCTCGAGCCAGGCCAGGACCTGCCTCTGGTGTTCGGCCAGGGGGAAATGGGGGTTCGAGTGCCCGAGGCGCCGGGCCAACTCTCTTTCGACCGCATTATCCGGCGCGCGCTCAGGACGCGGAGCGGCAAACTGGCGTAGAAGCGGCGTGTCCGGCTCATCGGCGAGTAGCCTGTCGTAGAGGTCCATCATGCCGCGCACCGTTGCGCCCGCGCCCTCCGAGGCCTCGATGAAACCATTGCCGGTTGGCAGGTATTCCTTCTGCTCAGCGGGCCAGCCCGGCGCCAGGGCGTCGAGCATCTGTCGGCAATGCTGGCGATAGTCCTGCCAGCCGTCCGCGGTGGTCATGTCCGGCAGGGGCGTCGTGGTCAGGAAAGCGTCCAAGGCCTCGACTGATCCGAGCGCAAACGCCCCCCGCGGCAGCGGGGTCAGCAGGTCGCGGGCGATGGCGTTGCGCGTTGGCACGATCCGGCCAGTCCGATCGAGGACCCCCTCGGTCACGACGGGGGCGACAATCTCCGGCATGGCATCGGTGCGAGAGGCTGCATGTGAGACCCTGCGCGCCGTCACCAGGGGCCAGAAGCGCACCGAGACCGTTGCGGCGCCATCCTTGCCCCGGAAAATCGCCCGGACCAGGTGCTCGGGGAGGCAGCCGGTTTTGATCGCGTCATTCGGCAGGACCTCCAAACGCTTTCGATCCGCAGCCCGGAAAGTCCCTTCCCCTAGTGCACCATCCGCAAGGCTTGTCCGCCAATACCGCAGGACGTTTGAAAAGGTGGCGGTCATGATGGGGTCACCGTGGGGCTGTTGCGGGCGGAAATCTAAGCGAACCCAGTGGCTTGCTTAGAGGGTTTTCGAATTGTGACCTTTTGGAGATAGTAGGGCAAGTGTGGGCCTACCAGTTGGACACCTGCGATGCACTGCATTGCTCTATGCCCCCAAGATCGTTTCCTCAGCACTGCGGACCTGCGCCTTTCAGCGCACACGGCAGCGAGGCCCATTCCGGAGGACGGCGGGTCAGCGCCGTGAGCGGCGGTCCGCCAGTCAGGGGGAGAACCGGACATTCCCTTCGACCTTGGCGGATGCCCTACGTCGCAAGAAGTGGATGTGGCGCCTTTGAGATCGTGTCCGGTCGCTGTCGTTAAGGAAGGCCCGCACGATCAGACGTACTGAGCCTCTCAATCGGTCGAAACAGGTTGCCGGGAACGCACAGGCCAACTCTTCTTCTTGAGGCCAGCCGAGTTCTCGAGACCTAACGAGCAAGTATGGCGTCGAGCTCGGCAATCTGCCGGATTTCCGATACCATGTGACGTCGTTTGCCCTCTTGGAATGTTGGCTTGACTCGAGGTTGTGTCCGGGTCCAGCATAACAACTATGAGTATATCAAATTTAGAGACTTAACCTTCCTGGCAGTTCAGCGACCGTTGTCGACCGGCCGAACGTCTGTCGAGGCAAGGGGGAGGCAAACATGATATCTTTTGGACGAAAACGCTTGGGTGCGAGTGCCCTTGCCACGTTAACGGCATGCATCGGCATCGCGGCCAGCGCACAGGATGAAGCAAAGTCCCCGAACATCCTCGTGATATGGGGCGACGATGTCGGCATGTGGAATATCTCTGCCTATCATCGGGGCATGATGGCCGGCGAGACCCCCAACATTGATCGCATCGCCGATGATGGCATGCTGTTCATGGATCACTACGCACAGGCATCCTGCACCGCAGGTCGCGCGGCCTTCATCACCGGCCAGTATCCCCTGCGCGTCGGCCTTTCGACCGTCGGCCTTCCGGGCGCACCGCAAGGGCTTTCGGAAGAAGATCCAACCTTGGCGGAAATGCTGAAGGCCGAGGGCTATCGCACCGGGCAGTTCGGCAAAAACCATCTTGGCGATCAGGACAGGCATCTGCCGACGAACCATGGGTTCGATGAGTTCTTCGGCATCCTCTATCACCTGAACGCCGGTGAGTATGTCGAACAGGATGACTATCCAGCCCAGGCTTTCGAGGATGCGGGACTGGCGCAACGCGGTATCATTCACAGCTTTGCCACCAAAGATGGCGGTCAGGACATCGAGGATCTGGGTAACTTCGGAGAGGAGGTTCAGCGCAATCTCGATCAGGATGTGCTGGAAGAGAGTAAACGCTTCATCACCGAGGCGGCCCAGGCCGATGAGCCGTTCTTCGTCTGGCACAACACCACGCGGATGCATTATCGCACCATTCTCAATGACCACTACGACGGCATCACCGGCCTGGGCAACGTCTACGCCGACGGCATGGTCGAGCTTGACGACGACGTGGGCGAGCTTCTGGACCTGCTCGATGAGCTCGGAATCGCCGACAACACGATGGTGATGTTTTCGACCGACAATGGCGCGGCCTCGAACTCTTGGCCGGATGGGGGCAATCAGCCGTTCCGTGGCGAGAAGGGGGTAGGCGGCTACGAGGGCGGCTTCAAGGTCCCGATGATGGTCAAATGGCCGGGACTCGTTCCCGAGGGCACCACGACCGGCGAGCTGATGACGATGGAGGACTGGATCCCCACAATCATGTCCCAGCTGGGCAAGCCGGACATCAAGGAGCAACTGCTCGAAGGGACCGAGATTGATGGCAAGACCTTCAATGTCCATCTCGACGGCTACGACCAGACGCCGATCCTTACCCAGTCCGGCCCGTCCAACCGTCAGGAGTTCTTCTTCTTTACCGAAACAACCTTCCACGGTCTGCGCTACGGTGAGTGGAAATTCCTCTTTACCAACCAGGATCGCTGGTTCAACGGCCAGCAATACGAGATGACCACGCCGCTGATCACGCGCCTTGATCTCGACCCGTTCGAGCGCTTCCACGAGGCCAGAGGCTTCGACGAATGGCAGGAAAACCGCTCTTGGGCTATCGGTCCGGCCCTTGGCATGGTGAACAACTTCGTGGCCTCCTTCGAAGAGTTTCCGCCGCGCATCGCCAGCTTCTCGACCTCAGTGGAGGACATGTCGCGGCAGATCATGCAAGCTGCGCCGCCGCCGCAATGATTTGCAGCCGCAAGCGGTCTGCTGCGACGGATCCTGTTTCTCTGGGCCGCAACGGGCCGGGAAATGAACGACTGCAGAGGTAAAGATCCATTTGCCGGCCTGCGCACTTTGAAAGGGATGGCGAGGTCGGCCCGGAACCGTCAGGTTCCCTGGGGACACCTGCGCTCTGTCCGCCGCGCTGTCGCAGGTGCGCGTGGAGCCCTTTTCTCCTGATTTGACAGTCGGTATTGCAGGCGTGATCTGACAGGAGACGAAGTGTGAAAATCTGGGGCCGCAACAATTCCACCAATGTCCGCAAGGTACTGTGGTGTGCCGAAGAACTTGGACTGACGTACGAACATATCCCTGCTGGAGGTGCGTTCGGTGTCGTAACTTCTCAGGAGTTTCGCGCGCTCAACCCAAACGGCTTGGTGCCGTCTCTCAAGGACGGGGATCTGGTGCTGTGGGAATCGAACGCCATCGTCAGATATCTTGCAAGACAATATGGGACGACCCCGTTTGCACCTTCGGACACGCGCCTCTGGGCGGTGGCCGACAAGTGGATGGACTGGGCATCGCTTTCTTTCGCAGTGCCTTTCCGCGATCTGTTCTGGAATCTGATACGCTCTACGCCGGAACAGCGTGATGATGTGGCCGTAAAACGGGGTCTCGCGCAGTGCGCCACTCTCATGAGCATTGCGGATGATACCCTTTCAGAAAGCGAATGGCTTTCAGGCGCTGAGTTCGGGTTCGGCGACATTCCCTTGGGCTGCATCGCCTATGCCTGGTTCAGCATGTCAATCGAACGGCCAGAGCATCCTGCGCTTGAGGCATGGTATGGTCGCCTCTCTGAACGCCCGGCCTATCGCAAGGCTGTCATGACGGGGCTTACCTGAAAAAAGAGACCGAACGGCAGAAATGCCCGCGCAGCGGACCTCGGGATCCTGGTCCTTGCTGCGCGGTGCCATGTCGGTTCGGTTCGGATAAGCTGCGCTGCGGCAACGGTGATCCTGGCCAAGTTTGGCTTCGGGCCGATACCGATCCGCCACGGGTCTTCATTCAGCCGCGACCAAAGCTCGGTTGGTCTGTATCGGATCGTGTGTCATGATCGATCAGCAGCCCAGCTTTGTGTCGCCTGGGCTTTAACGTGACTGATCTCGGCGCTGGAAAGATCCTGCATCGTCTCGTTCCCGCGTAAAGGTTCGTCGTGGAACAAATAGACCCGGGACAGGAAATGACCGAACTCAAGGGAGCCTTCGCCATTGCGTTCCCCGTTCCCGCTGGTCGACACCACCACGCCACCGCCCCAATCCTGACCGCTGTCGTTGTTTGGATTGTAGAAGTAGACGCGCATTACTCCGGCCTGATCCTCTGCCACGCGCAGAATGGCGATCGCGTGCCATCCGATGAATTGCTGGTTTGGATCGGTCACAGCGATTCCCGCGGGCTGCGGATGGCTCAAGGGACGCCCGCCGTTGTAGTGCGGGTGATACGCGGCAAAGAAGCGGCGCAGGAAACTATCGTAATCCGCAAGATTGCCGGTCGCGACGTCCACCGCCACGGCACAGTCGCGCGACACCCACCACCCATGAAACTCAGGATTGATCCATCGGTGAGGGTCGCCGTCGCGCCCGATGCAAAGGTGACCCATCTTGGCATAGATCTTGTCCAGATGCGCCACCAGCAGGACCGAGACCGGGTCAGCGTCGATGGGGCCGAAGCCGGCCAGACCGACCGGCAGGTTGGCAGAGTTGATCTCGGTGCCTTCAAAATGCATCAAAATCGCATCGAATTCGCAGGCTTGGTAAATGATATGGAGCAGGTAATCGGGCTCAACCTGGGACCACATGGAAATCGCGCGCGCCGACTGGCAGGTCGGGTTCGCTCCCTGGCCCACACCCAGAGGCTGGCCGATGATCTGCAGGACACCGGCAAGAACATGCGTTTCGGGGGACACGAGGTCGCCAAAGCCCATGCGGATACGGTCGCGGGCAGAGCCGCGCACTTTTTGCTGCAACTGGCGCTCCAACGCCGGGACCATCGGCGCATGGTGCAGCACGCCACGTTCCAGCATGAGTGTCACGCCATAGATCGCCTGCGGTGTCGACAGCGTGACACCGGCACGGATCAGGTCCTCGATCAGGCGACGATAGTGGCGCCAGCAGTCCAGACCGGTCGTCCCGAGGCCCAACGTTTCGGGCACGAGGGCGCGGTCGCTGTAGTCCAGCACGTAGAGCAGAAATGTCACATGGTAGTCCGAGACGAGACCGGTGTCATGCATCGCCCGGGCAAAGCCCATCGCCTCGCGCGAGAGGGCGGCCTCGTCAAAATGCGCGATCCGTTCGAGGTAGACGTCCACTCCCGGATCGTCCAACGACGCGACCGTGGGGCCAAAGAGGGCGCTGACGAGACGCTCCGCCCCCAAACGCTCGCTGCCCGGCTCGGTCCCGTTTTCGTTCAGGGCGATGGCGATCTGCACGATCATGTCCTTGACCACGCCGACCTGAACGGAGCGCTGCTCCAGAAGACGCCAGATTTCCGTGACCAGCACGCCCAGTACATCCGTGAGGCCGATGTGCTCTGAGATGAACCGCAGAATGACTTGCCTTTGCTCGTGGCGCGCGCCAAGGGCCCGTGCCGCCTCGTCCGACTGTCCGAAGATATCGCGAACGTTGAGGGCCAAGACTTGCGTCAGGAAATGCCTTGCGGAATCCTGATGCAGGTTGCGGTGCCGCATGGCGCCAGTGGCGACCGCGAGAAAGCGAAACAGGCTTGCGATTTCCAGGGCCACAAGACCGGGGTCATCGGCAAGCAGCGTATTGCCTGAGAATTGGGGTCGCAGAGCCTCAGGTGCATCCCAGTCCGACCCGGCGAACAGCCCGGCAAGATCCATTGCGCCGGCACGGGCAAAGATCACGTCGATCCCTCCGTCTACCTGCAACAGCTTCCCGACATCAGCCAGAACGGCCTGTTGATGGGCCAGCTTGGCCTCCGGCTCTGCTGCCTTGAGTTGGTCGATCGTGGCGTCCAGATCATGAGACAACCGGGCGTCCTGCGCCCGGCTGTCGACAGTAGGATGCTGCGCGTCGTCTGTGGAGTTCATCACACGTAAAAATCCAGTTCTTCCTGCGCCTTGAGTAGGTCACGCAGTTTTATCGGATCGTCCCCCGCAAAGAAGATCAGCCCCCAATGCGTGCCGAAGGCGGATCGGTCCGGGACCGTTTCCTCTGTCGGTGCGACCAGTTCATGCGACTCGAAATACGGGTGCTCCGTTGTTTCCTTGGGCATCTCGAGTTTACTGACGACACGGCGGCGGGGATAGACACCAAAACAGCCGGCGTAGCACTGGGCATCCTCGACCGGACGGGGGAAGAATGCGTCGACCTCCTCCTTGGTGCTTTTGGGATCGAAAACGAGCATGGATGCCTGATAGGGATTGAATCCATAGGCGCGCTCGATCAGCTCGAACGCCTTGAAGCCGGGCGGGCGATAGGCGACCTCTCCGAAGTACATCTCGCCATCAGAGGTAACGAAGTACTCCGGGTGGATCTGGCCGAACTTGATGTCGAACGTCTTGATCAGCTTCTCGATCTGTTTGGTGATCGCGTCCCGCCAGCTTTCAAGTTCGTGGGTGGCCGGCACGAAGACGGAGTAGCCCAGCGTCACGTATTCGGAGATGTTGAGAAACTTTATCTCACCGTCGTGGATCCAGGCCTCGACCGCGAATTCCCAGCCGTCCAGATGGCTTTCCATCAGCAGCGGGTACTCTTCTTCAGGAATCTTGTCGATGTCCTCGATATCGCGGATCATGCGATGCCCCAGGCAGCCGGCCTTGTCGAAGGCCTTGACGTGGATCGGGTCATCCGGGTCGCCGTCAAGCTTGAGCAGCGTCTGGTTGACCCGCTTCATGAAGCGGATGATGTCGTCCTTCTCGTAGGCCTCTTCGAAGATCCCGACGCGGATACCGCCCAGCTGGGCGCGGCGCTTCATCAGGGCCTTGTCGCGGAACAGGATGGATTGGCCATACATGCGCGGCTTGTCCATGAGAACGGCGTTGATCGCACCCGACCACTCGACGGTCTCCTCGAACAGCGGAATGGCCACATCGACACCATCGTCCTTAAGACGCTGGGCGATTTCCACCGACCGGTCGTTGAGCCGTGCGAAGTCCCACGGTATGAACGGAATCTTGTTGGCCTCGCAGAAGTCCGCGGCCCATTCCGGCGCGACCACGACGTAGCGGCGGTCGAATTTCTGGGCGGCCTTGATCGCGTTCACGCTCCAGCCGAGCAGAGCGATATAGCCTTTGTTCGGGTCTTTCGGTGTTTCAGTTCCGCGCACGGAATCCATCGTGGGATCGGTCCAGCCCGAAAGAACCTCGGCTGTCGGAGTTTCAGTTTTCTTAGACATTAGTAGGCCTCCTTGAAGGTTGCGCACTAAACTGACGCCCTGTTCGGCAGCACAGCAGTCTGCATGCAGATGTTGACTGCTACCTAACGTCCCAAGCACCTTTGTCCAACCGAGCTGCCCTGGCAGAGAACGGACCAAGCCAAAAGCGGATAGGATTTCGGAACGGCTTGAAGACGAATTCCGGGCAAAGCCGCCGCCGTTGAGGGGGGCCGCAATCATGCAAGGCAATTCGCAAAACGACGACGAAACCACATCGCGCTGTGCCCTGCACGAAAGTTGGAGGTCCGCGATGAGCCAAAGTCAAATGGATCAAAGAGCTGAAAGCAGTCTGTGTCTTTCTTGGCTACAGACCGGTCATTCGCTGCGACAAGGGTGAAAATCGGCTTTGGGCCGGGCGCGTCATGCGACCACGCTAGCCTGCGCACGCTGCACGCCGCGCCGCCGCATGACCGCTTCGAGCCCAGATTGAAGGAAGCTGCATAGCGAACCAATGGCTTCTTTCAGGCCAATGTCTGTTGAGGCTCCGCAGCCCCCTGCGGTATAACACTTGCAGTCATCATAGGAGATCTCAGCATTGAAGGTGTTTGCCATGGTGGCCCTTTTCGCCGCAGTTTTTAGCACTGAGACCACGGCTGAAGTGACCAGGGCCGGACCGGCAGCCGTACTTTGTAGCGAACGCTCGGAGCTGACATACGATAATTTGCTTGCGAGGCAGTCTGTCATGTGGGCGGAAGGCTACTGGACCGCATTCAACATCGTACTTGCGGATAATTGTATGCTGCAGAGAGACTTGATCGGGTTGCAAACTGACAGGGCCCAGGTATGGGAGGAGTTGAAAAATCTTCTGCGACCGATTTGAAGATCATGATTTGCAGGCCGCAGCTTTTGGCGTGTTGATGAAACAGCCAGCTGCCAATGCCAAACCAAAGCCACAGTGCAATTAACGTAGCACCTGAGCCCAGGTCAGGTGGGCCCGACGGTTCTGTAGAACATGCGGCGATACTAACGTCTTTTCTAAGATACCGGGAACGTCAGCAGACCTGGGTGCAGTTGCAGCTGAAACGCGGTTCGTTAGCGCAGCAGATCTTGCGACGCCGTTGGGGTTTGCAATCGTGGCGAAAGGCAGCTTTGGCGGGCCGCGCTGCGGCATTCTGATCCAGGGGGAAGGTCCGCTGTGGGGCCACGAGCGCCGCGAGAGGGGGGACGAGGTAGTTGGAGCTTGCGCGGCGCCGCATGTCTGCTTCCAACCCTTAGTTGCCTGTTCCGCTCCGGTCGGTACGGACATACTCGATCAGATCCCAACGATTACCCCACGGGTCCTTCCAGACGACGACACGCCCGTAAGGTTCGTCGCGCGGTGGCGTTTCGAACTCAACTTTTGCGGCTTTAAGCCGCTCGTAGTCACGTGCGAAATCTTCAGTTTCCAGGAAAAGCCAGACACGTCCACCGCCCTGTACTCCGATAGCCCAAGACTGTCGATCATCGGCAGCGCGGGCGAGCAAGATCTCGGTTTCTGCTCCCGGGGGGGCGATCCGTACCCATCTTTTTCCGTTTCCAAGGTCTGTATCCTCACGGCACTCAAAACCAATGCTACGGAAGAAATCGAGAGCTTTGTCGTAATCCGGGATCAGCAATGAAAAATGGGAGATGCGGACGGGCATAAAGGGGCTCACGACAGGAGGATAAGGGACCAAGCTTAAAGCACAGTTTTGCTTGGCTTGCACGGGGGCGGAATTCTGGATGACAGCTTCGGCCGTTCAGCTGATCTCGACAACAGACAGAATGCTGCGCGACAGTGGCAAAGGCCGCTTCTGGCAATGATCCTGCCTTTATTGCACGCTCGGCTTAGTGCGCGAATGGAGGGTAGGCTTGTTGTTTCCATGATGGATCCTCCGATCCACCACGCCCCCTCACATCGACAACCCGACGTTGAGAAGGCACTGTAGCACATGATGCTTCGTCGCATCCGAGGTCAGCTTAGAGCCCATTTTGATTGCTACGGCAAAGTCTGGCAATATCCGTTTCCGCGGGACGGCCCGAGGCTTCACCTCGGGCCTTCGGGTGCCACCGGGGCGCCATTGCGGAGCGCGTGTTGTCCCAGCCAGACGCCAGCCAGGACCAGAACCATGCCGCTGGCCTGGAACAGGCTCAGCGTTTCGCCTAGAAGGACCAGCCCGAGCAGTGTCGCGGCGATGGGACTGAGGAACCCCAGTGGAGCCACGGCGGCAGGGCCAAGCCGGGCAATGCCGCGGAACCAGAAAAAGTAGGTGACCGCCCCGCCAATCAGGCTCAGGTAGAGGAAGCCGAGCACCGCATTCAGATCGAGCGGCGGCAACGCAGGTTCCGCAAAAAGCGCCACTGGCAGCAGCAGCAAACCACCGGCGGTCAGCTGCCACGAGGTGAAGGTGAGGGCAGGGACCGGCGGCTGCCATTTCCGGGTCAACACGGTGCCGAAGGCCATGGAAATCGCGCCGCCAAGGGCCGCAAGCACCCCCAGGCCATCCAGCGCGGCACCACTAGGTGACAGAACCAGGAGCGCCACGCCAAGAAGGCCCGCGATCCCGGCGATCACCGCAGCCGGCGGGGTGCTTTGCCCCAGCAGCCATTTGGACAGGTACAGCACGATCAGCGGCTGAATGGCGCCAACCGTCGCGGCGACGCCGCCAGGCAGCTGATAGGCGGCGACAAACAAAAGCCACCAGAAGATCGAGAAGTTGAGCGCGCCAAGCACGACGGACCGGACCAGCCACACGCCATGCGGAAGCTGGCGGGTCAGGAGCAGCAGCAGCAGGCCTGCGGGCAATGCGCGCAGCACCGCAGCGGTCATCGGATACCCGTCCGGCAGCAACTGCGTCGTGATGATATAGGTGCTGCCCCAGATCATCGGCGCAAGCGCCGCCAGAAACAGGTCAAGCGGGCGGGACATAGGAGGTTCCTTTTCATTATCTTGACGTCGAGATATATTCCAGAAATCTTGACGTCAAGATATCCTCTCGGTAAAAGGCCGACATGGATGCAGTGGACCAGATACTTGAGCAATGGCGGCAGGCGCGGCCGGACCTGGATGTCAGCGCTATGGGCCCGATTGGACGGCTCTCACGCGTGTTCCATCACCATTCCCGCCAGATGAACGAGACCTTCGCCCGGCATGGCCTGAACGCCGCCGGCTTCGATGTGCTGGCGACGCTGCGTCGGGCCGGGCCTCCCTTTGCCTTGTCACCGGGGGAGTTGATGGCCTCGATGATGATCACCTCCGGCACGATGACCAACCGCATCGACCAACTGATCAAACAGGGCCTCGTCACGCGGGCCAAGGATCCGGGGGATGCCCGCCGCGCGGTGGTCAAGCTGACCAAGACGGGGTTCGACCTCATCGACCAGGCTGTCGCCGCGCATGTGGAGACACAGAACACCCTGCTGGCAGCGTTGTCCGATGCGGAGATCGCGGGGCTGGACGAAGGCTTGCGCAAGCTGTTGGTGGCGGCAGAGCAGGATGGCGGACATTGACGCAGTCGCAGAGAACGTCCGCTTAGTCCGACAGAGCTGATGTCCGACCGCCATGGGGGAGCGCACGGCGAACGGCTGCTTCGATGTACCGCGCAGCGGCGCCCTGATCCAGGTCTGGGGGTCGGCATGGGGCCGCGATTGCCTAAGATCGGGCAGGGCGGGCGGTTGCGAAGGCGGCCGTGCTCAGTGCGGCAGAAGGCCGGTCAGCTTTTCGGGATTGCGGGTGATGTACAGGGCCTTGATGCGGCCATCCTCGATCGCGAGCGCGGTAATTTGCAGGTTGCCGTCGTTGCGGCTGATAAAGCCCGGCAACCCGTCAATTACCCTAGCACCCAGAAACTGCATCTGCGCGCCGAACTTGCGCTGAAGGCCCTGGAAGAGCCTGACGAGGTTCGTCGCCCCCTCGATGACATTCGGGTAGGAACTGACCCGCCCGCCACCATCGGAATAAAGCATCGCGTCCTCGGCGAGCATCTTGTTCAGGGCCGAGGCATCGCCTGAACGGCAGGCGTGAAAGAAGGCCCGGGCGATGGAGTGGCCCGTATCGCGTGGCACCTCGTAGCGGGGGCGGTCGATCCGTACATGTGCCCGCGCACGACTGGCAAGCTGGCGCGTCGCCGAAGCGCTGCGGTCCAGCGTGGTTGCAACCTCGCTCAGCGGCTGGCCGAAGACGTCGTGCAGCAGGAAGGCCGCGCGTTCTAGCGGTGACAGCCGCTCCAGCGCCATCATCAGCGAGAGCGTCAGGTTGTCCTCGCGCAGTGCGTCGTCGACCTCCTCGATCAAAGGTTCCGGCAACCACGTGCCGGGATAGGTCTCGCGCCGGGCGCGGGCAGATTTCATCTGGTCGAGACAGAGCCGCGAAACCACCCGCGTCAGCCAGGCGGCCGGTACCTCCACGGCCTCTGCGTGCTGCCAGCGCAGGAAGGCCTCTTGGACCATGTCCTCGGCCTCGGCATGGCTGCCGAGCATGCGATAGGCGAGACGGAGCAGCCGCGGCCGCTCCGTCTCGAAATTCAGTGCCGGATCAGGCCGCATCGGCCTGCACCGGGGGCAGGGTGGTGGCATGTGGCACGCGCAAGCCCGCCTGCACC
The DNA here is from genome assembly GCF_011806405.1 of Pseudooceanicola sp. HF7. Lineage (GTDB taxonomy): Bacteria > Pseudomonadota > Alphaproteobacteria > Rhodobacterales > Rhodobacteraceae > Pseudooceanicola. Next base: position 29,437 of record NZ_JAATOW010000014.1, on the reverse strand, counting down.
CTGTTCCAGAGGTTGATCGCCCCGATGGAGAGCGTGAGCCAGGCACGTTCGTCGGTGTCGAAGGTCGCCTCGACCGGCGCCCAGTCCGCATCCGGTGCGCCCGTGTCGGAGAGGCGGGTCAGTGCCTCGGTCCAGCTAAGCGCCGCGCGCTCGCGTTCCGAGTAGAGCGCGCTTTCGCGCCAGCCGGATAGCATGTGCAGCCGCAGCGGCGTCTCGCCGTCCTTCAGCGCCTCGGCCACGTGCATCTGGATGCAGAAGGCGCAACCGTTGATCTGGCTGGCGCGCAGCTTTACCAGGTGGACCAGCAGCGGCTCGAGCGTGCTGCGCTGGATGGCGGCTTCGACCGCGAACATCGGCTCGAAGCCGGCCTTGGCGCGTTTCATATGATCGGTCATTCGAGGTGTCATCGTCGTCTCCGTTGTAGTGTGACACGGTGTTGACGACATAGCAGCAGGCGATGTGACACGACGGGCCAAAAAATCTGCGCGGAGCGCGAGGAAAATGGAAGGTGCCGCAGCGAGCCACGGCAACCATCCTTTCAAAGACTGGTTCTCACACTCTGAACCTCGCGCTTTCCTCCAGGGTAAACGCTGGGCACTGCCTGTCGCTCGAGAGACCGGGCCCGGTCGTCCAGGCCACCTCCGGTTTGAGCCCGATTGGCAGGGAGCCACGCTGTTTCAGCGCGTGCGCGGGTGGGCTGGCAGAAGTGGCGCCTTCACCGGCTTACTGTAGACACGGCAGTTCCTGGTTTTGTAGCTCGGCGCGATCCGTAAGCTCATCCAGACCGGTGACCACGCTGGATCCACGAGATAAGCCCTTCGCCTCGTCTTTTTTCGCGACAAAGCCGTGGCTTACGGAAACTGCATCTTTAAAAGCTGATACTCTTTCTGCAGATCATTCCCGCCGTCGCCTTCATACACGGTAGGCAAGTTCGAGAAACCTCTTCGAACTTTTGCATGGCTGCGACAGAATTTCCCCTATGGGATAACGCAAGGGCCTCGCCCTCAAGTTTCTCGACCAACTGGCACTCCGGGCCGAGGTCGAAGGATTCTTGCCAAGTCGAGTTCATGAACTCCTCCATTGGCCGGCATTACGTCCTGAAAGATTAGAAAATACCCTTTGTTCGGTCATCAGTGCGGTGGGATATCCTTGCTTGCAGAAGGATAACAAACCTATCCTTTTGGATAAGAGCCTTCATAGCAGAGCGGAAACCGGGCTTCTTCTGCATCCGGCATCAACGGTAGCTGTGCTCCGTTGAGCGGACCTTAAAGCTGGTGGGGTGTGACTTGCCTTTCTGGCACTCCCGGCCCATGGCGGACATCCAGACCCAGCTCAGATAGCGGTAGTGCGTCGGTCAAAGCTGCCGTTTGCCGCGCGTGTGAACTCTGGCGAGATTGTGCCGTCGGCTGAGCGGACTTTGCCGGCGTTCGACCTTCGCCTTGATATGTCTACACTCATCTGGAATTCTTGCCGTCTCTGTTTCCTATATCGAGGTAGGGAGTGATTTTGGCACCAGAGGATAGATCTGCGTTGATGGCCTTGGAAGAAGCACTTTGGCGGGCCGAAACACGCTTTGATCCGGTCTTCATGGATCAAGTATTCTCTTCGGATTTTCTGGAGTTCGGCAGGTCAGGACGCAGATATGAACGAGCGGAGATGCTCTTCGAGGCCGATCCAAACGCTGAAATCAAAGCGTTGCTGCCTCTACCGGACTACTCAGTCGAATTGGTCGCTCCTGACGTGGCCCTCGCGACATACACCAGTGAGGTAAGGACCGGCGATAAGATCGAGATCGGACGCCGGTCGTCGCTATGGGTCAAGGACAGCGGGCGATGGCAGCTCCGGTTTCATCAAGGCACACCTTGCTGACGCGTATTCGGGGCATGTCACCCATTAGTGAAAGGTGTCCTTCGCGCAGAACGCGGCATCGGTCATTCAGGGCCCACAGCCTAACTGCGGCGGCGCAGCGGACCGAAAACCTGGGGGACTGCGATGGTTGTTTCTCCTAGCCCACAGCCGACATTCGCGCCTGGCACGGGGCATGACCGGTCCCAGCCCAAAGCTGACATGCCTGCCACGCGGAGAAAGCCAGATACCGAGTATCGCACGGAGATTGGTCTGGTCATGATCCACGCAGGCGTCCGCTGACGACGCTGACTTCGATCGGAGCTCTCTGCGCTAAAACCCGGACAAACGCTCGATGACCCAGAAGGCCGCGGTGGTGCCGATCACGTAGCTGCCGGCATGGCTCAGCCCGGTGCCATGGCGGGCCAGCACCGGAAGGATCCGCCGGGCCAGTTCCCAAAGCGCCAACAGCACCGCGACAAAGGCCAGCTGCCCCAGTTCCACCCCGAGGTTGAAGGCCAGCAGGGCCAGTGGCACGTCACCCTGCGGCAGGCCGATCTCGTGCAGGGCACCGGCGAAGCCGAGGCCGTGGATCAGCCCGAAGCCGAAGGACACCAACGCCGGAGAACGCTCAGCCACGGGGTCGCGGCGCACGGGCGGCTTGGCCAATTCGAAGGCGAGGAAAACGATGGAGAGTGCGATGACCACCTCGACCGGCGCGGAAGGCAAGCGGAGCCAGCCGAACGTGGCCGCTGCGAGCGTGACGCTGTGAGCCAGTGTGAAAGCTGTGATCGCGAAGACCAGCCTGCGCGGCTGGCGCACGAGAAGCAGCAGCGCAAGCACAAAAAGCAGGTGATCGAGTCCTTCGAGGATATGGGTGAAGCCGAGCGCCACGTAGCTGGTGAAGACTTCGCCCCGGCCTGGCGTTATGGGTACGGTGAAGGCGGGCGCGGTTGCGGTCAGCCTGCGGGTTTGGGCCGCGCCAGGTTCCAGTTCGTAGCGTACCAACACGTCGGTGCGAGTGCGGCTGAGCCCGTCGATTGCGATCTCGCCCCCGGTGAGGCCCTCGGGGCAATGCGCCATGAAGGAGGATACCCAAGCCCGCCCGTCGAAGCCGGGCGCAGAGGCCGCGGTGGTCTCGCAGCCCGCAGGCAGGCGCGGCGCAATCGGCATTGGACGGCCGTTCACGTCCGGCATCCGCCAGCTCACCCGCCAGCGGCTGTCGCTCATGGCAGAAAGCTCGAGGTAACCGGGGTCTAGGGCATGGGCTTTGGCCCCGTGCGGCAGCACCGACAAGAGCAGCAGCAGGAGGGCGGCCAGCCGTCTCACTCCGCCCCCTCCGCCATCCCAGGCAGGGAGAGGCGATAGCGGCTCATCAGCTCCTCGGTGTAGCGGTCCCGCATCCGGCGGGCCTCGTCATAGCGCCAGTCCGCCAGTACTTTCTCTCGCTGACTGTCGAGTGGAGGCAGGGAGCCCTGCGTGACGTCGTCGAGCCGCAGCAGGTGTGGGCCATAGACACTGGTGAGCGGGCCGGCCCAGGTTCCGGGAGCCAGCTCGGCGACCTCGTCGGCGAAACCCGCGCCGAAGACCCGGTCGAGCGCCGGCAGGGCCATGGCCTCGATCCGGTGCGGAAGCTGCGTGGTGCGGCCCATCCCGTCGGGATCGGCTCCGCTGCGCAGGTCCGCGACAAGCGCCGAAGCCTCGGCGTCCGAGACGGCGGCGGGAAGCAGCACCTGCGTCAGGCTCATCCGCGCGGGTTCGGCATAGTCGGCGGCGTTGGCTTCGTAGTAGGCAGCGAGGGTGGCGGCATCGGGCTCCAGCGCGGCGGCGGGTGCTTCAGCGAGGAATTCGACCTTCGCGCGCAGGCGGTTGCGGATCATCGCGTCGCCCTGATCCAGTCCAAGGGCGCGCCCTTCGCGGACCATGGCTTCCTCGATGGCCCAGTCCCGCACCAGGGCCTGGGCCTCCTCCGTCGTGGGCGCACGGCCCCACCCGGCATAAAAATCATCGGCAAGGCGGTCGGCCTCGGCCTCGGTCAGGGTGATGACGTCGTCGCGGGGCGGAGCGGCGTCTGGCGCCGCGGTCAGCCCATAGACACCGAAGATCAGCCCGCCGAGCACAAAGAAGTGCACGAGCGGCGAGCGCAGCGTGGCCTGGAGCGGTGTGGAAAGAGACATCGTTACCCCGTCACTGGCCCTGAAGCGCGGCGGCAACACGGCCGAGCCGCGCGCCCGCATCCTCCGCCAGTTCCGCGATCTCGGGTGCCTCACCCAGGTCGCCCATGGCCATCATCTGGCCCGCATCCACCAACCGGACGAGCGCCCCGTCCGGGCCCTCTTCGACAGTGACATTGCAGGGCAGCAGCAGGCCCACGTCTGGACGGGCTGTCACCGCGCGGTGGGCGAGGCCCGGATTGCAGGCCCCCAGGATCGTGTAGCGCCGGAAACTCTGGCCCAGCTTCTCTGCGAAAGCCTTGTCGAGGTCGATCCGGGAGATGATCCCGAAGCCCTCCTGCGCCAGGGCCGCAGTCACCCTCTCGATGGCCTCATCGAAGGGGCCACCGAGCGCGATGGTGGTTCCGAAGTCCGCCATGGGTCACTGCCCTGCCGAGTACCAGATCGGCGAGGTATAGGCCCGCTCGGTCACGGTCATAGGCACATCGTCGGTGAAGGTGCTCTCTTCGAAATAGGCCGCGTCATAAGCGGTCCAGCGCGGCGTCGGGATCTCCATCACCCGGGCATAGTAGAAGGCGTCGAGCAGCGGGTCGAACTCCGGATCGGTCCAGACGGTGATCAGTTCCGGCCTACCGATGGTGTTGGTCCACGTGGCCTTCTCCACATCCACCGTGTCACCCACAGCGGGCAGCTTGCCATCCGCGCCGGGGGCACGGTCGCCGGACCAGGCGACATCGAAGATCTTCTCCTGCATCTCGCCGGCGGCATCGACCCATCCCTTGATGATCTGAATGCGGTCGAGGTTGCCGGAATAGGGATCCTTGATCGCAGCCACGAGGAAGCTCGGCGCCTCTGCGCCTTCTGGCGCGGGGGGCATGTCGGCGCCCATGGGCACGCCCTTGCCATAGCCGATGGCCCCGGGGTTGCGGCCAAGCGCGTCCTCCTCCGCGAAGCCCCAGCCGCCGAAGAAGCGCACGCCGATCCGCGTGCCGGTGGTGCCGTAGACCTCCTTGCGCTTCAGCGCATCCCAGATCGCCGCGCGGGTGTTCTCGGCCGCCCAGACGGCGGTCAGCCCGGAGGCTCCGAGTTTCCAGTCCTTCACGGTACGCCCGTCGAAGTCGAAAGCGTTGCCCGTGGACCGTTCGACGCCGGGCTCGGAGGTCGGGAACTTGCCGAAGAAGTTGTTCTCCTCGGTGGAGGAGATACCGGTGTGCGCGTCGGTGGAGCCGAGTAAGCCGAACTTGAACGGGTTGGTGCCGAACTCATCCTCCAGCTTGAGGCCTCGCTTCAGGGCCTCGCGGGCATATTCGTAGTCGAGCATCCCGGGCTCCTTGGGCACCACGTTCAGATTGCCCTTGTCCCAGATCTCGAAGTCCGCGAATTCATCGGACGGCGCCAGCGACGGGTGCTGTTCGGAGGTGCCCTTGCCCTGCGTGACCTCGTAGAGCGGCTCCCACCGGGCGCGGGTCTCTGCCCATTCCGCGTCGATCGGCTTGCCGTCCGGCGTCTCGGTCGCGAACATCAGCCCGTTGGAGAGGTTGCCGTTGTGGGGGATCGCCAGAAGGCGGCCGCCGGTCTCGGCCTCATAGTTTTCCATCCAATCCCAGAGTTCGTTCGGAATCTCGGTGTCGAACGTGGTGAGGGGCCGGACCATGTCCGCCAAGGTCTTGCCGTCCCGGTAAATGATGTTGCGGTGCAGGTTGTTCCCTCCGCCGTAGTTCGACGTCCATTCATAGCCGATCAGAGCGGTGAAGACGCCGGGTTGGTTATGGCCCTCGACGATCTCCGTCATTTTCTGCCACATGTCCATCTGGGTGGTCTTGTCGGTCATCGCGGCAGGGACTTTTCCCTGGCCCTGAAGGGTGATCATTTCCATGACCACGTCGGCTGCAGCCTCACCGCCCTTGCGCATGTCGTCATGCCAGCGTTTCAGCGTCGGATCGGACATGAAGGCCGGATCGCCGTCGTAGATACTGGCCACGACACCGAGCGCGTCAGAATGATCGGCGACGACCATCCAGTCATAGGGGCGAGACAGTTTCACCTGCTGGCCGGTGTTCGACGTGATCTCGCCGCCTTTGGCGTATTGAAGCGCCTCATCCGGGCCGACGCGCGTGCCGCCCCCGAAGGCATCGGGCGACCACGAGGTATGCAGATGCTGTTCGCCCCAGAGCGGCTGGGCCGGATAATCGCGGCCCGCGTAGGGGGAATAGCCCGGCTGGTTAAAGAACCGCTCGATCTTCTCGGTGGTGAGGGTGCCCGCGTCGGTGGTCACCTGCGCGGCGAGCGGTGCCGCGGACAGGGAAGCGGCGAATGCAATGAAACAGATGCGTCGTGCCATGAGAATATTATCCTCTGCGGGGGAACATCGAAATTCACGTTTTCAATAGGCCGTTGGTCCCCTGCGGGGCGCCTCGAAAACTACCCTTGGTTGCATCCAGTCAATGCGACAATCGGATAAAAATCAATCATTTCTTTCGAATGCCTTTGCGGCGGGATGCAACGAAACAGTCGCAAACTGGACTTTCACAAGGGAAGAGAGACTTGGCCCGGGCCTCCGCAGAGCGAAGAAGCTCATGCCTGCTTTTGCGCGTCGGAGCCAGTCGTCCATAATGCAGCGGATGGCAGCTCTCCGACCTCCCAGCAAGATCTGTCGCTCCTGCGGCGGCGATGCATTGAGTGCAGCGAGCGGCAGGGACGTCCCGCACGAGCGTCATTTGTGAACGGTGAGCGAATGACCGGGGGCTGTACTTTTGAGGATCGTTCAACGAACGTTTGTTTCCACCTCTTGCCCCTTCCTCTGCCGGAAAAACTATGTGTCGATACGGTGGTATAATTGTTTGTCGCTGATGGGGGCTCTTGCGACACTTGACTGATAACAAACCTCCGCATTGGCTATGCCCGCTGCTCCACCGACGCTCAAGCTCTCGCCGCGCAGCGCGCGGCGTTGGAATACCTTGGCGTGGCCTCCGAGTGAATCTACACCGAGTCTGGGCTGATCGGCCGGAACCGCGACCGGCCCGGGCGCTGGCTGCCGTGCGCGCGGGCGAAAAGCTTGTGGTGTCGACGTTTGACCGGCTGGCCCGCTCGGTGACGGGCGCGCGCGACATCGCACATGGGCTAGCTGAGAGCGGGGTGCGGCTCGCGCTAGGAAGCACGGTCTACGACCCAGCCGATCCGATGGGACGGATGTTCTTCAACGTGCTGGCGACCTCGCTGAGTTCGAAGCCGACCTAATCCGGCTTCGCACCCGCGAGGGCATGGCGGTGGCCCGCGCCAAAGGGAAGCTGAGGCGCAAGAAACCATAGCTTTCCGACCGGCAGGCGGCGGAGCCGACACGGATGCACGCAACTGGGGAGTATTCGGTGTCGGACTTGGCCGAGGTCATTTCGCTCTCGCGGCCAACCGCCTATCGCACGCTGGCGAGGCAGGTTGCGAAACATTGATGGTCGCCCCTCAAAGACCTTTGTGCTCGGCTCTATAAGTAAATGAGCCGAGGCCTCTTTGAACATGATGGGTGCTAAGCGGTCATCCGGTACCGTCCAGCTCGCCAGAGGGAACGCCCATTGCCTCTGCGATAAGCCGCATGTCGTCCAGGGTAATGCGTCGCTTGGGCCCGCGCAGAAGCAATCCCCAGTTCCCCGCGTGATGGCGCGTGAAGTCGAGGACCTCCAGAAGCGGACGAATGGGGGCGGGCCGTGCCTTGGTAATATAGTCGACATCGACCCGGTAGGGATTGAAGTCCATCGCCTGCGCCGCATGGTACGGGGTTTCGGAGGTGACGCGCCCGAGGGCCGTAAAGGACTGAACAGGCGCGCCGGTCCCCATGCCTTCACGCGGCGCATAATAGGCAAGCCAGTCCCCCTTGCGCAGCGCCCGGATGGCATCGTGCCTGCCATGGCCCAGCTGCGCAAAGCCGCCTGCGACGCCCCCACGGACATGCTCCGCGGAGGCTATGCCGATCCAGCAGGTCATCGCTCAATCTGCCTGCGCGACGGTATGCGCGGTGATCGAATAGCCGAAAGGATCCTCGAAGGCGAAGTAGCGGCCAAAGGGGCCATCCTTGGGCGGGAAGGCGATCGTAACGCCCTTGTCCGTGAGGTGGTCATGCAGCGCGTCGGCGTCGTCACAGCCGAACCAAAGGGCAATCCCATGGCCGAGGGGGCGCGTCTCTTCCAGGTCGACAACCGGGGTTCGTACGGCGAAGGGGATCGGCCTGGTGTCGAACACCACCGCGCCCGAAGGTGCGTAGGGTGCAAGGGGCAGCCCGACGACCTCGGTGTAGAAGGTGCGGGCGGCATCCAGGTCTGCGACCTGGATGCCAATAAAGCCGGGTCCGATAAGATGGGGCATGAGGATTGTCTTTCACAGGCTGGGAGGTTAAAGTCAGGGAGCTGATATAATATAAGCCTACTGATATGACAAGCGCCCATACACCCTCCGCCTCGGATGACTCCGCCTTCGAGGCCCATCACTCGCTTGGCTACGCGATCAAGCGCGCGCAGCAGGCGCTTCGCCTGCACATGGACCGGCAGCTGAAGGGGCTTGGTCTGACGGCTCCGCAGTACAACGTGCTGTGCAGCCTCGAAGCGGAGCCCGGCGCGTCCAATGCACGGCTGGCGCGGCGGGCCTTCGTAACGCCGCAGACCATGCAGTCGATGCTGGTGAAACTCGACCGGGCCGGTCTGATCGAACGAACCCCCGATGCCGAGCACGGGCGCATCCAGCGGACGCAACTTACCAAGGCCGGTCAGGACGTGTTGCAGCAGGCGCATCGATCCGTGCGTGAAACGGAGAAGATCGCCCGCGATGCGGCATCGCCAGACGCGGCCGAGATGCTGCTGCGGATCGCGGAGGCTCTTTCTTAGACTCCAGTGCCGGACCTGCCAGACGGACCTTAGCCAAGAGGAACCAAACCAATGGGCTTCAAGGGGCCCTGCGGCTGCGAAATCACGTGAACGGGCAACTGGCGCCCTGCGGGCCAATGTTGTTAACTCCAGTTAACAGGCCTTGGGAAAGCTGCCTGTCTCCTTGGTTGATCATCTCTAGCTGGAGCGAAATGATGCGCTGGATCCTCCTGTGTCTTGCCACGCTCGGGCTCTTGCAGCCCCAGTCTGCCCGGTCCGCGGATCTCATGACGTTTTGGGATAGCCCGCAAAAAGGCGGCAATGCCTTCAACGCCAAACCGGCGGACAGCAGTTATTTCACCGCCCTGACGGATACCGGGGCCAGCTGGGTCCGCCTGACCTTCAGCAAGTGGAAAGGCGAGGGGCGGGATTTCCTGATCGGAGATGCGGACGATTACCAGGGGCTGGTGCCTGAGGATCTGACCATCCTGAGGCATCAGCTGGACGCGGCCCAGGCGGCTGGCTTGAAAGTGGTCATTGTGCCACTGACCTTGCCGGGCGGACGCTGGACGCAACACAACGGTGGCAGCTACGATGACCGGATATGGTCCGATCCAGACTATCAACAGCAGGCCATCCGCTTCTGGGCGAATCTGGCGGTGGCGCTCAAGGATCACGAGGCGGTCGCGGGCTACAATATCGTCAATGAGCCCGCACCGGAGAAGACCGGTGGCCCGGAAGAGAACGCCTCGGATCAGGACCTGCGTGCCTGGCAGGCCGGGCAGGATGGCGGCCTACGGGATCTGCGCGATTTCTACGACCGAACCATTGCCGCGATCCGCGCTGTCGACCCGGTGACCCCTGTGATGGTTGACGCCGGCTGGTACGCCAACCCCCGGTCGCTCTCCGCCTGGCCGGCGCCGCTTGCGGATGACCGGGTGCTCTATGCCTTCCACATGTATGAACCCTATGCCGCCACCAGCGCGCCGAACATGCGGCGCGACCAGCCGCTTCGCTACCCCGGCGTGCGGACGGACTACGCGGGCGGTGAGCTGACCTGGGACCGGGCGGCCGTCACCGCCCATATCGAAACGGCCTTCGACTGGGCGGAAGGGCAGGGCCTTCCGGCAACCCGCATCGTGGCATCGGAATTCGGATGTATGCGCCGCTGGCCCGATTGCGGAGCCTACCTGGGCGATGTCCTGGACGCGATAGATGCGCGCAGCGCGCACTGGGCCTTCTACGCCTTCCGGGAGGACGAATGGGAAGGCATGGACTACGAGTTACCCAGCAGCATGCCTCCGGGCCGTTTCTACTGGCTGAGCGAAGAGGGCCGCGCGGATGAGTTGCCGCGCGACGGTGCGCTTATGGATATCCTGAAAGAGCGGATGCAATAGCCGACGGGTTTTCAGAACCGCCGCCACGCCCGGCATGAACAATGTCCGGATCGCGGAGGAAGCTGCTGCTCTGCTTGCGCCAGTCAAAGGACGCTGGCCGGTTGGATTGAATGCGCCGCCTGAGCGGAAAAATCACTTATCCACTTCGCGGCGGTGCCACCATTCTTCGAGGCTTTCACAAACCAGGGGGTCCGAACCTTCGGAAAATCTCAGACGAAAGGTGCCATCCAGTTCTATGCGGCTTCCGTCTTTGACCCGCCGAAGACTGGCCTGCCAGCCCGCCGCCGCCTCGTTCCCGTTGATGGCCCAGACCTGCGAGGCAAAGGTGACGTCTGTCTGAGCGTCTGCCGCGCCCTCTTGCCAGTACTGCTGGATGGCTTGCCGGCCGATCATTGGGTCATCGAACGGCTTTTCACGATAAGTGGCCCCCTCTGAGAAGAGCGTGACAATCTGCGCCGGATCGCCCTTGACCCAGGCCTTGCCGTACTGGTCCACCATGACTGAACACCCTCAATATTCATGCTTTTCTGCCCTCACTCAGTTCACATGCTTTTCGGAGTATCACCATTTACGAGAGTCTTGGACCAAGAGCAAAAGGGGCCATTTCTGAAAGGCGCAGTCTCCGTGAACCGGGGCTCGAACCGGCCCTCTGCCGCGCATCGTGCAAAGGTCCTGTCAGAGCCGATCTCGGGGGCATCGGTCAGGCGAATGCCCAATTCGCACGGTCGTTGCCCTTGACTTGGCGCAAGCAGAGGCTTTCATGCGAAGCATGAAGGATATCACAACACTTTCGCTGGATGAGCTGACGCTTGACGAGGCCGCGCGGCCCAAGGCGCCAAAGGTTCCGGCAGCAACAGACATGCACCGCCGCCAAGGGCGACAGCTGGCGGCCATCCACCGCCACTATCTGATGGAGATGGCCCAGATTGGCGCGGTATTGGCGCGGATCGAAGCGGGAGACGCTCCTCCCGAGCATCTGAAGCAGATCATACTTTCTCTCGATATGGCGGAGAATTTACGGGCGTTCGGAAATCTTTGCGGGCGCGAGTGCCGGGCCCTCAAGATCCACCACGACATTGAGGGGTTCGATATGTTCCCCCGGATCGAGGCCGCTGGGGAAGGTATGTTTCGAGAGGTCGTTGCCAAACTGCTGTCAGAGCACGAGGTGGTCCACGAGTTGATCATCCGTCTAAGCCGCGCTGCGGACGCGCTGATGGCAGATCCGCAAGAGGCGAACTTCGCTCATGCCGCAGCCACGTACCGGAAGCTTGAAGAGGTCGTCCGCTCCCATTTCGGCTATGAAGAAACGGAATTGGTGGAGGCCATCGGCTATTACCTCGGATCGGTCTGAAGGCGGATACGGACCAGCTATGCAGCTTCCGTTGCTGCGTTTTCACATCTTGCCCCACCGGCAGGCGCGTAGTGTGCGTGCGTGGGTGGTCTTCCTTTGTCTGGAGGTCGGCGGCCATGGCATTCACGAGATAATGCACTCTAAGGTCATCCTATTTTACCAAAAACGGGCAACCTCCGGGCATTCCACCTCTCATTAGGCCAGACCAGGATCGATCACACTGTCAGATACCTCTGGCGGTAGCTGGCAGAGGCACTGGCGCTCGCCGAAACTATCGAAATTTGAAGGCACTGGCCGTCTTGGCGGGCGTTTTATAGCTGCTGTGCACCGCTTGTCTGGTGCCGGCACGCGGCCCATTGAGCCGGCTTTTCGCGGCGGTCGCGATGTCGAGGCAGCCCCGAGCGAACGTCCCGCGGACGAAGGCATCCTCGGCCCTGCTGCCTTGAAAAGTAAAACGAACGTTTTACATTAATGTCCATGGCCCGAAGGAGGATTACCATGGAGATTATGACCAAGCTTACCACCGCCGCCGAGCGGCTCTTTGACCGGCACGGCTACATGGCCACCGGTATGGACCGTCTGACAGAGGCCGCGGGGATGTCGAGCCGGACGCTCTACAAGCATGCCGGCAGCAAGGCGCAGCTCATGGCTCGGGTGCTCAGCGAGCGCGACCGGCGATTCATGGCGCGGCTCGATGTGCAGACCGTCGACGGGCTTTTTGCAGCCCTGGAAGACTGGGTGCGGGTCGAGGGCACGCGAGGATGCCTGTTCCTGCGCTCGCGCGCCGAGACCGGCGGCGATACGCCCGAAATCGCCGAGGCCGTTGCAGCGCACAAGACGGCGTTTCACCATCGGATCGAACAGGTCGTCGCAGCAGACCTTGGCCGCGACGACCCGGTCCTGGCCGAACAGGTGCTGGTTCTTCTTGAGGGGGCAACCCATGCGGCGGTCTACCGGGGGGGCGACGCCGTGTCCGCAGCACGGGCGGCGGCGGCCATCCTGATCGAGAGGGTACAATCATGAGCCCCGCCCTTCGCATCGGCGCGACAGGCTTCGGCCTGATCGCGGTCTGCTACGGCTTTGCTCGTTTCGCCTTCGGCCTGTTCCTGCCGCAGATCGACGGCGACCTGAGCCTCGGTCCCTCGCTCAGCGGGATCATCTCTGGCGGCGCGTTTGCCGGCTACTGCATCGCTATTATCGCGTCCGCGGTGCTGACCGAGCGGATTGGCGCGCGCGCGGTTGCCGTGGGGGCCGCCATGGTCGCTGCTGTCGGCATGGCCGGGATCGCGCTTGCGCCCACGCCAATGATCCTTGCCATTGCCGTTGTGGTGGCGGGATCGAGCACGGGCCTTGCCTCTCCACCCATGGCCGCCGCAGTAGCGGCCGCGGTGCAGAAGAGCCGTCAGGATCTCACGAACACAGTGATCAATGCCGGGACAAGCGCCGGGGTGGCCCTGTCGGGACCAATCGCCCTTGCCATTGCCGGGCAGTGGCGGCTGGCCTTTGGCGCGTTCGCCGCCCTGGCGGTGGTGCTTGCGGTTGCGGCTGCGGTCTCCCTTCCGGCCTCACGGGGCGGCGAGGGGGCGGGCGGTCTGCCCTCAATGAAGGGCCCGGTGGTGCGCCTGATCTGCGCGTCGTTCTTGATGGGGGCGGCAAGCACCGCCCTGTGGTCCTTCGGAGGCCAGCTCGTGTCGCAGCACCTGGGATGGGGGCCGACGGGCGCCGGGATCCTCTGGACCTGTATCGGCGCGGGCGGCATTGCCGGAGCCTGGGCCGGCACGCTCATCGACCGGTTCGGTCTCAACCCCGTTCACTGGGCCTTCCTGGGGCTGATGGCGGCGAGCATCCTTGCGGTCGGATCGGGCATTGCCCCGCCCGCATTCGTCTTGATCGGCGGCGCTTTCTTCGGCGCAGCCTATGTGATGTTGACGGGGGTCTACCTTGTCTGGGGCATCCGCGCCTTGCCGGAGCGTCCCGCGACCGGGCTCATGATCGGGTTCCTGACCATCGCCGTGGGCCAGACCGCCGGCGCCCCTCTCTTCGGGGTCCTGATGGCAGGTGCGGGGGCCGGGACCTCCGTAGTCTGGTTTGCCATCCTTGCGCTTGCCGCGGGCGTCTTCCGGACAGGTCGCGCAACCGAACCCGCAGCTGCTTAGCCATCGAAGATAGATACCGTCGAGTGCGTCATGTCACTTCGTGCAAGGGCTCGAAGCGGTCACGGGGCGCAGGATATGGCCAATACTACCGCCGTATCACGACTGATCGGCACCTGCTTTTGGCCCGCGCATCGCGCGCGTCAAGCGACGGATACGTATCGCCCGGTTGAGCTCTCCGCCAAAGATGAGAACCAGGGCAGCCAGGTACATGAAATAGAGCGCCGCAATAATCCCGGCGAGGCCTCCGTAGTAGCTTGCATAGGCCGCAAAGTGCCCGAGGTAGAAAGAGAAGGCGGCCGTCAGCACAATCCAGGAGACGACCGTGAACAAGACCCCGGGATAGATCGAGGAAAACCGCGTGCGGCGTGCCGGCAAAAAGACATGGGCCAGGAAAAGGGATGCGATGAGGATGAGCGCAGCCGACGGATAACGCGCGAGGCTGACCGTCACGGAGGCCGGATCGAAGTCGGGAAACAGGACGTGCAACCAGGAGCCGGCGCGCGGGGCCAGGACAAGCAGGTAGCCGACCAGCACCAGGACCAGGCTGGCGATCACCACCATCAGAGCCATCAGCGGATAGAGGATGTACCACGGGCGGGTCTCGCGCACACCGTAAGCGCGATTGAGGCCCACCCGGATGCCATCGACACCGCCAACCGCGAACCAGATGGTCAAGAGGATGCCAAGGGAAAGGACGCCACCGCGCTGGACAGTCATCACCTGGCGGACTTCCTTAACGATCGGCTCGATCAGCGCCTCCGGCACGATGGCGATGAGGAAAGAGATCAGATCTTCGGCCATGCCTTCATTCCCTATGAAGGCGGTCATCGAAGACGTGAAGATCAGGAACGGAAAGACGGCCATGAGCACGCGGAAGGCGACGTTTCCGGCCAACCCAAAGGCATCATCGCTCCATAGCCTCAGCCCGCCCTCGCGGCAGACGGCCCATGCCGCGCGCCAACCAGTCCCGCGCAGCAATGCTTCGGGGTTGTCGGTGACGATGCCATGCGTGATGACGGCATCACGCCCTGCTTCGGTCGGCGTACGATCAGCCATGCGACCTCTTTCGTTTTGAACTGATGTCTTAACTAGGTCGCTCATGTGGGCCTGACCACACGCCATCGTGTCCTTTAAGCACAGGCGCGCCATGACCGCCGATCGCCATGGATCGGATCTGGACTGCACGGGCTCCGTCAATCGAATTCACCAAGGGCGCTCTCTCGCGCGCCGCGGGGGCGCAATACTTGGCGCGACCGCAAAGGGAATTGGCACTTGGGCCAAAATGAGTGCCATGCCGTGTGAGGCTTTCCGTCTGCCGTCACCACGGCGATCAATGGACAGCAGCGCAGCTCAGGTCAGGGTCTTGAGGTCCCGTTCGGCGCGGTCGAGCCGTTCGGTCAACCCCGGCTTGGGGTTTTCCAGCCAGGCCACCGTGACCTGAGCGAAGACAGCCATTCCGATCTGCGCAGCAAGCGTAGCGCGGCCGTCGGGAACTTCGCGCGCGCGCAGCGCCTGCGCCAATGCCTCCGCGAGGGCTGCCAGCTTTGCCAACTCGCGTTCCTGGAGGGCGGGCGTTGCCGAAATCACCTTTTGCCGGGGCTCAGAGAAGGGACGGTTGGCTTCCAAAAGCGGGACGACCGACCGAAAGGCCAGGAACAGGGTCTCGAGCGGCGCCACATCTTGCGGCACGTCTTCGATCGCGGAAAGGAGCGCCTCCAGAAGCACCGCCTGCCCATCGAACAGCACCTCGCGCTTGTCGGCGAAGTGCCGGAAAAAGGTACGCTCCGTCACGCCTGCATGGGCGGCGATCTCAGCGGCCGTGGTGCCTTCGAACCCCCGTTCCCGAAACAACTTCACCGCCGCCTGTTGTAGCCGCGTCCGCGCCGTATCTGCCAATTCTGCATCCTCTCTTGTCAGTCACTGACATCACGTTATGTCAGTGACTGACAGAGATCATAGGATCTGTGCGAGCAAGCGCAAGGAGGTTGACCATGCGTGTTTTTCTGACGGGTGCCAGCGGTTGGATCGGATCGATGATTGCCCAGGATCTTCAGGCGGCAGGGCATTCCGTCACGGGTTTGACGAGCGTGCCGAGCAAGGCAAAGGCCCTGAGCGCCGCAGGTGTGACGCCCCTTGTCGGGGCTCTCGATGATATCGACATCTTGCGCCGTGGCGCCGAGACTGCGGAGGGCATCATTCACACGGCCTTCGGCCTGGATATTTCGCGCATCGATGCACTGGCTGCGGAAGACCGCACCGCCATCGAAACCTTCGGAGAGGTCTTCGACGGATCGGCGCGACCGATCATCGTCACCGATGGCTTCCTGCACCTGACGGGAGAAAAGGCAAAGGAAACCGACCGGCCCGAGGTGCTGCCCGCGTTTCCGCGTGCCTCCCAGCGGACCGCTTTCGCGCTAGCGGACCGCGGCATCCACGCCAGCGTCGTGCGCAATCCGCGATCCGTCCATGGCAAGGGGGAGAGGCATGGCTTCGTGCCGATGCTGGCAGCCATTGCGCGCGACAAGGGCGTGTCCGCCTATATCGGAGAGGGACAGAATGTGTGGCCCGCCGTGCACCGCCTTGACGCTGCTCGCCTCTACCGGCTGGCCCTCGAACGCGGCGCGCAGGGAGAGGCGTATCATGCTGTCGCGGAAGAGGGCGTGCCGTTCAAGAATATCGCCCAGGCGATTGGCCGCCAGCTTGGCCTTCCGGTCACGTCGCTCACGCCCGAGGAAGGGGAGGCGCACTTTGGGCCACTTGCAGATTGGGTCGCAAACGACGGTCCCGCATCGAACGCCTGGACGAAGAGCACGCTTGGCTGGCAGCCCGAACAGCCCGGCATTGTCGCTGATATCGACCAGCTCGATTACGAGGGATAAGGCATGTCTCAACGAGAAGAGGGCGGGGGCCGAGGCCCCCGCCCAAACGCTAAACTAACCACTTAACTGGCTGGACGCTCAGCCGGGCAGGGCAATGGCCTTGGCGTTGACGAATTCGGTCATGCCGAACCCACCATGCTCGCGCCCGTATCCGCTTTCTTTCACGCCGCCGAAGGGCATTTCAGGCGTCGCAAGGTTGAAGTGGTTGATGAAGACCATCCCGGTGTCGAAATGCTGCTTGGCCAGCTCGCGGGCGCGCGCCTCATCTTTGCTGAAGATGCCACCGCCAAGGCCGTAGCGGCTGTCGTTGGCAATCCGCATGGCGTCCTCATCGTCCTTGGCACGGATCACCGAGGCGACCGGCCCGAAGAGTTCGTCGTCATAGGCCGGCTGGCCCGGCGCGACCTCCGTCAGGACGGTGGCGGGGTAGTAGCAGCCTTTGCCCTCGGGCATCTTGCCGCCCACAGCGATCTTGGCGCCATTGGCGACCGATTCCTCGACCTGCTGATGCAGCGTGTCGCGCAGATCCGCGCGCGCCATGGGGCCAAGGTCGGTATCTTCCTTCGTGGGATCGCCAAGCTTAACCTCGCCCATCGCCTTGATGTAACCATCGACGAAGGCGTCATAGACCTTGTCGGTCACGATGAACCGCTTGGCATTCACGCAGGTCTGGCCGTTGTTGTAGATCCGACCCGCCACGCAGGTCTTGATCGCCACGTCCAGGTCGGCGTCTTCCAGAACCAGATAAGCGTCGTTGGAGCCAAGCTCCATCACCGTCTTTTTCAGGTGCTCACCGGCCTTCGCGGCGATGATGCTGCCGGCCTTTGCACTGCCGGTCATGGTGACGCCGCGCACCAGCTTGTGGGCGATCAGCTCGTCGGACTGATCATGATCGATCAGCATCACGGTGAAAAGGTTCTTCGGCAGGCCGGCCTCTTCGAAGAGGTCGCGCAGGAACAGGCCCGAACCGGTGCAGATCTCGGCGTGTTTCAGCAGCACGCCGTTGCCTGCCATCAGGTTGGCAATGGCATACCGCACTGCTTGGTAGGCCGGGAAGTTCCACGGCTGGATGCCATAGATGACACCAATGGGCGAGTAGGTGATGACGCCCTTGCGCCCGTCCTGCAGGCTGCGCTCTTCATCGGCAAGAACGTCAGGCCCGGCCTTCGCGGTCCAATCGCAGATCGCGGCACAGAGGTCGATCTCATCCCGGCTGTCCTGAAGACGCTTGCCCATTTCGCGTGTCATGAGCTGCGCGAAGTCTTCCTTGCGCTCACGAAGCTTGCGGCCGATGGCTTCCAGGACCTGGCCGCGCTCCGCGTGGGATTTCAGCCGCCAGTCAGTGAAGGCCTCGTGGCACGCTTCCAGGGCAGAGGTCATTTCTTCGTCGGTCATGAGCGGGTATGTTTTGAGCGCCTCATCCGTTGCCGGGTTCATGGTGGAGAGCGCGCGATCGGTGCTGTTTGAATCTTTCATAACGAATACTCCAGAGATGGTGTCTGGTGCCTAACGTCCTCTTGCCCTCGTCGTTCCATGGAAAGCCTGTCACGCGACATCCCCATTTCGTGATGGGCGCCCCGCCGGGAAGGGCGCTGCGCCCATGTATCCCCTGCACGGAGGAAAGACCGGGGCTGTCTTTGGCCAAGAAGGCGACCGGGCGTGACAGGCGCTGGCAGCCTGACCCAGGCCAACCGCTGCGCTTGGTAGGGACGGCCGGGTGCGTCGCGTTATCCCTGCGGCGCCCCTAGCGAGGAGGGAATGCGGAGTGCGTCTTCAACGTTTTGGCCGAGCGCTCGCTTGGAGTGTCCGGCGTCTGCGTTTCTGCACCTTGCCTAGCGTTTGGGCGGAGAGGAGGGACGGCGCTTCCAGCCCGGAGCAGCAATTGGTCCGGAACCAAGGAAGGCTGTTCTTGGTATCCTGCGAAGCGTACGATTGTTGCTGTGTCTGGCTTTTACCTGCTGATCGAAGAGCGGATACGCCGATGGGCGCTGGCCCAGAGTTCTCCGAGCCAGCGCCCCGCCGGATAGCTTTCACTCAAAGCTAGAAAAACTCTTCAGCTTGAGGCCCTATTGCGTGGGAAGCATCTCGGGATCGGCTTGCGCCAGGACGTCGATATGTCCGGAGAGCGCGGTTCCCGGTGCGGCGCAAGTGTTCTCGCGCCCGGGGGCGCGATTTTCGGGGCAGGCTGCGTGATGCGTGTGCAGGCCGATATAGGCATTTCCATCCAGGATTTACTGAACCACGAATGCGGCCGTCAAACCTCTTTCCTGGCCGACCATGGGCGCATCCATCTTCCAGTCGGTGACTTCCAGCCTGAGACCGGTTTCAGTTGCAGAGATTGTGCCGGGCAGTTGCTGGACGAAGAACTGGGGACCTCCTTGAGGGTAGTTGTGAAAGTGGATCGGGCCAAGGGCACCATTCGGACCTGCATTCGCAAGCTGGTCAGGCGCGATGCCGTCCACGTCAACGCGAAGATACCGCAGGATGCCGGTGTCCGGTTCGATCTCGATCGTGGCCTGGCCGGTCGCGGTAAGCGAAGAGCCCCAATGCGCGGAAATTTCATGATCGCTGGAAAGGTGCGAGTTCGCCTGCACGACTTCAGCGGCAAGCATATGGGGTGCGAAGACGGAAAGTGCGGGTATTGCGAGAATTCGTAGTACAGACTTGTGACGTTTCATGATCAACTCCTGGAATAGCCTGTGCGGCTTCACATTCTGATCTTTAAATGTTTAAAAAATCGTTCTCGCCGGAGCAGGATGGCCGACATCTGTTCACCTTCGATCTAATCGGCTGAGGATTCCTTCGGCCTAACGCAGCATGGGAACGGTTTGACCCTGCGGCGCACTGCCATCCCATGAGTGCGAGAGGCCCGGACATAGGACTTCGCGCTTCCGGTCCGTTACCTGGCCTGAATTTGCGGGCCGGAGACGGGGGCGGTGGCGTGCCCTCCACTCAGGACGAGTTTGCCGGTGAAGGGGGGGCAGCCGCGCAGCGAGAACGGCAGAAACTTCGGGCAGGGGCCGCGATACGGCAGATTTTTTCACGCGATCCGTTAGATAAACAGCATGAGCGAGCCGTCCTGCGGCACCACGCCGGGCCGGCGGCAAGAAACGTTCAGCACGTCCTCCGGCCCGCAGCCCAGTTCATCGAACATGTAGTCAAAGGCGCGCATCTGGGGCTTTTAGGCCTGTGCGCTCTCTGCGGTGAAGACATGCGCGATCGGCGCGCCAAGCTTGGCCATACTGTGCGGGATCTGGCTGTTCATCGAGTTGGTCTAGGCAACCAACGGGATGTGTGGCGCGATTTTTGCCAGGCTGGCGGGCACATCGGGGTTCGGCCCCCAGGTCGGCACGCAGACGTAGATCTTCGCCGCGATCTCTGGGTCGAAGGCCACGCCGTTGCGCTTGCAGGCGCGTTCCTGCGCGTTGTGCACCACCTCGGCGTAGGGCTTCCAGGCGCCCAGCACTTCGTCCAGGCGGTAGGCTGAGAAGTCGCGGATGAAAGCCTCGATCTTCTCCGGCCCAAGTTGGTCGCCGTAGAAGTCGCGCGCGGCTCCGGCCATGTCGACGTCGATCATGGTGCCGTGTCAATCGAAGGTAATGAATCTGGGGCGGAAGGTCATATCAGTCTCCGGGGTACGTATTGCCTGTATCTTGGCCTGCCCGTCACGACAGCGCCTGCCGCGTTTGTCGCTTTGAGCGCATGAAATCGCTTTTGTCGCGCGGGCGGCGGCACGGTTTGCCGCGCCGCGGGCGCTTTCGGTGACTGTGGCCGGGCAGGGCGGGGCATTCTGCCAAATCCTTGCCGGTCGCTGCGAGATGGCCAAGGACGGCGGCGAGACACATGTTTTCGGCGCCGGCGACAGCTTCGTCATGAAGCCCGGCTTCACCGGCACCTGGAACACGCTGAAGACCGTGCGCAAGATCTTCGTGATAGCCTCCTGATGCCGGGCGGCGGAGATCCTTGAACGGCTGGTCGGTTTTTCCAGCGTCGTCGGAACCCCGAATACGGCGCTGATGGACTATGTCGCGCAGTACCTCTTGGAGCACGGTGTGTGGGTCACCCGGCTTATTGGCCCCGAAGGTGATCGCTAGAATCTCTTCGCGACCATCGGGGACACCTCTGTGACTGGCTATATCCTGTCTCGGCATGACGGTGTCCTTCCCGCGCAGGAGTCGGGCTGGTTATGCGATCCCTTATTGCTGCGTCGGGACGGTGAGCGTCTGATCGGTCGCGGGGCCTGCGACATGAGGGGCTTCGTTGCGGCCGTGTTGGCTGCGGGACCGGAACTGGCAGCGATGAGACTCAAGGCGGCGCTGCGGCTGATGGCGTCGTGTCGCCGGGGCGGCACATCCCGGAAACCCGGATGTGCGCCGGGTCCCGCTTGACTTATGCGGGGCCCGGGGTCAGTCAGCGGGGCTTCTGGTTTCCTTACGTACAAGAGTGTCTGCCCATGTTCGCCTGGTTCGAACGCCGTATCGCCCCCTATCCGGAACAGACGCCGGAGATGCCGCCGGGCTCGCTGGTGCGCTTCGTGCTGCATTACAGCCGCGGCGCGCTGCCCTGGCTGGTCCTGCTGGCTCTTGGCTCTGGCCTGATCGCGGTGATCGAAGTGGCGCTTTTCGGCTGGCTCGGAGAGCTCATCGACCGCCTGGCCGACACCCCGAAAGAGGTCTTCTGGCAGGAGCAGGGGACCCGCATCGCCTTCATGGCGGTGGTGCTTCTGGTGGCCTTGCCGGTGCTGAACGTGGTGACCTCCATGGTGTTGCACCAGTCCCTGATGGGGAACTTCCCGCAAAGGATCCGCTGGCAGGCGCACCGCTACCTGCTGCGGCAGTCGGTGGGGTATTTTCAGGATGAATTCGCCGGCCGGATCGCGCAGCGCCTGATGCAGACCGCGCTGGCCGTGCGCGAGGTGGCGATGAAGGCCATGGACGTGGGCAGCTACGTGCTGATCTATTTCCTGGGGGCCATGGTGCTGGCCGCAAGCCAGGACTGGCGGCTGGCGCTGCCCTTCCTGCTCTGGGCGCTGGCCTATGCGGCGATGCTCTGGCGGATCGTGCCGCGTCTGGGCCGTGTCGCCCAGGACCAGGCCGATGCCCGCAGCGCCATGACCGGGCGGATCGTGGACAGCTACACCAACATCGCGACGGTAAAGCTGTTCTCTCATTCGGACCGGGAAGAACGCTGGATGCGCCATGGCATGGATGGCTTTCTTGAGACGGTCTATCGCCAGATGCGCCTGTCGAGCCTTCAGGACATCGTGCTGAACCTGATCAACGTCTGGCTGGTGGCCTCTGTCGCGGGGATCGGCCTGTGGCTCTGGTCCGAGGGCCGGGTCGAGGTGGGCGCGGTGGTGATCGCCGTTCCGCTGGCGCTGCGGCTCAACAACATGGCCCATTGGATCATGTGGGAATTCGCCGCCCTGTTCGAGAACATCGGCACGGTGCGCGACGGGATCTCCAGCCTGGCGTTGCCACGTCAGGTGCGTGACGTCCCGGATGCCAGGGCCATGCAGCCGGGCCCCGGAGAGGTGCACTTTGATCACGTGACCTTCCGCTACCAGGGCATGGAAGGCGCGCAGCCCATGGCGGTGCTGGATGACCTGAGCCTACATATCCGCCCCGGCGAACGCGTCGGCCTCGTGGGGCGGTCTGGCGCGGGAAAATCCACCCTGATCAACCTCTTGCTGCGCTTCCATGACATCGAGGGCGGCGCGATCACCATCGACGGGCAGGACGTGGGCAAGGTCACCCAGGACAGCCTGCGTGCGACCATCGGCGTCGTCACGCAG
Organism: Pseudooceanicola sp. HF7; assembly: GCF_011806405.1. GTDB lineage: Bacteria > Pseudomonadota > Alphaproteobacteria > Rhodobacterales > Rhodobacteraceae > Pseudooceanicola. Next base: position 6,994 of record NZ_JAATOW010000014.1, on the reverse strand, counting down.
GACAGCTCCCTGCTGCATCGCTCGGTCCGGGAGAACATCGCCTATGGCCGCCCCGACGCCACCGAGGAAGAGATCCAGGCCGCCCTGCGCATGGCCGAGGCCGAAAGCTTCGTGCCGGATCTGTCGGACAGCCATGGCCGGCGCGGGCTTGACGCCCATGTGGGCGAGCGCGGCGTTAAGCTGTCCGGCGGGCAGCGCCAGCGGATCGCGATCGCCCGCGTGGCGCTGAAGGATGCGCCGATCCTTGTGCTGGACGAGGCGACCTCGGCCCTCGATAGCGAGGTGGAGGCCGCGATCCAGTCCCGGCTGGACGTGCTCATGCAGGGCAAGACGGTGATTGCCATCGCGCACCGGCTTTCGACCATCGCGGCCATGGATCGGCTGATCGTGATGGATAAGGGCCGGATCGTGGAACAGGGCAGCCACGCAGAGTTGCTGTCCCATGGCGGGATCTACGCGCGGCTCTGGCAGCGCCAGTCCGGTGGCTTCCTGGCGCCGGACGCGTGAGACGGTTGCGGGGGTGCGGCATAGCTGACGGGCAGGGGGCTTCGGCCCCCTTTCGCCGCCCAGTGGCCTGCGCGCGGCCTAGGATGTTTCCGGTTTGAATCATTTTGCCCAGGCTACACCGGCGTTCCGGCGCCGGGCTTAACCCTTTTTCCACGCGGCATGGGCCATCTGAACGCGTCATGACGCAGCGTAGGAGGCTTCCCGTGATGAGAAGCAAGTGGGTGACGGACTTCGCGATCCGAGTGCTGGCCTGTCTGGCCCTGACCACTGGCGGGCTGGCGGCGCCATCCCAGGCTACGGCGACGATCGCGCAGGATGCGGCGAAGCGAAAGATCAACCTGGCGGGGCGGCAGCGGATGCTGTCCCAGCGGATCGCTATGCTGTCCTGCATGGCCGATACGGACGTGCTGGTGGACCAGAGCCTAGCCAAGGCGCGCGCCGCCACGGACCTCTTCGATCGCACGCTCACAGGGTTGCGACAGGGGAGCGAAGACCAGGGGCTCGCGCCAGAGGACAACACCGGCGTGCTTGAGGCGCTGACCATCGTGGACCGCCTCTGGCTGGGCTACGGGGCCGCCGTGAACCGCTACCTGGAGGGGCAGGAAGAACCGGCGCTGCGGGCGATCCACCTGCGCAATGTCGCCGTTCTCAAGAACATGAACACGGCCGTGGGCATCATGGAACGCACCTACGGCGAGGGGCTGATCTCTGCCGATATCGCGGCGGCGCTGAACATTGCGGGGCGCCAGCGGATGTTGATCATGAAGGCCCTGAAAGAGGCCTGCATGGCCGGCCGCAGCTTTGATCCGCAAGAGGACAGGCGCGCGCTGGCCCGGACTGTCTCGCTCTTTGAAAGCAGCCTTTACAAGCTGCGCACGGGCAATGAATGGGACGGCATCGTGGCGCCGCCCTCGTTCGAGATCGAGATGCAGCTGGAACTGGTGCAGATGGTATGGGACTGGATGGGGCCGCAGCTTCACGAGATCGCGGGCGGTGGGGCCGCCGGTCCTGAGGCCCTGACACGCCTGCTTTACCACGGCGAAGTGGCTTTGAGAGAGATGAACGCCGCCGTCTGGATGTATGAACATTTCTGACCCGGCGATTCCCGTCCACCGCCAAGGTCCGCCCCAAAATGGCCGGCCCGGCTGAGCGGGTCGCCTTTCGCAATCCTTGCCCGGGCGGGTGTTTTTCCGCCATTCCGGGGCAAAACAGCCTGAATCCGCCTTGCGTGACGGGGGCGCTGCGCATAGAAGGCAGTCTGATTTTGCTGGCCGCAAACGGGCGGCCCCCGGAATGGAAGGACAAGCTAGGATGCAGGTCACCGAGACCCTGAAAGAGGGCCTGAAACGCGGCTACACGATCACCGTCACCGCCGATGAGCTCGACGTCAAGGTGAACGAAAAGCTGGCCGAGGCGCAGCCCGACGTCGAAATGAAGGGCTTCCGCAAGGGCAAGGTTCCGATGGCCCTGCTGAAGAAGCAGTTCGGTCAACGCCTGATTGGCGAAGCGATGCAGGAAAGCATCGACGGCGCCATGAGCAAGCATTTCGAAGACAGCGGCGAGCGTCCCGCGCTTCAGCCGCAGGTCACCATGGCAGACGGCGAGAACTGGAAAGAGGGCGACGATGTCGTCGTCGAGATGTCCTATGAAGCCCTGCCGGAAATCCCCGAGGTCGACCTGAAGACGATCTCCCTGGAGAAACTGGTCGTGAAGGCCGAGGACGAGGCCGTCGAAGACGCGCTGAAGAACCTTGCCGAATCCGCTCAGGACTTCGAGGAGAAAGACGGCGCAGCGGAAGATGGCGACCAGGTTGTCATTGATTTCGTTGGTAAAGTCGATGGTGAAGCCTTCGAAGGCGGCTCCGCCGAGGATTACCCGCTGGTGCTGGGCTCCAACTCCTTCATCCCCGGCTTCGAAGAGCAGCTGGTCGGCGTGACCGCGGGCGAAGAGAAGGCTGTCGAAGTCTCCTTCCCCGAGGAATACGGCGCAGAGCACCTGGCCGGCAAGGCCGCTGTCTTTGACTGCACCATCAAAGCCGTCAAAGCGCCCAAGGCTGCCGAAGTCGACGACGAGCTGGCCAAGAAGTATGGCGCAGAAGACCTGGCGGCCCTGAAGGGCCAGATCTCTGAGCGCCTGGAAGCGGAATATGCCGGTGCTGCACGCGCCGTCATGAAGCGCCATCTGCTTGATAAGCTTGACGAAACCGTCACCTTCGAACTGCCGCCGAGTCTGGTGGAAGCCGAAGCGGGTCAAATCGCGCACCAGCTGTGGCACGAGGAGCACCCCGAGGTCGAAGGTCATGACCACGCCAACGTCGAGCCGACCGAAGAGCACAACAAGCTTGCCGAACGCCGCGTGAAGCTGGGCCTGCTGCTGGCCGAACTGGGCCAGAAGGCCGAAGTGGAAGTGACCGACCAGGAAATGACGCAAGCCGTCATGAACCAGGCGCGTCAGTACCCGGGTCAGGAACGTCAGTTCTTTGAATTCGTTCAGCAAAACCAGCAAATGCAACAGCAGCTGCGGGCCCCGATCTTTGAAGACAAGGTCGTGGATTACGTCTTCGAACTGGCGGATGTTTCCGAAAAGGAAATCTCCAAGGACGAGCTGGAAAAAGCTGTCGAGGCGCTCGAGGACGAGTGATCCCGGCTTCCCGGATCGATGGATCGAAAGGCCGCCCCCCAGGGGCGGCCTTTTTCGTTTTCGCGGGCCTTGCGACGGTGCGGTGGCGCCTTTTCGGAGCGACTAGTAGGGGCGTGGAACGGGGGCGTGTGCCGGGCTGACGACTGGGGATGTGACGGCGCTCCGTGGGGTTTTGAAGGCTGTCGGTGGGGCGTCGGTACCGCGTCTGTTTTGCGTCGGTATCACGTCGGTATTACGTCGGTGCGTTTCGCACGGGGTGTTAGGCTTGTGTTAAGCGCTGTAGGGGGGCTTTGCCCCCCACGAAACAGGGGGGCACGATGCCCCCCGGTTTCGTTCCCCCCAGAGTTTTTCGGCAAGAAGAAAGAGGGATGGGGGGCATGGGTCTTACTCTCGACAGAACCTGTGCGGGAGACGTTGGCTAAATGGCGGGCCAACCTATTTGATAACGCCATGAAGCACGTCATCCTTTGCCTCCTTGTCCTTTTCGCCGTCGCGGGCCAGGCAACCGCTCAAGGCACTCCTCAGGAAAACGGGGGGCCGCCGCGCGTCGCGGTGGAAGATGCCCCGTCCGATACGGCCATCGCCGACCGGTTGCGCGCCATTCTTGGCGCGCTTGAGCATGATGGCATCAATGTCACCGTGCAGGCCGGGGTGGTCAGGCTTTCGGGGGATATCGCGGACCCGGCCGTCAGCCGGCAGGTCGCCGCCATCGCGGAGCGCCTGGACGGCGTGGTTGCGGTCAACAATGCGCTTGCCGTCTCGGACGACATCGCCCAGCAGATCAATCCCGCGGTGAACCGCTTTCGCGCGCGGATCGATCAGCTGATCGCGCGATTGCCGCTCTTCCTGCTCGCGCTGGTGGCCTTTTCGGTGATCCTGGTTGCTGGCATGTTGCTGGCGCGGCTGCGCTTCTGGGATCGGATCTCTCCCAATGCCTTCATCGCGGGGATCTACCGCCAGGCCTTCCGCGTCGCCTGCGGGATCGTCGGCATCGTGGTGGCGCTTGACGTGATGGGGGCGGCGGCACTGCTGGGGACCATCTTGGGGGCAGCCGGGATCGTCGGCCTGGCCATCGGTTTCGCGGTGCGCGACACGGTGGAGAATTTCGTCGCCTCCATCATGCTGAGCCTGCGCCAGCCCTTCCGGCCGAATGACCTGGTGGAGATCGAGGGGGAAGTGGGGCGCGTGATCCGCCTGACCTCTCGCGCGACGATCCTGTTGTCGCTGGACGGCAACCATGTCCGCATCCCGAATTCCACGGTCTTCAAGGGGCGGATCGTGAATTATACCCAGTATCCCGCGCGCAGGTTCATGTTCGATATCGGCATCGATCCCGATGCAGACCTTGAGGCGACGCGGGCCCTGGCGCAGGACGCGCTGAAGGCGCAGCCCTTCGTGCTGGACAGCCCCGAGGAGCTGGTCTGGATCGAGAACATGACCGAGTCTGGGGCGATCCTGCGGGTGACGGGCTGGATCGACCAGAACGCGACTGGCTTCGCGACCGCCCGGGGGGATGCCATCCGCCTGGTGAAGACCGCCATCGAAGAGGCGGGGGTCGCCATTCCGGACACCACCTATCGCATTCGCCTTGAGGGCATCGGCGCGCCCGCCGAGATACCTGAGACGAAACCGGCCAGCGCGAAGCTCGTCCAGGCCCAGCCCGATGTGGCGAAGGACGGATCGGTGCATCAGTCCGAGGAAAAGGCGCTGATCCCGCTCGTGGATGCAGAGCGGCAGGGGGCTGATGACCTGTTGGCACGAAACGCGCCGAGGGAATGAGGAATGTGCGCCCGGTAGGATTATTCATGCCGGGCGCAGAGATCCGATGGGGGATCCGCTTCATTCGCTTTGCATCGGCTTGAGTGCGCTTCGGTAAACCAGAGGCATGTCCGTCTGGGCGACGAGGGCCTGAACGCGGCGTGCTGGGCGTGTTCCCGTGTTTGGTGGGGCGATGGTGTTCAGCCTCATGCAAGCCTCTCCCGGGAGGTCGAGGCAGGCCGAGGCGGTGTTGTCCTTCAGGTGTGCAAGGGGAGAGGCGCCAGGTCTCAGCAGGATATTCGGCGCCTGCTCCCGCGCCTTTGCCGAGATTGCGGGGCCTTCGTGGATGTCATCAAAGTCCGTCTGCGCGCGGCGGCGGTCCCGTAAGTCGGAATTTAGAGATCAGCAGTGTCTCTACGATCATGGTGCCGCAGGGCTTTGGAAGCATCATGAAGACTGCGCGCTTCGCAGGCTGGTGTCAGTTCTGTTGGGGCATCGGATGCGCCCGACAGAAGGGCGGGCCACGGAAAAAGCCGCGCCCTTTCGGACGCGGCTTTCAGGTTTCGGGCCGGTCGGCTGACCGGGAAGGACGGGCTTACTGCTCGTCTTCCTCGGAAGCGGCGGGCGCGTCGTCTTCGTCGTCCGAAGCGGCAGAGCCGATATCGTCGAAGAGTTCGGCGATTTCGAATTCCGCGGCAGCTTCTTCCTCTGCGGCCAGTTCCTGAATGGACTTGCCGGCAGCCTGGACTTCCGCTTCTTCAACGGTCCGGGCCACGTTCAGGATGACCGTGACGATCACTTCCGGGTGCAGGGTCACGTTCGCCTCATGCAGACCAAGATCCTTGATCGGCTGGGGGATGATGACCTGCTTGCGCTCGACGGTGTAGCCGTTTTCGGTGGCGACGTTTGCAACGTCACGCGGCGAAACGGAGCCGTAGAGGTTGCCGCCATCGGAGGCGGCGCGAATCACGACGAACTTCTGGCCGTCGAGTTTCTCACCAAGCGCTTCGGCTTCTTTCTTGGTCTCGAGGTTGTTGGCCTCGAGCTGGGCTTTCTGCTCTTCGAAGGAGGCGATGTTCTCTTTCGAGGCGGTCAGCGCCTTGCCTTGCAGCAGCAGGTAGTTGCGGGCGTAGCCGGGCTTGACGGTGACGATATCGCCCATCTGGCCGAGCTTGGCGACGCGTTCGAGAAGGATGACTTCCATTGTATCAGCTCCTTACTTCACAGCGTAGGGAAGCAGGGCGAGGAAGCGGGCGCGCTTGATGGCGCGGGCCAGTTCACGCTGCTTCTTGGCAGAGACGGCGGTGATGCGCGAAGGCACGATCTTGCCGCGCTCGGAAACGTAACGCTGCAGCAGACGTGTGTCCTTGTAGTCGATCTTCGGCGCGTTGTCGCCGGAGAAGGGGCAGACCTTGCGGCGGCGGAAAAACGGTTTCGTGGCCATGATTTATGTCCTTTCCTTCAGGCTGATCAGCGGCGCTCGCGACGGCGATCGTCGCGTTCGTCACGTTTCTGCATCTGGACCGAGGGGCCCTCTGCGTGCTCGTCGACCTTGATGGTCAGGACGCGCATCACGTCGTCATGCAGGCGCATCAGGCGTTCCATTTCCTGGACGGCCGTCGCCGGAGCGTCGGAGCGCAGGAAGGAGTAGTGGCCCTTGCGGTTCTTGTTGATCTTGTAGGCCATCGTCTTGACGCCCCAGTACTCGGAATCGACGAGCGAGCCGCCGTTGTCCGCGAGGACGGTACCAAAGTGTTCGATGAGGCCTTCGGCCTGCGCGTTGGAAAGGTCCTGGCGCGCGATGAAGACATGCTCGTAAAGCGGCATGTGCACTCCTGTTTCTGTCTGGGCGCATTTCATAGGAGGGTCGGTATCCTTCCGCGACCCGTCCACGAGAGGCTGCGCGATGAAAGCGATCCTGCGGAAGGAGGGGCTGCATTACATCGGAACGGGCGGGCTGGCAAGGGGCGGGGGCGTTGTGGTGTGTGCGGCCTGCGTTTTGGGCACGCCTGAGGGTCTGGGCGGGATTTCGCCGCTTTTGTTTGGCGCGGGGGGCGGCCTGATCGGGCGGCGTTGGCCAGGGGAGGTG
>NZ_JAATOW010000013.1 GCF_011806405.1 Pseudooceanicola sp. HF7 | reverse complement strand
CCCCCCCGGCCCCGCCGCAGCGCCTGATTTACCGTGCCGGGTTCAGTTGCCCGCCGTTGGCGTCCAGCTCATCCACGGTTTCCAGAACCGTGGCCAGGCGCTGGCGATCCGGCGGATGGGTGCCCCAGAAGCTGAGCTGGCCGGAGCTTTGCTGCGGCTTGGGCCGGGCAAAGAACCGTGCTCCGGTCACCGGGTTGTAACCGGCCTGCCGAGTGATCTGGGTGCCCACCACGTCCGCCTCAAGCTCATAGCGTTGCGAGTAGGAATGGGAGCCGACCATGCTGCCCACCATCGCGCCGGACATCGCATCGTTGGGATCACCGCCCAGGGCCGCCACGGCGATTCCGCCTAGCAGCGCGCCGGCCAGGGCCTGCTGGCCCTGCTTGTCGACGTGCGCCGCGATGTGGTGGCCCATCTCATGGCCCAGGATAAAGGCCAGCTCATCGTCATTGCGCACCTCGGCCAGCATCGGGCGCGAGAAGGCGATGATCGGACGGGTGCCGGAATAGGTCTGGTAGGCGTTGGGCTGAGCCATGTCCTTGTCGATCGTCACCGTGACATCGCAGGTGCGGCTGTTGCCGATCTCTGCGCGGCAGAAGGCCTCTCCGACGGGTTCGACGCGGGCCACAACGCGGCGGAACCGGGCCATGTCCGACTGGGTCGGCTGACCGGGGTTCAGGCTGGCAGAGCCGCTGCGCTGCTCTTCGGTGAAGATCGCATTGGCGGCCTGGCTGTTCCGGCTGGAAACCTGCGGGACCGTGTAGGTCGTGCCGCAGGCCACCAGCAGAAGAAAGAGCCCGGCCGAAAGCGGCCGCAGTGTGGGAAGGGGGATCCTGTATCGCATGGGATGTTGTGCTTCGCTATCTTGTTCCGGTTGTATCCAAGACGAAAGCGCCACCCCCTGTCCAGAGGGTGGCGCAAAAGCGGCCATAACCTGCCAGTACCGCCTTAGAAATCGAGGTTTTCGACACTCAGGGCATTGGTCTGGATGAACTCGCGCCGCGGTTCGACCACATCCCCCATCAGCTTGGTGAACAGGTCATCGGCTTCGGCCACGTCCTCTACCCGGACTTGCAGCAGGGTGCGGGCATCCGGGTCCAGCGTGGTTTCCCACAGCTGGTCGGGGTTCATTTCGCCCAGGCCCTTGTAACGCTGGATCGCCAGGCCTTTCTCACCCTCCTGCAGGATGGCAGAGAGCAATTGCAGCGGGCCGTAGATCAGCTGGCTGCGGTCCTTGCGGATCAGGGTGGCCGGGGTGTTGTAGACCTCTTGCAGGGACTTGGTGAAGGAGCCGGTCTTGCGGGCCTCACCGGAGCGCAGCATCGGGCCGTCCAGGGTGCGCACCTCTTCCACGCCGCGCAGGATGCGGGCCAGGCGGATGCCGTGATCCTGGGTGATCCGGCCCTGCCAGCCGCGTTCGTATTCCAGCGCGATCAGGTCCAGGCGGGCCGCGACCTTGTCCGCGACGCCCTGCAGATCCGAATCCACGGCACCGGGCACGAAGGCTCCGGCCACGGCGGCCTGTTCCAGGATGTGACGGGGGTAATGGGTGGGGAAGGCATCAATGACGCGCTTGAGCTGGCGGGCTTCCACAACCACGCGCTTCAGGTCCTCTCCGGCCAGTTCGACACCGTTGCCCAGCTTCAGCACCGTGGCATCGGTCCCCTGTTCGATCAGGTAATCGTCCATCGCCGTCTGGTCCTTCAGGTAGACCTCGGACTTGCCGCGGGTCGCCTTGTAGAGCGGCGGCTGGGCGATATAGAGGTAGCCGCCTTCGATCAGCGCCGGCATCTGCCGGTAGAAGAAGGTCAGCAGCAGGGTCCGGATGTGCGCGCCGTCAACGTCGGCGTCGGTCATCAGGACGATCTTGTGATAGCGCAGCTTGTCGATGTTGAACTCGTCCCGGCCGATGCCGGTGCCAAGCGCCATGACAAGGTTGCCGATCTCCTGGCTGGACAGCATCCGGTCGAAGCGCGCCCGTTCCACGTTCAGGATCTTGCCCTTCAGCGGCAGGATCGCCTGGGTGCGCCGGTCCCGGCCCGTCTGGGCAGAGCCACCGGCAGAGTCACCCTCGACGATGAAGACTTCGGTTTCGGAAGGATCCTTGGAGGAGCAATCCTTGAGCTTGCCGGCCAGGAAGTTCACGTCCATCGCGGTCTTGCGTCGGGTCAGCTCACGCGCCTTGCGGGCGGCTTCGCGGGCCTGCGCGGCCTCGACGATCTTGCTGATGATCGTGCGGGCTTCGTTGGGGTTTTCCTCGAACCACTCGCTCAGCTTCTCGCCCACCAGGTTCTCGACCACGGGCCGCACCTCGGAAGAGACCAGCTTGTCCTTGGTCTGGGAGCTGAACTTGGGATCGGGCACCTTGACGGAGAGCACGCAGGTCAGTCCCTCACGGGCGTCGTCGCCGGTGAAGCTGACTTTCTCGCGCTTGGCGATGCCGCTTTCCTGGGAATACTTGGTCATCGTCCGGGTCAGCGCGGCACGGAAGCCCGCCATGTGCGTGCCCCCGTCGCGCTGCGGGATGTTGTTGGTGAAGGGCAGCACCATCTCGTTGTAGCTGTCGTTCCACCACATCGCGACCTCGACCCCGATGCCGTCCTTTTCGCCGGTGATATAGACCGGATCGGTCATGATCGAGGACTTGGAGCGATCGAGGTAACGCACGAATTCCTTCACGCCGCCTTCGTAGAACAGCTCTGTCTTCAGGGCTTCGGCGGGGCGGTGATCCTCAAGGACGATGCGCACGCCGGAGTTCAGGAAGGCCAGTTCGCGCAGCCGCTTTTCCAGCGTCGCGAAATCATATTCCAGGTTGGAGAAGGTCTGCGTGGAGGAGAGGAAGCGCACTTCCGTGCCCTTTTCGTCGCCGGCATCGCCGACCACTTCCAGCGGACGCACCGTGACGCTGTCCTCGAAGCGCACGTAGTGCTCCTTGCCGTCACGCCAGATGCGCAGCTCAAGCCAGTCCGACAGCGCGTTCACCACGGAGATCCCGACGCCGTGCAGACCGCCCGACACCTTGTAGGAGTTCTGGTCGAACTTACCGCCCGCGTGCAGCTGGGTCATGATGACCTCTGCCGCCGAGACCCCCTCTTCGGGGTGGATGCTGGTGGGAATCCCGCGCCCGTTGTCGCGCACGGAGACGGAGTTATCCGCATGGATCACGACGCGAACGAAGTCCGCGTGGCCTGCCAGCGCCTCATCGATGCCGTTGTCCACGGCCTCGTAGATCATGTGATGCAGACCGGAGCCGTCGTCGGTATCACCGATGTACATGCCGGGACGCTTGCGGACTGCGTCCAAGCCTTTGAGAACCTTGATAGAACCGGCGTCGTATTCCGGCGTGCTCGGTTGAGCCTCAGCCATGCGTTTCCCCTTTGGAAATTCCTTCGCCAATCTAGGCTTTTACGGGGGGAATGTCACGCCGATGACATGATTTTTCGCGGCTTTGGCAGGCTCCGGCCGGGGGGCTGCCCCGGGGGGCATCCGGCGCCTAGGTGAAGGGCAGGACAAAGCCCACCAGGATCATCAGGCAGCCGGCCACGATATTGGTCCGCCGCAGCGCCGTGCCGGAGGACAGGAGCCGCCGCGCCCGGTCCACGAAAGCGGCAAAGACCATGTTGCCCAGGAAGGGGATCGCCATGGAGATCAGCAGGATCGCGGCGATATCCGGGCGCGTCACATGGGCCACGTCGATGAAGCCGGGCAGGATGCCGAGGTAGAACAGGATCGCCTTTGGATTGCCGATGATGGCGGCTACCCCGGCGGCAAAGCCCGCCGCCGCGCCGGGCCGGGTCAGGCGGCTGTCGGCCGAGATTGACTTGTCCGCGTTGCGCAGGATGGAGATCCCCATCCACAGGAACATCGCCGTGCCCAGCAGGCGGATGGCGAAGAGCACCTGGTCCATCTGGTCGACCACCCAGCTCAGTCCCAGGATCGCCAGCAGGGACCACAACACATCGCCGCATGCCACGCCAAGTGCCAGCGGCAGGGCGGCGCGGAAGCCACCGGCAAGCGTGCGCCCGGTCAACGCCAGCCAGACCGGGCCGGGGGTCATGAACAGGATCACTAGCGCTCCGGCATAGAGCGCCATTTCGCCGGCGGTGATGGTCACTTCAGCTCTCCGTCGGGATGGTCAGCCGGCCCGTGTCATCCAGCGTCCAGAAGGGGTTGTGGGCCAGTTCCCAGACATGGCCGTCGGGATCCGCGAAATAGCCAGAATAGCCGCCCCAGAAGACCTCTTCGGGGGTTTTCAGCGGCTCTGCGCCGGCGGTCAGGGCCATTTCGAAAGCGTCGTCCACGGACTCACGATCCGGGAAGTTCTGCGCCAGGGTCATCGCGCCCGTGCCCAGCTCTGCGCCGGGGCGTCCCTGGTCCTCTGCGAGGGCCTCTGCGCCGAACAGGCCCAGGGCCATGCCGTCGAGCTGGTAGAAGACCACGCCGGGCTGTTCCTCCACCGGGATCCAGCCCAGGTCGGTGTAGAAGGTCCGGGCGCGGTCAAGATCGGCCACGCCAAGCGTAATCAGGGTCACCCGCTGCGGAGTCATGGGGCCGTCCTTTCGTTGGCCTGGCTTTCGCCAGCCTCTTCAGTGACTTCCAGGTATTGCGCCCGCTCGCCGAGCTCCGCGAAAAGCTCCGGCCCGGTGCCTGTCATCCAGGCCTGCGCCCCGAGCGCGCAGACCTCGTCATAGAGCGCGGCGCGTCGCGAGGTGTCAAGATGGGCCGCGACCTCGTCCAGCAGCAGGATCGGGGGTGCCCCGAAATCGCGCGCAAGGCCGCGGGCATTGGCCAGGATCAGCGAGATCAGCAGCGCCTTCTGCTCCCCGGTGGAGGCATCGCGGGCGGCGATGCCCTTGAGGGTCCAGAAGGCCTCCATGTCAACGCGGTGCGGGCCGATCAGGGTGCGCCCGGCGGCCATGTCGCGCGCCCGGCTGTCCTGCAGGGCCAGCAGCAGGTCCTGCCCCTCTTCTGGCAGCTCGCCTTCGGCATGGGTCAGGGACAGCGCCGGCGCGGGAAAGGCGGTTTCGGCCTGGTCCGTGGCCTCTGCGATCAGGGCCAGCGCGGCGGTGCGGTTGGCGGTGATCGTGGCGCCGGCTTCGGCCATCTGGCGTTCCAGCGCGGCGTACCAGTGGCGGTCGCGCACCTGGTCCTTCAGCAAGCGATTGCGTTCGCGCATGGCCTTTTCATAGGCCAGCGTCGCCTCTGCATGACCGGGCAGGAAGCTGAGCACCATGCGGTCCAGGAAGCGCCGGCGCCCCTCTGCGCCCTCGATCCAGAGGCGATCCATGGACGGCACCAGCCAGAGCACCCGGGCGATGCGGCCCAGGGCGACCTGGGCGGCGGCCTTGTCATCGATGCGCAGGGCGCGGCTCTGGCCGGGCTCCGCCTGCATCTCGACCTCGTGGACCTGGTGCAGGGACTTGAGAATGCCGGACAATTTCCAGCCCAGGGCCTCCGGGCGGCGGACCATCTCTTCTGCCGCGGCACGGCGCAGGCCGCGTCCGGGCGAGAAGAGCGAGACGGCCTCAAGCACGTTGGTCTTGCCGGCGCCATTGGGGCCGTAGACCGCCACGGGCCGGCCGTCAGCGCGGATCTCTCCGCGCCGCCAGGAGCGGAAATGCGACAGGTCCAGCCGGGTCAGACAAAGCTTACCCACCACCGAACCCTTTCATTTTCCTGTCGAAAATTTCACCTGCCGCAAAAGCGCCGCGTTAAACGCGCATCGGCATGACCACGTAGACGGCGCTCAGGTCATTGCCTTCGCGCATCAGGGTTGGATCGCCAGAGGAGTTGAACAGGAAGACCGCGTTTTCCCGGTCCACCTGGGAGGCGATCTCAAGCAGGTACTTGGCGTTGAAGCCGATATCGAGGTGCTCGTCGGCATAGGCCACGGCCAGCTCTTCCTCTGCCGCGCCGCTGTCGGGGGCGTTGACGGAGAGCACCAGCCGGTCTTCGTCCAGCGACAGCTTCACGGCGCGGGAGCGTTCGGAGCTGACGGTGGCGACCCGGTCGACGGCCTTGGCGAATTCGGCGGCGTCCACTTCCAGGCGGCGGGTGTTATTCGTTGGAATCACACGGGAATAATCCGGGAAGGTGCCGTCGATGACCTTGGAGGTCAGGGTGATCTGCGGCGTGGCGAAGCGCACCTTGGATTCGGAGACGGAGACATCGACGACCAGGTCGTCATCGTCCAGCAGCTTGCGCAGCTCGCCCACGGTCTTGCGGGGCACGATGACGCCGGGCATTTCCTCTGCGCCCTCGGGCAGCTTTGCGTCGATCCGGGCCAGGCGGTGGCCGTCGGTGGCCACGCAGCGCAGCATGCGCCCCTCTTCGGATTCGGCGACATGCATGTAGACGCCGTTCAGGTAATACCTTGTTTCCTCGGTCGAAATGGCGAACTTCGACTTGTCGAAGAGCCGCCGCAGAACCGGCGCGGGGGCCGAGAAATTGGAGGCATACTCGGAGCTGGCCATGACCGGGAAGTCTTCTTTCGGCAGGGTGGCCAGGTTGAAGTTCGACCGGCCGGCCTGGACCGTCAGGCGGCCTGCGCCGGAATCCTCGGACAGGGTGACCATGGCGCCATCGGGCAATTTGCGAACGATTTCATGGAGAACCACGGCAGAGACCGTGGTGGCCCCGGCGCGTTCGACCATGGCGGGGGCCTTGTCGACCACCTCGATGTCGAGGTCGGTGGCGCGGAACTGCACGTCGGCGCCTTCGGCTTCGATCAGGACATTGGCCAGGATCGGGATCGTGTTGCGGCGCTCGACCACGGATTGGGCCTGTGAGACGGCCTTGAGAAGCGCGGCGCGTTCGATGCTGAATTTCATGTCACTCGTCCCTGTACGATCCTGTCGCGGCCCCGGAATGCGATGCACCGGGACCGGAAAGCTACCTGTTTTCACACGCGATACAATGGGTTTTTGCGAATTTGGAGGCCGGCGGGTGGATGGTTGGGCGGAACGCGGCGCAGGGGCCACAATCGGGCGGTCCCTCTGCCCCTGCCAGGGGCAACATGGGCGGGGATCGGGGGGTGGACGGGAGCGGCGCTGGCGCCCTGGCGGGCGCCTCGCCCCGCCCGCCGTCCCGTCGGGTTAAGGGGATCCTGCCGGGCCGTGCGGGGCCCTCGGTGGGCCTTCTGCCCCGAATCGGGGGCAAGTGGCTGGTTAACGGGGGTCTTCGCCGGTTTGGGCCACGTCTGTATCGCGTCGGTATCGCGTCGGTATCACGTCGGTATTGCGTCGGTATTGCGTCGGTGCGCAGGTCGGTATCGGGCGGGGTTAAGGCGGCGCACGGTGGGGGGTGCTGGAATTGGCCGGCCTGGGTGCGCGTGGCGGGTGGGGGCCTCCGGCGGGAGTTTTCGGGCAAGAAGAAGTTGGACGTGAGGCAAAAGGCCGGATGGGCGTGCATTGGGCGGAGTGGGGGCGGCGGCTGCAGGCAGCCGAGGCTTCGCGCGGCCCTTGATGGGGCGGCGGAGACTGGTCTGGCAGAAGGGAGACTGGCCTGGCAGAAGGAAGCGCCCGGCACCTTCGGGGGAAGGGCCGGGCGTGGGGCTTCGCCGGATGGGGCAGCGGAGCCCGCTGGGGCGGTGGCCCACGCAAGCGCTTCGGGGCCACCGCTGTCCGGATCCGGGGTCAGTCCTTGGGGGAGTGCCGGATCCGGAATGCCTGGGTCAGACGTTCACCGGCGGGTAGCTGGGGACGCCGCCCATGACATAGGCCTTCTGCTGTTCCAGGGGCGTGGAGCCGCTGGGCTTGGGCGCGGAGAAGGTGACGATCACGGCGCCCTGCCGGGAGGAGGTGTCGACCTTGTGGACCTCGTAATCGGCGCTGGCTGATCCCAGGGAGAAGATCCCGAAGAGATCGAGGGAGAGCTTGGCCCCGACCTTGAGATCGGAGGTGATCCGGCTTTCCTCTGCCGCCTCGAAGGTCATGACCACCTCGGGCTGCTGGGAGACGACGAAGGTCTTGAGCCGGGAGAAGGCCTTGCCCGGGCCGAAGAGCTGATCGATTTTGAACTCCGATCCGATCAGCTGGTAGCCGGTTGCGTCCTTGCCGCTTTTCGAGGCGACTTCGGACAGGATCTCTTCCGCGTACCAGCCGGTGGCATTGTCGGTGGAGAGCGGCGAGGGGATCGCGGCGGCCGTGGTCACGCCCTTGAAGGTCATTTCCACCGTCACGGTGGAGGACTGGGAGGTGAAGGTCGACAGGTCATAGGAGGCCGAGGCGGCGAGATCGAGGCGGAAGACATCCATGATCGGGATGGTCAGCCCGGCACTGCCGCTGACGCTGAGCTTGGTCGTGGTGGAGGTGAAGTCCGACAGCGTCATCTGGATCTTGACGGAGCTGCCGTCATTGCCGAGGTCGGCCAGCAGCTGGTTCGCCGTGGGCAGCTTGTTGGGCGTGTAGCCGACGTAATAGGTGTTGGCGCTGACCTCTTGCCCGCCGTTGGTTTCCGAGGGGGCCAGCACGTTGGCGCGGGCCGCGCTCAGCCGGGCCGTGGCCTGGTAGTAGCGGTTGTGCAGGGCATAGCTGGCCCCGGCCATGGACTTGTAGGAGGCGATGGCATTGCGCAGGGCGTTCAACGTATCGGGCAGCTTGTCCACGGCGCCGTATTGCTCTGTCAGCTGGTTGAAGACGTCCTGCAGCTTGCCGCCGAAGGGCAGCGGGCTGCTATAGGTGCCGCCGGCATTTTCGAATTCCCTCAGGATGGAGGCGATCTGGGCCGAGGCCGCGGTGTCCTGTTCGTTGATCACCTGCTGGTCGGCGCTGGAGAAGTCGAAGGCGACGGCCCCCAGGATCTGGGAATAGAACGTGGAGAAGCGCCCGCCGACCAGTTCGAGCTGGCCGCTGGAGGAGGTGCCAAGCAGCGTGTCGAAATCCTGCAGGGTGGCGGCGTTCCAATAGGCGTTGGAGCCATAGGTGATGCCGTAGTTGAAGCCCGAGGGATAGGCGACGGTCTGGAAGGTGCCATCCAGGCGGGAGCCCAGGAACTGGCCGACCTTGTCTTCCAGCGCATTGGCGAATTCTTCCTGCGCGGAGGTGGAGGCGACATTGGCCAGCACTTCGGTCTGGCCGATCCGGCGCACGCTCACGGTGCACTGGGACAGGGGCGGAACCGGGGGGGTCGGCGGGGCGGTGTCAGCAATCCAGGCCTCGTAGGCGCGGCCGATGGCGATGTCCGGGCTGGGTGCGACGACGGTCTGGGCGAAGTTGTAGACGCCGGGGGGATTTCCGGGGCGGCCGAGGGAGATGCGATAGGTGGACATGGGAGCTTTCCTTGATGAGGGGCGGTGGTGGGTGAGGCTGGATGAGCCAGCCGCTTCAGGGTGCGTCCGCTGATGGCCGAAGTCCTGAAGGCCCGGCGAAACCGTCCCGAAGAAAAGCGAAGGCCTTCCGAAAGCCGGGGGAGGGCGCGGCGCGGGGCGGGGCGGATGCCGTTG
This sequence comes from Pseudooceanicola sp. HF7, assembly GCF_011806405.1. Taxonomy (GTDB): domain Bacteria; phylum Pseudomonadota; class Alphaproteobacteria; order Rhodobacterales; family Rhodobacteraceae; genus Pseudooceanicola. Next base: position 98,841 of record NZ_JAATOW010000013.1, on the reverse strand, counting down.
AGGGGGCGCTGACGGGGGCGTGCAGGGGCGGGGCCGTGCAGGGGCGGGGGCGTGCAGGAGAAGGCGCGAAAACCCTAAATGGTTGACTTGGAAACTCCGACTCACGCTAAGGTGGTATTCGGGCGGCATGACGCCGGGGGGAGGACATGTCCTGATGGGACATCAGCACGTGCACTCGGGAATGGGGAGCAGGGGCGCGCTGCGGATCGGTGCGCTGTGGTATCTGCCTGCCACCGGAGAGCTCGTGGATGCGCAGGGCGCGCCGGTTCACCTGCGCCCGCAGAGCATCCAGGTCCTGGCGGTGCTGGCGCGCAACCTGGGCCGCATGGTCAGCAAGGACGACCTGATCGCAGAGGTCTGGCCGGATGTGAACGTCACCGATGACAGCCTGGTGCAATGCATTACGGAAATCCGCCGCGCCGTGGGGGATCGGGATCGCAGCCAGCTGCGGACCTTTCCCAAGCGCGGCTACCTGCTGCGTGCCGGGCCGGTTCCGCCGCAGGGGGATGACAGGCCCGATGAGCTGCCAAATGACATTCCGGAGGGGCGCCTGCCTGCCGGAGCCTTCGCGGCCCGCGCCCAGCCGCTTCTGCGCATCCTGCCCCCGCCGGGGGCGGAGCCGGAGCTGGCGCGGCGCCTGGCCGGCTGGCTGGAGACCCGCGGCCTGACCATCCTTGAGGCGCGCCCCGGAGAGGGGGTCCTGGCCCTGGCAGAGGCTGCGGATCAGGCGTTCAGGGAGGTGCGCTCCGTCTTCGACCGGGTGCCGGGCCTGCGCATCGCCATGGACATGGGTCCGCCCGAGGCCGACCCGCGCGCCGCCCGCCTGGCCGCCGCCATGACCGCGCCGGGCATCCTGGTCACCGTGGAGGTGCGCGAGGCCGCGGTGGAGCCCCTGGACGGGATCTTCGCGGATCGCGGAGAAATGGCCCTGCCCGGAGAGCCCGCGGTGCGTGTCTTTGCGCTGTTGCCGGCGGGATCGGAGGCGCGGGTGCGTCCGGAACTGGGGCAGGAGGCTGCCTTGGTGCCGACGATCGCCATTTTGCCGCCGCGCCCGGCCCGGCCGCAGGTGGCCGCCGGCGCAGAGGCCGCGCTGGGGGACATGCTGGCCGATGACCTGATCGCCCACCTGTCGCGCTCCCGCGAGCTGAACGTGATCTCCCGCCTGTCCACCGCGCGTTTCGCCAACCGTGACAGCAGCCTGGCAGGCATCCGCGAGGCGCTGGCGGCGGATTTCGTGCTGTCGGGTCGGATCTCTGTCGCCGGGGAGCAGGTGGTGCTGATGCTGGAGCTGGCGGATCCGCGCAATGACGCGGTTCTCTGGGCGGATCGGCTGGAATGCCGGGCAGAGGCGATGATCAGCGCGCCGGAGGTGGTGATGCAGGTGGCCGGGCAGATCCGCAAGGCGATCGTGCTGAGCAGCCTGCAGGAGCTGCGCCGCCATGCCCTGCCGGACCTGCGCAGCCAGAGCCTGCTGTTCGCGGCCATCGGGCTGATGCACCGGCTGACGCTGGGCGATTTCATGACCGCCGAGCGCGTGTTGCGCATTCTTATCGACCGCGCCCCGGACCAGCCCACGCCGCTGGCCTGGCTGGCGCGCTGGCATGTGCTGCGGCTTCAGCAGGGCTGGTCGGACGATCCCGAAGGGGCCGCCCGCGCGGCGCTGGACTGTGCCCGCCGGGCGCTGGAGCTGGACCCGGAAAACACCCTGGCGCTGACCAGCGAGGGGATCGTGCTGACCAACCTCTGGCGGCGCCTGGACGAGGCGGTGCTGTGCTACGACGCCGCGCTCGAGATCAATCCCAACGATGCCAACGCCCGGATCCTGCGCGGCATGCTCTATGGCTACCAGGGCCGGGGCGCGGCGGCGCGGGCGGATGCGGAACGCGCGCTGCACCTGGCCCCGCTGGATCCGCATCGCTTCTTCTTCCTGGCGCTGGCCGCCGGGGCCTGCATCGCGGCACAGGATTACCCCCGCGCCCTGGAATTGAGCCAGCAGAGCCTGCGTATGAACCGCAGCCATACCTCTACCCTGCGGGGCAAGATCATTGCCCTGACACGGATGGAGCGCCAGCCGGAGGCCCGCGATGCCGCGCAGGAGCTGCTGACGCTTCAGCCCGGCTTCCGGGTCGATACCTGGCTGCGCACCTCTCCGGCGGCGGATTACCCGATTGGACAAGAGATCGCGGAGGCCCTGAGGGCGGCGGGTATTCCCAACTGACGGCAGGCCGGTCCCGGGCTTGTAGGCTTGGGGCCGGTGCATCGGGGCCGGTGCGAGCGGCCGGCGATTCTCACCAGACAGCTTTCAACACAGGAGCCTTCCATGACCTATCAAAGCGGCGGTTCGCCTGAATCCGCCTTTTCGGCCTTCTCTGCCTTTTCCGCCTTCTCGGCTTTCTCCGCGTTCTCCGCCTTTTCGGCGTTTTCAGCCTTTTCCGCTTTCGGCGGGGGCGCCGGGGGGCCGGGCACGGCAGAGGCGCTGATCACCAATCGCGACGGGATCGCGGGGGCGCCGCTGAACTATGATCCGGCCATCCGACCGGCTCCGCCCGCCGATCCTGCCGGCATCCCGCGCCTGGCCGCAGAGGTGCGCGCGCGGCTTTATTTCGCAGAGCTTGCCGGGCGCGTGACCTTTTCCGCCACCCTGGACCAGGACCGGCCCGCCGTGCACCTGTGGCAGACGGACCTGGTGCTGCCAGAGGGCGGCTCAGGGGGGCATCGCTACGAAGAGGACGCTGGCGACAACGCGGGCGACAACCCCGGCGAGGAGTCTGATCACGCAGAGCATCGCGGCCCTGGGCCGGAGGCGCCAAGCCTGTCGCTGGAGCCGCTGGTTTCGGTCAGCCTGCCCGATATCGACACCTTCAAGGAGCAGATGCGCTACTTGGCGGCCTATGCGGATCTGCGCCCGGACCGGGGGCCGGAGATCCTGGCGCAATTGTCGCCGCCCTTTGCCTTCTTTGCCTCCATCGGGTTCATGGACCCGGCGCGCACCCCCTACACGATGGAGCTTCTGGCAACTGCGGGGCAGTTTGCCTCTGTCGCGGTGCAGAAGGTGAAATATACCCTGGCCGGCAAGCGCCCGATCGAGTTTTCGCCCCAGGTGCAGCCGATGATCCTGACGCCGACTCATGGCACCCTGCCCAGCGGCCATGCGACCGAGGCCTTCCTGCTGGCGCGGCTTCTGGTGAAGCTGCAACGCGCCGCGAAGACGCCGCAGTACCAGGATCCCGTCTGGGCCGAGATGCTGATGCGGCAGGCGGCCCGGGTGGCGGTGAACCGGACCGTGGCGGGGGGGCATTTCCCCGCAGACAGCGCCGCCGGGGCGCTGATGGGGCTGACGCTGGCGGATTTCATCGCCGAGCGCTGCGATCCCGGGGTGCGCACCCGCAGCCATGGGCGCTTCCTGGGGGGCAATTTCGACGGCGCGCAGGATTTCGACTGGCACATGCTTTACGACGCCGCCGAGGACAGTCAGCCGCGCCATTCCGGGGAGCGGCATCACCCCTGGGCGCGGGTCGGGCGGGGCAAGGCGCCACGGGGGGCAGAGGGCTCTGCCGTGCTGGCCTGGCTCTGGGACAAGGCGGTGGCGGAATGGGCGGATCTGCCCGGCCACGGCGCGGGGGGCTGAGCCATGACATTGCGATGGATCGACCTGCCACCCCAGGGCGCGGACCCGGTGGCCGCCTTCCGCCTGAGCCGCCCCGACGCGCATCTGCCAGAGGATCCCTGGTGGTCGGCCCTGCTGGCGCTGGAGGTGAGCCTGGCGGAGTTGCAGGCGCGTGTTGAGGCGGCCTTTCCCGAGATGGCGCCGGGGATGATCCTGCCAGAGGTCCATGCGCCGGACCTTGTGGTGCAGCCGGGCCGGGTGGTCACCGTCTTTGCCCGTGGCCCGGTATTGGAAGAGATGAACCGCCCCGGCAACGGGCTGGGGGTCAGCGCGATCCAGCTTGGCGCGGCGATAGCCGGCGAACACGTGCAGCAGGCCGCGCCGCTGGAAGAGGACGATCAGATCGTCCTGCCGCAGGAAACGGTGCTGATGGGCGTGATCGACGACGGGATCGCGATTGCCCATGAGCTGTTCCGCAGCGGGCCCGCCGAAAGCCGGGTGGAACTGGCCTATGTCATGGAAAGCGCCCCGGATGCGCGCAAGCGGGGCAGCTATGGCCATGTGCTGAAGCGGCGGCGGATCGACAAGCTGCTGCGCCGCCACAGCCGCCACGGATTGCTGGACGAAGAGGGATTCTACCGCGCGGCGGGGGTGATCCGCATGACCGGAGAGGGGCTGGAGCCCGTCAGCCAGCGGCGGTCGCATGGCACCCATGTCTGTTCGCTGGCGGCGGGCTATCCGCCGGACGGCTCTGCGCGGGAACGCCCGATCCTTTGCGCGATGCTGCCGGCCTCTGTCACGCGGGACGTGACCGGGCGGTCGCTTGAGCCGGTGCTGGGCCTGGCGGTGGACCGGCTGTTGCACCACGCGCGGCGCTACCGTCTGCCCGACGGGGAGCCGGTGCCCATGGTGCTGAACTTCAGCTACGGCAATTTCGGCGGGCCCCATGACGGTACCAGCCTGATCGCCCGGCTGATCGAGGATCGCCTGGATCGGCATCCCGCGCTGCGCGTGGTGCTGCCGGCGGGCAATGGCAACCTGGCGCAGGTCCATGCCACGCTGAGCGCGCCGCAGGAAGAGCTGCGCCTGATGGCCCGGCCCGATGATCGCACCGCCAGCCACGTGCAGTTCTGGCTGCCCTACCAGACCGAGCGGGAGGCAGAGGCGCTGACGTTGCGGGTGCGCCCGCCCGGTGGCCCGGAAAGCCCGCCGGTGCAGGCGCGTCCCGGCTCCGGCGCGGTTCTGGTGGATGCAAGGGGGCGCGAGGTCGCGCGGCTGGCCTATGGCTGGCATCCCTCGCCCACGGTGCGGGGGCAGATTGGGCTGAGTCTGCATCCGACCGCGGCCCTTGATTCCGCGGTGGCGCTGGCCCCGGCGGGGCAATGGCAGATCCATGCGGCGCTGGGCGGCAGCAGCCCGGCCCCGGTGCAGGTCTGGGTGCTGCGCGAGGAAAGCCCGCCCGGCTACCGGGGCGGCGGGCGGCAGGCCTATTTCGACAACAGCTGCTATCGCCGCTTCGATGCGCTGGGCGCACCGCTGGCGGTGGACCCGGCGGAGACCGACTGCCCGGTGCGGCGGGCGGGCACGCTGAGCGGTTTTGCCACAGGTGCGCGCCCGGTGGTGGTGGCCGGGCTGACGGAGCGCAACGGACTGCTGCCCGATTACTCCGCCGCCGGGCCGATCACGCCGACGCGGGGCGCGCGCAGCGCCGACCGCAAGGGGCCCGACGCCGCCGCGCGCAGCGATGACAGCCCGGCCCTGCCCGGGGTGATCGCGGCGGGAAGTCGCAGCGGCTCCTACCTGCGGCTGAACGGCACCAGCATGGCCGCGCCGCTGGTGGCGCGCTTCATGGCCGATGGGCTGGCACGGGGCGAAACGGTGGACCGCACCTGGGTGGCCGAGGCCGCAGCGGGTAGTGATTCGACCTATCCCGGCCCGCGCCCGGCCCCGTCACGGGCCGGCAGCGGGCGCCTGCGCATCGACGCGCCCTTTGGCGTGCCGGGGTCCGGGGATCCCTGACGCGGAAACGAAAAAGGCCCCGGTCCTTGCGGATCCGGGGCCGTTCTTTTGCCGTGGGGCGGGCTGCGCTCAGGCTTCCAGCGTGCGGCGCAGAAGCTCCAGGTCGTCGGCGATCTGCGCGTCCTGGGCCATCAGGTCGTCGATCCGCTTGACCGCATGCATCACGGTGGTGTGGTCGCGGCCGCCGAAACGCTTGCCAATCTCCGGCAGGGAGCGCGAGGTCATGCGCTTGCACAGGAACATGGCGATCTGGCGCGGGCGGGCGAAGCTGCGCACCCTCTTGGGGCCGATCATGTCGCTGAGGCGAATGTTGTAATGCTCTGCCACGCAGCGCTGGATTTCCTCGATCGAGATCTTGCGATCCGAGGCGCGCAGCACGTCGGCCAGGCAATCCTGGGTCAGTTCCATGGTGATCTTGCGACCGACCAGGGAGGCAAAGGCGAACAGCCGGGTCAGCGCGCCTTCCAGCACGCGGACGTTGGTGGAGATGCGGTGGGCCAGGAATTCCAGCACGCCATCGGCGACGGAAATCTCTGGGTGGTTGACGCGGAAGGCATCGACCTTGGATTGCAGGATGCCCAGGCGCAGCTCGTAGTCGGTCGGGTGCAGGTCGACCACCAGGCCGGAGGCCAGGCGCGAAGAGATGCGGACCGGCAGGTTCTTGATCTCGTTCGGGGCGCAGTCACCGGAAAGGATGATCTGCTTGTTGTGGTCGATCAGCGCGTTGAAGGTGTGGAAGAATTCTTCCTGCGTTGATTCCTTGCCGGCGATGAACTGGACGTCATCGACCATCAGCACGTCGACGTTGCGGAAGAGGGATTTGAAATCCATCATCTTCTTGTCACGCAGCGCCTGGACGAAGCGGTACATGAACTGCTCTGCCGAGAGGTAGACGATGTTCAGGTGCGGATTGCTGGTCTGAAGCTCCCAGGCGATCGCGTGCATGAGGTGCGTCTTACCCAAGCCCACGCCCCCGTAGAGGAACAGCGGATTGAACTCGGGCTTGCCACCGCGGGCGACACGGCGGGCGGCCGCATGGGCCAGTTCGTTGGGCTTGCCGACGACGAAGCTGTCGAAGGTGCAATTGGGGTCCAGGGGCGCGGGTTGCAGCATGCGCTCCAGCTTGGCGCGCATGTCCTCATCCTGCGAGAAGGAGCCGCTGCTGCGTCCCTGGGCGCGGGGCGCGGCGGCCCGGGACAGGCTGGCAGCTGCCGTGGAAGGCGCCATGCCCTCCTGGCCGTCGACCGGGGCGGCACGATCCTGCGCACCGGGTTTTTCCACGCAGAACACCAGGCGACGGACATTGCCCTTGAGCGCGGCGAATTCGTTGAGGATCTGATCCCCGAAATTCCGTTCGACATAGATGCCGGCATAATTCGTGGGCGCCTTGAGCGTGGCCACGCCATCCTTGACCTTGTCGAGTTCAAGAGGAGCGATCCAGGCGGTGAAGTTATGCTCCCCCACCGATTTTCGCAGGTTGTTCTTCAGTTCGCCCCAGTAGTCCGTGTCCATGTTCTTCTCTTTGCCCCTCATCAGCTCTTACCCCCCCATGCGCCGATTGACCCCGGCGCGGGTTCCGTCCGCCGATTAGCCCCGGCGCAGGCGGTTGTCGTGCCTTGGGAACAAGGACCCATATCACCCGGCCGTGCGTCCGGGCGTGCGGCAGCGCGGGTGAACCGGGTGCCGTGCCTGTCAAACATAACGCCACGGGCTTCCTGACCGAAGCTCGCGCTAGCGTTGTGTCCAACCTATGATCCTGGACATCGTGAACAGCTTTTCTGGCCCCAACCTGACGGCTGGAGCTGGATTAGGCCTGCGGTACCGGATGGTGCCGCGATGTCCCCCCCAAGGCGAAGTGACTCGCAGGTCCGAAGCTAGCAACCTTCGACGGGCTGATACAACAATTCAAAGCGCTTGACTCAGTGCCGTCGGCAAAGGAATCGGAGTGCTGTGACATTGCAACCTGCGCACGAAAAAAGGCGCTGCCGAAGCAGCGCCTTTTACGTCAACAGCTTGACCGGAATTAGCCGATAGCTTTGACCCGCGAAGACAGGCGGGACATTTTCCGGGCAACCGTGTTCTTGTGGTAGACGCCCTTGGTCACACCGCGCATCAGCTCGGGCTGAGCATTGCGAAGTGCATCTTGAGCGGCGGATTTATCACCCGTTGCGATCGCCTCTTCCACCTTGCGCAGGAAGGTGCGGATACGCGAACGGCGTGCCTTGTTGACGTCAAGGCGGCGTTCCGCCTGACGGGCACGTTTCTTCGACTGAGGCGAGTTAGCCATGTTCGTATCGTCCCATGTTTCGGGTTCGGAGTTATTCTGAAGCCGCGTCTTTAGGCCCGACTCATCATCAAGTCAACACCCACAGGGGATTCTTTGGATATGCGAGCCTGATCTCTGTCCCGAAACCCTGGACAGGAGGGGCAGACCCACCGAATTCCCCCGCACGCAGCGGTTTCAGCGTCTTTCCCTTGGAATCGCTCCGGGGGCAAGGGGCTTTTACGGAATCGCGCCAATTTCCGCTCCGTCATGTAAGTGGGTCACTATGTATGTTTACGTATAGTTGGGCGCTCTATAGGCTTACCCAGGGACACCGGCACCGGAGGGGGGCGCATCCGCAGAAGGATGCCGATCCCCCGCAAGAACCACCCGACTGCGCCCAAGCGGATTGCAGGCAAGGGGATAAGCCGGGGCCGGTAAAGAGGAGGGCGGGCGTCGCGGCAGTTCGACATCATCGTGATCGGGGCTGGAATCAGCGGGATTTCGGTGGCCAGCGCCCTGTCCGGGACTGCCAGGGTGGCGGTGCTGGAACGAGAGAACCTGCCCGGCTATCACGCCACCGGACGCTCTGCCGCGATCCTTATCTCCTCGCTGGGGCCGCCGGAGATCCAGGCGCTGACTCAGGCTTCTCTGGCATTTTTCAAACAAGATCATGGCTTTGGCCCGAAAACGCCGCTGCTGCGCGCGCGGGGACTGATCATGATCGCGCGGGAAGACCAGAGAGAGGCCCTGGCCGAGCGGGCCGAAGAGATGCTGGCCCACAAGCGCGCCGTGACCCTGGAGGCGGAAGAAATCCGCCTGCGCATGCCCCTGCTGCGGCCGGGCTATGCGGTTGGTGGCCTTTACGAGGCAGAGGCCCGCGATATCGATCTGCCGGGGCTCATGACGCTGCACCGCGAAAAGCTGCGCCATGACGGCTCGGAGCTGATCTGCAACGCCGAGGTCTTCGCCCTGCAGCGGCACTCCGGCCTGTGGCAGCTGGAGACCGCGGCGGGTCGATTCGCGGCACCTGTGGTGGTGAATGCCGCCGGGGCCTGGGCCGAACAGCTTGGCGCGCTGGCCGGGGCCGCCCCTCTGGGGCTTGAGTCGCTGCGCCGCACGGGGCTGTTCCTGGAGCCTCCCGAGGGCGTGACCCCCGAGGAATTGCCCATGGTCGCGGACGTGGAGGGGCGATTCTACCTGAAACCGGAGGCCGGGCGGCTGATGGCCTCTCCTGCGGATTCGGTGCTGAGCCTGCCCGGGGACGTGAAACCCGACCCGCTGGACGTGGCGCTTTGCCTGGATCGTCTGCGCGCGGCCTTCGATCTGCCCGCCGACCTGCCGGCGCGCAGGCTGCTGAGCACCTGGGCCGGGCTGCGCAGCTTCGTGGCGGATGGGGTGCCGGTCTGCGGATTCGACGACAGGGCGAAGGGATTCTTCTGGCTGGCGGGGCAGGGGGGCTGCGGGATCCAGTGCTCTCCGGCGCTGGCCGCGCTGGCCGGGGCGCTGATCGCGGGCGGACCGGTGCCGGAGGGGCTGGACCCGGAATGGTTCAGCCCAAGGCGGCCGGGCGCCCTGGGCTGATGCAACTCCAGGTTTAGTCGCGGACTTGTCTCAGCGGTCGCGGAACTGGGGTTCGCGCTTCTCGATGAAGGCGGTCATGCCTTCCTTCTGATCCTCTGTCGCAAAGAGGGAGAAGAACAGCCGCCGTTCGAAAAGCATCCCCTCTGCCAGGGGCGTTTCCTGGGCGCGGTCGACCGCTTCCTTGACCGCCATGACGGAGATCATGCTTTTCTCTGCGATCTTGCCGGCGGCGGTCATCGCCTCTTCCTGGAGCTTCTTGGCGGGCACCACGCGGGACACCAGCCCGGAGCGCTCTGCCTCTGCCGCGTCCATGAAGCGGCCGGTCAGGTTCATGTCCATCGCCTTGGCCTTGCCCACGGCGCGGGTCAGCCGCTGGGTGCCGCCAAGGCCCGCCATGACACCAAGGTTGATTTCCGGTTGCCCGAACTTGGCGGTATCCGAGGCGATGATGAAATCGCACATCATCGCCAGTTCGCAGCCGCCGCCCAGCGCATAGCCGGACACAGCGGCGATGATCGGCTTGCGGATGCGGGCGATGGCATCGACGTCACCGCCGAACATCTCTCCCGCGAAGACATCGGTGAAGCTTTTCTCGGCCATCTGGCGCACGTCGACACCGGCGGCGAAGAATTTCTCTGTTCCGCTGATCACGATGCAGCGGACCTTGGGGTCCTTCTGGGCGGCGGTGAGTGCCTCCGCCAGCTCGCTCAGCATCTGATCGTTGATCGCGTTCATCGCATCGGGCCGGTTCAGTCGTACCTGCGCGATGTGGTCATCCGTCTCGACGACGATGGTCTCAAAGGCCATGAGATGGCTGCCCTCCGGTTGGTCTGGGAGTGATTCCCTACCATCTTGCCTATGTGGTTCAAGTTATCTTTGGCATTGCGGACAGTAGAAACTGGACCGTCCGGACTGCACGATTCGCCTTACCGTCGCGTCACAGCCTGCCGTGCGGCAGGGCTGGCCTTCGCGGTCGTAGACATCGAAGACATGCTGGAAGTAGCCCAATTCCCCGTCCGCACGGCGAAAATCCCGTAGCGTGGAGCCGCCGGCGGCAATGGCATCCTGCAACACGTCGCGGATCACCGGGGCCAGGGCGGCCAGCCGGGATGATGCAATCCGGTCACAGCGCCGTGCCGGAGAAATACGCGCCCGGTAGAGCGTTTCGCAGACATAGATGTTGCCCAGCCCCGCCACGACACGCTGATCCAGCAGCGCCGCCTTGATCGGCGTGCGCTTGGTCTTCAGCTTCTCCGCCAGGTAGGCGCCGGAAAAGGCATTGCCCAGCGGCTCCGGCCCGAGGCCGGCAAGCAGGGGGTGGCGCTCTGCCCCCTCGGTGGGCAGCAGGTCCATGGCGCCGAAGCGGCGGGGGTCGTTGAAGGTCACCCGGGCGCCGTTGGACATGTCCAGCACGACATGATCGTGTTTCACCGCCGCGGGGTGCTCATGGTGGAACCGGCCCAGCGGATCGCCGGAGACCGTCATGCGGCCCGACATGCCCAGGTGCACCAGCAGGCTTTCGCCGCCCTCCAGGTCCGCCAGGATGTATTTCGACCGCCGCCGCAATTGCAGCACCTGCCGCCCTTCCAGCCGTTCGGCCATGCGGTCGGGGAAGGGCCAGCGCAGATCGGGGCGGTTCACCCGGGCCTGGGTGATCACGGCCCCTTCCATCGCGGGCGCCAGCCCGGACCTGACGGTTTCCACTTCCGGCAATTCAGGCATATGTCTTCACTTTCCGTTTCCGTCCCTGTTCTCGTCCCCGAGCCTCTGCATGTGGGGCATCCGGCCTGCCCTGTCACGCCTGCCCCGTCACGTTTTTCCTGTCACGTCTGCGTGTGACGCGCGCCGGTGCCATGACAGGGCGGGGAACGGCCGCAGACCCCATCGAGGGGTCATTGCCCGTGGGGGGCAAGGCCCCCCGGCGCCCGGACCGGCCACACAGCGCTGTCCCGGCACCCCGCGGCCCCGCGCTGACAGGCCTGCCCCGACCCATCGCCGCATTGCAGCCGCCGTTGCCCGCCCTATAAGGAAGGGAAGAGCAGCAGGTGCAAGGCCGGGAGCAGATCCATGGACGAAAAAACCACCCATTTCGGATTCACCGAGATCCCGGAGGCCGAGAAGGCCGGACGGGTCCAGGGGGTCTTCAACTCCGTTGCCTCGAAATACGACGTGATGAACGACGCCATGTCCCTGGGCATCCACCGCCTCTGGAAGGATGCGATGATGGACTGGCTGGCGCCGCGCCCGGGCCAGACCCTGCTGGATGTCGCGGGCGGCACCGGCGATATCTCTTTCCGCTTCCTCAAGCGTGCCGGCCACGGTCATGCCACGGTGCTGGACCTGACAGAGCCCATGCTGGTCGCGGGCCGTCAGCGGGCCGATGCTGCCTCCATGGCGGACAGCCTGGACTGGGTGGTGGGCGATGCCATGGCGCTGCCCTTCAAGGACAACACTTTTGACGTCTACACGATCTCCTTCGGGATCCGGAACGTCACCCGCCCGCAGGACGCCCTGGCCGAGGCCTACCGCGTGCTGAAACCCGGCGGCCGCCTGATGGTTCTGGAATTCAGCCAGATCCCGACGCCGGCGCTGCAATGGGCCTATGACCGCTACAGCTTCAACTGCATTCCCGTCATGGGGCAGATGATCGCCGGGGATCGCGACAGTTACCAGTACCTGGTGGAATCGATCCGCAAGTTCCCCGACCAGGAGACCTTCCTGTCGATGATCCGCACTGCGGGCTTCGAGAACGCAAAATACCGCAACCTGACCCTGGGTATCGCGGCGCTTCATTCCGGCTGGAAGATCTGAACACATGCGTGGACCCCATAATTTCTGGCGCCTGATTGCCACCGGCGCCACGCTGGAACGGACCGGCGCGATGAAGGTCATCCTGGATGCCTATGACGCCCCGCCGCTGCTGCGCGCGGGCGCCCGCATCGTGGGCTGGCCCTTCCAGTGGCTGGGGCTGAAGGGCGATCCCTCCATGCCGCCCGCCACCCGCGCGCTGACCGCGCTTGGCCCGGCCTACATCAAGTTCGGCCAGATCCTGTCCACCCGGCCGGATCTTGTCGGCCCGGAGCTGGCGCTTGAACTGCGCGTGCTGCAGGACAAGCTGCCCCCCTTCAGCCAGGACGCCGCCCGCCGCGCCATCGAGACGGAGCTGGGCGAGCCGCTGGACGCTGTCTATTCGGAATTCTCCGCCCCCGTGGCCGCGGCCTCCATCGCGCAGGTCCACAAGGCGCGGCTGCGCGAGAACGGCAAGCAGGTCGCGGTCAAGATCCTGCGGCCCGGCATCGAACGGGCCTTCCGCAAGGACGTGGATGCCTTCTACCTGGCCGCCAGCCTGATCCAGAAACTGTCGCCTGCCTCCCGCCGCCTGCGCCCCATGGACGTGGTGGAACATTTCGACGGCGTGGTGCGGGCAGAACTGGACCTGCGGCTTGAGGCGGCCTCGGCCTCCCAGTTCGAGGCCAATACGGAGATCGACGGCGGCTTCCGCCTGCCAACGATCCACTGGATGCAGACCGGCCGCCGGGTGATGACCATGGATTGGGTCGAGGGCAATTCGCTGGGCGACAACGTCGCGCTGGATGCCGCGGGCCATGACCGGGTGGCGCTTGGCGAACGGGTGCTGACCCTGTTCCTGAACCATGCGCTGCGCGACGGGTTCTTCCACGCCGACATGCACCAGGGCAACCTGAAGGTCGGCGCGGACGGCGATATCATTGCCTATGACTTCGGCATCATGGGCCATATCGATGAATACACCCGGCGGGTCTATGCAGAGATCCTCTATGGGTTCATCCGCCGCGATTACCAGCGCGTGGCAGAGGTGCATTTCGAAGCCGGCTATGTGCCCGCCGACCGCGACGTGGAGGAATTCGCCCGCGCGCTGCGTGCCGTGGGTGAGCCGATCTTCGGCATGGATGCGACCCGGATTTCCATGGGGCGGCTGCTGTCCTACCTCTTCGAGGTGACCGAGCGCTTCGGCATGGAAACCCGGACGGAGCTGATCCTGCTGCAACGGACCATGGTGGTGGTCGAGGGGGTCGCGCGCTCGCTCGATCCGCATATCAACATCTGGCAGGTCGCCCAGCCGGTGGTCCAGGATTACATCAGCAAGAACATCGGTCCGCTGGCCCTGGCACGGGATCTTGGCAACACGGCCCGCGTCATGGCCCGTTTCGGCCCGCGCCTGCCGCAGCTGATGGAAAATGCCCTGGTCGCCCAGATGGACAGCAAGAGCAAGCACGCGGAACCGACCCGGCAGGGCGTGCCGGGCTGGGTTTGGGGGCTTGGCGGCCTGGTGCTGGGCGCGCTGGTCGTCGGGCTTTTCGAGCTTCTCTAGACGGGCGGGCCTTAGACCTCGATCGGGGCGGTGCCGCTCTTTCGGGCAAGGGCCTGAAGTTCCAGCAGCGCCGCATCTCGGTCCAGCGCAGAGCCCGCCGCGGCCCGGCTGAGGCAATAGGTGGCCATGCGGGCGTGAAACAGCGGTTCAAGCACCGCGAACCGCGACCGTGCCCGCGTACTGCCGTAAGCCTCAAGGAAGGCAAGGCGTTCGGACAGGGTCAGGGTGCGGCCGCGATAGATCAGGTTCATGCCGGGTGACAGGAAGGTGGCGATATCCACCGCCGGATCGCCCGCCGCCGGGCATTGCCAGTCGATCAGGCAGAGTCCGCTGGGGGTGGCGACCATGTTGCCGGGCACCGGATCGCCGTGGATCAGCGCAACTTCACCCGAGGCCGTCAGATCCGGCACCGCGATCCCCTCAAGCAGAAGATCGCCAAGCGCGCGGCCGTCGCGGCTGCGCAGCCCCTTTGCCTGCTGGCGGATCTCTGCGCGCAGGGCCTGGCTGCCATCGGGTCCGATGCGCAGGCCCGGGGGGGCGGGCATGGCGTGCAGGTGGCGCAGCAGGCGCCCGGCCTCTGCCGGATCCGGCGCGCCGGCCGAGCCGGAAAGGTGGCGGTAGACCACGCAGGGCCCCAGCGGGCTGTCGGCCTGGAACAGCAGCTCCGGCGCCAGGCCGGTGCCGTGCAGCGCCTTGAGCGCACGGGCTTCTGCATGGGGATCATTGGGGAAGACCGCGCTGGCCGTTTCCGGGCGATACAGCTTGACCACGTGGTCGCCGCCGGGGCCGGCCACACGCCAGCTCATGTTACTGCGCCCGCCGCCCAGCCTTTGCCAGGTCTCCGGATCCGGGGACAGGCCAAGGCGGGAAAGCAGGGGCGCAAGCGCCGCGGCCTCTGTCCCGTGACGGGGGGCGCTCAATGGCTCCGTCCGGGTCTGCATGATCGCCTGTACTGCCATATCATGCGTCCTTCCTATTGACCGCGTGGGCGTCCGTCCAGCATCCACGGCCAGCGGCGCAATGTTCGTGGGCCCCGCCGATCATCGCCGCAGCCGGGCCCCATGGGGGAGGCGGTCGTGGGGCGGGGGCCTAGCCCGCTGTCGCGGGTTGCGCCTGCCTGAGCCCGGACACGAGGTCAGTCGGCAGCAGGTCCCCGGCTTCCGTCACCAGCATGGTCTTGCCATCCACGATCCTTGCCTCCGTGATCCGGGTGTAGCTTTCCACCGGATCCACGGAGAGCAGATCGCCCTGCTGATAATTCTCAAGCTCGAAGGTATAGCTGCCATGGGGCAGGCTGGCCCCGGCGTTGTTCTTGCCATCCCAAAGCACGCCGGTGTCCGAGATCGGAACCTCGCCGGAGAAGACCTCTGTCCCGGCGGCATTGCGGACCTTCAGGATGGCGGTATCGGCGGCGGTCAGCGGGTTGGGCGAGATGGAGATCGGATCGCCATCGAACCAGGCCGGCGCGGTCGAGCGCGCCTCCATCCCGACCCAGCCGGCAAGGTCCG
Source organism: Pseudooceanicola sp. HF7 (assembly GCF_011806405.1). GTDB lineage: Bacteria > Pseudomonadota > Alphaproteobacteria > Rhodobacterales > Rhodobacteraceae > Pseudooceanicola. The sequence continues at coordinate 83,509 of NZ_JAATOW010000013.1, read as the reverse complement.
ACATCCCGGAAGAGACGAGCTTCCCGGTCAGCCCCTCAAGCAGGTTGTTCGTCAGCACCTGCTGTTCGACAGAGGAGAAGGTGGCAAGCTGCACGGCGTAATCCGAGGATTCCACCGGGTTCATCGGGTCCTGGTTGCGCAATTGGGTCGAGAGCATCTGCAGGAACGTCTCGAAATCGGAAGAGATCACCGCTTTGGGGGGCGCATCGGCAGAGGCGGCGCGCGCGGTTGCGGCGGTCTGGGCGGCGCCCTGGGCCGCGGTGGCTTGGGTCACGATAGCCATGGAAGGACTCCTGTCAGGTCAAAGGCGGATGTCGACGCGGTCGCCGGAAGGGATGCCGGGGGGCGGCTTGAGCGGGGTTGCCGGGTCTGCCGGCTGTTCAGCTGTGCTCAGCGCGGGGCCGGCGCCGGTCTGCGCACCGTCGCCGCCTTGGCGCCCTTGCGCATCCGTGCGTCCGCCGTTGATCGAGATCTCGATCCGCTCATACCCAAGTGCGCGGTAGCTTTGTTCCAGCATCCCAAGGTGGCGGCGCATGAGGTCGGATGTCTCGGGACGTTCCGCCGTGACATGCAGCATCACGTGGCTGTCTTCGGTGGTCAGCCGCAGGGTCACGCGCCCAAGCTCTTCGGGGTTCAGGCGCAGTTCCGTCTGGCCCTCTGCAAGGCGGGTGGAGGCATTGGCAAGCTGGGCGGCCACGTGGCGCGCCAGGTCCGCGCGGGCCTGGTCCGCCCGCGTGATCGCCTGGGGACTGCGCGGCGCATCGGTCAGCGGCAGCAGGTCAGAGAAACGCTCCGGCGCGGGATCCGAGGCGGCGGGGGAGTCTGCGGCCAGAGGTATGGTCTTGTCCGCTGCGGTGAAGGTGGTCTGGGTCGCCTGGCCCGCGGCAGGGGCGGCAGCGGTTGCGCGCAGCGTGGCGGCCTGCGCCGGGGAGGGCGCGGGCTCCGTGGCGCTTGCCTGGCTGGCTGTCGGGGGCGCGAAACGGCTGGTCGCCGTAGGGTCGGTTCCCGGGCGGTTGTTTCCCAAGCGGTTGTTTCCCGGGCGGGCGGTTTCCGCGCGGCTGGTGGCCGGGCGGGGCCGATCGGCCTGCGCGGGCGGGATCGCGGTATCCGTGGCGCGGGGCTGCGCGGTGCCGGGGCCTGTTTGGCGCGTGGCGAAGACCTCCCGCCCAGCCGGATTTACAGGCGCACCAGCGGTGGCCGCTGTCTGGGTAGCCGCTGTCTGGGCGGCCGGTGCGGGCAGGGCGGCCTCTGTCCGCGTTGGGGTGGGCGGCACCGCAGCCGGTTCGGCGTTGGGCCGGGTGCGGGCGGTTGGCGTATCTGTGCGGTTCGTCAGGCCGGGTGCCGTGGTGGCGGGGGCGGCGGCCTGGGGCGCCGGACGCCCGGAGGCCTCTGCCTGCCCGGTGGGAAGAAGCGGCGCGGTCCCCTTGCCGGCCTCAGGGCCGGGCAGGCCGGTGCGCGTTTCGACCCCGCCTCCCTTTGCTTGGCCTTGCGGTTCGGCGGTCAGCGGCCATGGGGCCTTATCTGCCTGTTGCACGGCGGGTCGCGCGACGGCTTGCGCCCTGTCGCTGGCGTTCTGACTTGCCGGCACGACCTGAGCTGCGCCGGGGGCGGTTTTCGTTTCCGCCCCGGCAGGGACTGTCTGTTCGGCGGTTTTCGCGAGCGCGATTGTTTCCACACCCTGCGTCCCGAGCCCGGCCGGCATGGACCGGCCAGAGGTGCTGCCGCTGAGCGCTGCAAGCTCCGTTCCGGAGCGCGCGCTGGCCAGTGAAAGGGCGGCTGTCCGGGCGGTGAAGGCGGTGCCTTCGGGATCTGCATTGCGGGGGGCTGCAGGTTTCGCCTCTGCCGCTGGGGTCGTCTTGTCCGCTGCAGGTTCCTGGGCTGCCGTCGCCTGCGCTGTCGCGGCGAAGGGAAGGGCCGGTGCGGCTGAGGGGCGGTCGGAGCGATTGCGGGGCTGCGCAGTCTCTGCGGTTTCCACTGTCCTCTCCTTGCCGCCGTCCTTGATGCCTTCCTGTCCGACTGGCCCCTCCGGAAGGGTGCTGTCGTCTTCGGGCAGCGCGACACCTTCGGTGAAATCGATCTCAGCTTCACCATCGACGGCCAGGTCCACGCCGGACAAATCCGGGATTTCTGCAGCCTCCGAGTTCTCTGGAACGACCTGGGCTGCCCCGTTGGCCGGCCGCCTCGCAGTCTTGCCCGTGGCCTCCTGTGCGGATGGATCTTCTGCCTGATTGCCGGATTGTGCCTTTGGCGCCTTGTTCCGACCCTGGGCCGGGGCATCGGGGTGCCTGCCATCCTTCCGGGTGACCTCTGCCCCTTCGGAGGCGGCGAAAACCGCACCAAAGGGCGTTTCGCCGGTCTTCCCGCCCTTCGCGACCGGCGCAGTCGCTGGGCCGGAAACAGACCCGGCCAGGGGAAGGTGAGAGATGTTCATTGGCGCACTCCGGGAGTTCTTCCGCGATGGCCTGACTATGGACAGAACCGGTTACCGCTTCTTTACCGGTGCTCCTGCATTTTCGGGAAACTGGATCAAATTGGAGACGTCACCCATGGTCGACCCCATCCTGCCTCAGCCTCCTGCACAGCCCCTGCGCCATGAGAAATTATGGCAAGCGGCACAGGAGCTTGAGTCCGTTTTCCTTGCGCAGATGCTCAAGACCGCAGGGCTGGGAGAGACCTCTGAAACCTTCGGCGGTGGCGTGGGGGAGGAACAGTTTTCCTCCTTCCTGATTCGGGAACAGGCAGATGCAATGGTGGACGCGGGAGGCATCGGCCTGGCGGAAATGCTCTATCAATCACTCGTGGAGAGAGAAAAATGACGGAAGACCCGCATCAGCGCCTGATCGACGACCTCGACGTGCTGCTGGAACAGGAGCGCGAGGCGCTCATCAAGGGGCAGCTGGATACGCTGCCCGACCTGCTGGAACGCAAGGAGACCCTGATCGACGCCCTGAACGAGATCGACGGGCTCGAGGCGCTTCAGCTGCAACCCCTGCGCGGCAAGGTGCTGCGCAACCAGGCCTTGCTGGACGGGGCCCTGCGCGGCATCCGGTCCGTTGCCAACCGCTTCTCCACCTTGCGCAAGATCCGCCGCACGCTGGAGACCTACGACGATCAGGGGCGCAAGAATGCCCTGGTCCAGAAGCGCGACAACAAGCTTGAGAAGCGGGCCTGACCTGCACGAATTTCCTAAAATGCCGGGCAACCTTCGCCCGGCATTTAGGATTCCATTAGCTGATCCCCTGCAATGTTCCTCCTGCATCCAAACGGATGGCGCCGGATGGGAAAACCCCTGACCGTGCACCCGTCAGAATGACAGTCACTCCGTCCCGATGGGGGGCGGGAAATCATCGGGCGTAAAGCGCCTCTCGATCAAAGGAACAAAGTATGTCCAGCATTCTGACGAACAACAGCGCAATGGTCGCGCTGCAGACGCTGACCGCGGTCAACAAGTCGATGACCGAAGTTCAGAGCAACATCTCCACCGGCAAGAAGGTCGCCAGCTCCAAGGACAACTCCGCGGTCTGGGCCATCTCCAAGGTGATGGAATCCGACGTGCGCGGCTTCAAGGGCATCTCCGAGAGCCTGGCGCTTGGCGGTTCCACCGTTGCCGTTGCCCGCAAGGCCGCGGAATCGGTCACCGACCTGCTGACCGACATGAAGGGCAAGATCGTTGCCGCCCAGGAAGAGAACGTCGACCGCGACAAGATCCAGACGGATATTGCCGCCCTGCGCGACCAGATCTCCACCGTCGTCAGCGCGGCCCAGTTCAACGGCCTGAACCTGCTGTCGAACACCGACACGGAAGAGGGCAGCGGTTCCACCAGCGTCCTTTCCTCGCTTGATCGTTCGGGCGCCGGGGTCACGGCCTCTGACATCGCGGTCAGCAAGGAAGACCTTGGTACGGGTGCCAGCGCCATCTCGGCCACCGGCGGTACCTTCGACGCCAACGTCGGCACCTCCGCGGTCACGCTGAACGCCACGCAGACCGGCTCCATCGATATCGGTGATGACAACACCGGCTTCGAAGCCGGGACGGCCTATGCGCTGAACATCTTCGGTACGGACGCGGATGACTCGACCTTCACCCAGGCCGATTACCGGACCTCGACGGCGGCAGCCTCCACCCAGGCGGAAGCGGCAGCCAACGACATCCGCTACGTCGCCCGTGACGGCGATACCGCAGCGGATGTGGCCAAGGGCCTGCAGAACGCCTGGACCGCCTATGCCGGCGCCAACGGCCTGGACAGCGACGTGCTGGACATCAGCGTTTCCGGTGACACGCTGACCTTCACCTCCACGGTGACGGATGCAACCGACACGGTTGCCGTGAACCTGGTCTCCGTCACGGCGGATGCAGGCAACACCATCGGTGGTGGCCTGGAACTGCTGAACGAGATCGACGTGTCCACGGAAGACGGTGCCACCTCTGCGCTGAACATGATCGAAGGTCTGACCCAGACCGCGATTGACGCCGCCGCTGCCTTCGGTTCCGTCGAAGGCCGCATCGAGACCCAGTCGAACTTCATTGACTCCCTGACGAACTCGCTGAAGTCCGGCATCGGCACCCTGGTCGACGCCAACATGGAAGAAGCATCGGCCCGCCTGCAGGCGCTGCAAGTGCAGCAGCAGCTGGCCGTTCAGGCCATGTCGATCGCCAACCAGGCGCCGCAAACGCTGCTCTCGCTCTTCCGCTAACGGAAGGACGACAGTCGGGGGCGCGCATGACGCGCCCCCGATGAGGTTACCCACGATCTCACGGCAGACTGGAAGGATTCCACGTGACCGCACATTCACAAGCCATGCGCGCCTACGGCCAGGCTTCGACCCCCGTCAGGACGCCCCGCGGCACCGAATACGAAGTATTCGCCCGCGTCACGCGCGGCCTGATCACCGCCGCAAAGAAGGATCAGAAGACCGGGTTTCCCGAGCTTGCCCGGGCGATCTACGAAAACCGGAGGCTCTGGATCCTCCTCGCTGCGGATGTGGCCGGGGATGACAATGCGCTGCCGCAGGAGTTGCGGGCACAGATCTTCTACCTTGCCGAATTCACCCAGGTTCACAGTCAGAAGGTCCTGACAGGCAAGGCGGGTGTCCGCGCCCTGGTCGAGGTCAATTCCGCGATCATGCGGGGGCTGAGAAGCGAGGGCGTGCGAAGCGACCCTGCCCGCAGCGAAGGAGAGAAGACATGAGCGGCCTGGTGCTGAAACTCTCGCCGAAGGAGCGGGTTCTCATCAATGGCGCAGTGATCGAGAACGGCGACCGGCGGTCGCGGCTGTCCATCGTGACGCCCAACGTGAATATCCTGCGCCTGCGGGATGCCATCCACCCCGAAGAGGCGAATACGCCGGTGCGGCGGGTCTGCTATGCCGCACAGCTGGTGCTGACCGGCGATGCGGACCCCGATGAAGCGCGGCTGCAACTTCTGCGCCGGATCGAGGAGCTGAGCCAGATCCTGACCGATCCCGACAGCCGCGCGCTGCTGGCCGGGGCGACGGAAGCGGTGGTGAACAACCAGTTCTACCAATGCCTCAAGTCCCTGCGCGGGCTCCTCCCGCGCGAGGAACGGCTGCTGAACACGAGGCTGTCATGACCTTCGCTCCGGTCCTTCCGTCTTCGGGTCTAGTGGGCTGGATGTTCCTGCAAAGGACCTATGACAATCAGAAGGCAGTCTTCGACAAATCGCCTCTGATCACTCGTGACACCGCCTATTTCGAAGAGAATATCTCCAAGGTGGATACGGCAGAGGACCTGGTTTCAGACCGGCGTCTTCTGCGCGTCGCCCTGGGGGCCTTCGGGCTTCAGGACGATATCAACAGCACCTATTTCGTGAAGAAGATCCTGGAAGAGGGCACGCTGGAAGAAGATGCGCTGGCTAACAAGCTTTCGGATTCTCGTTACTATGACCTTGCGGCGGCCTTCGGGTTCGACCGGGGCACCCCCAGCACCAAGATTTCCACCTTCGCCACGGACATCACGGACAAGTTCCGCCGACAGGAATTCGAAGTGGCGGTGGGGCTTCAGGACGATTCGCTGCGCCTGGCCCTGAATGCAGATCGCGGGCTTGAGACCTACGCCGGCAGCGAGGCCACGCCCAATACCAACTGGTACAAGATCATGGGCGATGCGCCCCTGCGCAAGGTCATGGAAACCGCCTTGGGGCTGCCCACCAGTTTCGCCGGACTGGACCTGGAAAAGCAGCTGGAGATCTTCAAGGATCGTTCCGAGCGGTTCTTCGGCACCGCTAACCCGGCAGAGCTGGGAGCTGATGCGGAGATCCGCGAGAAGGTCGTGCAGCGCTACCTGATGCAGGCCCAGATCCGGGAATACCAAGCTAGCAGCGCGGGGGCCGTCGCACAGATGATGCTGTCCAGCGCGATCGAATTCGGGCGCAGCCTGCGACCCTTCTGAGGCGCCGCGTGCCGCCGGAGGTGACGGGCGGCGGTGATCCCCCGCCCGATAGCGAGGCGGTTCTGCTATTTCTTCGGACCTTCGACAGCGTGGGGCGCGGCGCGGCGGGGGGCGACAGCCTTCATCTTGCCCTGTCCCGGCCCGCGCGAACCGCCGGCGGCGGCGCGGCGCAGGATCAGCCTGAGCCGGTCGAAGGAATTCGGAATCCCCTGGGCCTCTTTCTCTGCCAGGAAAGCATCCAGATCCGGATGCGCCCGGATCGCCTGGTCCAGGACCTGGTCGCTGCCATGGGCATAGAGCCCGGCCTGGATCATCATTTCCGACCGCGCATAGGCGCTGAGCAGCCGACGCGCCTCTGCCAGAAGCTGGTTTTCCTCTTCCGTGGCCGCATCGGGCAGGCTGCGCGAGACAGAGCGCAACAGGTCGATGGCCGGATACCGCCCCCGTTCCGCGATCTGTCGATCCATCACGATATGACCGTCCAGCACGCCGCGCAGGATATCGGCCACCGGTTCATCCATGTCCGAGCCCGCCACCAGGACAGAGAGCACGGCGGTGATCGTGCCGGTATCCACCACGCCCGGTCCGGCCCTTTCGCAGAGCTGCATGATCTGATGCGCGGTGGAGGGCGGATAGCCGCGTAGGGCCGGAAGCTCCCCTGCGGCGACCGCGACCTCCCTGTGGGCCTCTGCGAAACGGGTGATCGAATCGGCCAGGAACAGCACCCGTTTGCCCCGGTCCCGGAAGTGCTCCGCCACGCTCATCGCGGTCCAGGCGCAGCGCCGCCGCACAAGGGCGGAGCGGTCAGAGGTGGCAGCAATGACCACCGCGCGTTTCATCCCCTCCGGCCCTAGGGTCTTGTCGATGAATTCGCGCAGCTCGCGTCCGCGTTCCCCGACCAGGGCGATCACGGTCACGTCGGACTCCATGTTGCGCGCCAGCCCCGCCATGAGGCTGGATTTGCCCACGCCGGAGCCCGCGAAAAGCCCTACGCGCTGCCCTTCGACGATGGGAAGGAGCGTGTTCAGAACCGCCATCCCCGTGCCAAGGCGGGCGCCAAGAGACTGCCGCCTGGCGGGCGGCGGCGGGTCATTTCGCAAGCTTTTCCAGTGCTTTCCGGGCAGGATCGGCCGCCCGTCCAGCGGCATTCCATGCGGGTCGATCACCCGCCCGATCCAACTGTCGTCCGGGGCGATGCGCAGCGGGCCGCGCAGGACCACCCGATCCCCAAGGGACACCCCTTCGGCGGGCGCATCGGGCAGCACGGTCAGCGCATCGCGATCCAGCTTGATGACCTCTCCATGCAGCTCGGTTCCATCCCACCGGGTGATCTTCAGCACGTCGCCCAGCCGCGCGTGGCGGCCTAGCCCGGTGACTCGCAGAACCTCTGCGTCGACTTCTTCAATCCGGCCTACGTGGCGCACGGCGGAGAGCATCTCCAGCTCCGCACGGACCCCTTGCAGCACATTCTGTGACATCGCTCGGTTCCTTCATTGGGTGCCAACCATTTCTAAAGGAATCGGGGTTAAGCCTTGATTGAAGCCAATGGAGGGAGAAGCCCCCGTGTTCGAGACACTGCAAGTCTTTCGCATGGCAGATGCCATGGCACGCCACGCAAGCGTGCGACAGACCGTGATCGCCGGAAACATGGCGAACGCGGATACGCCTGGCTACAAGGCGCAGGACATCGCTTCCTTTTCCGAAACGATCGATACATCCGCCCCGGGCTTCGGCCTGAAGGCGACGCGCAGCGCGCATTTGAACGGCAGCCAGTCCTCCATGGCGGGGCGTGCCGACCAGCTGGGCCTGCAAGAAGAGGAAAATCCCTGGTCCTCGCCGAACGGCAACTCCGTTTCGCTGGAAGAACAGGTGATGAAATCCGTTCAGGTGAAACAGCAGCATGACAAGGCGCTTGCGATCTACAAGAGCGCGCTGGACGTCATGCGTACCGCCCTGGGCCGGAGGTGACCGGCCATGGGTGATTTCCTGAGCAGCATGGCATTGTCCTCCAGCGGGTTGCGGGCCCAGGCACAGCGCCTGCGCCATACCTCTGAAAACATTGCCAATACCGATACACCCGGATACCGGCGCAAGACCGTCCCGTTCGAAACCGTGGCGGGCGCCGGGGCAGGTGAGGGTGAGGTCCGGACAGGTCGGGTGAAACTCGACCAGACCGAGCTGAGGCGGATCTACGATCCCGCGCACCCCCTCTCCGATGAAACTGGCCACTACGATGGATCGAACGTCGATCTGGTGGTCGAAATCGCTGACGCGCGCGAAGCGCAGCGCAGCTACGAGGCGAACCTCAAGATGTTTGACCAGGCCCGACAGATGTCGTCGGGGCTGCTTGATCTGTTGCGTAGATAAGGAGGTCCAGAATGGACATTCGTGCCCTGAACGCCGCGCAGAAATACGCGGCGGCCCGCCCGGCCATGGAACCCGTACCGGGAACCGGCCAGGGCCTTTCCGAAACCCTGGGAGAGACCGCCCGGGATTTCGCCCAGACGTTTCACGAAGGGGAAGAAACCGCAAAAGCGGCCATGATCGGCGAAGCCGACCCCCATGCGCTGGTCCAGGCCCTGGCCCAGACGCAGCTTGCCGTGGAAACGGCAGTGACCGTCCGGGACAAGGTCGTCGAGGCTTACCAGGAAATCCTGCGTATGCCCGTTTGAGCCGTGACGTAACCGGGGGTCCTGGCCAGTGAATGAAGCGCTTTTCTTCGACAGCCTGCGCCAGGGCCTTTGGGTGGCGGTCATCACCTCGACCCCGATCCTTGCCGTGGCCCTCGTTGCCGGCCTGGTCGTGGGCCTGTTCCAGGCGCTGACCTCGATCCAGGAGATGACCCTGACCTTCGTGCCCAAGCTCCTGGCGATCGTCGTCGTCTTCTGGCTGTGCATGGGGTTCATGACCCAGACGCTCGTGGCCTTTTTCCAGAACCAGCTCATCCCGCACATCATCGGAGGTTAAACTTGGACAACGCAGGCTACACGACCCTTACCCGGCAATCCGGGCTGATGCGGGAGATGACCGTGATCGCGAACAACATCGCGAATGCGGCCACCACCGGCTACCGGCAGGAGGGGCTGATCTTTTCCGAATTTGTCCAGGGCACCGATGACGGTCCGTCGCTCTCCATGGCGGCAGCCCGTGTGCACAACACGTCTTTCCGCCAGGGCGCGCTGACCGAAACCGGCAGCAGCCTTGATTTCGCCATCGAGGGCGAGGGATTCTTCCAGGTCCAAACCCCCGAGGGGCAGATGCTGACCCGCGCGGGCAGTTTCGCCACCTCTGCCGCGGGGGACCTGGTGACCAATGACGGCCACCCGGTGCTTGATCCCGGGGGGGCGCCGATCTTCATTCCGCCGGATGCGGTGAACCTTGGCCTGGCGGGGGATGGCACCCTGTCGGCGGACGGTGCGCCGATCGGCCAGCTGGGTGTCGTGCGCCCGGCAGATCCGCTGAGCCTGCAACGCCATGGCGGCACGATGTTCAGCACCGATGGCGGGGTTGAGCCCGTCGACGACCCGCGGGTCGTGCAGGGCTTCATCGAAAGCTCGAACGTGGATGCCATCGGCCAGATCGGCCGGATGATCCAGGTCCAGCGGGCCTATGAACTGGGCCAGACCTTCCTGGAGCGGGAAGACGACCGGATCCGCACCGTCGCAAGAACTCTCATCAAGTAGGAGCCAACAGATGCGCGCCCTCAAGATCGCGGCCACCGGCATGGCCGCTCAGCAAATGCGGGTCGAGACGATCTCGAACAACCTCGCGAACATGTCCACCACGGGCTACAACGCCCGCCGCGCGGAATTCGCGGACCTGCATTACCAGCAGATGGTCCGCGCCGGCACGATCAATGCCTCGGACGGGACGGTCCTGCCCACGGGCATCCAGCTTGGCCTGGGCGTGCGCCCCTCTGCCGTCTCGATGCACCTGGCGCAGGGGTCCCTGTCCCAGACGGGCGGCGACCTGGACGTGGCCATCGAAGGGCGCGGCTACCTGGAGGTCACTCTGCCCAACGGCCTGGCCGCCTATACCCGCGACGGGGCGCTGAAACGCACCGGAGAGGGGCAGATCGTCACCTCGGACGGTTTCCCCGTGGCCCCCGATATCACCATCCCGGACGATGCGCGCTCCATCTCCATCAACGCGAATGGCGAGGTCTACGCCTATTTCGCCGATACCGCGGACGCGCAGCTGCTGGGCCAGCTGTCGCTTGCCGGTTTCGCCAATCCCAAGGGGCTGGAAGCCATCGGCTCGAACCTCTTCACGGAGACAGAGGCCTCCGGCCCGCCCAATGTCACCACGCCGGGGCTGGATGGCCTGGGCACGGTGCGGCAGGGCTACCTTGAGGACAGCTCCGTCGATCCGGTGCGCGAGGTGACCGAACTGATCGAGGCACAGCGCGGCTACGAGCTGAACGCGAAGGTCATCACCGCCTCTGACCAGATGCTCGCAGCGACCGCACAGGTGCGCTGATGCTCAGGCTTCTCCTGTCCCTGCTCCTTCTCGCGCCGGCGGCACAGGCCGATACGGTCATCGCGGCGCGCACCATCCGCGCGCAGACCGTGATCGGCGTGAACGACCTGGTGCTGCGCGACGTGGAGGTGCCCGGCGCCCTGTCCTCGCTGGATGGGCTGGTCGGCATGGAAACCCGGCAGGCGCTCTATGCCGGCCGCCCGATCCGACCCGGAGACCTGGGCCCCCCGGCGCTGATCGACCGCAACCAGGTCGTGCGCCTGATCTATGACCGCAACGGGCTGATGATCGTGGCAGAGGCCCGCGCCCTTGGCCGCGGCGGTGCCGGAGAGGTGCTGCGGGTCATGAACATGGATTCGCGGCAGGTGGTCAACGGCGTGATCCAATCTGATGGAACGGTGAAAGTTCAATGAAACCAATCTTCTGCACGCTCGCACTCATCGCCCTGACCGCCTGTGGCGATCACCTGGGCAAACCCCCGGACTTCTCGCCAGAGGTCAATTCCCGCGAACACAACGCCATGATGTCGCCCGGCCTGCCGCAAAACACCCGCAGCCGAAGCGTGGTGCCCGGGGCCTCTCTCTGGACGGCGTCGCGGGCGTCCCTTCTGGGGGACCGGCGCGCCCTTCAGCGCGGCGACATCCTGACCGTGGTGATCGAGATCGACGAAAGCGCAGAGATTTCCAATTCCACCTCGCGCTCGCGCAGCGGGTCCGAAAGCCTTGGGATTTCCGAATTCTTCGGCATTCCGCAGCGGATCAACAACGATCTGTCGGGCGACGCCACGCTGGATGATGCGGTCAGCCTGGATTCCAGCTCCAGCTCCAACGGCGATGGCTCCGTCAGCCGGAATGAGAAACTGACCCTGCGCATTGCCGCCACGGTGGTCGACGTGCTGCCCAACGGGGTGCTGTCGATCTCGGGCAACCAGGAGGTGCGGGTGAACTTCGAACTGCGCGAATTGCTTGTTTCGGGCTTCGTTCGGCCCGCGGATATCTCCCGCCAGAACGAGATCACCTATGACAAGATTGCCTCGGCGCGGGTGTCCTACGGCGGGCGCGGGCAGATCACGGATGTCCAGCAGCCCCGGATCGGCCAGCAGATCGCCGATCGCATCCTGCCCTTCTAAGGAGGCCCCATGAAGAAACTTCTGCCCATCCTCCTGGTGATCCTTGGCATCGGTGCCGGGGCCGGTGCCGGCCTCATGCTGCGCCCCGCGCCGCAGGACATGGCCGAGATCAATCCCTGCGGGGATGGAGAGGCCGCGCCGGTGCAGGTCGCGGCGCCGGATCCCAATGCCGAACCCGCCCCGCTGGAGGACGACGCCCAGCGGGAATACATCAAGATGCACAACCAGTTCATCGTGCCGGTCGTGGCCAGTGACAAGATCTCGGCGCTGGTCGTGATCTCCATCTCGCTGGAGGTCGCGCCGGGCAACAGCGAGTTTGTCTATGCCCGCGAACCCAAGCTGCGGGATTCCTTCCTGCAGGTGATGTTCGATCACGCCAATATCGGCGGCTTCGAAGGCGCCTTCACCAATTCCAACAACCTGGATACGCTGCGGCGCGGGCTTCTCAACGTGGCGTCGCGCGTTCTGGGGCCGATCGTCTCTGACGTGCTGATCACGGATATCGCCCGGCAGGATTCCTGACCCGCAAAGGGGCCGCAGGGTAGAGAATCAGGGGCCGCAGGGCAGAAAACAGGAGGGCCGCGCTTACGAGCGCGGCCTTTTCCTGTGGTGCAGCAGAGACATCTCCTGAAGGGCGGCCATCTGCTTGGCCAGCCGGTCCTGCCGGGCCTCGGCCCTGGCGCGTTTCACCATCTGCGCGGCCACGTCGCGGCGCCCCATGCTGAGGCGCAGCACCTCTGTCTGTTCCGATTTCTCCGCCAGGCACAGGGCCAGGCTGCGCTGCAGCTCGCCGCGTTTCATCGAAAGCCAGTCCCGCCAGGCGCGTTCCTGGCTGCTGGCGAACCCAAGGCTGCCCGTCTCGCTGCCCACGGCGCGCAGGAAACCGGCGGCGGCCTGGTCCTCCAGCTCTGACAGGCTGTCACGCAGCTGGCTTTCGTTGCGGGTGATGCGGCGCAGCACGGCCAGGTCCGCCTCGTAGCGGATCTCCGTGGCCTGGGCGAGCGGGGTGAGCCGGGCAAGGGCCTCGGTTGCGCGCATCAGATCCGACCCCGCGCCTTGCGCCGCATCTCATCGGCAAAGCGGATCGCGGCGGCCACCGCGCGGTAATCGCCGGGCCCGATCTCCTGCCCGATCTCCACCTCCGCGTGCAGCTTGCGCGCGGTCGGCGGATCGGAATGCAGGGGCACGCCGTTCTTGCTGGCGATATCGCGCATGACGGCGGCCACCTCGTCCACGCCCTTGGCCACGCAGACCGGGGCGGAGCCGCGCGTGCGGTCCCATTTCAGCGCCACGGCGTAATGGGTCGGGTTGACGATGACCACGTCGGCCTCTGGCACATCGGCCATCATCTGGCTGCGCGCGATCTGTTCGGCGCGTTGGCGGCGCTGGCCGCGCATGTAGGGATCGCCCTCGGATTCCTTGACCTCGTCGCGGATTTCCTTGTCCGTCATGCGGTTCTTGCGCATGTGCTCCGCCCGCTGCCAGAGGTAATCCAGCCCGCCAAGGACCAGCGCGATCAGGAAGACGATGAACAGGAATTCCACGCAGAGCCGCAGCAGCAGCGCGGCGGCGATCCCGGGCCCAAGATAGAGGGTCGAGGCCATCTCGGGCAGTTTGCCGGAGACGAAGTAGAACAGGCAGGTGGAATAGATCACCAGCTTGGCGAAGCTCTTGAAGAACTCGAAGATCCCGTTGCGGCCGAACTTCTGCTTGGCGTTGGACACCGGGTTGATGCGGCTGGCCTTGAATTTCAGCTTATCGCCGGACACGACGAAGCTTTGCTGGGCGATGATCCCACCCAGGGCCGCAAGCGCCGGCACCAGGAAAAACGGGATGAGCGGCAGACCAACCGCCCCCATCAGCCCGCCTGTCGGGGTCTGGCCGGGGCCGTCGAAGAACAGCGGGGCCAGGGCCTCGGGGCGGTCGACCAGGGTCATCAGCACCTCCCCCAGCCGGATCAGCGCGGGGCCCCCCACCGCCAGTCCCGCCAGGCACAGCCCGCCATAGGCCGCCGCCGTGGACAGATCCTGGGATCGCGGAACCTCGCCCTTCTGGCGGGCCTTCTGCAGCTTCCGCTCTGTTGGTTCGTGCGGCTTTTCGCCAGAGTTTTCTTCCTCTGCCATCGCGCGCCCCTCAGAACGGCGCCGTCAGGAAGGCGAACATGCGCTCCGACCAGACCGTGAGGATCTGCCGGGACAGCAGGAACAGCAGCGCCAGCCCCCCGAAGGTGATGACCGGCGCGCCAACGAAGGCCACCATGAGCTGCGGCATGGCGCGGTTGATGACGCCAAGGGTCAGGTTGTAGATCAGCGAGATGATGATGAAGGGCGCGGCCAGGCTGAAGGCCAGTCGGAAGCTTTGCGCAACCAGCCCGCTGCCCCATTGCGCCAGGTCCGCGCCATCCGGCCACCGGCCAACGGGCAGCACGTCATAGGACATCAGCAGGTAAAGCACCGCGTGGACATGCAGGCCCAGGATCATCGCCAGGGCCAGACCGCCGATGACCAGCACATGACCGATGGCGGGCAGAGGCTCTACTCCCGCACCGCCCAGGATCTGCGACAAAGAGGTGGCCTGCGCCATCATCGACCCGGCCGTCTGCAACCCCATGACGAACAACCGCAATCCCAATCCCAGCATCAGCCCGATCACGGTTTCGCTGGCCAGCAGCGACAGGAAGCTGCGGTACCCGGGCTGCGGCGGCAGCACCGGCTGGGCGGACAGGACGATGGCCGAAAGGCTGACGGCGATTACCAGCTTGACCCGCGTGGGCACGGATTGCTCTCCGAAGGCGGGCAGGAAGCTGGTAAAGGCGCCCACGCGCAGCAGGATGACCGCCATCAGCCAACCCTGGGCGCGCAGCAGGTCCAGAAGATGCGCCAGCAGCTCATTCATCCGACACCATCGCGACAAGTGAGGGGTTCGCATCGATGCCGATCTCTTCGAAGGACAGCACCGGGTTCACGATGCCGCGCGCGCTTAGGGCCATGCGCAGGAAGCGCCGCCGCTGGGTCGAGGTGACGATGCCCGCATGGATCCCCTTGTCCGAGGCTTCGGAGACCGCTTCGGCCACGTTGGTGACCAGGCGATTGAAGATTTCCGGCGGCAGGGCGATGTCCACGCTGCCCCGGTCGCGGTCCAGCTGGTAGGCGGCAAAGGTCTCTTCCCAACCGGGGGCAAGCTGGATCAGCGGGGTGGTCCCGTCCTCCCTGCGCAGCTCGGAGATGATCTGGAAGCCCAGGCGGTGGCGGACATGTTCGCAGATCGCTTCCGGCTGGGGCATATGGGGGCGGATCTCTGCCACGGATTCCAGGATCAGCGGCATGTTCCGGATCGAGACCTGCTCAGCCACCAGCAGGCGCAGGACCTGGTGCAGAAGGTCCATCGGCACCTTTTCCGGGATCAGCTCATCCAGCAGCTTGCGGTTGGCCTCTGCCCGGCGTTCATCGCTGAGGTTGACCATCTCTTCCAGCACGCGGCGCAGGCTTTTCATCGTCAGCAGACGAGAGAAATTGCGCTTGATCGTTTCCAGCAGGTGGGTGGCCAGGACCTCTGTCGGGGTGACCAGGGTCATGCCGGACAGCGCGGCGCCTTCCTGCGCGACCTCGTCGATCCAGCGGGCCGGCGCGCCGTAGACGGGTTCCTTGACCTCTTCGCCCGGGGGCAGGCCGGCGGAATTGCCCTGTGTCAGGGCCAGCACGCGGTCCGGGCGCAGCACGGCGCGGGCCTGTTCGACCCCCTGGATGCGGATGACATAGGACCCCGGCGGCAGGGAGGGATCATCGGTCAGCCGGATCTCGGGCAGGATCAGCCCGAAGCTTTCGGCGACATGCAGGCGCATGTTCTCGATCCTTGCGTCCAGGCCGGTGCCGGGATCCAGCACCATGTTCACCAGGTCGGGGGCGAATTCCACGTGGATGTCATCCAGGTCCAGCGTGTCCCCCAGGGACCGGCTGGGCATCTCCGGCGCGGGGGTCTCTGCGGCGGCCTTGTCCCTGGCTTCAGAGGCCAGGCGGCGGCGCACCAGGTAGCCCGCCAGCGCCAAGGTGGCGCCGCCGATGACGAAGGGGACGAAGGGCAGGCCGGGGACGAAGCCGAAGAGGAACATCAGCACCGCCACCGTGATCAGCGCCGCCGGGTGACGCCCCAGCTGGCTGACAAGCGCCAGGTCCGTGGCCCCGGTGGAGCCCCCGCGCGCCAGCAGCAGCGCCGAGGCGATGGAGATGATGACCGCGGGGATCTGCGTGACCAGCCCGTCGCCCACCGTGAGAATCGCATAGGTTTCAAAGGCATCGCCCAGGGCCATGCCATGCACGATGACCCCCATCGCCAGGCCGACGACCAGGTTCAGGATGGTGATCAAGAGCCCGGCAACCGCATCGCCCTTGACGAATTTCGACGCCCCGTCGAGCGAGCCGAAGAAGGTCGTCTCAAGCTGTTCGCGTTCGCGCCGCTCCTTGGCTTGGACGTGGTTGATGGCCCCGGCGGACATGTCGCTGTCGATCGCCAGCTGCTTGCCGGGCATCCCGTCCAGCGCAAAACGCGCGCCCACCTCGGCCATCCGGGCCGCGCCCTTGGTGATGACCATGAAGTTGACGATCAGCAGCACGCCGAAGACCACCAGCCCCAGGAAGACCGACCCGGACATGACGAAATCGGCGAAGCCCTGGATCACGTCGCCGGCGGCGGCCGTGCCGGTATGACCCTGCCCGATGATCAGCTTGGTCGAAGACACGTTCAGCGACAGCCGCAGCATGAGAGAGGCCAGCAGCACCGTCGGAAAGGCCGAGAAATCCAGCGGTTTCTCGATGAAGAGCGTGACGGTGAAGATCAGGATCGCCAGGGCAAAGCTGGCGGCAAGACCCACGTCCAGCACGAAGGCGGGCACGGGCAGGATCATCATGATGATGATCGACATCAGTGCCAGCGCCAGCAGGATCGTCGGCTGGAACAGGGGCCGGGATTCGGATTCGGTCATTGCAGTCCCACGCGGCTTCTCCGGTCAGGATTGGGTTTTCACGCAGCTTCGGCGTGCTCTCATGGATCCTTGGTAACGGGTGAATGGTTGAGGATTCGAAAATGGCCGCCTATTCGTCCAGGGCGGTATCCACCTGGACGGACATCAGCATGTCCTGCAGGGCCGCGCGGGTTTCGCCGCTCTGGCTCAGCACGTCACGGCTTGTGGCCAGCGTGGGCGGGCCCGCCGCGGGCAGAACCACCGGCGTTTCCTGCTGATCGCTGACCACCCGGGCCACGCGGCTGATCGGTTCCGGGGCCGAGCTCTGGACCTCGCGCCAGTTGCGCGCCAGCCAGGCGGCCTCGGCAGCCTTTTCTTCCTCTCCGGCAGAGCGGAACAGGATCTCTGCGCCCGCGAAATCCCCGGAAATCAGCCGGGCGCTGGCCCGCAGGGCATCCACGTCCGGCCCGGTCATGCCGTGCAATTCGCGTTCCGCGCCAATGGGATCGCGGGCTTCCAGGGCGATACGGGTCCGCAGGAGCCTGCGCCGGCGTCCGGCCTCGCCCTCCGCACCCGGCGCGATCAGCTGCGCGGCGGCCTCTGCAAAGCCAAGGGACAGCAGCCGTTCGGCCACGTCATTGGCGGTCTCGGTGCGCGCCATCTCCTGGATGGTGGCCTCATGTTCAAAGTAGATCCGCGTGAAGCTGGCGTCAGTGGCATTCCGGGCCATGTCGCCGGCCAGCTGGTCGACCGTGACGCTGGCAACCTCGGGGTCAAGGACCTGGCCTTGCTCCGCGTAAAGACCAAAAGAGGCCGCGAAATTCCCGGCAGAGGCCTGCGCCATGATCTCTGACCGCAGCAGCCGGGCAAAGAGCGGCGCATCGCGGTACTGGATCCGGTAGCTTTCCAGCAGGCCGATCGTTTCGGGATCGACCTGGGCGCCGGACTCCAGGGTCGCATCGGTGAAATCGATCAGCGCCTCGGGCGACAGGTCGTCATTGCGGGCGATGATCGGATCATAGGCCTGGGGATCCGGCTGGCCCTGTTCCTCTGTCTGCAATTGCGCGGTGGCGAATTCGCGCATCGGCGTGGTCTCCGGCAGGTCGCGCGACACGATCCGCAGGATATCCCGCGCGATACCCGTCTCCTGCGCGGTGACGAACCGTTCGGCCAGCAGCGGGCCAATGTAGGATTTCAGCGGCGCGGGCAGGGCGGTGATCGTGGTCAGGATCGCGGCGCGGTCGAAATCGGAACCCGGCGCGATCTCCGGCCCGGTGAGCGCCGCCCAGACAGAGGCTTCGCCTTCGCACCAGATCTTGCCGGCAAAGGGACCGTCGGCGCGGTCATGCCCGTATTCCAGGATTCGGCCCACGGCAGTCATTTCCGCGATGATCTCTGGGTTGGAGGGCACGGATTGGGTGGCGCGGATGGCCTCTGCGCCGAAGCCGTTGCGCAGGTAGAACTGGCCCAGGGCCATGTAGGCCTCCGCGTTGTCGCGGTCGAATTCGCCGGTCAGGGCAGAGCGCAGCTTGCCCAGTTCCAGCACGAAGCTTTCAACGGGCTCCCCGGTGGTCAGCGGCGGCATGGCCAATGTGCAGGGCGATCCGGACAGCCGATAGCGCGACACGTCGACTTCCTTGTCGGCCTCCAGCGTGCTGGGCGTGGAAGAGACGCCGGGATCGGTCGGGCGAAGCTCATTGTGCTCGTCATAGCGCCCGGGGGGCAGGTCCTGCATGGCCTCGCGCAGCGAGTCGCTGGGGGTCAGCAGGCCCTGGGTCGCGGCGCTGCCGATGGATTGCAGCAGCTGTTGTTCCAGCTCGCGGGTCAGGGCCGCCTCTGCCTCCGGCGCGGGGGCCGGGGCCTCGGGCAGACGGTTGATGGCGTCCATCGCGAAGTTGCTGAAATCCATGCTGGTTTCCGCCATGGGCGCCTGTGGCACCGCCTCGAAACGCGGCGCGGCCTGGGGCGGTTCGACGGCCGGTTCAACTGGCGCCTCGGCGGGCAGAACGACCGGAGAGACAGAGGCCGCCTGGGCAGGGCTGGCGGATTGCGGGGTGCCAAAGCTCAGCCTCGCGCCGGTGGGCAGGCCCAATAGCGCGCTTGGCAGCGGCGCTTCGGGAGACGGCGGCGCAGGGGGCGGGCTGGGTTGCGCTGCCGGCACGGGGCGGGGCGTGTCGCGGATGTCCAGGATCAGCAGGTTGCTGGGCGACAGAACGGCCTCTGCCGCGCAATTGCAGTTGAGCAGGATTTCCAGCCCCGGGCCCGGCACCGGGCGGATATCGGCGACCCGGTCGCGCGTGATCCGGCGAAAGGCCTGTCCCAGGTCCACCCGTTCAAGGGGCTCCGAAAAGCTGAGCGTCAGCACCTCCGGCGCATCGTCCAGCGTCCAGCTGGTGCCGGCGGGCAGGGGCAGGGTCAGCCGGGTGAATTCCGCGTGGTCGCCTGACCGCAGCACGGCGGTCTGGGCCAGGGCGGTGCCCGGAATCAGGGCCAGAAACAGTAGCGCCAGCCTGTGCATCATGCCGCCCCGCTCTTGACCTCTTTGAGCGCGTCTTCCAGGTCCGAAAAGCTGGGACGGCAGTGAGAGGGCGTGTTCTGCCGCCCGACCTCGATACAGATATTGGTCGCGTGATTGTGCAGGTTGGCCACCAGGACCTCTCGGATGAGCTGGTAGAAATGCCCGTCCTCTTCGGTCACCGTCTTCAGACGGCCGGCAAAGGGGCCAACGATGCCATAGGCCAGGAAAACCCCCAAGAAGGTGCCCACCAGCGCCCCGCCGATCATCTTGCCCAGCACCTCCGGCGGCTGGTCGATGGAGGCCATGGTCTTGATCACCCCCAGCACGGCGGCAACGATTCCCAGGGCGGGCAGCGCATCGGCCACGTTCTGCAGGGCGTGGCTGGAATGCATGGAATGGTGCAGGTTCGCCTCCATCCGCTTTTCCAGCACTTCCTCCACCTGGTGGGGATCGTCGTAGTTCATGGAGGCAGAGCGCATGGTATCGCAGATCAGACCGATCGCCTCTGAATCCGTCAGGATTTTCGGGTACTTGGAAAAGATGCTGGATTCCGCCGGCGCCTCGATATGTTCCTCGATCGCGACGGGATTCTGGCGTGCCAGGCGGATCAGTTCGAAGAGCAGGCACAGCAGGTCGCGGTAATCCTCGTGCTTCCACTTGGGCCCCTTGAAGACCTTGCCGATGTCCTTGACCGTGTGCTTCACCGCCGCCATGTCTTTGGCCAGCAGGAAGGCGCCGACGGCGGCACCGCCGATCATCATCATCTCGAAAGGCAAGGCCTTGAGGATGATCGCCATTTTCCCGCCGGCCAGGATGTAGCCGCCGAAAACCATGACGAAAATCACGCCGATACCAACAAAACCGATCATCTCAGCTGCCTCTTGTCCACTGCTGTTCCCCCGGGCTCACGCTAGCGGTCAATTCTTTGGAACAGATGAATTTCGGCCCGCCAGGATCACGCTGACCGTATAGGCGCGGTCGGGCGACAGGCCGGCCATGACCGCCGCGGCGGCGGCGGGTTGCATCCGGCCCAGGAAACCGGCGGAAAACTCCGGATCCATCTGTTCGAACAAGGCGGCGGCATCCTTGGGTTTCATGTTCTCATAGACCGCGACCAGGCGGTTGATGTCGTTCTCTGCGGCGCTGTCGGCCAATGCCAGGGTCTGGCGCAGCGCCTCTTCGGCCTCTGAGAGCTGGGCGAGCTTCTTCTCGATTTCCTCGTCGGCGATGGCCAGGGCGTTCATCCGGTCGCGGATCTGGGCCTCTCTCTGGGCCAGCCGGGCCTCTCTGGCATCGAAGGCCTCCAGCATGGCGGCGACATCGGGATCGGGTTCACAGGTCGCGGCCTCTGCCGGCGCCATCTCCGTTTTGCCTTCCATGGAGTCCTGCCCGGAATCGAGCGCCATCACCTCTGACCCATGCAGTCCGATGCGCAGCACGGCAGAGGTCAGCAGCAAGCCGGCGATCAGCGGCAGGCTGCCGCGACGCCGGGCGCGCAGGCCCCTGCGCCTGTTGGGTTTTGCCCCGGGTTTCGCTCCCGGCTTTGCCCGGGGTTTGCGTTCTTCACGTGGCTGCTTGGCCATGATCTGCCCCTATTTCGTGCCGGTGCGGCGGGTGAAGACGGGCTGAGCCTCTTGCTCCGGCGCGGGGGGGTGCTGCGGATCGGGAAGGTCGTGCATGGAGGCGACAAGCAGCTCCAGCCGCTTGGCCACGCCCTCCGCCCGCTCCGTCAGGCTTTCCAGAGAGGCGCTTGATTCGCTGGCCGTGGCCTGGGCCCGCTTCAGCGTCTTCGTCAGGTCGTTTACCTGGCCGGACAGCACGGCAACCGCGCCGCCCACCCCGTTTTCCAGGTCGTTGAACCGCGCCAGCCGCCGGGCCAGCACGAAACAGTAGAAAACCGCGCCAAGTGCGCCGGCGACAAGCAATCCATCAGCGATGAGTTCCATGAGATTCTCCCTTCAACTCACGACGAATTCGACGATCAGCAGGTCCAGAACGGCCTGCGGGCCGGTGATGACCTGGATGCGGCGCAGCATCTGCGCGCGAATCCGCACCAGGGCGCCGGGATCCTCGAAATCCTCCATCCGCAGGGCGCGGAGGTAATTGTTCAAAACGTCCATCACGCGAGGCTTGATGGCCTCCACGTTGCCTTCCTGTCCGGCCGGCACCTCCAGGTTCGCCATGAACCGCAGGTGCTTGTTCTGAGAGGGCGGGCCGAAGGAAATCGTCATGCCCTCAAGCGCCACGTAGGCCACGTCGGGGGGCACGAATTCCTCGTGCGCCTCGCTGCCTTCGCCCTCGGCATGCTCTGCCGGGTCGCCGCCCAGGATCATCCCGGAATAAATCGCGAAGAAGGCCCCGCCGCCGCCTGCCAGCGCCACAACCAGGGCGAGGATCAGGGGCAGCTTGGATTTCTTCTTCGGCGCTTCCTCATCTGCTTCGAGCTCTTCGGACATGACCCAACCATTTTCTGTCGATGGGGCCATTTTTAGCGGTCATGGACTAACCGATTATTAAGCCCGTTCGGTGAATTAAGGGGACAGTCGCTGGCAGAAGCCGGCCTGACGGGAGAGACGGTTTGCAACAGTTTTTGACCCTGTGGACCAACCTGGAACCACGACGCCGGATCACGGTTATCCTGGCTGCGGTTGCCATGTTCGCGGCCGTGCTTGGCCTGGCACGCATGGCGTCACAGCCATCCTTGTCCCTGCTCTATTCGGGGCTGGAAAACGGCCAGGCCGGTGAGATCGTGCGCGCGCTGGAACAGCGCGGCGTGGCCTATGAGGTGCGCGGCGGGTCCATCTACGTGGAGGGCGGCGCACGCGATGCGCTGCGCATGACCCTGGCCAGCGAGGGGCTGCCCAGAAACTCCAGCCAGGGCTATGAGCTGCTCGATTCGCTGTCGGGCTTCGGCACCACCAGCCAGATGTTCGATGCCGCCTACTGGCGCGCCAAGGAAGGGGAGCTGGCGCGCACCATTGCCGCCTCTCCGCAGATCTCCGTCGCGCGGGTGCATATCGCCCACCAGGGGGCCTCGCCCTTCCAGCGCGACCTGCGGCCCACCGCCTCCATCGCCCTCACCGCCAGCGGAGAGGTCTCTCCGGCGCAGGCCAAGGCGCTGCGCTACCTCGTGGCCTCTGCCGTGGCCGGGCTGAACCCCGATGATGTCGCGGTGATCGATGATTCGGGCGAACTGATCGGCGCACCGGAGGACGAGGGCGCCGGCACCGCCCAGGACCGCGCCCAGGAGCTCAAGGAAAAGGTCCAGCGCCTGCTGGAGGCCCGCGTGGGCTTCGGCAACGCGGTGGTGGAGGTCAGCGTCGACACGGTCACGGAAAGCGAATCGATCCGGGAACGCCGCTTCGATCCGGAGGGCCGCGTGGCGGTCAGCACCGATACCGAAGAGGCCAGCAACAGCTCGCGCAACCAGAACGGCGGCGATGTGACCGTGGCCTCGAACCTCCCCGACGGAGAGGCAGAGGGCAACGGCACCTCCTCCGCCCAGAACAGCGAAACCCGCGAGCGGGTGAACTACGAGGTCTCCGAGGTCAATCGAGAGGTCACGCGCGCCGCCGGGGGGATTCGTCGCCTGACCGTGGCCGTTCTGGTCAACGGGTTGGAAACCACCGCCGAGGGGCAGGAGGCGCTCGAAACCCGCTCGGAAGAAGAGCTGGCCGCGCTGCGGGAGCTGGTCGAATCGGCCGTCGGCTTCGATGCGGAGCGGGGGGACCGGATCACCATAAAATCCATGGAATTCGAACCGCTTGAGCCTCTTGGGACCAGTTCCGAAACCGGTCTGATCGCCGGGCTTGGCCTGAACGTGATGTCGATCATCCAGATGGCGGTGCTGGCCCTGGTGGCGCTGGTGCTGGGCCTCTTCGTGGTCCGCCCGGTGCTGGCCGGCCGCAGTGCCACTGCCGATGTGCCCCTGCTTGAGGGGGGCGATGCCGCGCTGGATGGCGAGATCGAAGAGGACGATGCCTTTGCCCTGCCCGATATCGGCATGGGCTCCGGCTTCGGCGGCGATTCCGACGGCGGCTTCCCGATGATCACCGATTTCGACGGGGGCGGCAGCATGGACAGCGACGATCCCGTCGCCAAGCTCCAGGGCGTGATCGAGGAACGCAAGGAAGAGACGCTCGAGATCCTGCGCTCCTGGCTTGAAGACACTCCGGAGGAGCACGCGTGAAACAGATCGCCATGATCCTGGAGGACTTCGGCGCGCCCCGCCGCGCGCCCGCCGCCACCCCCGCCATGTCCGAGGAAGAGCTTGAGACGATCCGCCTTGAGGCCTTCGAGAACGGCTACAAGGCCGGTTGGGACGATGCCGCCAAGGCCATGAAGGAGGAACAGGGGCATATCACCAGCGATTTCGCCCGCAACCTCCAGGACCTCTCCTTCACCTACCACGAGGCGCACTCCCATGTGCTGGCCGCGATCCGACCGCTGCTGAACGACGTGATCGACACGGTGGTGCCCGAACTGGCCCGCGAAACCCTGGCGCTGCGGGTCAAGGACCAGCTGGAAGAGCTGGCGACCCGCAAGGCCGCGCAACGCGTGGAAATCGTGGTGGTCCAGGACCACGTGCCGGTGATCGAAGCGCTGCTGGAAGAGGATTTCGGCTTCCCGCTGTCGGTCACCGCCGATGACACGCTGTCCGAAGGCCAGGTCTTCCTGCGGTTCGGAGAGGAAGAGACAGAGATCGACCTTGCCGCGGTGACCGACGGAATCCGCCAGGCGGTAGAGGGGTTCTTCACCGAACAAGAAAGGAAAGTTCAGAATGGATGAACAGTCGAGCGAACCCGCCGGGCGCAGCAATCCCTTCACCGTCGTCCCGATCGAGATCACGATCTCTGTCGGCAAGGCCCGTCCGCTGATCCGCGACCTTCTGAAGCTGACCCGGGATTCGGTGCTGCCGCTCGACCGTCGCGTGGAAGACCCGGTAGAGCTTTACGTCGGCGATCGCCTGATCGCCCGCGGAGAGCTGGAAGAGATGGAGGGCGAGCAGGCCGGACAGCTTGCCGTGCGCCTGACAGAGGTCTGCGACCTTAGCGGAGAGCTCTGACCATGGTTTCATTGGCCAGGCAGAAGCCGGCCCTAAAACACAGGGTCACGGGGACGCGGCGCGCCTTGCCGGCGGGGCTGGTGCTTCTGCTCGCGCTGGTGTTGCTCTTGCCGGCGCCGCTTCTGGCGCAGGAGGTCTCGGTCAATATCGGCGATGACGGATCCCTCTCTGCGCGGGGCATCCAGCTGATCCTGCTGATCACCGTGCTCAGCCTGGCGCCGGGCATCCTGATCACGATCACCTGTTTCCCCTTCATGGTCACGGTCCTGTCGATCCTGCGCCAGGCGCTTGGCCTGCAACAATCCCCGCCCAACATGCTGATCGTCAGCCTGGCGATGTTCCTGACCTATTTCATAATGGAGCCGGTCTTTCAGCAGGCCTGGTCCCAGGGCATCCAGCCCTTCGTCGATGAACAGATCGAGGCGGATCAGGCGATCCCTCTGGCGCTCGAGCCCTTCCGGGTCTTCATGGCCGCCCGCATGGACCCCGAAACATTCGAGGCCATGGCCGCCCTGCGCCCGGATTCCAACGACATCCCCACCGGGCCCGAAGCGCCGCTCTCCGTGCTGGTGCCCAGCTTCATGCTGTCGGAGATCGCGCGCGCCTTCCAGATCGGCTTCCTGCTTTACCTGCCTTTCCTGATCATAGACCTGGTGGTCGCCGCCGTGCTGATGTCCATGGGCATGATGATGGTCCCGCCGGCGATCGTGTCGCTGCCGTTCAAGCTGGCCTTCTTCGTGGTGGCGGATGGCTGGGCGCTGGTCACCAGCTCCCTGGTGCGAAGTTACTTCTGACCCGCGCAGGGGCGCCCCCAGGGCGCACCCCCTTGCTCAGTCCTCGAAATCGGCCAGGTGGCGCTCGCCCCGCGCCTTCGCCAGGGCGATCTGCTTCTGCCGCTCCCGGAATCGGGCCTTGTCCGCGTCAGAGGTCTCTTCCACGCAATGATGGCAGGAGACGCCTTCCTCGTACTCGGGGCGCGCGCGGTCTTCGGGCAGGATCGGGCGGCGGCAGGCATGGCAGAGCTCATGCGGCCCCTCGACCAGCCCATGCCCGACGGAGACGCGGCGATCGAAGACAAAGCACTCCCCCTGCCAGGAGCTGTACTCGGCCGGGACCTCTTCCAGGTATTTCAGGATGCCGCCCTTCAGGTGGTAGACCTCTTCGACTCCTTGGCTCATCAGGTAGTTCGTGGATTTCTCGCAGCGGATACCGCCGGTGCAGAACATGGCGATGCGCTTGTTGTGGAAGCGGTCCTTGTTCTCTTCCCACCAGGCGGGGAAATCGCGGAAGCTGGCGGTCTGCGGATCCACGGCGCCCTCGAAGGTGCCGATGGCCACCTCGTAATCGTTGCGCGTGTCGATCACGGCCACGTCGGGGCTGCGGATCAGGTCGTTCCAATCCTCGGGCGTGACGTAGTGACCGACCTTGGCCAGCGGATCCACGTCCGGCTGGCCCATGGTCACGATCTCTTTCTTCAGCCGCACCTTCATCCGGATAAAGGGCCGTTCCGCGGCGCTCGAGAGTTTCCATTCCAGGTCCGCGCAGCCGGGCAGGGACCGGATATGGGCCAGCACGGCCTCGATCCCGGCCTTCGGGCCGGCGATGGTGCCGTTGATCCCTTCCCGTGCCAGCAGAAGGGAGCCGCAGATCCCCTCGCGCTCGCAGAGCGCCTGAAGCGGCCCCTGCAGGGCGGCAGGATCCTCGAAACGGGTGAAATGATAAAGCGCGCAAACGGTGAACATGGCCGGCGATCTAAGCCCAAAACCCCTGTCAGGCAAGGCCGGGATGCTGCGGCGCGCGGGCGCAGGAGGCCCGCAGCCCCCCGGCCCCGTGACGGTCAGTCCGCCGCCGCCGCGATCTTGCCTGCCAGAAGCTCCAGCTGGCGGGCGATCAGGCTGCGGGCTTCCTCTTCCACCAGGCGGCCGTCTTCCAGCTTGTCCGCCATCGGCCCGATGGAGACATCGGGCCCCACCACCACGTCCGCCCCGATCGCCGACAGGATCTGCCGCCAGGCATAATGGGACATGTTGCCACCGCGCGTGCCCACGCTTTGCGTCAGGACGACCATCGGCTTGGCCTTCAGCGGCGCGCTCTGGTCCGTGCTGGCCCAGTCGGTCGCGTTCTTCAGCACCCCCGGAACCGAGCGGTTGTACTCGGGCGAGCACAGCACGATCCCGTCGGCCCCGGCCAGCGCCTCGCACAGACGGGTCACGGGGGCGGGGGCCTTCCCATCCTCGCGCAGATCCTCGTTGAACAGCGGCAGGTCGTGGATCTCGACCATCTCGATCGCCATCCCCTCGGGCGCCAGTTCCGGCAGGGTGTTTCGCATCTGGGTCGTCATCGACCCGGCACGCAGGGACCCGCTGAGGGCGGCGACCTTCATGACCATGGTTCGTCTCCTGTGGCTTACTTCCTTCGCGGTGGAACCTAGCCGCATTTCGCCCGTCTGCCACCGGCCAGATCGACAGCTGCCCGCTTTTCGGCAGCCGGCGCGCCGGGACCGGCCAAGGGGGCGCGCAGCGGCGCTCCGCGATTGACCGTCCCGGGCTGCTCCGCCAAGGTCCGCGCAACGCAGCACCGACCAGCAGGGGGGACAGCCATGTCCGAAGCGCTCATCGTCATCGACGTCCAGAAGGATTTCTGCCCCGGAGGCGCCCTTGCCGTGCCAAAGGGCGATGACATCGTTCCCGGCATCAACCAGCTGATGACCGAATACGGGGCGGTGATCCTGACCCAGGATTGGCACCCGGCGGGCCATTCCTCTTTCGCCTCGTCCCACCCGGATGCCGCGCCCATGACGCTGACCCAGATGCCCTACGGCCCGCAGGTGCTTTGGCCGGACCATTGCATCCAGGGCTCGGACGGGGCCAATTTCCACCCCGACCTGGCCGTGGACCGCGCCGACCTGATCATCCGCAAGGGCTTCAATCCCAAGGTCGACAGCTATTCCGCCTTTTTCGAGAACGACAAGATCACGCCCACCGGGCTAGAGGGCTACCTGCGCACGCGCGGCCTGCAAAAGCTGACCTTCGTCGGGCTCGCCACGGATTTCTGCGTCAATTACAGCGCCGTGGATGCCGTGCAGCTTGGGTTCGAGGTCACGGTGCGCACGGATCTCTGCCGTGGAATCGACATGGATGGCTCCCTGCCCGCAGCGCTTGAAGAGATGGCAGAGGCCGGCATCACCTTCGCCGCCTGATCCGGGTCACCCCCCGGCCCGCTCTTTGCGGGCCAGAACGTTTAGGCTGGAAAGACGGCGGGCGAACGGCCTTGGGTGGCATCGAGCCACCCGCGCCCGTGGGGGGCTGAAGCCCCCCGGCGCCTGGCGTCCCCGTGTTCGTCCCTGAAAGAAAGCCCGCCGCCCATCCTGCGCGCGCCCCTTGGACCCGGATGCCAGCTATCGCTCGATCCGCAGCCAGTTGAAGCCCGGAGTGGATTCCACGCTTTCCAGGATGGTGATCGCGCCGCCCTGCGGCACCACCCCCACCACCGGCGCCTGAACCCAGCCTTCCTCGGCAGAAAAGAAGGTCGGCTGTTCTTCCAGCAGGGTCTGGGACTGAAGCGTGACGATGTCGCCGGCCTGCGCCGCCTGAAGGGCCGGGTCGCTCGACCAGGCGGGAATCCAGGCCGTGTCGGCCCCCGCGCCCGGGTCGGTCAGCCCCCCACCCGTACTGACGCCGTCGCCGGTGGTGTCCTCCGCCTTGGCGGTCAGGTGGCCGAGCGCGGCGCGCAGGTTTTCAGGCGTTTCGGGGGCCTGGATCTGGTCGGTCAGGGCGACCTGCGTTTCGGGATCCGCAGCAAAGAAACCTGCCGCGACGGCGCGGGCGGTTTCCCTCAGCGCGCTCTCCGGGACGCCCTGCGCCTGCGCGGCCTCCAGCAGGGCGCTTGCGGCCCTGGGATCCTTGAGCTCGGTCAGCGCGGCGGCCGTGCCCCGGGCCAGCGTGTCGTCGCCCGCCTGGTAAAGAGCGCCGAAGTAGTCGTAGGCGGCGTCGTCCAGGGATTGCGTCAGCTCCTGGGCGGGCACGCCCATCTGCACCATGGTCTCCATGATATCCAGGACCGCGCCGCCGTAGTTGCCCTCGGCCCCGACGGTGGCGCCATGATCCATGAGGTCCCTCAGAGAGGCCGCATCGCAGCCCGCCGCGAACCGTCCCGCGGCCTCGAACCGCAAGCCGCCGTTGTCAGAGCCAAGATCCTCGAACAGCTGCGCAGAGCCCGCATCCTGGGGCGAGCAGGGCACGCGCTGCGTGGCAAAGCCGGCCTGGGCATGGGCCGTGGCGACCAGTTGTTCCAGCACGGCCAGGCGGGACCACCAGGGGCCCTCTGCCTGATCGGCGGTCTGCAGGGTGGGGCAGCTCTGCGGATGGGTCAGCGGCTGGTTGGCGTACATCAGCGCGGCGCTGTCGGAGAGGTCGATGTAGTTGACGGAAAGCATGGTGTTGCGCGCCTCCTGCTCTGCCATGGCGGCCTGCAGGGCAGAGACACACAGGCGCAGGGACCGCTCCTTGCCATCGGCTAGCACGGTGCGCAGCCGGATCGTGTCAGAGGCAAGGGAGTCATCATCGAGCAGGAAGTAGGCCTCGTTATCGGGGCGGGCCATCTTCATGTAGAGCATGCGCGTTTTCGACCGGGCCTCCAGGTTGCTCAGCTTCTCGAACAGCGCCTCGTGAGAGACCTTGAGCTCTCTCTGCGGCGTCTTGACCTCATCAGGGTTGAGAAAGAACAGCAGGGCCAGCACGCCAACCGCGCCGGTCACCGAAAAGGGGCCGTACTTGCCCGTGGCCGCGCCCCCGGCGGCCGTCAGCCAGAGCGCCGCGCCGGAATAGATCAGCACGCGCTGAAGCTGCGGTGTGGTCTGGACCAGGGCGCCGAACAGGATGCTGAGAAGCCCCAGAAGAGAGATAAGCAGGGGCAGCCACCAGCTAGGCGGGCCCGCCTTGTCGTGGTTGGGTGCATGCGCCATCTGTGCTCCTCCCTGAATGATTTCCGTCTGAATGGATCGGGTGCAGAAAACACCGCGTGGAATGAAACTGGGGATCAATGCGCGCAGGATAGGACAATCAAGGCGATTCTCCAATTCCAATAACTCCGCTTTAGATTGCGCATAACCGCGCCCGCGCGCCACCAGGACTTGCATTCTGCCCGCCCCGCCTGCTTTATCCGCAAGAAGCAAGGAGCCGCCCATGGTCGACATCGCCACCCGCGTCCATAACCACAAGTGGAAGATCGACCCGATCGTCCGCTCCCTTATCGACACGGATTTCTACAAGCTGCTGATGTGCCAGTCGGTCTTCCGCAACCGCGCCGACACGCAGGTCACCTTTTCCCTCATCAACCGCTCCACGCAGATCCCGCTGGCGAAGATGATCGACGAAGGCGAGCTGCGCGAGCAACTCGACCACGTCCGCTCCCTCTCCCTCCGCCGGGGAGAGAGCACCTGGATGCGCGGCAACACCTTCTACGGCAAGCGCCAGATGTTCCGCCCCGACTTCATGGAGTGGTTTGAGAACCTGCGCCTGCCGCCCTACCACCTGGAACGGCGCGGCGACCAGTATGAGCTGACCTTCGAAGGCTCCTGGCCAGAGGTCATGCTCTGGGAAATCCCCGCGCTGTCCATCCTGATGGAGCTGCGCGGCCGCGCCGTTCTCGACACCCTGGGCAAGTTCGAACTGCAGATCCTCTATGCCCGCGCCATGACCAAGCTCTGGGAAAAGATCGAACGCCTGCGCGAGCTGCCAGAGCTCAAGATCGCCGATTTCGGCACCCGCCGCCGCCATTCCTTCCTCTGGCAGGACTGGTGCGTGCAGGCCATGATCGAAGGGCTGGGCCCCAAGTTCACCGGCACCTCCAACTGCCTCATCGCCATGCGCGACGACCTGGAGGCCGTGGGCACCAACGCCCATGAGCTGCCCATGGTCTATTCCGCGCTCGCCCCCGATGATGCCGCGCTCGCCCGCGCCCCCTACGACGTCCTTGCCGACTGGCACGAGGAGCACTCGGGCAACCTGCGCATCATCCTGCCCGACACCTACGGGACAGAGGGCTTCCTGGCCAATGCGCCCGATTGGCTGGCGGGCTGGACCGGCATCCGCATCGACAGCGGCGATCCCGCCACCGGCGCCGAAACCGCCATCAACTGGTGGAAATCCCGGGGCGAGGACCCGCGCGAGAAGCTGGTGATCTTCTCCGACGGCCTGGACGTCGCCAAGATCGAGGAGCTCTACGCCCGTTTCACCGGCCGCGTGAAGGTCAGCTTCGGCTGGGGCACGCTGCTGACCAACGATTTCCGAGGCTTGGTGCCGGGCGACGCCCTCGCCCCGTTTTCCCTTGTCTGCAAGGCCCAAAGCGCCAATGGCCGGCCCACCGTCAAGCTCTCGGATAACCCCGAGAAGGCCATGGGGCCGGCGGACGAGATCGCCCGGTACAAGAGGGTGTTCGGGGTTGGGGAGCAGGAGCGGATGGAGGTTGTGGTTTAGAAGGCTATTCTCTCTTGTCCAATCGGTGAATCAGATCTGATAGATAGTATATTGCGACCATCGTTAGGATAAGGATTTGGAAGAACAGGAAGCAATTAATTGCAGAGAATGCGACCATCAATAGATCCAGAATGTCACTGCTCTTAATGATTCTGGAAAGCGGTATTGCCGACTCTAGTGAGAGCGCAACAAAGATGAATAGAGAAATGCTTGCGCAATAGCCGAGTAGAAGGCAAAGGAAGTATCTATAGCTCACAGGTATTTGCCTTAAGCCACCGCGATATGTAACGCTAAGCACAACTGGCGTCCTCATCTTAAATTCGGAGTCGAATCCTTTGGGGCCTTGAAAGGTTGATACCGCGGCGAGGCTGGCCAGAAAGAATGGGAAGAGTATTAAGACGCTAGAGAGGATGGGTTGCATCCTTTCTGTCAAACTGGGGCTTGGGTGTCCCCAATTTGAATAGATTGAAGCGGCCAGCACGAAGGCGGTTATTGTCGCTGGGTATATGTAGCAGTATTGTGCTCTATGTGGGTGCTGTATTCTGAGAAAGTTCAGCGTCCTCAAGAAAATCGACTTTTCAAGGAGCGGCATTGGGCCTTACCCCCTTCATTTTCGTCAGAATGTCTTCACGTATCGTCGCGTCGCAGTCCTTCAATGGCGTATCAAACCCGGTGAGCTTAATTTTTTTTATGAATGCGTTCTGCAGGATGTTATCATCATTCAGGTTGACCGGTATGGTTTTGTTCGTATCATTTTCGGGGTCGTAAACTATTACTTTAAGTGACTTTATTCCGCTTCGGTCGAAGCCGCTATAGAAAGAGGTTATGAAGTCTTTGGCGCGATCAAGTGTGGGCTTTTCATCCGTTTTTATTAGAACGCTCCTCTGCTCTTGAGTCGGATATGTCTCATCTCCGTTCACAACCTGGGCGAGGCTTTGCTCTACAAATTTTACTGCTTCGATTCTTCCCCCGTTGTCAATCATGCCTGAAAGGGTTTCATCGATGGGAGCTTGAAGTTTGGCGGTGACGCGAAAAGTTTTGGTGTCGCCTTTGTCAGGGCGGGCCCTGTTCTCCTCGTAAAATAGTGGCTTTATGTAAGTGTTTAAGGAAATAGAAATGAGGGTTCGAGAAAGGCTCTCGGTTTCTTGGATGATGCAAGGGTATGTTCTGGTGGTATCAAACTGTGTAGCTATGCAGATTGATACATGGGAGGAGAAGGCAGGTTCTTCTCCATCCATCCTCTCAGCTGTTCTGAGTGTTCCGTCATCGAGGTTTGAATAGTCGCGGTCTCGGATCTCAGGGTCAGTCAGGTGGAAGAGAATATCAACCCAGTCTCCACTCAGAACAAGCTCAGCAATATAAACTTTCCGGGCTTGGTACTCTAGCGTGGGAAACGGCTTTGCGGCATGTTCCTCCGCAAGCTTTTCGAAAACTGCTCTGCCGGTTGGTACGTCCTCTGGAAACAAATTTCGGTAGGACATAAAGAACAGCTCAGTATCGAAGACATTCGTTTCGTTCTGTGTTGCCATATCATGCCTCGCCCATTTGCGCGTTAGTGTTGCAGGGTTTCTAGGTTGTATCAATGCGAAGTTTTCGTAGCATAATTTTGGCCTTTGTGGCTGTGGGGGTGGTTAGTTTCGCAATGCTCTGAACTAAGAGCTGCAGCGTGGCGATTTGAGTGGCGGCCAAGTTGTGTCAATTGCCGCACTCTACCCTACGGTTACCTGCGGATTTCTCTTCGTTTCTGGTTTGCGGACACCTTCGTCGCGATCCGCCGCTCCGTAGGCTGCCTCTTCCCGTAGGGTGTGTGTTCACACGCACCGTCCGAAATCCAGCCGCGCCACGGTGCGTGAAATCACGCACCCTACCCACCGCGAAATCGGCTCCCTACCACTCCTACCCCTGCTTCTCTTTCACCACGGCGCGCTGCTTCTTCACCTCTGCCCGCTTACGCTTCTGGTTGACTGAGACCTTCGTCGCATCCGCCGCCTCTTGGGCTGCCTCTCCCCGTAGGGTGCGTGTTCACACGCACCGCCCGGCATCCACCCGCGCCACGGTGCGTGAAATCACGCACCCTACCCACCGCGAAACCGGCTCCCTACCGCTCCCACCCCCGCTTCTCCTTCACCTCGGCGCGCTGCTTCTTCGCCTCCACCCGCTTGCGCTTCTGGTTGGCCGAGACCTTCGTCGGCACCCGCCGTTTCGGCACCACAAGTGCCTTGGCGATCAACTCCGCCAACCGCTCCCGCGCGATCTCGCGGTTGCGCGCCTGGCTGCGTTCCTCCTGGACCTGGATCACCACCGCGCCCTCCTTGGTCCAGCGCCGCCCGGCGATCCGGCGCAGCCGCCGCTTGACCGCGTCGGGCAGGTTGGGGGATCGCTCCGCCTCGAAGCGCAGCTCAACCGCGGACGACACCTTGTTCACGTTCTGCCCGCCGGGACCGGAGGCGCGGACGAATTGCTCCATCAGCTCCCATTCCTCGATCGTGATCTTGTCGTTGATCCGCAGCATCCCGCAGCCCCTTCTGCCACCCCGCCGGGGCGTTCCGTTAACCTTTGGCGCAAACCTTAACAGAGTTCGGGCCGGGCTTAACCCTTTGCCGTTATCCGGTTAATTTTCGCAGATACCGACATGGCACCGACGCGATACCGACGTAATACCGACGCGATACCGACGTTGCGTGCGCCCCGTTAACCCGCGGATCTTAATGCAGCGCGCGCTGCCCGCCGCGGGTCCGTCGATGCGCAGGCCTGACCCGCCCGGTTCCCCCCGAACGCAGCTGGAAGCCCCGTGCATCCGCCGCGCAAATTCATGGCCCCGCCGCCACCCTGACGCGCCATCGGTCACCCCTTCGCATGTCCTGGAATCGCCTGTCCCAGCCCCCCGCCGCATCTGGCGCAGGGCCTTCCCCTCGGGTCTTTCGGGGGAAACTTCCCTCGGGATATCAATCCCTTGCCCGAGTCCCTACCCGCGCAAATGGAAAGGGCCGCCCCGGAAACAGGACGGCCCTTCTCGAGATCAGGAGGTGGTTCGGTTAGGTACAAACCAACTCGTCAGCTTGCCGGCCAAGGGCTGCCTCAGCCAAGCTCCCTTCGAATTGTCCCGAAACCTTTCTCCAATACCTCAATAGACACTAGAGCACCTCCTTTCTGACTGTTTCCGATGACGTCAGAGTCGCACGAGAAAGTTAAATCTCAAAGAACTTCATGCAACCCGCCGAACCCGCGCCGCCACGATCGCCCGAAAAGGCAGCAGCGCGATCAGCGCCAGGGTCATCTTCACCATCCAGTCCGCCACAGCCAGAGAGGTCCAGAGCGGCACGTCAGGCCCGATGTTGAGGAAGGGCGCCGTGCTCCATCCCCAGGAGATCTCTGCATCGGCGTTCGCGCCGAAGAAGGTGATGAACTGGGCGAAGCCGATGGTGAAGAAGATCGCGGTGTCCAGAAGGGAACCCACGACAGAGGAAATCAGCGGCGCGCGCCACCAGGATCCGTCGCGCAGGCGGTCAAAGACAGCGACATCAACAAGTTGCGCGACAAGGAAGGCCAGGGCAGATCCGACGGCGACGCGCAGCGCCACGGCGGCATAGGTGTAGCCGTCGCCCTGCAACATCACCTGCGTCCCGATGAGAGAGCAGATGATCCCGGTGATGAAGCCGACGAAGATCACCTTCCGCGCGACGGATGCGCCGTAAAGACGGTTCATGACATCGGTCACCAGGAAGGCGAAGGGGTAAGTGAAAGCGCCCCAGGTCAGCAGCCCGTCAAGAACGAGGAACTGCACAAGGACGTTGGAGGCCACCACGATGGCAGCCATGGCAAGAATGCCAGGGATATGGGTACGTTGCATTTTTCTAGCCGTTTTTTAGACAAGGTAGCGGAGACTTGTCCCCGTTCGGGGAATTGGCGGCGTTTAGCTGCTCCCGCCCAGTGGAGCAAGGGGTTTCTCAAGGAAGACTGTCTGGAACAAGGGCCAGAAGTTGTTGTCCGAAACCAGCGTGACCATGAGCTGGCCCGCCTCTGTGGTCCAGATCGACAGGCCCTCGAAGTTCGTGCCGGGGTGCCGGTCGCTTTCCCAGATGACCTGTGGCGGCGTGGCGGGATCTTCGGTATCAAGGCGCAGGATGCGGGCGCGCAGGCCCAATCCGACCGCCCGTTGCAGTAT
Source organism: Pseudooceanicola sp. HF7 (assembly GCF_011806405.1). Classification (GTDB taxonomy): domain Bacteria; phylum Pseudomonadota; class Alphaproteobacteria; order Rhodobacterales; family Rhodobacteraceae; genus Pseudooceanicola. The sequence continues at coordinate 48,312 of NZ_JAATOW010000013.1, read as the reverse complement.
GTAGAGCTGTCCGTCCGGGCCGAAATCCGCGCCCACGGGCATGTAGCGATCTTCCCGTGGAATGCGTAGAAGCGCCTGCCAGTCCTTGCCATCATAGCGCCAGAGGTGGGGCGCACTGCCATCGGCAAGGACGCCTTCGCCAACGGTATAGACATCGCCGTTCGGCGCGACGGCCAGCGCTTCATAGGCGCCGTTGTGGGGCAAGCGCCCAGCATCCGGGGGTGAGACCACACTCAGTGGGCTCAGATCCGGGTTGAGCCACCATATCTGGTTGGTCTGCTCGGTCGAGATCAGGATCTCACCCTGCGGGGTGATGGCGATACCTTCGGAATCCACCGTGACTGCTTCGGCGCCCTGGCCGTCTGCGCGGGGCAGGCGCTTCTTGGAGGTAACCTCGATCCCGCTGAGCTTGCCGTCTTCGCGCAGCATCTCGCCTTCCAGCATGAAGCCCCGGTCGCTGAGCGCAATGAAGCGGCGGCCGTGGTCAAGCACCTCTATCCCGGACAGGCCGCCAACGGACCCGTCCGGAGAGGTCAGACGCACCAGGGCCGTGTCGGCCCCGGCTGTCTGTGCCAGGGCCAGCAGCGCGATCAGCGCGACTGCAGGACGGAGAGGCATTGAGCGGGCAGGTCAGCCATTTTCAACTGGCGGCGCGGTTTCGGCGCGGGCGCATTGGGGTCCGGGGGCGGCGGGTTGAGGATGTTGTTCACCCATTGCTGGGCCTCGGCGCAGCCGTCACCCGGCGGTGGCGGATCCTGGTTCACGCAGCCGGACATGCCGCGCGGGCAGGCCAGGCGGACGTGGAAATGGTAATGATGCCCGTACCATGGCCGGACCTTGCGCAGCCAGGAGCGATCGCCGGTCGCTTCCTTGCACATCTGCACCTTGGCGCCGGGGAACAGGAAGATCCGCGCGACGCGGGGATCGCTGGCCGCGGCCTTGACCAGTTCCATGTGTTGCGGGGTCCAGTTGTCATTGACGAAGGCCCCGGCATTGCGGCGCATGGAGATGGAAGAGATGTTCTCTCGGGCCGAGCGGCTGAGCGACAGGTCGGTGGCCGGGCGCAGCCAGATATCCGCATCCAGGCCGATCTGGTGCGAGGCATGGCCAGAGGTCATGGGCCCACCGCGGGGCTGGGACATGTCGCCGATGTAGATGCCCTTCCAGCCGGGAATCTTCGCGGCCTTACCGGACAGATCCTCAAGGTAGTCGATCAGCTCCGGCGTGCCCCAGTTCCGGTTGCGCGACAGGCGCATGGCCTGCCAAGTCGGGCCGGATTCGGCCAGCTGCTCTGCCCCGGCGACGCAGCCGCGCGAGTAGGAGCCATAGGAGCTTGGGCTTTGGGCAGAGGCAAAGGACATGGCCCCGAACAACTGCCGGGCCTCCTTGTTCTGCATATCCGGGGGAATGATGGCCCGGGTGGGCGTATCGGCTTTGTCTGGACCGCAGCCCGCAAGGGTGGCGAGAAGGGCCAGAAGCATCGGCAGGACAAGGTGCAAGCGCATTAGGGGTGGGTGTCTCCTTCCGGTTTCACCCAACGTAGCAGGGCCCAGCCGATGAGGAAAAGGAAAACCAGCGGGATGATCCCGATCTGCTGAGAATGGCTTATGGCCGTGGTGATCCCGATGAGGATGGGCGCGATGAAGGAGGTGGCCTTGCCTGCTAGCGCATAAAGCCCGAAGGCCTCTGTCATGTGGCCGGGGATGGCCTGGCGCACCATCATCGTGCGGCTGGCGGACTGGATCACCCCGCCGGCGGCCCCGATCACTGCCCCGATCAGGAAGAAGGTGATATCAGGCAGGACAGAGCCTTCGGGCAGGGGGATGAACAGCAGCGAGGTGGGCGAGATAGTGATCGTCACCAGTGCCACGGCGGCCAGGATCAGGATGCAGGCGCGGATCACCGGCTTGGGGCCGAAGTGCTGGTCCGCGCGGCCGCCGATGACCGCAAAGATCGCGCCGGAGACGATGGCGATGATGCCGAAGATCCCGATATGCGTCACCGACCAGCCCAGCACGCCGGAGGCATAGATCCCGCCAAAGAAATACAAGCCATTCAGCGCATCGCGGTAAAGCATGGAAGAGCCGAGATAGGCAAAGAGGGAGGGCGTTCGGGGAAGGTCGCGGATGGTGCCGCCAAGGTGGCTTAGCGCATCCTTGACCGCGCCCTTCCTGGCTTTGTGGGGCTTTGGATCCTTCACGAACAGGAAGAAGGGCACCATGAAGACCGCGTACCAGAGCGCGGTCAGCGGCCCCACCGCGCGGGTGCCTTCGCGGGTTTCCGGATCAAGGCCCAGGATCGGGGAAATGCCGATCAGCGTCTTTCCGGTCTCTGCGTTCTCTGCCAGCAGGGTCAGCATGATGACCAGGGAAACCAGCCCGCCCAGGTAGCCGAAGGCCCAGCCATTGCCGGAAATGCGCCCGATCTCTTCCTTGGTGCCCAGGTCGGGCAGCATGGAATTGGTGAAGATCGTCGCGAACTCCATCCCGATCATGCCGATGGCGAAGAAAAGCAGCGTCAGGGGCAGGTTAAAGCTGCCCGGCGCAGCGTACCAGAGCATCCAGGCCCCCGCGACGTAGAGCAGGGAAAACACCCAGATCCAGCGCATCCGGTTGCCAGACACATCAGAGATCGCGCCAAGGACCGGGGCCAGTAGGGCGATGATGATCCCCGCCGCGCCGATGCCGAAGCCCCAGGCCGTCTGGGCCTGGGCGCCGTCGCCGATCAGCTCTTTCACGTAAGGCGCGAAGATGAAGGTGATGAGCAGGGTGTTGTAGGGCTGGCTGGCCCAGTCGAAGAAGAACCAACCCCAGATGCGTTTGCGCATGATCCTACCGCCCTATCGCCCGCCAAGTCGTTTGTGGGGATATGACCGGGATCGACCCAGGGGGGCAAGGGGTTGTTGACCCTGCGTCCCTATCGTTGCGGCGCTGTGGTTTCAGGGCCCCTTGGGTGTCAGCCGCGCTCGGGCGGCCAGGGCCGGGAGCTTTCGGCGGCAAAGAGCTGAGCGGCCCATTCGGGCAGCTCCGGGAGTTCCGGGGAGTCGAGCGCCGCCACAACCTGCTCCATGGGTACCATCTTGCGATTGGCGATCACCGCGCTGCGGATCACCCCGGCGTTGGCGCAGGTGCCATCGGGCAGCCACATGCTCTGCTCTATGTAGATGAAGCGTGCATCCGTCCCCACCAGGCGCGTGCGCAGCTCCACCTGCTTGAACAGCGTCAGGCGCTTGCGATAGCGCATCACGCTGCCCGCAACGGTCAGGCCCCAGTTCCGTGCCTTCAGCACGCGGCCAAAGCCGGTGCGCGCGCCGAAGGGCAGGCGGCCCAGGTCATAAAGCGTCAGGGTGCGGCCGTTGTTCAGCTCTTTCCAGGGGTCGATATCCCCCGGCAGGATGCGCAGGGTGGTGACATGGGTGTCCGTGATCGTCAGCTTCGGAGCCTTGCGAAACCGCAGGAATTCTGTCGCGAGGCGGAAATAGGGGTACATCGGGCGTCTCCTTCGCGCACTTGCTGCGTCGCAGCGCAAACTCCGTCAACCAGAACCCTGCGTCGGAACTTGTGCTTTTCGCCATGGCTGCTTACCTGTTGTCGGCTCGCAAAACGGAGAAATGCCCAATGCAATCCCTGCTGATGATCCTTGGACTGGTCCTGAACGTCGTTTGGTTCTTCATCATCGCCCATGTGATCATGTCCTGGCTGATCTCCTTCCAGGTTCTGAATGTCCGCCAGCAATTCGTGGCGCAGATCTGGTACGGGCTGAACCGCATCCTTGAGCCGATCTATGCCCCGATCCGCCGCATCCTGCCGCCCATGGGCGGGATCGACCTGGCGCCGCTCGTGGCCCTGCTGGCCATCATGGCCATCCGGATCGTCGTCGCCAACAACATCGGCTACGTCATGTAAGGCCCCGCGCCCAAGGCCGTGACTCCGGGCAGCGCTTGTTTACGGATTCTTAGTGTGGGACAAGCTCCCCCAGGGCAGTGAACAGGACCAGAGCGGCATGGCTGAGGCAGAAAAGCTTCTGCGGGACATATTCGGATTCGACGCATTCCGCCCCGGGCAGCAAGAGATCGTGGAAGCCGTGGCCGCCGGGCGGAACACCCTCGCGATCATGCCCACGGGCGGTGGCAAGTCGCTGTGTTTCCAGCTTCCGGCGCTGATGCGCCACGGCGTGACGGTGGTGATTTCCCCGCTGATCGCGCTGATGCGGGACCAGGTCCGTGCCCTTCGGGAAGCGGGCGTCGTGGCCGGCGCGCTGACCTCGGGCAATACCGACGAAGAGACAGAGGCGGTCTGGACCGCGCTCGAGGACGGCTCTCTCAAGCTGCTCTACCTTGCGCCGGAACGCCTGGCCTCAGGTGGCGCGATGCAGATGCTGCGGCGGATCAACGTCTCTCTCATTGCCGTGGACGAGGCGCATTGCGTCAGCCAGTGGGGTCATGACTTCCGCCCTGATTACCTGCGGATCGGTCAACTGCGCGAGATGCTCGATGTGCCGCTGGCTGCCTTTACCGCCACGGCAGACGAGGAAACCCGCGAAGAGATCGTGCGGCGGCTCTTCGACGGCACCCCGCCGCAGAGCTTCCTGCGGGGCTTCGACCGGCCCAACATCCACCTGGCCTTCGCGGCCAAGAATTCTCCGCGCAAGCAGATCCTGAACTTTGCCGCGGCCCGGAAGGGCCAGTCCGGCATCGTCTATTGCGGCACCCGTGCGCGCACCGAAAGCATTGCCCAGGGCTTGAGAGAGGCCGGGATGGCGGCGATCCATTACCATGGCGGGATGGATCCGAATGACCGTCGGGCGGCAGAGCTGCAGTTCCAGCAGGAGGACGGGCTGATCGTCGTGGCCACGGTGGCCTTCGGCATGGGCGTCGACAAGCCGGATATCCGCTGGGTGGCCCATTCCGACCTGCCCAAGAGCATCGAGGCCTATTACCAGGAGATCGGGCGCGCGGGTCGTGACGGTGCCCCGGCAGAGACGCTGACGCTGTTCGGACCCGATGACATCCGCCTGCGCCGCTCCCAGATCGACGAGGGGCTGGCCCCGCCGGAGCGTCGCGCGGCCGACCATGCCCGGCTGAACGCCCTGCTGGGCCTGGCCGAGGCGCTGGAATGCCGGCGGGCCGTCCTGCTGCGCTACTTCGGAGAGGACTGCGCCCACTGCGGCAATTGCGACCTGTGCGACCGCCCGCCAGAGACCTTCGATGCGACAGAAGCCGTGCGCAAGGCGCTGTCGGCCATGCTGCGCACCGGCGAATGGTTCGGCGCGGGGCACCTGGTGGATATCCTGACGGGCACCGAAACCGACAAGATCCGGGAAAGGGGACATGACCAATTGCCCACCTTCGGTGTCGGGACAGAGTTCAAGAAAGGCGAATGGCAGGCGGTCTTCCGGCAGATGATGGGCCATGACCTGGTGCGGCCGAACGGTGAACGCCATGGTGCCCTGTTCATGACCGATGCGGCCCGGCCGATCCTGCGCGGTGAAGAAACAATCCGCCTGCGCCGTGACACGCTGACCGCCGCAAAGGATCGTCGCCCGGCCACCAAGACCCTAGTGTCGGAAGAGGACGAACCGCTGCTCTCGGCGCTTAAGGCAAAGCGCCGCGCCTTGGCCGAAGAGCAGCGCGTGCCGGCCTACGTGATCTTCAACGACCGTACCCTGATCGAGATGGCCGAGCGCAAGCCGCAGAGCCTTGATGAGATGGCCGGGATCACCGGTGTGGGCGCGAAGAAGCTGGAAGCCTATGGCGCGACCTTCCTGGAGGTCATCTCCGGCAGTGTCGAGGAGGTGCACCCGATGCGCCGCAAGCTGGCGGGGAAGCAGGCCGGATCGCTTTATGACCGGCTGATGGAGGCGCAGACGGCGCTGGCGCGTGGCCCGGACGGGATCGACAAGCCCCTGTCCTGCTCTCAGTCCCTGATCGCGCGGATCGCGGAGACCCGGCCCAGGGATGCCGATGCCATGGCGCGGATCCTGGGGGATCGGCGGGCCGAACGCTTCGGCGAAGCCTTCCTGGACGTGCTGCGCGAAGCGGCAGACCCGGCCTAGCGCACCACGTAGACCGAGGCCTGAGCATGGCGGACGACCCGCGCGGCGTTGGGGCCAAGCAGGTAGTCTTTCAGGTCAGGCCTGTGGGCCCCCAGCACGATCAGGTCCGCCTGGGATTTCTCTGCGACTGTCAGGATCTCATGGTAGGTGGTGCCATTGACGACCACGTGGCGGATCTGGGCGTTGGCCTCTGGCCCAAGCACCCCCTCGACGAAGCCGGTCAGGTGGGCGCGGGCGTGCTCCAGCGCCGTTTCCGCATGGCCTTCCTTGAAATAACCGCCCACGACCGGCCGCCCGAAATCCGGCAGTACGGTGACCACGTCCATGCGGGCCCCGTCCATCTGGGCCAGCTTCCAGGCGATCTGCAGCACCTTGGCCTCGGCCTCGGGGCGGTTGATGTCGATGGCGCAGAGAACGGACGTGGTCATGCGGTCGCTCCTTCGGGACGGGTGGCCGCGGCGCGGCGGGATTGCAGCAGGGCGATCAGCCCCAGCAGCAGCAGGGCGGGGATGAACATCAGCTCCTTCGGCATCTGCGCCGCAGGGGCGCGCACGGCGGTGATCTGCACCGGCTCATCCCCGTAGAAGTCGAAGGATGACAGCTTGTCCGACATGGGGGTGCCGAACATGGGCTCATCCATCAGCATCCGGTCGCCTTCCGGCATGAGCATCAGCCCCAGGTCATCCGCGCGCTCAGGGGCAGGCACATCCTGGGGCATGGTCAGCACCACGGTCAGGTCCTTCTGCTCAAGCGTGTCGAAATCCGGGCCTGAGACGACGATCCGCAGGTTCGATCCCTCCGGCGCTTCCAGCAGGGCTTCCTCGAAGGCTGCGGGGGCGATGTCGTGGTAGGGCGGCTGGACCATGTCCATGAAGAACCCGGGCCGGAACAGCGCAAAGGCCACGACCAGCAGCGCAACGGTTTCCCAGATGCGCGACCGGGTCAGGAACCAGCCCATCGTGGCCGCGGTGAAGACAAGGATCCCGATCGTGGCGATGACGAAGACGATGATCCCCTGCACCCAGGTCACGTTGATCAGCAGCAGGTCCGTGTTGAAGATGAAGACGAAGGGCAGGGCCACCGTGCGCAGCGAATAGAAGAAGGCGGTGAAGCCCGTGCGGATCGCATCCCCGCCCGAAACGGCGGCGGCGGCGAAACTGGCAAGCCCCACGGGCGGCGTCACATCCGCCATGATCCCGAAGTAGAAGACGAAGAGGTGCACGGCGATCAGGGGCACCACCAGGCCCGATTGTGCGCCCAGCTCCACGACCACGGCCACCATGAGAGAGCTGACAACGATGTAGTTCGCGGTGGTTGGCAGCCCCATCCCCAGGATCAGCGACAGGATGGCCACGAAGATCAGCATCAGGATCAGGTTCCCGCCGGAGAGGAACTCGACGAAGTCGGCCATCACCTGGCCGATCCCGGTCAGCGACACGGTCCCCACGATGATGCCGGCCGTGGCTGTGGCCAGGCCGATGCCGATCATGTTGCGCGCCCCGTCGATCATCCCGGCGATCAGGTCTACGAAGCCGTCCTTCAGGCGGCCGGCCGCATCGCTTTCGCCCCGGAAGAAGGCCTTGAGGGTCTTCTGGGTCAGCAGGATGAAGAACAGCAGGAAGGTCGCCCAGAAGGCCGAGAGGCCCGGGGACTTGCGTTCGATCATCAGGAAATAGACCAGCACGATGATCGGCAGCAGGTAATAAAGGCCGGACTTGTAGATCTTGTCGACCTCGGGCAGCTCAAGCTTCTCTGCCTCGGGGTCGTCGGGCTCAAGATCGGGCTCCTTTGAGGCCAGCCAGACCAGGCCAATGTAGGCCAGCCCGATCAGCACGGCCAGGATCCAGCCGGAGCCTTCCGGCACCATAGAGGTCACGAACCGTACGGGGAATTGCGTCAGGTAGCAGAGCGCGGCGAAACCGGCGAAGAACAGGAACATTCCGCCGATCGTCCGCCCCATGGAGACGACCTTGTTGCCAAGGGTCGGCATGTTGTTCTTCACCGCTTCCAGGTGAACGATGTAGACCAGCGCGATGTAGGAGATGATCGCGGGCAGGAAGGCGTGCTTGATCACCTCGAAGTAGGAAATGCCGACGTATTCCACCATCAGGAAGGCCGCGGCCCCCATCACGGGGGGCATGATCTGGCCGTTGACGGAAGAGGCGACCTCGACAGAGCCGGCCTTTTCCGCGGAAAAGCCCACCCGCTTCATCAGCGGGATGGTGAAGGTCCCGGTGGTGACCACGTTGGCGATGGAGGAGCCTGAGATCAGGCCGGTCGCGGCAGAGCCCACGACAGCGGCCTTGGCCGGCCCCCCGCGCAGGTGGCCAAGCGCGCCGAAGGCCATCTGGATGAAGTAGTTACCCGCACCGGCCTTATCCAGCAGCGCCCCGAAGAGCACGAAAAGGAAGACGAACTTGGTCGAGACCCCAAGCGCGATGCCGAACACCCCTTCGGAGGTGATCCACATGTGGCTCATCGCCTTGCGCAGCGATGCGCCGGCCCAGCGGATCTGGTCGGGCACAAGCTCTGACGAGCCGAAGAAGACATAGGCTAGGAAGATCAGCGCCAGGATGACCATGACCGGCCCAAGGGTCCGGTAGGCGGCGATGAACAGGAAGACCAGGCCGGCAAGGGCGAAAAGGGAATCCTGGGTATCGGCCAGCCCGCCCTGGTCGACGATCTTGTGGTAGAAGAAGTAGCCGTAAAGCGCCAGCAGCGCCCCGCCCACGCCCAGTATCCAGTCATACCAGGGGACAGAGGTCTTGGAGGCGCTCTTGAACAGCGGATAGGACATCGCCGACAGGAAGATCGCGAAGGCCAGGTGGATCTGGCGCGCGTTGTTGATCAGGTCGCCGGGCAGGACGTAGGGCGCAACCGGCGAAGCCAGGAGCACCTGGAAGATCGACCAGAGCAGCGCGACCCCTGCGATGGCCAGCCCAAGGGTGCCGGGTACCTTCCGTGCCCCACTGTCGCTGGCGGCTACAAGTTCCTGCAGCTCGGCTTCGTTCAAGGCGCGGCGATCACTGTCCGACATGGAGGACTCCCCCTTGGGAAATGTCTGAAACGGAAAATGGAAGACGGGGGGGCGACGGTGCCGCCCCCCGAAATGGTTAACCAGACAGGTTTATTCCATCCAGCCTTTTTCGGTGTAGTACTTCTCTGCTCCGTCATGCAGCGGGGCAGAGAGACCGTCCTTGATCATCTCTTCCTCTTTCAGGTTCGCGAAGGCGGGGTGCAGGCCCTTGAAGTCTTCGAAGTTCTCGAAGACCGAAGAGACAACGGCGTAGACCGCTTCATCGGAGACATTCGAAGAGGTGACGAAGGTCGCGCCCACACCGAAGGTGGTCACGTCTTCATCATTGCCCCGGTACATGCCGCCGGGGATGGTGGCGACGCGGTAGAAGGGGTTGTCCGCGACAAGCTGCTCGACCTCGGGACCGGCCACTTCGACCAGGACGGAGTCACAGGCGGTGGTGGCTTCCTGGATGGAGCCGGAGGGGTGGCCGACGGTGTAGACCATCGCGTCGATCTGGTTGTCGCAGAGCGCCGCGGATTGCTCGGCCGCCTTCAGCTCGGTCGCCAGGGCGAAGTCGTCGGTGGTCCAGCCCTTGGCATCCATCAGCACTTCCATCGTGCCGCGCTGGCCGGAGCCGGGGTTGCCGATGTTGACGCGCTTGCCCTTTAGGTCGTCGAAGGTCGTGATGCCGGCATCTGCGCGGGCCACCACGGTGAAGGGTTCCGGATGCACGGAGAAGACCGCGCGCAGCTCCTCGAAGGGGCCGGAGCTTTCGAAGGAGGAGGTGCCGTTGTAGGCATGGTACTGCCAGTCGGACTGGGCCACGCCGAACTCAAGCTCGCCCGCCCGGATGGTCTCCAGGTTGTAGACGGAGCCGCCGGTGGATTCGACGGAGCAGCGGATGCCGTGTTCCTTGCGGCCCTTGTTCACCAGGCGGCAGATCGCGCCCCCGGTGGGATAATAGACGCCGGTCACGCCGCCGGTGCCGATGGTGATGAACTCTTCCGCCGCAGCGGGCCCGGCCAGCATGGCCGAGGCAGCAAGGGCGGTCAGGCCCGTCTTGATCTGGATGGTCATTTTCAGACTCCCGTTGGTTGCTTGGGTTGGTCCCGGGCAGGGCCCGGGCGTTTCTATCGGTCCAGAACCTCCCCCAGGGCGCGGTTCTGGCGTTCGATCTCTGATATCCTCATCGAGGTTTCCGGGCCGGACAGCTTGGCCACCATGGCCATGATCGTCTCAAGCAGGAAGACGGTGGCAACATAAGAGGAAAAGAAGTTCGGGCTTTCGCTGGGCACGATGAAGCCGCTGTCGGCATTGCGCAATGCAGGGCAGGCGTGGCTATCGGTGATGACGACCACGAAAGCGCCGCGGGCGCGGGCGGCCTCGGCGGCGCGCAGGGAAAGGGTGGCATAGGGCGGCTTGGTCACAACGACCAGCCCGTCGCCTGGTGCCAGGTCGGAAAAGGCACTGCCCAGCGAGGCACCCATGCGGCCCGTCAGCTCCCAGTTGTCACCCAGGAACTTGCCCATGTAGCCGGCGTATTCGGCAATCCCGGTAGAGCCGAGCGCGCCCATGATCAGGACCTTGCGCGCCGCGGACAGGGTTTCCACGGTGTGATCCAGCTTGGCGGGGTCGATGCTGGCCGACAGGAGCGCCAGGTTGCCCTCGACAGCCGTGAGGGAGCGCTCAAGAAAGGCATGCACCCCTTCGTCCCGCGTTCGGCGCAGCCCTTCTGCCCGGCTGGCAAAGGAGGACACGCGGCGGCCCAGTTCGGCGCGCAATGCCTCTCTGAGTTGCTCGAAGCTTTCGTAATCCAGGGCACGGGCGAGGCGGGAAAAGGTGGCCGGCGCCATGCCGCTGTCATCGGCCACGGCGCGCAGGGAACGGGTTGCAGCATCCAGCGGATTCGCCGCGAGGTGATCCCCCGCTTCCTGCAGACGCGCAGAGAGCTGGGTATATTTCTCGGCAAGCCGCATTTCGAAACCGGGCTGCAAATGACACCTCCCACGTGCGTTCCCCATGAGTCTTTGCTCAATTGTAGGGCGAGTCCATGTGTTTCAAGTGTTTCAACTCTTGTCAATGATTGAGACATATGTTTCGCATTTCGGAAGGGCGCGCTGCCATGCGGGCCGAACCCGGAGGCCAGCCATGTCCCACGTTTTCCACCGTCAGTGCCGCAGCACTCCGCCCCGCGCCGTACGTGGGGAGGGGCCTATATCTTTGACGATGCCGGCAAGCGCTACCTGGATGGTTCGGGCGGCGCGGCGGTCTCCTGTCTTGGGCATTCCGATCCGGAGGTGATCGCGGCGATCAGGGCGCAGCTGGATGTGCTGCCCTATGCCCATACCGGGTTCTTCACTTCGGACCCGGCGGAAAGCCTGGCGGACCGGCTGGTATCGCTGGCTCCGGAGGGGATCGCGCGGGTCTATTTCGGCTCCGGCGGATCGGAGGCGGTGGAGACCGCCCTGAAGATGGCGCGGCAGTATTTCGTCGAGGTCGGTCAGCCGGAGCGGGTGAACTTCATCGCCCGCCGGCAAAGCTATCATGGCAATACGCTGGGGGCCCTGTCGGCTGGGGGCAACGCATGGCGCAAGCGCCCCTTCGCGCCGATCCTGCCGCAAAGCCACCACATCGACCCCTGCTATCCCTACCGGTTGCAGCATGAGGGCGAGAGCCCCGAGGCTTATGGCCTGCGCGCCGCCAACCTGCTGGAGGAAGAGATCCAGCGGCTGGGCCCCGAAACCGTCATTGCCTTCATCGCGGAGCCGGTCGTGGGGGCCACCATGGGCGCGGTGCCGGCGGCGCCGGGCTACTTCCGGCGCATCCGTGAGATCTGTGATCGCCACGGTATTCTGCTGATCCTGGACGAGGTCATGTGCGGCATGGGCCGGACCGGGCATCTGTTCGCCTGTGAAGTGGACGGGATCGCGCCGGATATCATCACCGTGGCCAAGGGCCTGGGGGCGGGTTACCAGCCGATCGGGGCAACGCTGTGCAGTGACCGTATCCATGAAGCCTTCGTGCAGGGCAGCGGGTTCTTCCAGCATGGTCACACCTACATGGGCCATCCCACTGCCGCCGCAGCGGCAGATGTTGTGGTGCGCAAGCTCTCCGAAGGGGGGCTGACGGCGCGTGCGGCCCGGGTCGGTGACAGGCTGGATGCCGCGCTGAAGGAGGCTTTCGGCCAGCATCCCAATATCGGTGACATCCGCGGGCGCGGCATGTTCCGGGGACTGGAGATCGTGGCAGACCGGGCCACGAAGGCGCCCTTCGATCCCGCGCTTGGCATCAACAAGAAGATCAAGGCAGCCGCTTTCGAGGCGGGCCTGATCTGTTATCCGATGGGGGGCACGATCGACGGCCAGCGGGGCGATCACGTTTTGCTGGCACCCCCCTTCATCCTTGAGGACGCGCAGATCGCGGAGCTGGTCGACAAGCTTTCGACAGCTTTCGGCAGGACGCTTGCATGAGACTGCCGCGCCTGATGGTCGCTCCGAACGGGGCGACGAAGACCCGGGCGGACCACCCGGCGCTGCCACTGACCCTGGATGAGGTCACCCGGACGGCCCTTTCCTGCCAGCAGGCGGGGGCAGAGGGCCTGCACCTGCACCTGCGCGATGCGGCGGGCGGTCACCTTCTGGACGCTGGCGCCTATAGAGAGGCGCTTGCCCATTTGTCTGCGGCCGTGCCTGGAATGGCCTTGCAGATCACCACGGAAGCGGCCGGCATCTATGATCCGCCCCTGCAACGCGCGGTCGCGCTGGAAAGCGGCTGCGCCATGGTCTCTGTCGCGCTGCGGGAATTGCTGCGCGACACGGAAGAGGCGACGGGGCAGTTTTACCAGACCTGCGCGGATCAGGGCATTTTCGTGCAGCACATCCTATACGCGCGGGAGGACGCAGAGACATTGGCGCGCCTGCTGCCTGAGGCGCTTCTGCAGGATCCCGATCTGCAATTGCTTTTCGTGTTGGGGCGGTACGTGGCGGGTCAGACCTCTACCCCGGCGATGCTAGATCCCTTTAGCGACTGGCTGGCACAGGCTGGGATCGCGCCTGACTGGGCTGTGTGCGCCTTTGGTCAGGGAGAGACCGAGTGCCTGCTGGCGGCCGACGCCGTTGGCGGCAAGCTGCGGGTTGGGTTCGAAAATTCTCTGGTCGACGCGCAGGGCGTGACAGCCCCCGACAATGCCGCGCGGGTGGCCGCGATCCGGTCGCTGATCGCCTGAGACCAGGCGGAAGTGGTTTGCGACAAGACCCGCCGCCTGATGACGTGAAGGCCGATGGGACCACTTGCCTTTGACACTTTAAATCCATTCTAAAATCGGGCATCACCTTCGTGATACGCGGCTGCACACAGCCGAAGACGGACAAGAGGGCGTGGAATGCTGATCGTGATCTCTCCTGCGAAACGGCTCGACTGGGCCGAACGCGACCTTGAAATGACCGAGCCTGATTTCGGTCGTGAATCCCGCAGCCTTGCCGCGACCATGCGGCAGAAAAGCCTGAAGGATCTGCGCGAGCTGATGGATCTTTCAGAGGATCTGGCCAAGCTGAACCGCGACCGTTTCCGTGATTTCCAGGACGCGCCTGACGCAGAGGCGCTACGCCCCGCGGTGCTGGCCTTCGCCGGTGATACCTACCAGGGGCTCGAAGCACAGACGCTGGACAGCGAAGAGATGTCCTGGACGCAAGAGCATCTGCGCATTCTTTCAGGTCTTTACGGCGTGCTGCGTCCGCTCGACGGCATTCAGCCCTACCGGCTGGAAATGGGCACCCGCCTGAAGACCCGGCGTGGCACCAATCTGTATCAGTACTGGCGCGACGAGCCTGCCAAGGCGCTGAACGCCCAGGCGGAAGAGGTCGGGACCGAGTTCCTGGTCAATTGCGCCAGCCAGGAATACTTCGGTGCGGTCGACCAGTCCAAGCTGGACCTCAAGGTGATCACGCCGGTCTTCCTGGATACGGTCAAGGGCCGCGAGAAGGTCATCAGCTTCAATGCCAAGCGTGCCCGTGGCGCGATGGCGCGGTTCATCGTGACCCACCGGCTGACCACGGTCGACGGGCTGAAGGATTTTGACAGCGGGGGGTATGAATTCCAGCCCGACCGGTCGACCGAAACGGAGCTGATCTTCCTGCGCGACGCGAGCCGCAGCTAGGCCCCTTCTGCGCGGGGAAGTTCCGGATCATCCTTCGGCGCGGGCAGGTCATCCAGTGGCGGTTCCTCCGCTTGTGGGGGGCTCACCTCAAGTGGCGCGGCTTCGGGCGCGTCCTCCTGGCGTGGGTGGAACGGCGGGCGCAGCTCTTTCGGTGTGACGCTTGCCAGCCGGTCCAGAACATCGGTCTTGCGCAGGGGCTTGGGCAGGTAATCATCCAGCCCATCGGCCAGGAAACGTTCTGAATCGCCTTCCAGGGCATGGGCCGTCATTGCGATGATGGGCACATGCCCGCCGCTTTCCTGTTCTTCCTGGCGGATCAGCTGGGTGGCCTCTTTCCCGTCCATGCCGGGCATGGAGATATCCATGAAGATCACGTCGGGGGCCCACTCCATGTAGATTTCCACTGCCTCTGCGCCATTTGTCGCGAAGCGCAGGTCGATATCGGCCCCTGCAAGGAATTTCTCGAAAACAAGGCGGTTGGTGCGGTTGTCCTCTGCCGCCAGAACGCGACAGCGCCGTCCCTTCACCGGTTCCGGAGCAGCTTCCAGCGCAGGGGCTTCAGGGGCCGCACGTTCATCCGGCTTGGTCTCGTGCAGGGTGCGCAGGACCCGGAAAAGATCATCGCGCAGCATCGGGCGTTGCAGGATCGCGTGGAGGTGGCGCCGGGCCGGGTCCATTTCCGCGAAATGAACCGCGGGGCTGAGCAGGATGATGGGCGCCTGGTGGCCACGCTCGCGGATCGCCTCTGCCAGCTCCAGACCGTCCATTTCTTCCATGTTGTGATCGGTCAGCACCAGCTCCACCGTCTCATCCAGCATTTCCAGCGCCTCGGCACCGCTGCGGCAGGTGACCGTTTCCGCCCCCAGCAGATCAAGCTGCTTTTCGAGGATGGAGACCTGCAGGGGGCTGTCGTCCACGATCATCACACGCCCAAGATGGGGCATCTGTTCCGGCCCGGGGGCCGCGGGTTCGGCCAGCGGCAGGCTGAGGCGGAAGCCGAAGGCGGAACCGCGCCCAAGCTCGCTGTCGACCCAGATCCTGCCGCCCATCAATTCGATCAGGCGCTGAGAAATGGCCAGGCCCAGCCCGGTGCCTTCGAACTGGCGGCTCCGGTCGCTTTCGACCTGGGTGAATTCACCGAAGATCAGCTCTGCCTTCTCCGGCGCGATGCCGATGCCGGTGTCCTCCACCGTCACCGTGATATCGGTCATGTCGCTTTCGCCGCAGGGCAGGCCGATGACCCGGACCAGCACGTGCCCCTTGGCCGTGAACTTGACGGCATTGCCCATGAGGTTGGTCAGGACCTGACGCAGCCGACCCGGATCGCCCACGAAGCTGGTGGGGGTGAACAGGTCGTAATCCAACAGCAGGGTCAGCCCCTTGTCCCGCGCAGAAGGTTGCAGCAGCAGCATCACCTCGTGCAGGCAGCTTTCCAGGTCGAATGGGCGGGGGTGAAGCTCCAGCTTGTCTGCTTCGATCTTGGAGTAATCCAGCACGTCGTTGATGATGACCAGCAGGGCCTCTCCGGAAGAGCGGATCGTGTCGACGTAAAGCTTCTGTTCGTCGCTGAGCGGCGTGTCCCCCAGCAGATCCGCCATCCCGACCACGCCGTTCATGGGGGTGCGGATTTCATGGCTCATGTTGGCAAGGAAGGTGGACTTGGCGCGATTGGCGGCCTCTGCCCGAATGCGGGCATCGCGCAGCCGGCTTTCGTAGCGGACGGTCCCGGTGATGTTCAGCGCCAGCGTGACGATATCCCCATCATGGCCGCGCTGATCCAGAAGTTTGATGTATTGGCCGTTCCAAAGGCGGATGACAGAGGGTTCGGGATTGGGGCTTTGCCAGCGTTTCAGCATGTCCTGGCGCCAGTCCTGCGCCGACAGGTCGCCGATGTCGATGATACCCTCCTCCGTGGCAAGCTGGAGCGTCCGGATGTAGCTGACCCCGGGCGCGATCTCTTCCAGGTCCTCGAAGACCTTGAGCCAAGCCTGGTTGGCCGCGATCATACGCCCCTCCTGATCCCAGAAGGCAAACCCGTCCTGGAAGGTCTCGATCGACAGCCAGAGACGGCGCTCTGCCACCTCGATCCGCTGGTTGGCGGCAGAGAGGTCCGATTTCACCTTCTCATGCGCGGAAAGCACCGTTTCCACTTCGGCGCGTTGTTCACTGATCTGTTCGGACAGCAAGCGGGCATGGCGCCCCAGCTTGCGGTTCGCGGCATGAAGCTCCGCCTGCTTTTGCTCCAGCAGTCGCTCTGCGGCCAGGCGCGCGCGACGTTCTTCCGCCAGTTTGCTGGCCAGGCTCATACTGGTTTCTCCATTCCCGCCACAGGCGTCAGGCAATTAACCTCCGGAAACTTGATGAAAATTCGGTTTAAGAAACACATTGTGATGAGCGCTTTCTTGCTTGAAGCGCGCTTTGCGTGTGAAGCTCTGAGAAGTTCGAAGGAGTTGTTCCATGCATTTTGTCCGCGCGCTCGTGCTGAGCATTCTCTCAGCCGTACCAATGGGGTTGCAGGCGCAAACGCCTGACCCGCTGCCCCAGAAACGGGTGACCGTCCAGGCGGACATGGATCTGGCGGGGCAGGATCTGCAGCAGATTTTCGACACCACGCCCCAGGCCTGCCAGGCGGCCTGTTTCGCGGATCCCGCCTGCACGGCGCTGACCTTCAACCGGCGGAACAATTCCTGCTTTCCCAAGGCAAACGTGACCGGCGCCAGCCCCTATGAGGACGCTGTTTCCGCAAGGGTCTTGCCCATCTCGGCGCAGCTCCGGGACCAGGCGCGCAGCCGTGCAGAGGAACTCGGCTTCCTTGGCGCCAGCAGGATCGAGGCCGCGCGCGATCTGGCCGCAACCCTGCCCTGGCTCGCGGCGGCGGTCGACCAGGATGCCGACCTTCTGCGCCGGCGCGCCAATGAGGCGGTCAACGCCATGCGCATGGAAGAGGCGCTGCGCCTGATGAGCGCCGCGGTCGCCCTGACCGATATGCCCGAGGACTGGGACACGCTGGCCCGCCTGCTGCTGGCCCAAGAGGAAGGGGATAGTGCCACGCTGGCAGCGCACCGGGCGCGGGCGCTTTCGGCCTCCGTCAATTCCTACCTGCGTGCGCCGGGCGATGCGGCCCGTGCCCAGGCCCTGTTCACCATGGCCCGCGCCCTGCGCAGCCTGGATGAAGGCGCCGCGATGATTCCCGCGCTGACTCTTGGGCAGAACCTGTCCAACCGGGCCGATATCGCCGAACTGCGCGTCGAGGCGGAAGCGCTCTTCGGGTTCCGCATCACCGATGACGAGGTTCAGGCCAATCGGGCGGAGCCACGGCTGTGCGTGACCTTCTCTGCCGGGCTGGCCAAGTCCGGTGTGGAGTATTCGACCTACCTGCGCCTGCCCGATCCTGCCATGGCCGTGGAGGCCAGCGGGAACGAGCTTTGCGTGACCGGGGGCGAACACGGGCGCAGCTACACGATCACCTACCGCGCTGGTTTGCCGGGCGCGGATGGCCAGCAACTGGCCAAGGATGTCGAGATCCGCGCCTATGTGCCGGATCGCGACCCCACAGCGCATTTCCCCGGACGTGGCTATGTCCTGCCTCGCAGCGCCGATGCCGCCCTTCCGGTCGATACGGTGAACCTGGATCAGCTGGACCTCACGCTCTACCGCGTGACCGAGCGCAACATCGTGCGCGCAATGCAGGAGGACTTCTTTGCCTCGGACCTGCAAAACTGGTCCGCGCAGAGCTTCTCTGAAGAGATCGCGCAACAGGTCTGGACCGGCACGGCAGAGCTGCGCAAGGAACGCAATCGCACGGTCACAACCAGACTCCCCATGGCAGAGGCTCTGGCTGGTCAGGCGCCGGGCATCTACGCCCTGCGTGCCGATGTGCCGGGGGATGACGAATATGCCTATGCCATGCAGTGGTTCGTGCTCACCGACCTTGGGCTGACGACCATGACGGGCACCGACGGGATGCATGTTGCCGTGCGCGGGCTGGCCGATGCCGCCGCGCGGGAAGAGGTGACGCTGACCCTGCTTTCCAATGCCAACGCGGTTCTGGGGATTGCCCAGACCGATGCCACGGGTCTGGCCAGCTTCGGGGCTGGCCTGTTGCGCGGAACCGGCGGGGCGGCACCGGCCTCGGTCATCGCGCAGAAGGGCGATGACCTGGCTTTCCTTTCCCTCACGGGGCCTGCCTTCGACCTTTCTGATCGCGGGGTGGAGGGGCGCGCCCCTGCCGCCGCGATCGACATGTTCCTGGCCACGGACCGTGGCGCCTATCGCGCCGGAGAGGTCATTCACCTGACCGCCCTTGCCCGTGACGGCACGGCGCGCGCCATCGATGACCTGCCGGTGACGGCGATCCTTTATCGCCCCGACGGCGTGGAATATGCCCGCCTCAGCCGCCCCTCGGGACAGGCGGGGGGCTATGTCTTCGATTTCCCGGTGGGCGCGAATGTGACCCGGGGAAGCTGGCGGATCGACGTCAAATCGGACCTGGACGCCCCGGCGCTGGCCTCTGAAACCGTGCTGGTAGAGGATTTCCTGCCAGAGCGGCTCGATTTCGAGATCGCCTTGCCGGACGGCCCGCTCACGCAGCGCCAGTCCATTCCGCTCAGCCTTGAAGCCCGCTACCTGTTCGGCGCGCCCGCCGCAGAGTTGGAGGCAGATGGCGACGTGCGCCTGACGCCCATCTCGCAGCTCGACGGCTATCCGGGCTACCGTTTTGGCCAGTACGACAGCGAGGCAGGCGGCGATCGGGAGTATTTCTCGCTGCCGGCAACGGATGCGGCTGGGCTGACAGAGACCTCCGTGACCTTCGCGGATTACCAGCCGGATTACGCGGTCCCGGCAGAGGCGCGGTTCACCGTCTCCGTCCGGGAGGGCTCGGGGCGGCCGGTCGAACGCAGCGCGACGCGGATCGTCGCGCCGGATGCCCCGGTGATCGGTATCCGCGCCCAGCAGGACGATGTGCCCGAAGGCGGAGAGGCCGTCTTTGACCTGATCGCCCTGGGCACAGACCTGGCGCCGACCGCGCTTGAGGCACATTACACGATCAACCGCGTGACCACGCGCTACCAATGGTACCGGCAGTGGGGCGAATGGCAGTGGGAGGCCTTCACCACCCGCACACCGGTGGCCGAAGGCGACGTGACGCTTGGCTCCGATCCGGTGACCGTCTCCGCCCAAGTCGACTGGGGACAGTATGAGATCGTGGCAGAAAGCCGGGATGGCAGCCGAACGATCTCCAGCGCGGATTTCCATGCCGGCTGGTATGTCCCGGCCGATGTGACCACCACGCCGGACATGCTGGATGTCTCCCTGGATGCGACGCAGTACCGTATCGGGGAAACGGCGACCCTGCGCATCGTGCCGCGTTACGCGGGCACGGCGCTGGTGTCGGTCATGTCCAACCGGCTGATCGACATGAAGATCGTCGAGGTCGCGGAGGGCAGCAACGAAGTCACTCTGCCCGTCACGGAAGATTGGGGGGCGGGGGCCTATGTCTCTGCCACTGTGCTGCGGCCCATGGACGTGGCGGCGGGCCATAACCCGGCTCGTGCGCTCGGCTTGTCCTATGCAAAGGTCGATCCCGGTGCAAAGGCGCTCTCGGCACGCTTCGAGGCCCCGGCAGAGGCCGATCCCCGTGGACCGCTGAACGCCGTTCTGCACGTGGATGGCGTGGCAGAGGGTGAGACCGCCTATGCGACGATTGCGGCTGTCGACCTGGGCATCCTGAACCTGACCAGCTTTGAAACACCGGATCCGCAGGCCCATTTCTTCGGCCAGCGGCGCCTTGGCGTTGAGTTGCGCGATCTTTACGGGCGGCTCATCGATGGGCTTCAGGGGGAAATGGGGCGCATCCGCTCTGGTGGCGATGCGGCCATGCGCAGAACCGACAGCCCGCCGCCGACAGAGGAGCTGGTCGCCTACTTCACCGGCCCGGTCGAGGTTGGGGCAGATGGTACGGCCTCTGTCAGCTTCGACATCCCCGATTTCAACGGCACTGTTCGCCTCATGGCGCTGACCTGGACGCAAACCGGCATCGGCAGCGCAGAGGCAGATGTGCTGGTGCGCGACCCGGTGGTCATGACGGCCTCCTTGCCGCGCTTCCTGGCACCGGGGGACCGCTCCTCCATGCTGATAGAGGTGCAGCATGTCACCGGTCCTGCCGGTCAGGTGCAGCTGGCCCTGGAAAGCGGCGGGCTGATGATGGACGGCACGACGTTGCCAGCCAGCTTCGAACTGCCGCAAGAGGGTAAGCGTAGTTTCCGTCTGCCCGTTTCCGCGTCCGAGGCCGGGGATTACCCGTTGTCCCTCACCCTCACCACCCCGGCGGGAGAGGTGCTGACCAAGACGCTGACCCTTGGCGTGCGCCGCTATGCGCCCGAGGTTGCCCTGACAAGCCGCTTCGAGCTTGAGCCGGGCAGCACCTTCACGCTGGATTCGACCGCCTTCGATGGGCTGCATGCCGATACAGCACGTGCGGTCATCTCAACCGGGACGCTGGCGGAATACGATGTGCCGGGGCTCATGGCCTTCCTGGACAGCTACCCCTACGGCTGCACGGAACAGATGACCTCGCGCGCGCTGCCGCTGCTCAGCCTGTCTTCGGTCGCGCAGGAGCTGGGGCAGGTCACTGCCGCCAGCCTGGAAGCCGAAGTCTCTGACGCGATCACGGCGATCCTGGCACGGCAGGGCACGAACGGGGGCTTTGACCTTTGGCCGGGCAGCGAAGGCGGGGCCTGGCTGGATGCCTATGTGACCGATTTCCTTTCGCGTGCGCGGCTGGCCGGCTACGCGGTTCCGGATCTGGCCTTCTCCCGCGCGCTCAACAACCTGCGCAACAAGGTCAACTATGCCTCCGATTTCACGCGGAATGAGAATGGCGGGGGGGCGGACCTGGCCTATGCGCTGATGGTCCTTGCGCGCGAGGGCGCGGCCTCTGTCGGGGACCTGCGCTATTATGCGGACGTGAAGGCGGGGGACTTTTCCACCCCGCTGGCGCTGGCGCAGCTTGGCGCGGCACTTGCCTCTTACGGGGATCAGGTCCGCGCGGATACGCTGTTTGCCGCGTCAGAGGCGCTGTTGTCCGAAAGGGCGGCCCTGCCTGAGGAACGTCTGTTCCGCGCTGATTTCGGCACGGACCTGCGCGACACCGCCGGGCTGCTGGCCCTGGCGCGCGAAGCAGGCAGCACGGCGGTGAACCAGTCCGTGCTGTCCGGGCGCCTGGCGCAGGCCGATGGCCCCTTCTCCACCCAGGAAAGCGCCTGGACCCTGCTGGCGGCCAGCGCCGCCGAACAGGCCATCAGCCAGCTCAGCGTGGATGGCGTGGCCCAGGACGGCCCGGCGATCCGGGTGCTTGAGAACACGGGCACACCGATCCCCATCCGAAACGAGGGCGCGACGCCGGTGCAGCTGACCTTCACCGCGATCGGCATTCCAGAAGGGCCGATCACGGCGGGGGGCAACGGGTATTCCATTCGTCGGGATTACTACACGCTGGACGGCACGCGGGTTTCGCCCGATGGGGCCGGGTCGGGCGAGCGGCTTGTCACCGTTCTGACCGTCGTGCCCTACGGCAAGGGCGGCGGGCGCCTGATGGTGCGGGATCGCCTTCCCGCCGGGTTCGAGATCGACAACCCGCGCCTGTTCCGCTCCGGCGAATTGAGCGGCTTCGACTGGCTTGAGACCGCAGCGGCCGAGCATTCGGAATTCCTGTCCGAAGGGTTCCGTGCGGCGGTCGACTGGCGGTCCGAAGACGCCTTCCGCCTGGCCTATGTGGTCCGCGCGGTCACGCCGGGGGATTACGCCCACCCACCCGCCTCGGTCGAGGACATGTACCGCCCGAACTTCCGCGCCAATTCAGAGGCAGGGCGGATAACGGTGACCGAATGAGTCGCCGAGGCGGCAGCCTTCTTGGACTGGCGGTTGCGCTGGCCCTTGGGCTGGCCGGGGCCATGGACGCGGGGCGGGACTGGGTGGCGCGCACCGACCTGCCGCCGCTCAGCCCGCCGCTTTCGGCAGAAATGCGGGGGGCAGAGGGGGCGCTTCTGCGGGTCTACACGGTCGAGGATGGTCGCTGGCGGCTGGATCCGGGGGCGGTGGATCCGCTCTATACCCGGATGCTCATCGCCTATGAGGATGGCCGTTTCCAGGCGCATGGCGGGGTCGATCCCTGGGCCATGGGGCGGGCCGCCTGGCAGGCGGTGACATCGGGGGGTGTCGTCTCTGGCGCCTCCACGCTGACCATGCAGGTCGCCCGCCTGCTTGAAGACAGCGGCACCGGGCGTTGGGCCGGCAAGCTGCGCCAGATCCGCGTGGCGCTGGCGCTGGAACAGCGCCTGACCAAGGCAGAGATCCTGCAGCTCTACTTCCGCCTGGCACCCATGGGCGGCAACCTAGAAGGCATCCGGGCCGCGACGCTGAGCTACTTCGGCAAGGAGCCCGCCCGCCTGACCCCGGCAGAGGCCGCGCTGCTGGTGTCCCTGCCTCAATCGCCAGAAGCCCGGCGCCCCGACCGCGCACCAGCCCTGGCGCAGGCCGCGCGGGACCGTGTGCTGGCCCGGCTCGCGCAGAATGGCGTGCTGGATGAAGAGAGTGCGCAGGCAGCCCTGGCAGAGCCGGTGCCGCGCACGCGGCGGCCCTTCCCCGCACTTGCCCCGCACCTGACGGACCGCATCCACCGCGAGGATCCCGGCGCCCTGGTCAGCCAGTTGACCCTGGACGCCGATCTTCAGGCACGGTTGGAGGCGCTCGCCGCCCGCACCCTTCAGGGGGAAACGCGCGCTCTCTCCCTGGCCATCCTTGTCGCGGATCACCGAAGCGGAGAGATCCTGGCCTCTGTCGGCTCGCGCGGCTTTGCGCCTGAAGGGCAGGGCTACGTGGACATGACCCGCGCCCTGCGCTCACCCGGGTCGACCCTGAAGCCGCTGATCTATGCGCTGGCCTTCGATCGCGGGTTGGCGAATCCCGAGACGCTGATCGATGACCGCCCCACGGATTTCTCCGGCTACAGGCCCGGCAATTTCGATGGTCGGTTTCATGGACCGGTCAGCGCGGCAGAGGCCTTGCGGTTGTCGCTGAACCTGCCCGCCGTGCTGCTGACAGAGGCGCTTGGCCCCGCCAACCTGATGGCCGGTCTGCGCCGGGCGGGGGTTGAACCTGTCTTGCCCGGCGGCGCTCCCGGGCTGGCGATTGCCCTTGGCGGGCTGGGCGTCACGCTTGAGGATCTGGTGCAGCTCTATGCGGGCCTGGCGCAGGGTGGTGAGGCGCGCCTGTTGTCGGCGCGACCCGCTGCGGCCGTGTCCGGCCAGCGGATCACCTCTGCGCCGGCTGCCTGGCAGGTGGGGGATATCCTGTCCGGCCTTGCCCCGCCGCCGGGCGCGCCGCGCAACCGGCTGGCCTACAAGACCGGCACCTCCTACGGGCACCGGGATGCCTGGGCCCTGGGGTTTGACGGGGCGCATGTGGTGGGTGTCTGGGTCGGGCGGCCCGACGGTTCGCCTGTGCCCGGTGCTTTCGGTGGCGACACTGCCGCGCCGATCCTGTTCGAGGCCTTCCAGCACCTGGGAACAGAGCTTGTCCCGCTTGCCCCGCCGCCACCCGAAACCCTGATCGCGCCAAACGCCCTGTTGCCCGTGCCACTGCGCACCTTTCGCCGGCGTGGAGAGGCCGGGCCGCTGGATGGCACGGCCCCGCAGCTGGCCTTTCCGCCCGACGGAGCGCTGGTCTCTCTCGACGGTGGCGCACTGCCGGTTCGGGTTCGTCGGGGGACACCGCCCTTCACTTGGCTGGTCAACGGGGCGCCGGTCGTGCGGGGCGATCGGCGGGCCGAGGCGCTGTTGCGGGGCATGGAGCCGGGCTTTGCCGATGTGGCCGTGGTCGATGCAGAGGGGCGCTCTGCCCGCGCATCGATCCGGCTGGATTAGGGCTGCGGCGGAAGCTTTCGGATCAGGCCCAGAAGCAGCAGGCCGATCATGGTCCCGTTCAGCAGGTGCCAAATGAAATGGGTACCGATGGCCCGCGTGGCCTCGCAGCTGGCAAGGTCCATGCTGCGGAAGGCGAGCGAGGCCAGGAAGGCCTGCGCGGCGCCAAAGACATACCAGCGGATCGCGCATTGCCCCGCTGGTGAAGGGCACGGGCCGCCACCAGGCGGCCAGCAGGAAGACGAGGTTGGTCCAGGCATGCAGCGGTTCGTTCCGGAACCTGGGCGCGCTGCGTTCGCAGTAGAGATCGATGAAGGTCATCAGGGGAAAGCGCCTGGCCTTGAAAAGGGCCTTGGGGAAATTGCGGCATGTGGGACCGGAGATCCCGGGCAAGAAAAAAGCCCCCGGAGCGGCGCTCCGGGGGCTTCTGTGTCATGCGGTGGCGATCAAACCGTTTTCTTCCTGTGCTTGATCGGTTTCCAGATCCGCTTGTTGGTCAGGTACAGCAGCACCGAGAGCAGGATGAGGAAGGTCACGGCGACGAAGCCAACCTGTTTCCGCGCCATCAACTTGGGCTCTGCAGCCCACATGAGGAAGGCGGCGACATCCTCTGCCTCGTGGTGCAGGTCGTTGGAGTGACCGTCGTCGAATTCCACGTCCTGACCGGCAAGCGGCGGTGCCATAGCGATCCAGCCGCTGTCGAATGCGGTGTTCTCGTAGTAGGTCACGCCGGCCTGTTCACGGGTCTCGCCGGTGTAACCGGTGAGAATGCCGACGATGTGCTCAGGACCACCGATGCCGTAGAGGAACTGGTTGATGCCCAAGCCCTGCGGACCGTGGAAGGCGGCACGAGCCTTGGCCATCAGGCTGAGGTCGGGCGCGTTTTCCAGGTTGCTCATCGGGAAGTGGTCATTCGGTGTGGCCGCGCGGAAGTCGTCAAGCTCGGGGTCGAAGACCTCGAAGTTGCCGGCGTAGGCGCGCACCTGATCTTCCGGCAGATGCGGGCCACCTTCGTCGGCCAGCGTCCGGATCGGCACGTAGCGCAGGCCGTGGCAGGCCGAGCAGACTTCCGTGTAGATCTTGAGGCCGCGTTGCAGCTGGTTCTGGTCGAAGGCGCCGAAGGGACCATCGAAGGAGAAGCGGACGTTCTCCGTATGATGGCCCGATTCACCACCGGCCGCATGGGCGGCAGTGCCGGAAAGGGCCAGCGCTGCCAGGGCGGAAAGAGCGAGTTTCTTGATCATGGATCTCTGACCTTTCCTCATTCGGCTGGGGTCTTGTCGCCGTAATGCGCGTCGAAGTCCTCTTCGATCGTCGCCGGGGGCGTCTGGGGTTTTTCGAACACGCCAAGCAGGGGCAGGATCACGAAGAAGTAGGCGAACCAGTAGGTGGCCCCGATCAGCGAGATCGTCGAGTAGGGCGGCTCTGCAGGCATTGCGCCGGCCCACATCAGCACCATGAAGTCGAGTGCCAGCAGCCAGAACCACCACTTGAAGGTGGGACGGTACTTGCCCGACCGCACGCGGCTGGTGTCCAGCCAGGGCACCAGGGCCATGGCCACGATGGCACCGAACATCGCCAGCACGCCGAAGAACTTCGCGTCGATGATGCCGCCGGTGATCCAATTGAAGAACATCACCACCCAGACATCCGCAGTGAAGGCCCGCAGGATGGCGTAGAAGGGCAGGAAGTACCATTCCGGAACGATGTGGGCGGGCGTCGCCAGCGGGTTCGCCTCGATGTAGTTGTCGGGGTGGCCAAGGAAGTTCGGCATGAACCCGACGATGGCGAAGAAGACCGCCAGGACAACCGCCAGGGCGAAGAAGTCCTTGATCACGAAGTAGGGCCAGAAGGGCAGCGTGTCCTTCTGTGCGTTCGCCTTGCTGTCGCGGCGCACGTCGACACCCGTCGGGTTGTTGTTGCCGGTGGTGTGGAAGGCCCAGATGTGGACGATCACGAGGCCGGCAATGACGAAGGGCAGCAGGTAGTGCAGCGAGAAGAAGCGGTTCAGCGTGGCGTTGTCCACGGCCGGTCCGCCCAGCAGCCAGGTCTGCAGCGCCTCACCTATGAAGGGAATCGCGCCGAAGAGGCCGGTGATCACCGTTGCACCCCAGAAGGACATCTGACCCCAGGGCAGAACGTAGCCCATGAAGCCGGTGGCCATCATCAGCAAGTAGATGATCATGCCGACGATCCAGGTGATCTCACGCGGGGCCTTGTAGGAGCCGTAGTAGAGACCGCGGAAGATGTGCAGGTAGACGGCGAAGAAGAACAGCGAAGCGCCGTTCATGTGCAGGTAACGCAGGAAGAAGCCACCGTTCACGTCGCGCATGATATGCTCGACGCTGGCAAAGGCCAGGTCCACGTGGGGGGTGTAATGCATCACCAGCACGATGCCGGTGACGATTTGCAGCGCCAGGCAGAAGGCCAGGACGATGCCCCAGATCCACATCCAGTTCAGGTTCTTGGGTGTGGGGATCATGATCGTGTCGTAGATCAGGCCGATAACGGGGAGACGGCTCTCAACCCATTTTTCGCCCTTGGTCTTCGGTTCGTAATGGTCGTGCGGAATTCCGGCCATGTGCTCCTCCGTCAGCCCAGGATAATTTCAGTGGGTCCGTCGAAGACGGCCAGCGGAATAGGCAGGTTCTCGGGGGCCGGGCCTTTGCGGATCCGGCCGGCCGTGTCGTAGTGCGACCCGTGGCAGGGGCAGAACCAGCCGCCGAAGTCACCGGCTTCGCCAAGCGGAACGCAACCCAGGTGGGTGCAGACGCCCAGCATGACCAGCCAGGGGCTGTCTGCCCCCTCTTCCATGTCAGGAAGCGGCAGGCCGCGGTTTGCATCCGTCGCCTCTGCACCAAGCGAGAGGTTCTCGTTGCGTGCATCGGGGTCGGGAAGCTCTGTCACTTCTACCGAATTGGCCATCTCGACCTCTTCGGCGGTGCGGTAGCGGATGAACACCGGCTTGCCGCGCCATTTGACGGTGAGTTGGGTCCCTTCGGAGACACCAGACACGTCGACTCGGATGGACGACAGCGCCTGGACATCGGCAGAGGGGTTCATCTGGTTGACCAGCGGCCAGACCGCGGCACCTGTGGCAACCGCACCCGCACCAGCGGTAGCGTAAAAGAGGAAGTCTCTTCGGGTGCCTTCGTGATCGTCTGCGTGGGACACGAACTTAGCTCCATTCTCGGGCCGCCGCTGCGGCCAAATACCGGTTTGGGGCCGCGTCTTACTAGCAGCCTTTCCGATCCGGTGTTTAGCGGCCAAGAACTAACAGGTCCAGCATACAATCACAGAACGAGCGCAGGGGTGCGAATCTGTCGCGCTTGAGCCCCGGTTGCCACAGGTGTATGCCTTTCGCCAAAGCGATTACTCCCCAAACCGCCGGAGACGATACCATGGCGTCTGCCTCGAACCTCATCCGTGCCTCCGTTGCCGGCGCCGCTTTGGCAGCCGGTCTTGGTGCCGTGCCCGCCCTCGCCGAAGTGGAACTGAGCTTCTACAGCGGTTACCAGACGGCACCGCACAGCCGGATCAACGGCACCTCGCCCACGACGGGCGATTTCTCTGCGCTGATCGGCTGGGAGGGCAAGAGCTTCTCCATGCCGCCCTATTACGGTGTGCGCGCAACCTGGTGGCAGGATTCGGACTGGGGCGTCGGCCTGGAATTCAGCCATAACAAGGTCTACTCCGATTCCGGCGACCGCGCGGCTGCCGGGTTCGAGCATCTTGAGTTCACCGATGGCCTGAACATCATCACCGTCAACGCATCGCGCCGGTGGCAGGACGCCTGGAACGGCTTCACGCCCTATGTCAGCGGCGGCCTCGGCATCGCGGTGCCCCATGTGGAGGTGACGGCTGTGGGTGGCCCGGCGACCTATGGCTACCAGTACACCGGCCCCGCAGCGCGGCTGACCGCAGGCGCGTCCTACCCGCTGAATGACCGCTGGTCGGTCTTCGGGGAATACCAGTTCACCTGGTCGGACAACTCCGCCGACCTGGACGGGGGCGGCAACCTGGACACGAGGATCTACACCAATGCGTTGAACGTGGGTCTTGGGTTCCGGTTCTGAACCACCCTGATTGAGACAGCGAAAGGCCCGCCAATCGGCGGGCCTTTTTCTTTGTGCTCAAGGGGTTTGCCTGCGTCAGGCAGGGGCCGTCGCCACCATGGCGGGGCGTTCGGAAAAGCGGGCATACCAATTTGCCAGCGCCGGGGCGTCCTTGCGCCAGCCGCGTGCGTCATGGCGCAAGTCCAGGTAGCCGAGCGCACAGCCAAGCGCGATCTGCGCGCCGTCCAGCGGTGCCGCAAGCGCTTCGATCCAGTCCGTGTCGATGACATGCAGCGCCTGGGCGACCTTGCGCCACTGGGCCTCCAGCCAGTCGTGGAAGACAATCTCCGGCGGGCGGAAGCGGAGTTCGTAGGAAATCGCCAGGGCGGCCTCCATGATTCCATCGGCCATGGCCTCAAGCGTCAGGACCTCCCAGATGCGATCCTGGGGATAGAGCGGCGTGGCCGTCAGATCGGCAAGGTAGCGGGTGATCACGCGGCTGTCCGCGACGGTCGGCCCGTCCGGCCGGGTCAGCGCGGGGATCTTGCCCAGTGGGTTTGCGGCTACCACGGCCGGATCGGGCTTCAGCGCGGTGTTGGTCACGTCGATCAGGGTCACGCGGTCCTCAAGGCCGCATTCAAGGACGGTGACCCGGACCTTGCGCGCGAAGGGCGAGGCGTTTGAGACATAGGCGGTCAGATCGGTCATTACATGCTCCGTTGCGGCCGGGGATCCGGCCTGCGGAGGCTAGACCGGGGCGCCGCGCATGTCCAACGGCTGGTGGGACCGGCAGGCAGGGGCTCAGGCCAGCAGGTGGTCCGCGTCCTGACCGGTGATTCGCGCCTGGACGATCTGGCCTTCGGGCAGGTCACGGGTGAAATGCACCTCCGTGAATTGCTCTGTCCGACCCATGCGGGGATTTTCCATCAGCACGGCATGATCGCGGCCCTGCTGCGCGGCCAGGTGGCGCGCGACCTGCAGGTCACCGGCGCTGCGTAGACGGGCCGCGCGGGATTTGATCGCCTTGCCGTTCACCTGGGGCATCCGCGCGGCGGGCGTGCCGGGGCGCGGGGAATAGGGGAAGACATGCAGCCAGGTCAGGTCGCATTCCTCGACCAGGCGCAGGGAGTTGTAGAACATCGCTTCGGTCTCGGTCGGGAAACCTGCAATGATATCAGCGCCAAAGGTCATGTCGGGCCGCAGGCGGCGGGCCTCCTGGCAGAAGGCGATCGCATCGTCGCGCAGGTGCCGGCGTTTCATTCGTTTCAGGATCATGTCGTCCCCGGCCTGAAGGCTGAGGTGCAGGTGGGGCATCAGGCGCGGTTCGGTAGCGATGGCCTGCATCAGCGCCTCGTCCGCTTCGATCGAATCGATGGAGGAGATTCGCAGGCGCGGCACATCGGTCAGCCGCAGGATCCGCATCACCAGGTCGCCCAGGCGCGGCTCTGCCGGCAGGTCCGCCCCCCAGGAGGTCAGGTCGACCCCGGTCAGGACGACCTCGTTGTAGCCCTGCTGCACAAGGCGCTTAATCTGGTCCACCACCACGCCGGCCGGAACCGAGCGGGAATTGCCGCGGCCATAGGGGATGATGCAGAAGGTGCAGCGGTGATCGCAGCCGTTCTGTACCTGCACATAGGCGCGGCTCCGGGTGCCGAAGCCGTCGATCAGGTGGCTGGCGGTCTCTGTCACCGACATGATGTCATCGACCATCACGCGTTCGGTTTCGCCAATGAAATCAGGGCCCAGGCTGCTCCAGGTCTCTGGTTTCATCTTTTCCGAGTTGCCCAGGATCAGGTCGACCTCTTCCATGGCGGCGAAGGTCTCTGGCTCTGTCTGGGCGGCGCAGCCGGTGACGATGATCCGGCCCTGGGGGTTCTCCCGGCGCAGGCGGCGGATTTCCTGGCGCGCCTTGCGCACCGCTTCCGAGGTCACCGCGCAGGTGTTCACGATCATCGCGTCGGACAGCCCGGCCTCTTGGGCCATGGCTTTCATCGCCTCGGTCTCATAGGCGTTGAGCCGGCAGCCGAGCGTGGTGAAACGGGGGGCGTCGGCCATGTCAGCCACCGACCAGGTCGGCAGAGAGCAAGCCATTGAAAACATGGGCTGTAGGGCCGGTCATCCAGACGCCGTCATCGCGCCAGTCCAGGGTCAGCCAGCCGCCGTCAAGCTCCATCCGGACGCGCGATTCGGTCAGGCCACGCCGGTGGGCGGCCACAAGGGCCGCGCAGGCGCCGGAGCCGCAGGCAAGCGTCACGCCGGTGCCGCGTTCCCAGACCCGCATGCGGATTTCATCCCGCGCGCGCACTTCGGCAAATTCCACGTTGGTCTGCTGCGGGAAGAGCGGATCATGTTCGACCTTCGGCCCCTGTTCCGTGACCGGCGCGGCCTCTGCATCGGGCACGAAGAAGACGCAATGGGGGTTGCCCATGCCGACGCCAACGGGGTCGCCGGAGAGCGGCAGGTGCAGGGTGTCCACGTCGCGGGCCAGGGGAATCTCCTGCCAGTCAAGCTGGGGGTGGCCCATGTTCACGCTGGTTTCGCCGCTTGTCCCGTCGCCCTCGATACGGGCGTGAAGCAGCCCGCGGGCGGTGCGAATCGACAGGCTTCGGCTGCCGGTTTCGCCCATGACAAAGGCCGCCACGCAGCGGGTGGCATTGCCGCAGGCGCCGGCGCGGGTGCCGTCGCTGTTCCAGAAATCCAGTTCGATATCAGTATCTTGACCTGAACGGATCTCTGCCAGCTGGTCGAAGCCGACACCCCGGTGGCGGTCCCCCACGGCGCGCGCAAGCGCAGGCGTCGTCACCGCCTCGCGCCGAGCGCGCGAGTCGATCACCACGAAGTCGTTGCCAAGTCCGTGCATCTTCATGAACGGCAGGCCCTGGGGGATATCCTTGATCTGCATTGCGGCGATATAGCGATTCCACGAGGTGAAGAAAAGGCGCGCGCGCCTTGCGCCGCTACGTCGCCGAAGTTTTCTGTTACAAAATTTTGGATTTACGCTTGACCATCCCGGCGGGCACCCTTAGACGGCGGCTCCAGAGTGGGCCGTTAGCTCAGTTGGTAGAGCAACTGACTTTTAATCAGTGGGTCGAAGGTTCGAATCCTTCACGGCTCACCACTTTGACCAAGACCGAAGAAAAGCCGAAAACCGCCGCAGCGCAAGCTGGGCGGTTTTCGCTTTTCCGGGGTCCTGGATTTCCCCGAAAAGCGCGCGGTGGGATGGGCCCTTTTGGGGCGCAAAATCGGCGTCGGTGCCGCGTCTGTATCGTGTCGGTATCACGTCGGTATTACGTCGGTGCGCAGCGCACGGCGCGTTCGCGATGGATTAAGCGCTGGCGGGGGCAGGGCCCCCGACGGTCAAGGGGGGCTCGATGCCCCGCTTGGGCGTTCCCTGGCCTTTCATGAAGCGGACGACAGCCCGGGGCTCATGGGGCTTTGGGGAAGGCGTAGCGGAAGCTGCGCGCGGCCCCGGCCAGGCGGTTCCAGCCCGGAGTCTCGCAGAGGTCCTGCGCCTTCAGCTCTGCCAGCATGGCCGCGATGTCATGGACCTGGGGCAGCGGGGTGACGCGGGCGGCCTTCAGGGCGGCGTGGACCTCGGCCGCGGTCAGGCCGCTGTTTCCGGCGCGCATCACGGCGGCCAGCACCTGGCGCGCCATGGCCATGTCTGCGCTGTCGGGCGCGGTATCCGCGCCGGGCGGGCCGGCTTTCAGCGCCTGGGTCAGGGCCGCGCTCAGCCCGGGTTCCTTCAGCTGATCGCGCAGCAGCAGGTCGGCCAGGATGATCCCGGTCAGCCGCAGGCGGGTGCGCTTCTTGCCGAAAAGCGAAAACAGCGTGCTGGCGGCGCGCGGCAGGACGCCCGAGAGCGCGCCATCGGCCTTCAGGCTGGCGATTACCCGGTCGATCCGAGTCATGGCGCGGTGGATCACCGGCTGCAGCTCTTGCGCTGACAGGTCCGGCCAGGCGGGATCCAGGATTTCCGGCATGTCGGGCCCGGGGTCGATGATGCGCCCGCTGGGGGATTTCCCGGCCAGCACCTTGTTCGCGGGATCCAGCGTGAAATGCTCTTGCAGGAAGCGCTGGCAATTGCGCTGGCCCAGGATGAAATCGTGCTGACGGAAGTCCCGGCGCAGGAAGCCGCCGAAGCCGCCAAGGCAGCCGCTGGCGATCGCCTCTGCCCCCAGGATGGAGCGGTCCCCCTTGGCCCCGCCCTTGCGCACCGGAGAGATGATGAAGCGCGATTTCACGTCTTCCTTGGAGGCCAGAAGCAGCTCTTCCGGCTTGAAGCGCGCCT
Organism: Pseudooceanicola sp. HF7; assembly: GCF_011806405.1. GTDB lineage: Bacteria > Pseudomonadota > Alphaproteobacteria > Rhodobacterales > Rhodobacteraceae > Pseudooceanicola. The sequence goes on along the minus strand of NZ_JAATOW010000013.1, from coordinate 15,818 downwards.
GGGCGACCAGCAGCCCCTTGAGGCGGCGCAGCACGTCGGGCAGTCCGGCGCTTCTGCTGGCGTCTTCGCGGGTGAGGGGCTGGTTGATCACCACGCCGGGGAAGGGATCGACCAGGATCACCGCCCGGTCCGCTGTCTTGGCATCGCGCGGATTGGCCGCCAGCCCCCGGCTTTCGCCCGCGGGGCGCTGGCGGATGGCGTAGCGGGCATATTCGAAGGGTTCGTTGTTGATCGTCCCGCCGTCGATGGCGACATAGGGCGCGGCAAGGGCCGGGCTGGTGCCTTCGGGGAAGATGCGCGGGGCCTCTTCGCCGCCCTGCAGGTTCAGCGGCATGGCCCCGCCCTGGCGCCGGCCCTGGGCATCCTCGGCCCCCAGTTCGGCGTTGGTGGCGTCCATGTAGCGGGCGGGCAGCGCAAAGGGGAAGGCCCCGGTGGCGATGCAGGCCACGGTCAGTTTCTTCCAGCTCCGGGCGCAGTCGACCTCGGTAAAGGGAATCATGGGGCCGGGGCCGCAGTTGCGCGGATCCAGGGCAATGCCGTCATCGCGCCAGTCCTCCAGCCAGGGCGAGGGCAGGTCCGGGCCGCTGCCCATGCCGGTCAGGGTGAAGTGGCGCACCAGCGAATGCTGGGTCATGGAAAAGCTCTGCCCGGCGGCGAATTGCACCTGCATCGCCAGTCCCTGGAGCGAGGTGGTCATCAGGAACAGGTCGAAGGTGCCGGAGATGAAGTCATAGCCGGGCGCGCTATCCGACCAGGCCTTGATGTCGCTCAGCACATCCTGCGCGGCGGCGTCGATGGCGTTCCCGTCCAGCAGCGCGCGCAGCGGCAGCTTGAGCCCGTCCAGCGGCGTCCAGTCCAGCGGCGTCGCCCCATTTACCAGGTCGCTGTCCGCCAGCAGCCCGGTGCCGGTGGTTTCGTCGAACATCGACAGGCTGTCCACCCAGACCTTGTGGACCGGCCCCAGCACGTAATCGAAGCTGCCAAGGCCCTTGCCGTCGCGTGCGGGGAAGCTGCCGGTGACGGGGCTGTCCCAGGCGGGCCCGTCGTCCCCGCCCGCGTCCAGCAGGCTGGCCACGATCAGCCCGGCGGTGGTGCCGCCCGCAGAGGCCCCGCTGATCGCCTTGACCACCACCCGGTGTCCGGGGGCCGGGTGGGTGGCGTCCTCCTGCCCCAGCCGGGCGTTATGGGCGCGCATGGCGCGGAACAGGTAATCGACCACCCCCGCCGTATAGGCCCCGGCCGAGATCGCCCCGGCCATGGACAGCCCGATGACGAAAACCGGCGGTGTCTCTTCCTGCTGAATGTCGTGATCCTGAGCCATGGTCCTTTCCCCCTTCCTGCAATGTGCAGGAGGGCGCGGTTTTTTCAAAGACGGGAATGCAGATTTCGCCAAGCGGGAATTGGATTTTCCGGTTTTCGCGGCGCGGAGCGCCTGAGGCCCCCTGTTGCACGGGCGACAAAGCTGGCGGCTTTGTCGCGCCGGGGGTCGCAAAGGCTTGTCCCCAAGGGCAGGCCCCGTGCCAAGGTGGCTTCTGTTGTTAAAAGGGAGCCGTCGCCGCCCGAATTGGGCTGGCACGGGGTTATTTATATGCATGATTTCAATGTTTTGGGTAGGTCGATCCTGTTTGCCGCGCTTTCCGCGGCGGTGCCGGCACTGCTGGCCGGGCCCCTGCGGGCGCAGGAGGGAATCGCGGACCGGGTGATTGCCGGACAGACGGTGATCCTGAACCGCTATGATCCGCCGCCCCAGGTGGGGACTGTTGAGCTTGGGGTGGAGGATGCCCGCAGCAAGGTCGACATGGGTGCCGCAGAGGCGGTCCGGTTCCGCCTGCGGGGCGTAAGCGTGGAGGGCGCGCGCAGCGTGCCGCCGGGCAGCCTGGCACCGCTCTGGCAGGGGCGGATCGGGCAGGTCGTCACCCTGGCCGAGATGTACCGGATCGCCGAGGCCGTGGATGCGGCCTACCTGCGGGCCGGCTATTTCTCCAAGACGGTGGTGCCAGTGCAGGATTATGCCAGCGGCACGATCCGCCTGCAGGTCTTTGAAAGCTACGTCGACCGGATCGAGATCAACAGCGATATCAGCGGGATAGACCGGCGGCTGGCGCCCTGGCTGGACCGGATCCTGGCGATGCACCCGATCCGCGTGGCAGAGGCCGAGCGCGTGCTGCTGCTGATGAGCGACCTGGGCGGCCTGGAGATCGAGGGGGTCTTCGTGCGCCCGGACGGCGCCACGGGCGGCGGGTTGCTGCGACTGCAGATCGACCAGGACAGGACAGCCGGGATGATCGGGTTGGACAACCTGGGCTCAGAGGCCGTGGGTCCGCTGCAACTGGCTGGAATCCTTGATCTTGATGACCACATGGGGCTTTTTGAAAGCAGCAACCTGACCGGGGTGGTGACTCCGGGGGATCCGCGTCAGCTGGGTCTTTTGCAGTTCTCCCAGGATTACCCGATCGGCAGCGACGGGCTGAGCGCGGGATTCGGGGTGACCTTCCTTCGCCAGCGGCCCGGCGGTTCGCTGGCCGACCAGGAGATCGACGTGACCTCGGCCACGGCGACGGCGCATCTGTCCTATCCCTTCCTGCGGCGGCTGGATCACAGCCTGTTCGGCCGGGCGGAGCTGACCCTGCGCAATGATGACGTGGATGTCGGTGGCATGGCGGTGTCGCGCAGCGAAACGCGCTGGGTGAGCCTGACGCTGGATTACGACAGGGCGCTGGAAAAGGGCGGCTTCAGTGCCGATGGCGGCGTCAGCTTCGGCGTGGCCTCTGACCTGGACATGGGCGATGTGCCGGATGATTTCCGCTTTGTTTCCGGCGGGTTGCAGTATTCCCGCATGCTGGGTGAAGAGCTGCTTCTGCGGGTGATCGCCTCCGCTCAATACTCGGCCCGGGAGCTGCCGGGCGCGGTGCAATTCGCGGTGGGGGGCGATCCCTACGGCTGGGCATTCGACAATGGCAGCCTGTCCGGGGACAGCGGGGCGGCGATGGCCGTGGCGCTGAGCCATGACGTCGAGACCGGCTGGGATCCCCTGCCGGTGGTGACGCCCTCGGCCTTCGTGGACTTCGGCTCTGTCTGGTATCGCGATCCCGGCGATGGCCCGGTCTCCGAGAGCCTGGGGTCCTATGGCATCGGGGTGTCGGGGATGCTGTCCCAGACCATGCAGTTCCAGGTCGTCGCGGCGATTCCCTGGCGCTATTCGGTGGGGGTGGAAGATCCGGGCAAGCAGCTTCTGTTCCGCCTGGCCTTCCCGCTGTGAGGCGCGGTTTCGCGGTGTCCGGCCTGCCGCGGGTGGCACGTCGGTACGGCATCTGTATCGTGTCGGTTTCACGTCGGTATTGCGTCGGTGCGCGGCGAACGGGGCGTTAGGCCTGCTTTAAGCGCTGGCGGGGGGCTTTGCCCCCCACGAAACAGGGGGGCTCGATGCCCCCCTGTTTCGTTCCCCCCCCAGAGTTTTTTGGCAAGAAGAAGGGGCAGGGGGGGGGCCTGCCGGCGTGGTGGCGCGCCGTTCGGGGCGCTGTCGATCAGGGGTCTTCCCGGCGGAGCAGCATGGCGCGGGAATCCGAGGCGAACTCGCGCCGCCAGAGCACGCCGCAGGTCAGCGCCGTGGCCACGATCAGCCCCCAGGGACCGAGGAACCAGCCGGTGGCGGCCAATGCGAAATAGATCGAGCGCAGGCCCCGGTTGAAGCCCCTTGCGCCGTAGACGTTGATCTCTGCCGCTTTCATCGCGCGGGGCATGGCGCGGGGATCGTCGGTGCCGTTGGGCACCGCGCCCATGAGCACGCCGCAATAGCCGAACAGGCGGTTGGACCAGACGAACTTGAGGAAGGCGTTCACCAGGAAGAAGGCGATCAGGCAGAGCTTGACCTCCCAGTAGACATCGGAGGCGCGGCTGGCCGAGGCTTCGGCCACGCCGAGGTCGGTGGCCACGCCGCGCAGCTGTTCGGAATTGCCCAGCAGGGCGGCCACGCCGCCGATGGCGATCATCGTGGAGGAGGCGAAGAAGGAGGTCGCGCCGCGCAGCGTGCCCAGGGTCTGGGCGTCGAAGATGCGGTTGTCGCGTTCGATCATGTGGCGCAGCCATTCGCGCCGGTATTCCGCCATCAGCATGGAGACGGAGGGTCTTTCCGGGCGCGGGTTCTCGATCCGCCAGCCGACGGCCAGCCAGGCGGCGATGATCACCACCACGGCGAAGACATCGGTGAGCGAATAGAGGGAGAGAAAGTCCAACGCGGTCATGGTCGCCGTGTTACCCTTCTGCAGGCTTGCTTGCCTAATGGAAAAATTGGTAATAGTTTTTTACCAATTCGCCCCGCGTCGCCGGGGAGGCTTGAAAATCGAGGGAAAACGAGGGTTCAGCCATGGAAATGCCACGCCCGGATCCGCAGATTCTGACCCGCAAGGCAGAGCTGGTGACGCGTCTGGAGGCAGTTTTGCCCGCCGTCGCGGTGATTTCCGACCCTGCGGAGACCCGCGCCTATGAATGCGATGCCCTGACGGCCTACCGCTGTCCGCCGCTTTGCGCCGTGCTGCCGGGCAGTACCGAGGAGGTCGCGGCAGTTCTGAAGATCTGTTCGCAGATGGGGGTGCCGGTGGTGCCGCGCGGGGCGGGGACCAGCCTGGCCGGGGGCGCGCTGCCCACGGCGGATTGCGTGATCCTGGGCGTGGCGCGGATGAACCAGGTGCTTGAGACCGATTATGCCAATCGCTTCATCCGGGTGCAGACCGGGCGCACCAACCTGTCCGTTTCCGGCGCGGTGGAGGCCGAGGGGTTCTTCTATGCGCCCGATCCGTCCAGCCAGCTGGCCTGTGCGATCGCGGGCAATATCGCCATGAACTCCGGCGGGGCGCATTGCCTGAAATACGGGGTGACCACCAACAACCTGCTGGGGGTGACGCTGGTGACCATGGACGGCGAAGTGCTTGAGATCGGCGGCGCGCATCTGGACGCCGGCGGGCTGGACCTGCTGGGGGTGATCTGCGGCTCTGAGGGGCAGCTGGGGGTGGTGACGGAGGCGACGCTGCGCATCCTGCCCAAGCCGGAGGGCGCGCGCCCGGTGCTGATCGGCTATGACAGTTCGGAGGTCGCCGGGGCCTGCGTCAGCGATATCATCGAGGCCGGGGTGCTGCCCGTGGCGATCGAATTCATGGACCGCCCCTGCATCCGCGCGACGGATGCCTTTTCCGGCGCGGGCTATCCCGATTGCGAGGCGCTGCTGATCGTGGAGGTCGAGGGCAGCGAGAACGAGATCGCCGAGCAGCTGGCCCTGATCACCGCCATTGCGCGCCGCCATGACCCGGTGGAGCTGCGCGAAAGCCGCAGTGCGGAGGAAAGCGCGCGGATCTGGCTGGGGCGCAAGAGCGCCTTCGGGGCCATGGGGCAGATCAATGATTACATGTGCCTGGACGGGACCATCCCGGTCTCTGCCTTGCCGCAGGTGTTGCGCCGGATCGGCGAGCTGAGCGCGCAATACGGGCTGGACGTGGCCAATGTCTTCCACGCGGGGGATGGCAACATGCACCCGCTGATCCTGTTCAACGCCAACCAGGCGGGTCAGCTTGAGCTTTGCGAGCAGCTGGGGGCGGAGATCCTGTTGCTGTGTGTCGAGGCGGGCGGTTGCCTGACCGGCGAACATGGCGTGGGGATTGAGAAGCGCGACCTGATGGACCGGCAATACGGGGCCGAGGATCTTGAGGCGCAGATGGCGGTGAAGGATGTCTTTGATCCGGCCTGGCTGCTGAACCCGGCCAAGGTCTTTCCGTTGGCGGTTTCCGCCGGGCGGCGGGAGGGGGCGGATGGCCTTTCCCTGGCGCGATGAGCGGGGCGGAGTGCCCGGTGGCGGGTGGTGCGTTTGAGTATTTTTGGCCAGGTGAAGCCAGGGGTCTTCGGGGGAGAGGGCGTATTCCGGGGCGGGCCGGTGGCCTTTCCCGGGGCGGCAGGATGAAGAGGAGTGCGGCGTGAGACCTTCGACGGAGGCAGAGCTGGCCGAGCTGCTGGCCGGTGCGACGGCGCCCCTGGCGGTGCGGGGCGGCGGGACGCGGGGCGTGCCCGTGGTGGGCGAGGTCCTGGAGACCGGCGGTCTGTCGGGCGTGCATCTGTACGAGCCGGGCGCGCTGACGCTGGTCGTGGGGGCGGGCACCCCCCTGGAGGAGGTCGAGGCGGTGCTGGCGGAGAAGGGCCAGCGGCTGGCCTTCGAGCCCATGGATCATCGGGCTCTGCTGGCCTCTGGCCCCGGAGCGCCGACCATCGGCGGGGTGGTCGCGGCCAATGTCTCTGGTCCCCGGCGGGTGCAGGCGGGGGCGGCGCGGGATCACCTGCTGGGCGTGCGCTTTGTCGATGGTGCCGGCCGGGTGCTGCGCAACGGCGGGCGGGTGATGAAGAATGTCACCGGCTACGACCTGGTGAAGCTGATGGCGGGCAGCTGGGGCACCCTGGGCGTCTTGAGCGAGGTCAGCCTGAAGGTGCTGGCCGTGCCCCAGGCCGAGGCCACGCTGGTGCTGCGCGGGCAGGGGGCGGCGGCGGCGGTTGCCGATCTGTGCCGGGCCATGGGTACTCCCTGGGACGTGAGCGGCGCGGCCTGGCGCGGCCCCTCTGCCGAGCGGCTGATCCGGGTCGAGGGCCTGTCGGGCAGTGTCGCCTACCGGGCGGGACGGCTGCGCGATCTGCTGGGTGCGGACGAGGTGCTGGAGGGGCCGGAGAGCGCCGCGCTTTGGGCGGCGGTGCGCGATGTCTCTGACTTCGCGGGCAGCATGGCGCCGCTCTGGCGGGTGTCGGTCAAGCCGACGGACGGGCCGGTTCTTCTGGCGGCGCTGGAGGAGGCCGGGGTCGGGCATGCGGCGGTCTGCGACTGGAGCGGCGGGTTGCTTTGGCTGCAGCTTGAGGGCGCGGCGCCGCGGGCAGAGCTGCTGCGGGCAGAGGTCGACCGGCTGGGGGGCCATGCCACGCTGATGCGCGCTGGGGCCGAGGCGCGGGCCGCGGTGCCGATGTTCCATCCCCAGCCCCCCGCCCTTGCGGCGCTGGCCCGGGGCCTGCGCGAGAGGTTCGATCCCAGGGGGCTGTTCGCTCAGGGGGCGATGGCCCATGGCTGAGTGCACCTATCCCCCCGGTACGCTGGAGCAGGAGACCTGCCTGTTGCGGGAGGCCATTGCGGGGCTTGAGGTGGTCGGGCTCAGGGGCGGTGAGGACGACACGCCCCCTTTCGCGATCCAGGGCGGGGTCACCCCCTTCCGCCACAACGCAGAAGCGCTGGGGGCCCGGGACAGGGCTTCGGCCTGTTCAACTGATTTACGGACCGCCATCGCCAAGCTTGCCCGGGAGGCCTGATGCAGACGAATTTCACAGAGGCCCAGCTGGCCGATCCGGATACCGCCGAGGCCAACAAGATCCTGCGTGCCTGCGTGCATTGCGGGTTCTGTACCGCGACCTGCCCCACCTATCAGGTGCTGGGCGACGAGCTGGACAGCCCGCGCGGGCGCATCTACCTGATCAAGGACATGCTGGAAAACGCCCGCGTGCCCGATGAGGCCACGGTCAAGCACCTGGATCGCTGCCTGTCCTGCCTGGCCTGCATGACCACCTGCCCGTCGGGCGTGGATTACATGCACCTGATCGACCACGCCCGCGCCTATGTCGAAGAGCATTACGAGCGGCCCTGGCGCGACCGGATGCTGCGCCGGCTGCTGGCCATGGTGCTGCCTTACCCCGGGCGGTTCCGCGCCGCGCTGGTGGGGGCCAAGCTGGCCCGGCCCTTCCGCCACCTGATGCCCGATCCGCGCCTGCGCGCCATGCTGGACATGGCCCCGGCGCATATCCCGCCGCGCTCTGACCGGGACCGCCCGCAAAGCTTCACGCCAAGGGCCCCCCGGATGCGGGTGGCGCTGATGACCGGCTGCGCCCAGAAGGCGCTGAACACCGATATCAACGATGCCACCATCCGCCTGCTGACCCGCCTTGGGGTGGAGGTCGTCGTCTCTGAAGGGGCGGGCTGCTGCGGGGCGCTGACCCATCACATGGGCAAGCCGTCCGAGCCTTTCGCCGCCGCCAACGTGCGCGCCTGGATCCGCGACGGGGTCGAGGCCGTGGTGGTCAATACCTCTGGCTGCGGCACGACGGTCAAGGATTACGGGCATATGCTGGCCGGCACCGAGCTGGCCGAGGAGGCCGCCCGGATCGCGGGCATGGCGACGGATATCTCTGAACTGCTGGTGAAACTGGGGGTGGAGCCGCTGCCCGATCACCCGGCAAGGGACATGCGCGTGGCCTATCACCCGGCCTGTTCGCTGCAACACGGCCAGCGGGTGACGGAGGCCCCGAAGACCCTGCTGGCCAAGGCGGGGTTCAAGGTGCTGCTGCCGGCGGATGCCCATCTGTGCTGCGGTTCTGCCGGCACCTACAACCTGATGCAGCCGGAGATTTCCGGCCAGCTGAAGGCCCGCAAGGTTGCCAGCCTGGAGGCGCTGCAACCACAGGTGATCGCGGCGGGGAATATCGGCTGCATGATGCAGATCGGATCTGGAACCGGGCTGCCCATCGTGCATACAGTGGAGCTTCTCGACTGGGTGACGGGCGGGCCGGAACCGGCCGCGCTTGGCACCGATCCACTGCCGCAGCCGGTGCCCGTGCTGCGCCCCTGACAAGCGACTGGAATGCTCCGGCTTCTGTTGATTTTCCTGATGCTGGCCGCGCCCCTGCGGGCCGGTGACCTGACCACCCTGCGGCGCGGCGCGGTGGAGGGCGGCTGGTGGCAGGCCGTCGGCCGCCTGGACCTGCAGACCGTGGGTGGCGCGCAGGGTTTCTGCACCGGGGCGCTGATCGCGCCCGACCTGGTGCTGACCGCCGCCCATTGCCTGTTCGATCCGCTCAGCGGGCGGCCCCTGCGGGCCGCCGACCTGCGCTTTCGCCCCGGCTTTTCCCAAGGGGTGAGCGCGCGGCGGTCCGTGCTGCACGCGCGGGCCCATCCCGCCTACCGCAAGGCAAGCGCGGGCGCGCAGAAGCTGGCCCATGACATCGCGCTGCTGAAACTGGACGCCCCCGTCCCGGCGGTGCCTTTCGCGGTGGATGCCCATCCCGGCGTGGGCGACAGGGTTGGCGCGGTCTCCTACGCGGTCAGCCGCGACTCCGCCCCCCGCCTGCAGGAGGTCTGTGGCGTGCTGGCACGCGAGGCCGGGGTGCTGGTGACCTCTTGCGCGGTGGATTTCGGGGCCTCCGGATCACCGGTGTTTTCCTTTGCCTCCGGCGCGCCACGGCTGGTGTCGGTGATGTCGGCCAAGGCGGAGATGGCCGGGCAGGTCGTGGCCCTTGGCCCGGAGCTGGGCCCGGCCCTGGCAGAGCTGAAAGCGCTGATCGCCGGGTCTTGAGCGGCCTTCGGCGGGCGGCTGCCTTCGGCCTGCCGGCAGGCTCTTGAAACCGTCCCGCACCCTTCCCAGATAAGTCTCAGCAGGACGCCACCACGGGTTCTGCTTTCCCGGTCCGTCCCTGATGGGAGGGCCGAAACATAGTTATCGCTTCAAGAAGGATGACCAGATGCGCAACCTTGATTTTGCACCGCTCTACCGTGCCACCGTCGGCTTCGACCAGATTGCCGACATGATGGACAGGGTCCTGACCAATGACGTCGGCCAGCAGACCTACCCGCCTTACAACATTGAGAAAACCGCCGAAGATGCCTACCGCATCTCCATCGCTGTCGCCGGGTTCACCGATGCCGACCTGAGCGTTGAGGTGAAGGACAAGGCGCTGGTGGTTTCCGCCAGGAAGGCAGAGGACGAGACGCCTCGGACGTACCTCCACCGTGGCATCGCCACCCGTGCCTTCGAGCGCCGGTTCGCGCTTGCAGACCATGTCCGCGTGACCGGCGCGACCCATGCAGACGGGATGCTGCACATCGAGCTGAAGCGCGAAGTGCCTGAGGCGCTGAAACCGCGCCAGATCCAGATCGCCAGCGGCCAGACCGTCAACAGCCAGGCCATCGAGGGCTGAGCTGAGCGGGCCAGGGCCCGGAAGCACCCTGACGCCAGCTTTTGCCAGCTGATCAGGGCCGCCGGTCCGTGAGGGCCTGACAGGAGACGAGTAGAACGCGGCCCCCGAAACGGGGCCGCGTTTTTGCGTATGGGGTCAGGTGAGTGGGGCGCCGTCAGCGCAGGCGGCGCAGACCGTCCGGGCCCATGATCTGCGCTTCAAGCGCGATCTCGGGCGCGGGGGTGAAGCGGATGCGGGGATCCTGCAGCACCGGGGCCAGCAGGGCGGCGATCCTGTCTGCCTGGGGGTGTCGGACCTCTAGCGCTTCCAGCGCCAGGCCCGCACCGGGCATGGCGCGGGGTGGCAGGGCCTGCTCAGGCTTGCTCCAGTCGATCACCGTGAGGAAGGCGCCGCCGAAGGGCAGGCTGCCGTCTTCGGGCACGGTGATCAGCCAGCGCAGGTCGCCGCGGACCTGTTCGATCGCCGGGCCAAGCTGGTCCGGCAGCTCTGCGCGCCGCGCGGCAAGGCCGGGCAGGCGGATCACCCAGTGCAGCAGCCGGGGCGTGGCCGGCGGCTGGTCCAGCCCGAACCAGCGCGGCCGGCCTGGCGCCGGGGCGTCGGGATCGGGGGCGATGACTTCAAGGAAAGAGGCATCGCCCAGCCGGACCAGGTGGTTATGGGTGCCCATCAGGGGATGCACCCCGCCCTGCGGGATCGTCACGCCAAGCGCGGCCTGGGCATGATCCAGCCCGGCGCTGAGCGTGGGGGCGGCGACGACCAGGTGGTCGAAGGCGCCTTGGGATCCCGCGTGCTGGCTCATGCCCGAATCACGTCACTGCAGGTCGGAGAAGGCGGCGCGCATCCGGCGCACGACCTCTTCCACCCGCACCTTCTGGGTGGCCAGGTTGAAGCGCTGGTAGTCCTCTCCGCCCTTGCCGAAGGAGATGCCGTCATTGACCGCGATCCCGGCGTCCTTGATGCGCGTGCGCACCTCCTCCGGGGTCATCCCGGTGCCGGAGAAATCGACCCAGGCCAGGTAGGTCCCTTCAAGGTGCTGGACCTGCAGGCCGGGGATGGCGTTCACCCCCTCTTCGAAGATGCGGGCGTTTTCAGCCAGGTAGACAAGCAGCGCATCCAGCCATTCGGCCCCTTCGGGCGAATAGGCTGCTTCGGACATCACCTGCCCGAAGGAGTTCTGCGAGCCCCCGAAAGAGGCCAGCGCCTTGGCGAAATCGCGCCGCAGCTTTTCATCGCAGATGATGACGTTGCCCACGTGGCCGCCCGCCAGGTTGAAGGTCTTGGTGGCGGAGGTCATCATCACCAGCCGATCCATGATCGAGGGATCGACGCGGGTCATGGCCGTATGGGTATGGCCGGGCAGGGTCAGGTCGCAGTGGATCTCGTCCGAGACCAGGATCAGGTCGTGGCGCTTGGCGAAATCCGCGACCTGCTGCAGTTCCTCCGGGCTCCAGACCCGGCCGCCGGGGTTATGCGGCGAGCAGAGCACCAGCATCTTCTCATTGCCGGTCATCTGGGATTCGTAGGTGTCGAAATCCATCTCGTAGCGGTCGCCGCGCTGCACCAGGGCGCATTCCACGGCCACGCGTTCCTGCGCGCGGATCAGGCGGGGGAAGACATGGTAGACCGGGGTGAAGATCACCACGCCATCGCCGGGCTTGGTCCAGGCTTGCAGGCAGAGCTGCAGGCCGTTGACGATGCCGTTGGTGACATAGATGCCCTCGCGCGGAGGGAGCCAGCCGTGCCGGTTTTCCGCCCACCACTGGACCGCGTCCAGGTAGCTGTCATTGCCGCCGTAGTAGCCGTAGATGCCGTGGTCGACCATCTTCTGAAGCGCGCGCTGCACAACCTCGGGGGCGCGGAATTCCATGTCGGCCACCCACATGGGGATGCCTTCGTCCGGGGAGATGCCGGAAAAGGCCTCCATGTTGTCCCACTTGGCGGAATGGGTGCCCCGGCGTTCGATGATCTGGTCGAAATTCATGGTGTCACTGTCCTTTGGCATGGGGGAAAGCTACTGCTTTGCGCCGCGGGGGCAAGGGCCGGGATGCGCAATGGCGCCTGTCCCCCTGCACAATGGCGTTCAGGGGGCAGGAGACGGCCCGATCCGCCCCGCTCCACATGGGCTAAACCGATACTGCCGGTGATATTGCGAAGCCGCAGGGCTTGCCTTACATGGACCGCATGAAACGCCCGATCCTGATCCACCCCGATCCGCGCCTCAAGAAGGTCGCCACACCCGTCGCCGATCTCAGCGATGAGTTGCGCGTGCTTGCGGACGACATGCTGGAAACCATGTATGACGCGCCCGGCATCGGCCTGGCCGCGCCCCAGGTGGGGATCCTGCAACGGGCCGTGGTGCTGGACTGCGTGCGCGAAGAGGGCGAAGCGCCCCGCCCGCTGATCATGTTCAACCCCGAGATCATCGCCGCCTCCGACGACACGAAGGTCTACGAGGAAGGCTGCCTGTCGATCCCCGAGCAATACGCCGAAGTGACCCGCCCGGCCGAGGTCACGGCGCGCTGGATCGACCGCGACGGGCGCGAACAGCAGGACACGTTCGACGGCCTCTGGGCCGTCTGCGTCCAGCATGAGATCGACCACCTGGATGGCAAGCTGTTCATCGACTACCTCAAGCCGATGAAGCGCCAGATGATCACGCGCAAGAGCCAGAAGCTCAAGCGTGAGCGGGCGCGGGACTGACCATGACCGCCCGCCGCTGCATTCCCTGGCCCGACAAGCGCCTGCGCTCGCCCGCCATCGCGGTGGAGGAGATCACCGGCGAGATCGAGGCGATCTGGCGCGACATGATCGACACGATGGAGGCCATGCCCGGCGTCGGCCTGGCCGCGCCGCAGATCGGCGTGATGCTGCAGCTGGCGGTGGTCGATGCCTCCGAGAAACGCGGAGAGGCCGTGCGCATGGCCAATCCGGAGATCCTGCACAGCTCCGTCCAGATGCGCGAGCACGAGGAAGCCAGCCCCAACCTGCCGGGCGTGTCCGCCGTGATCTCGCGCCCGCGGGCGGTGACGGTGCGCTTCCTTAACGCCGCGGGCGAGATGGAAGAGCGCGATTTCGTCGGCCTCTGGGCGACCTCCGTCCAGCACCAGGTGGATCACCTGCAGGGCCGGATGTACTTTGATCGGCTGTCCAAGATGAAACGCGACATGCTGCTGCGCAAGGCCCGCAAGGCCGGCTGAAGCGCTGCCCATGGCGCAAGGGACGGGCCCGTCCCCCATCGAGGGGTCCGGGTCCGTTGTCGGCTGCGCCTCCCGGGCGAGCCGCAGGCGCAGCGCCCCGTTCCGATCGCCTCCCCGGCCCGCTGGACCCCTTCCCCCCGCGCTGCTAGACCGCGCTGCAACAAGCCCGCCCAGCCGCAGGAGGCCCCCGATGCGCGTGATCTTCATGGGAACCCCGGATTTCTCCGTGCCGGTGCTCGATGCCCTGGTGGCGGCCGGCCACGACATCGCGGCGGTCTACTGCCAGCCGCCCCGTCCGGCGGGACGCGGCAAGAAGGACCGCCCCACCCCGGTCCACGCCCGCGCGCTGGAACTGGGCCTTGAGGTGCGCCACCCCACAAGCCTGAAATCGGCGGAGGAACAGGCCAGCTTTGCCGCGCTCCGGGCCGATATCGCGGTGGTCGTGGCCTATGGGCTGATCCTGCCCCAGGCGATCCTGGATGCGCCGACCCACGGCTGCCTCAATATCCACGCCAGCCTGCTGCCGCGCTGGCGCGGGGCCGCCCCGATCCACCGGGCGATCATGGCCGGGGACCGGGAAACCGGCATCTGCATCATGCAGATGGAAGCCGGACTCGACACCGGCCCGGTCCTGCTGCGCGAGGCGCTCTCCATCGGAGCAGAGGAAACCACGGCGGACCTGCATGACCGGCTCTCTGCCATGGGGGCGCAGCTTATCACCCAGGCGCTCGACCAGCTCGACAACCTGTCGCCGGAGCCCCAGCCGGAAGAGGGCGTCACCTATGCCCACAAGATCGACAAGGCCGAGGCCCAGGTGGATTTCACCCGCCCTGCAGAAGAGGTGGACCGCCAGATCCGCGGTCTCTCGCCCTTTCCCGGGGCCTGGGTCGAACATGACGGCCAGCGTCTGAAGCTGCTGGCCTCCCGCCTGGCGGAAGGTTCCGGCGCGCCGGGCGAGGTGCTGGACGACACCCTGACCCTGGCGTGCGGCACGGGGGCCGTGCAGATCCTGCGCCTGCAGCGCGCGGGCAAGGGGCCGCAGGAGGCCGAGGTCTTCCTGCGGGGTCTGCCACTCAAGGCGGGGACGCGGATCGGATAGGGCGGAAGCCTCCGGCGGGAGTTTTCCGGCAAGAAGAAGACAGGGCCGCGGCGCCTGTCAGGCCTCCGTTGCGTTTTCTTCTTGCCGATAAACTCCGGGGGAGGCGGGCCGCAGGCCCGGCGGGGGCAGAGCCCCTGATTTGCGTGCCGCCTGGTGCTTCTTCAGGACTTGAAGGGGGCCATGCCCGCGCGGGCCAGTTCATCGGCGCGTTCGTTTTCCGGGTGGCCGGCGTGGCCCTTGACCCATTCCCAGGTCACATCGTGCTGGGCCTGCGCCGCGTCGAGGCGCTGCCAGAGCTCGGCGTTCTTGACCGGCTTCTTGGCGGCCGTCTTCCAGCCGTTGCGCTTCCAGCCGTGGATCCAGCCGGTGACGCCGTTCTTCACGTATTGGCTGTCCGTGACGATGGTGATCCGGGTCGGGCGGCCAAGCGCCTCGAGCGCGGAAATCGCGGCCATCAGCTCCATCCGGTTGTTGGTGGTTCCGGGCTCGCCGCCTTTCAGTTCACGCTCCTTGACGACGGTATCGCCTTCCTTGGCCTGCAGCAGGGCGCCCCAGCCGCCGGGGCCGGGATTTCCGGAGCAGGCGCCGTCGGTATAGGCAAGGAAGGTCGTGGCCATGGGGGTCCTCGGATCAGGCGGCAGGATCGGCCCGGTGAGACCATGGCCCCCGGGCAAGGTCAAGGCCCCCTTATCCTGCTGCGCTCAGCACGCTATCAGAGGGCGATCAGCAGAGGAGCCTGGACATGGCGCATTACACCGAAGGTCTGACCCAGCTTGGCGGCGCGACGGCGCTGCCGGCCTCGCCCGAGGAGGCGGTGCTTGAGCGCGTGCCGAACCCGCAGGAGGGGGTGGCCTATTGCGTCCGCTTCACCGCGCCGGAGTTCACCTCGCTCTGTCCGATGACGGGACAGCCGGATTTTGCCCACCTGGTGCTGGATTACGTGCCCGGTGACTGGCTGGTGGAATCCAAGAGCCTGAAGCTCTACCTCGGGTCCTTCCGCAATCACGGCGCCTTTCACGAGGATTGCACGATCTCCATCGCGCGTCGCCTGGTGGAGCTGCTTGCGCCGCAGTGGCTGCGGATCGGTGGCTACTGGTATCCGCGTGGGGGCATTCCGATCGATGTCTTCTGGCAGACGGGCGCGGTGCCGCAGGATGTGTGGATCCCTGACCAGGGCGTACCGCCTTATCGCGGCAGGGGGTGAGCCCCGGTCCGCGCCGCAGGCGCGGCGCGGCGTCCAGTGGACGCCGCGAGGGGCGAACGGGCGGAGCCCCGGGGTTGGATCGGTCCGCGCCGCAGGCGCGGCGCGGCATCCAGTGGACGCCGCGAGGGGCGAACGGGCGGAGCCCCGGGGTTGGATCGGTCCGCGCCGCAGGCGCGGCGTGGCGTCCAGTGGACGCCGCGAGGGGCGAACGGGCGGAGCCCCGGGGTTGGATCGGTCCGCGCCGCAGGCGCGGCGTGGCGTCCAGTGGACGCCGCGAGGGGCGAACGGGCGGAGCCCCGGGGTTGGATCGGTCCGCGCCGCAGGCGCGGCGTGGCGT
>NZ_JAATOW010000012.1 GCF_011806405.1 Pseudooceanicola sp. HF7 | reverse complement strand
AGAAGAGGCGGAACCGCCCTGCGCCCCGAACGTTGGGCCGCCATGATCGCCGCGCTTCCCCTGCCCCTCCTGCTTGCCATCTTTGCCGCTTCCGCCCTGATCATCGCGATCACCGGGGTGATCATGACGGGCTATGCCGACAAGATCGCCGATCGCACCGGCCTGGGCGAGGCCATCGCGGGGGCTGTGATCCTGGGGGCGGCGACCTCTCTTTCCGGGACGGTGGTTTCTGTCACCTCGGCGATGGAGGGGCGGGCCTCGCTGGCCTTTTCCAACTCCGTGGGCGGGATCGCGGCGCAGACCGCCTTCCTGGCGCTGGCGGATCTGGCCTTTCGGCGCGCCAACCTGGAGCATGCGGCGGCGGAGCTGACCAACGTGGTGCAGGGCATCCTGCTGGTCTTCCTGCTGCTGCTGCCGCTCTCGGCGCTGGTCACGCCGGAGGTGACGCTGTTCGCCATTCACCCGGTGTCCTTCCTGATCCCCGTGCTTTACCTGGCCGGGCTGCTGATCAGCCGCTCTGTCCGGGAAGAGCCGATGTGGCGCCCGGTGCGCACCCGTCACACGCGGGAGGATGCGCCGGAGGAAGAGGAAGACGCCGCCAAGGCGAAGTCCAACGCGCGGCTTTTCGCGGAATTCGGCGGGCTTATGGCCGTCATGGGGCTGTCGGGCTGGGTGATCTCGCGCTGTGCGGGCGGGCTGACGGATCAGCTGGGGCTGTCGGCCTCGCTTGTGGGCGCCCTGATGACGGCGGTCGTGACCTCCCTGCCGGAGCTGGTGACGACGCTGGCTGCCGTGCGCCGGGGGGCGTTGCAGCTGGCCGTGGGCGGGATCATCGGGGGCAATACCTTCGACACGCTCTTCCTGCCGCTGTCGGATGCGGCCTACCGCGAGGGGTCGATCTACCATGCGGCGGGGATGGGCGATTACTTCTGGGTGGTCACGTCGCTGCTGATGACCACCGCGCTGCTGGGCGGGCTGATCGTGCGCGAGCGGCAGGGGCCGGCGGGGATCGGGTTCGATTCCCTGGCGCTTCTGGGGATCTATGCCGGGGCGGTGGCGATCCAGATCCTGGTGCCGGGGCTGGGCTGACGCCGTCGGGGCGCGCCTTAGCGGTCGCCTTCCAGGTTGGCACGCAGGTCGCGCAGGATCGGAAGGATGGCGCGGACCTTCTCTTCGCCGAGGTCTTCGAGCACATTGGTGAACATCGGGGCGATGGCGCTGAGCGCCGCGTCGCGCGCCTGCCGTCCCGCCGGGCTGATGGAGACCATCTTGCGCCGGGCATCGTCCCAATCCGGGCGGATGTGCACGTAGCCGGCCCATTCCAGCTTTGACAGCGTGTTGGTCATGGCCCCCCGGGTCACGTGGAAGGCCTGCGCCAGCTGCGCCGGACTCTTTTCCGTGTTGGCGCGCGCCAGGTGGTTCAGCAAGGAGAAATGCGACAGCTCCATGCCCTTGGGCAGCACCTTGGACAACCGGTTCCGGGTCATCTGGTCCGCCGCGAGGATCTCTGAAAAGAGCGCGATGGCGAGGGAGTTGCGGGGGTCGCTCATTGGTCCAGGCGGAAGTCTCTGTCGTGGCTCAGCGCGGGGACGCGGGCGCGGGCCGTGGTAACGGCCTTCGGGTCCAGGTCCACGTAGCCGATGCCCGGCTCCGTCCCCATGTCCAGCAGGACTTCGCCCCAGGGGGCAACCACCAGGGAATGGCCGTAGGTCTTGCGTTCCTTGCCCCGCGTGCGGGGATGGGTGCCGCATTGCGCCGGGGCCAGCACGTAGCAGCCGGTCTCGATCGCCCGGGCGCGCAGCAGCACGTGCCAATGCGCCGTCCCGGTGACCGCAGAGAAGGCCGCGGGCTGGGTCAGGATCGTGGCCCCCGCCTGGGCCAGGGCCCGGTGCAGGTAGGGGAAGCGCACATCGTAGCAGATGGCCAGGCCGACCTTGCCGAAGGGCGTTTGCGCCACCACGGCGCGATCGCCGGGGCGGTAGCCATCGGATTCGCGGTAGGTCTCCGTTTCGGAGACATCCACGTCGAACATGTGGATCTTGTCGTACCAGGCGGCAATCTCTCCCTCCGGATCGATCAGGAAGGAGCGGTTGGCAAAACGCCCGTCCGCATCCCCCGTCTTCAGCCCGATGGAGCCGATCAGCAGCCAGATCCCGTGCTGGGATGCGGCCTCTCGCAAGCCGGCAAGGGTGGGATCCTCCTGCTGCGTGCAAAGCACCTCTTCCTGGCGGCTGCGCGAGGACGAGAGGCAGTTGGACACTTCCGGGGTCAGCACGAAGCCGGCGCCATTGGCGGCGGCCTCTGCCACCATGGTGCGGATCATGGTCAGGTTTGCCTCCGGATCGTCGGAGGAGGTGATTTGCAGCAGCGCGGTTTTCATTCCGCCGCCAGCAGCGGGTCAAGCTTGCCGGATCCGTCCAGCTCGTAAAGCTCATCACAGCCGCCGACGTGGGTTTCGCCCACGAAGATCTGCGGCACGGAGGTCCGGCCCTTGGCACGCTGGGTCATCTTCGCGCGGCCCTCTGCATCGCCGCTCACGTCGATTTCGTTGTAAGCCACGCCCTTCTTGTCGAGCAGGCGCTTGGCGGCCTGGCAGAAGCCGCAGGTTCGGGTGGTGTAGATGTCGATCGGTTGCATTTTACCTCCGGATGCGGGTCCGGGGACAACCTAGAGCGCTTTGTCCGCACGCGCCAGAGCCAGAACCGAAACCGGGCCGGATCCAGCCGCCCGGCAGGCCGCTGTCGCCGCGGAAAAGGTCGCGCCGGAGGTCATGACGTCATCGACCAGCAACACCGGCCGGCCCTTCAGCCCGGTTGCGCGGGCGGGATTGACCCGGATGGCGGCAGAAAGCAGCGCGTAGCGTTGCGCCCGCGTCTTGCCTTCAAGGCTGGGGGTCTTGCGGGTGCGCAGCAGCAGGTCGGGCTGATCCAGGACCTCCTGCGCGGGATCCCGGGCGCGCAATTCCTTTACCAGCCGGCGCGACAGCTCTGCCGACTGGTTGTAGCCGCGCCCGATGCGCCGCGCCCAGTGCAGCGGGATCGGCGCGATCACCGTGCCGGGGCGCAGCATGGGGCGCGCGCTGCTGGCCATCCAGGCGGCGGCGGGGGCGGTGATTTCCAGCCGGTCGGCATGTTTCAGGCCCAGCACCAGCCGGCGGCCCATGGCGGCATATTCCATCACCGCGCGGCCCTGGTCCCAGGGGGGCGGATGGGCAAGGCAGCTGTCGCAACGGGCGGTTTCGCTTTCATGGCCGCCGGGCAGCTCTGCCCCGCAGCCATCGCAGACCAGTCCCAGCAGGAAGGGGGTATCGGCATAGCAGGGCCCGCAGAGGCCGAAATCGCTTTCCACGATGCCGCCGCAGCCGATGCAGCGCGCCGGGTAGATCACCCGCAATGCGGTTTGCACCGCCCGACCCAAGGACTTATCTAATCGTCCCATGACCCAAGCCCCTGCCCCCCGTCTCACCGATCCTGCGGCCCTGGCCGCCCGCCGCGCCCGCGCCCAGGCCGACGGTCTGTTCCTGCATGAGCGGGTGGCGGAGGACCTTCAGGATCGGCTCAGTATCGTTAACAAGTCCTTTACGAAGCCGATCCTGATCACGCCTTTTCCCGATCACTGGGCCAGGCTGACCGGGGATCTGCCCGCACCGCCGCGCATCCTGCCCCCGTCAGATGTGCTGCCGGTCGAGACCGAGAGCGCCGACCTGGTGTTTCACGTCATGGACCTGCACTGGTCCAATGACCCGGTGGGCCAGCTGATCCAGTGCCGCCGCGCGCTGACGCCCGACGGGCTGTTCCTGGGCGTGCTGTTCGGCGGGCGCACCCTGAGCGAGCTGCGCGAATGCCTGGGCCAGGCAGAGATCGAGGTCACCGGGGGCCTTTCCCCCCGTATCGCCCCCATGGGAGAGGTCCGCGACCTGGGCGGGCTGCTGCAACGGGCCGGCTTTGCCCTGCCCGTGGCCGACAGCGAGGTTCTGACGGTCACCTATGCCTCTCCGTTCAAGCTGCTGGCGGACCTGCGTGCCATGGGCGAGGCCAATGCCCTTCAGGACCGGCTGCGCCGCCCCACCCGCCGCGCGGTGATCCTGCGGGCGATGGAGCTTTACGTGCAGGCCCATGGCGATGCAGAGGGCCGCGTACCCGCGACCTTTGAGATCGTCACGCTGACGGGCTGGTCGCCCGATGCCTCCCAGCAGCAGCCCCTGCGCCCCGGCTCTGCCAAGGCGTCGCTGGCCGATGCGCTTGGCACCACGGAAAAGCCGCTGAAGTTCTGAGGCGGGCGGGTTTGCGGCGGGTTCTGTGCCGTGGGGCCCTTTCGCCGGAGCCCTCGCGGGGGCCTTCGCGGCGGCCTGCGCTGAAATTTCGCAAGGACTCCGGCCATTTTCCCGTGATCCCCCCGGTATTCCCGCCCGTATTCCCCTAGTATGGCGCCAGAGATTGCCGCGGCCCAGCGTCACGGCGCATTGACCGACCGAGAGAAGCCTATATCTCCGGAGCGGGACAGACAGGAGACGAAGATGGCAGAGACCCCGACCCACGCCCCGGCGGACCACCCCAAGATCCCGCGTCAAAAGGTGGGCGTGCTGCTGGCCAACCTGGGCACGCCGGATGGCACCGATTACTGGTCCATGCGCCGCTACCTGTCAGAATTCCTGTCGGATTCGCGGGTGATCGATTACCCCAAGTGGAAATGGCAGCCGATCCTGCAGGGGATCATCCTGAGCACCCGGCCCCAGAAAAGCGGCGCGGCCTACAAGACGATCTGGAACACGGAGGCGGATGAAAGCCCGCTGCTGACCATCACCAAGCAGCAGCATGCCAAGCTGTCCCAGGTGCTGGCCGATCGCTACGGCGAAGACGTGATGGTCGATTACTGCATGCGCTACGGCAACCCCTCCACCCAGTCCAAGGTGCAGGCGATGGTCAAGGCGGGGTGCAGCAAGATCCTGTTCTGCCCGCTCTACCCGCAATATGCCGGGGCGACGACCGCCACCGCGAACGACCAGTTCTTCCGCAGCCTGATGGCAGAGAAATGGCAGCCCGCCAGCCGGACCCTGCCGCCCTATTTCGACGATGCCACCTATATCGATGCGCTGGCACAATCGGTGGAACGCGCCCTGCCCGAACAGCCCGATGTGCTGGTCTGTTCCTACCACGGCCTGCCGGAACGCTACCTGCACGAGGGCGATCCCTACCATTGCCAATGTCAGAAGACGACTCGCCTGCTGCGCGAGCGGCTCGGCTGGGACAAGGACCGAATCATCACGACCTTCCAGTCGCGGTTCGGCCCGGAGGAATGGCTGCAGCCCTACACGGTGGAAGAAGTCGCGCGGCTTGCGGAATCGGGCCGCAAGAAGATCGCCATCTGCGCCCCGGCCTTTTCGGCCGATTGCATCGAGACGCTGGAAGAGATCAACGAGGAGATCCGCGACAGCTTCATGGAGGCGGGCGGCGAGAGCTTCACTTACATCCCCTGCCTGAACGACGATGACGCCCATATCGCGGCGCTTGCCGGACGGATCGAGGCGAACCTGGCTGGCTGGCTGGACTGAAACATCAGTGCGGGCCTTGTTTTCAAGGCCCGTTCAGCCCCTGGCCGCTGCAAGCGCAGCCCTGTCAGGGACCGTCAAAACAAATCTTTGCGCAAACAAAAAGGCGGTGGAAAGCTCCACCGCCTTTCGCATTCCCGATTTAACGGAAATTATTCGGATGCAGCAACAGCTGCGATCACGGCCAGCAGAACCAGCGGCAGGATGATGCCGGAGGAAGAGCTGGTGGTTTCTTCGACGATGACCGGAGCTTCGATCACCGGCTCAGAGTATGCGCCTGCGGAAGCTGCGGTTGCGGCACCGGCCAGGACAGCGGCGAGAACGAGTTTCTTCATTTTTATCCTCCAGATAAAGGCCCGCCCGCGAAACATACGGAAACGGGCACCTAAGACGTACCTCGTGATTCCGAGTTAATCGGCGCACGTCCCAAAAAGCAATTGGAAGATCGTTAAGGCCTACGTACCACAGGGAAATGTCGTCAAATTAGCAACACTTGGGTCCCAACCTCGGTGAGGTCGAAGAGCTCCGTGATATGCTCATTGTAGAGCCCGATGCACCCGTTGGAAGACCGGCGGCCAATTTTCCGCGTGTCGTGGGTGCCGTGGATCCGGTAGTAGGTCCAGCTGAGGTAAAGTGCGAGCGGTCCCAGTGGGTTGTCCGGTGCGCCGCCCTCGACCACGCTGGGCCACTCAGGGTTGCGTTCACGCATCGACGGGGTGGGCCGCCAGGTGGGCGCCACGACCTTCTGGATGACGGAGGTGCGGCCGCGACGGGTCAGATCCTCGGTCAGGGGAACGGAGGTCGGGTAAAGCTTGTAGATCGACTGGTCCTCGGACCAGAAGTGCAGCGCACGCGAGGAAATGTCGACCAGGACCGCACCGTTCTTGGTGTTGTCGAAATAGGGCCGCCAGTCCAGCGCGCGGAAGGACGAGATGTTGTGGCGCACCACCTCGCTGGGGTCGCGCTCGACCTCGGTGGAATTCTGGAAGGGCGTGGAATACCCCTCGGATGTATCGGGGACCTGCTGCGCGAGCGCGGGCGTGGCCAGGAAGGCTGCGCCGCCCGCAAGGAAGCTGCGGCGGGTCTTGGGCTTGTCGATGGGGCTGGGCATCACTGTCTCCGTCCGGCTTATCGGAAGTGGTGTGCTATGGTATGGCTGTTGGGGCGCAGTCGCAAATCAAAGAAGTGTAATTGAACCTAATCACAGGCTTGTGCGTTTGAATCCGTTCACCGGGCGCGATAAGCCTAGACCCAAGACCTTTCCCAGGCAGGAATTTCATGCGTTTCACCATACTGGCCACCACGATCCTTGTTGCTCTTTCCGCATGCGCCCCGACGCCGCCGTCGTCGACGGGGCAGCTGGGATCGGATGGAAGGCCCCTGCCCAAGCTCTATCGAATCCCGTCGCGGGCAGAGAACACGATCCCCTATGAAGTGCTTGATTCCGTCAACACGCTGCGGGCCGCCGCAGGCGCCGGCAGCCTGCAGCTGAACTCTGAACTGACGGCTGCCGCTCAGACCCATTCCAACGACATGTCCAACCAGGGCAGGCCCTGGCACTTCGGATCGGACGGCTCTTCGCCCATCGACCGGGTGCAGCGCGTGGGCTATCCGGGCGTGCTCGTGGGCGAGACGATCTCTGAAACCTTCGAGACGGAGATCGAGACGCTGGCGGCCTGGATGGACGAGGAAGACACCCGGCGCATCATCCTGGACCCTTCGGCCACGGACCTGGGCTTTGCCTGGCACCAGGATCGCAACGGCAAGATCTGGTGGACCATGGTCCTGGGTCAGCGCACCGGCGGTACCTTCATGAGCTTCGCCGCCAACCAGGGCTGAGACCCCGGTTTCCAGCAGGATTTCCCCGCGACAGGCCTGACCGGGCCTGCGCGCGCATCCCTGTCGATCCCGCTTTGCGCGAATTTCCGCCCGTTCTGCCCTGCCGTCAGGCCATTTCCCGCGCGTAGCGCGCCGGCGTCGTGCCATTGTGCCGGGTGAAGGCCGTGGTGAAGGCGCTGGCCGAGCCGTAGCCAGTGCGCCGCGCGACTTCCGAGATCCCCATCTGTCCGCCGCCCAGCATGTGCCGGGCCAGTGTCATGCGCCAGCCCAGCAGGTAGCCCATGGGCGGCTGCCCGACGATCCGGTTGAACCGCGTGAAGAAGGCAGAGCGCGACAGCCCCGCCTCTGCCGCCAGCAGGGGGACGCTCCAGGCGGCCCCTGGAGCGCCGTGGAGCGCGCGCAGGGCCGGAGCCAGGCGCGGATCAGAGAGGCCGCGCAGCAGGCCCGGCGTGGCCTGCGTGGGCGCAGAGCGGAAGGCTTCGATCATCAGGACCTGCAAAAGATGCTCCAGCACCCTATCGCGGGCGGGCCGGGCCGCGTGGACCTCATCCCGGACCAGGGTGGCCAGCGCGGCAAGCCGGTCTTCGCCCCGCACCAGAGCGCTTTCGGGCAGGAGGGACAGCAAGAGCTCCCGGTCTGGCGAGCCAAAGCTGCAATGGCCGATCAGCAGCTGCACCGGGGCCGCGCCTGCCCCATCCTGCCGGCCGCCGATGTTCAGGACCCCGTCCGCCGCCCGCTCGATGCGGGTTTGCTGGCCCGCCGCCGGGGCGGGATCACGGCTGGAAAGGGTGAAGGGCAGCACATCCGGCACCAGGATGAAATCACCCGCGGCCAGCTGCGCCGGGGCGCGCTGGTCCACCTCTATCTGGATGCGTCCCGCAAGGACCATGCAGTAGAACACCCCCCGCACGTCGTCCCGGCGCACCCGGAAGGCGCCGCGCGCCATCACCAGCTTTGAGAAGGGCGCGCGCGGTTGCAGAAGCGAGATCACCTCTGACAGCGGATCGACAGGCGTGGCGGTGCTTAGGTCAGTTTCGGGCATTTTCGGACTATGGGTAAAGAAAGCTGGATTATCCATGGTAGAAGGTACGAGGCTTCCTGTCGATATGGGTAGGACCCAACCACAGGAGACTTCCCATGAAGACGATCCTTATCACCGGCTGTTCCTCTGGCTTCGGACTGGAGATCGCGCGGCATTTCCTGGCCCGGGGCTGGCAGGTGGTGGCCACGATGCGCACCCCCGACCCGACCCTGCTGCCGGAGTCCGAGCGGCTGCGGATCCTGCCGCTGGACGTGACGGACCCCGCCAGCATCGCCGCCGCCGTGGCAGAGGCCGGGCCGCTGGATGCGCTGGTCAACAATGCCGGGATCGGCTGGATGGCCCCTTTCGAGGCCACGACGCCGGAGAGCCTGCGCCAGATCTTCGAGACCAACACATTCGGCACCTTCGAGGTCATCCGCGCATTCCTGCCCGGGTTCCGGGCGCGTGGCGCGGGGGTGATCGTGAATGTCTCGTCCTCGGTCACGCTGCTGCCGCTGCCGCTGGTGCCGGTCTATACCGCCAGCAAGGCGGCGGTGAATGCCTTCAGCGAATGCCTGGCGCTTGAGCTGGCGCCGCTCGGCATCCGCACCCAGCTGGTGCTGCCGGGCCGCGCGCCAGGCACCCGTTTTGGCAGCAATGCGCGGGCGATCATGTCCGATGCCCCGCAGGCCCCGGCGGACTATGCCCCCTTCATCGCCAGCGCCCTTGAGGGGTTCAACGCCGGCAGCGACGAAGAGCCCACACGCCCCGAGGACGTGGTGCAGGCGGTCTGGCGCGCGGTGACGGATGAGGACAGCCCCTTCTGCCAGCCTGCCGGGCGCGATGCAGAGGCCCTGGCGGGCTGAGTCAGGCCCAGGCGCATGTCCCTGTTGTCACAACTAAAAAGGGCCCCGCCGGTTGGCGGGGCCCTGTCCTTGCCCGGTGAGGGGCCTAGGGGAAGATGGCGATGACCGTGCCTTCGCGCAGCATCGAGTAGATCTCTTCTATCTCGTCATCGGAGACGGCGATGCAGCCCGCCGTCCAGTCCGGCCCGCCGCCGATGCCGCGTTCCTGGCTTTCCCCGTGGATGAAGATATCCCCGCCCGCGTTCTTGCCCTGCGACTCGGCAAAGGCCAGGTCGTTGAGGTTGGGATAAGAGATCCCGACCGAAAGGTGGTACCTGGAGTTCGGGTTGCGGCGGTCGATGTGATAGACCCCCTCCGGCGTCTTGCCGTCACCGCGGAACTGCTTGGCCCCGACCGGGGCGTTGCCCAGGTCGATGTCATAGGCCTTCAGCACCTGGTCGTGATGCATCAGGTACATCCGCCGGTCCTGCTTGAAGACGTAGACGCGGGTCACTTCCGGCCCGTTGTAGGTTTTGAATTTACTTGAACACCCCGCCACCGTGAGGGCGAGGACAAGGATCAACACTGCCCGTATCATCGTTTATCGCTTTTTTTGCTTCGATGTTTGCACGGGAAGGTAGCAGAATCGGGGGCTTTCCAGAAGCGGGTAAATCACGCGCGCCCTCACGGTCTCGTGAAGCCGGCCACCAGTTCAACGTGGGACGACCAGCGGAACTGGTCCACCACCTGCACCGGTCCCATGACGTAGCCTGCCGCCAGCAACACCCGCGCATCGCGGGCGAAGGTCACCGGGTTGCAGGACACCGCGGCGATCAGCGGCACGCCGGCGTCGGCCAGTGCGCGGGTCTGGGCCTCTGCCCCGGCGCGGGGCGGGTCGATGACCACGGCGTCGAGCCCCTTGAGGTCATCGTCACGCAGCGGGTCGCGGAAAAGGTCGCGCATCCGGGCCTGAAGCTTGTGCAGGCCGCCGGCCCGGCGCCAGCCGGTTTCCAGCGCGGCGGTCATGGCGCGGTCGCCCTCCACCGCCAACACCTCTGCCCGTTCGGACAGCGGCAGGGCGAAGGTGCCGCAGCCTGCAAAGAGGTCCGCGACGGTCTTGGCGCCCTTGGTGATCTCAAGCACCGCATCGAGCAGCGCCTGTTCCCCCTCTTTCGTGGCTTGCAGGAAAGCTCCGGGGGGCGGCGTCACGCGGGCGCGGCCAAAGCGCTGGTCCGGGGACTGGCGGGTGACGATCAGCTCTCCCTCCCAGGCCAGGCGGGCGATGTCCTGTTCCTGGGCCGTCTGGGTCAGCGCCAGCCGCAGGGGTTCATCCAGCGGCTTGCCCCCGATGACGGAGATATCAAGCCCCCCTTCGGAGAGCGTCGCCTGAACGGAAAGCTCTGCCTTGCGGCCTGCGCCGGTCACGGCCAGCGCCTGGGCCACCGGCAGGGCGCGCATCAGGTCGGGGTGCAGCAGCTTGCAATCGGGGATCTCGACGATCGCGCCGGAGGCCCGTCCATGGAAGCCCGCGATTGCCCCGGATTTCGTCCGCCGGGCAGAGAGAGAGGCGCGGCGGCGCGAGGCCGGCGAAGAGGTCAGCACCGGCGGGAAGACCGCGTCGATGCCCTGCGCGCGCAGCGCGGTTTCCACGATGCCCCGTTTCCAGGCGGCCACGTAGTCATCCCCCGCGTGCTGCACGGAGCAGCCCCCGCAGGAGCGGAAGTGGCGGCAGGGCGCGGCCACGCGTTCCGGCGCCGGCTCCACGATCTTGACGTTTTCCAGCCGGTCGCCGTTGAGCGTGCCGGTGACACGTTCGCCGGGCAGCGTCATGGGGGCAAAGACCGGTCCGGCGGCGATGCCGTCGCCGTGGTGGCCAAGTTTCTCTATCAGGTAGGTTTCCATGCCGCCTGTTATCGCGGGTGAGCGCTTCGGCAAAGCCCTATTCCGCGCCTTATTCGGCTGCATCCTGCGTATCGAGGAACCCACCGGACTGGCGTGACCAGTAGCGCCAGTAGACGCCCTTGTTGGCAAGCAGCTGTTCATGGGTGCCGATTTCGACCACTTCGCCGGCGTCCAGCACCGCGATGCGGTCCATGTGGGCGATGGTGGACAGGCGGTGGGCGATGGCCAGGACCGTCTTGCCCTGCATCACCCGTTCCAGGGCGGACTGGATCTGTGCCTCCACTTCCGAATCCAGGGCCGAGGTCGCCTCGTCCAGGACAAGGATCGGCGCATCCTTGAGGATGGCGCGTGCCAGGGCGATGCGCTGGCGCTGCCCGCCGGAGAGTTTCACTCCGCGTTCGCCCAGCCGGGCCTCGTAGCCTTCGCGGCCCTCGTGGTCGACAAGATCGCGGATGAAGTGATCGGCCTCTGCCTTGCGGGCGGCGGCGATCATCTCATCCTCGGTCGCGCCGGGCCGGCCGTAGAGGATGTTTTCCCGCGCGGAGCGGTTGAAC
Source organism: Pseudooceanicola sp. HF7 (assembly GCF_011806405.1). GTDB lineage: Bacteria > Pseudomonadota > Alphaproteobacteria > Rhodobacterales > Rhodobacteraceae > Pseudooceanicola. The sequence continues at coordinate 118,919 of NZ_JAATOW010000012.1, read as the reverse complement.
ATGGCGGTATCCTGGGTGACCAGCGCGATGTTGCGGCGCAGGCTGTCCTGGGTGACATGGGCGATGTCCTGGCCGTCGATCTGCACCCTGCCCCCTTCCGGGTCGTAGAGCCGCAGCAGCAGCGAGACCAGCGTGGACTTGCCCGCGCCGGAGGCCCCGACGATGCCGATCTTTTCGCCCGGCGCCACCTCAAGCCGGATGCCCTGGATGCCGCCCTTCTTCTGCCCGTAGGCAAAGCTGACGTCATCGAAGAGGATCCGCGCCTCTGGCACGGCAAGCTCCGTGGCATCATCGGCGTCCTGCAGGCGGACGGCGCGGCCCAGGGTCTTCATCCCGTCCTCCACCTCACCGACCGATCCGTAAATCCCCATGAGAGAGAAGCTGACCCAGCCGGTCATCTGCGCCATGCGGACAGAGACGGCCCCGGCGGCGACGATATCCCCCACGGTGGAGATACCGGCGGACCAGAAGGCCAGCGCGCCGCCCACCAGCATCACGGGCAGCAGGCCGCCCATCATCGTCAGCAGGATGCGGAAAGTGCTGGAGAGGCGCCCGAAGGCCAGGGCGGAGTCGCGGTAGCTGGACAGGGCGCCAAGGGCCGCGCGGTCTTCCTGATCCGCATGGGCGAACAGCTTGACCGTCTTGATGTTGGTGATCGTGTCCACGATCTGCCCCGAGACCATGGCCCTTGCCGCCGCGCGATGCCCGGCGCGCTTGCGGATGCGGGGCAGGAAGAAGGCCACCAGCCAGAGGTAGCCGGCCAGCCAGACGGCAAAGCCCAGCCCCAGCCAGGGGTTGATGGAGATCATCAGCGCCACAGCCCCGCCGACGGAGGCCAGGGCGAAGGCGCAGGTATTGATCGTCTCGAAGGCCACGTCCGTCATGGCGCGCGCGGTCTGCATCTGCTTCTGGCTGATACGCCCGGCGAAATCGTTGTCAAAGAAGGTGACGGACTGGCCCAGGGTCCAGCGGTGCAGCTTGGAGAGCACCAGCGAGAAGACATTGGGCATGACCACCATGGCATTGGCCACGGTGGAGAGCCCGAAGAAGAGCGGGCGCGCGATCAGGAAGAAGCCGACGGCTCCGGCCAGCAGCGCCATGTTGGCGGTGGTGAAGAACCCCTCTGGCCCGGAGGCATCGGCGCCATCGACCACGCGGCCCAGAAGCCAGGCCGTCACGGCCTCCATCCCGCCGGCCAGCGCCGCAAGGCAGGCCGCGAGGATCAGCGCCGGGAAGGCCCCCCGCAGGAGCCAGCCCATGAAGCGAAGGAGCGTGTCGGGGGGCGCACCGCGGGCCGGTGCGAAGGGGTCGATAAGCTTTTCGGGATGAAACATGATGTCCCTTTCGCTGCGTTTATCCGCCGCGTGAGGGGTTCGTTCAAGCCCAAGCGCCGCAATGGCGCGATTGTGAGGCCCGGGGCGGTGCCTGCCTAGTCGCCGGGGGGCGACTCTTCCAGCAGTGCCTCCCGGTCGAGCGTGAAGCCAGAGGCGATCCAGCGGGCCTCCAGCTGCCTGAGCCGGGCGCCAAGCGCCGGCCCCTTGTAGCGGGGCATCAGGTCCCGCGCGCCGATGGGAAAGCTTTGCCCCGCCCCGTCGCGTGCGGCAGCAAGGCCGGAGTGGTCGAGCGGCATTTCCAGAAGGGCGGCGCGCAGGAGCAGGATCTGCTGCGCCACCTCTGCCCCGTGGCGATAGCCCAGCTCCCCCGGTCCGCGCGTCTCTGCGGCCTCTTCCCGCATCAGGCGGGTAATGTTGGCGTCCTTCTGGGACAGGCGCAGCGGCGCGGTCATGTCCTCTCCGGTCAGCGCGGCAAGGCGTGCGCGCCAGTCCGGGCCAAGGCCTGCCGCCTGCTGCAGATGCACCAGCGGTCCAAGCGCCCTTGGGTCCGCCCCCGGCACCAGGCCGGACAGGATGTGGATCTGCGCCATGGTGGCCACTTCCCGGACCGGATCGCGGGTGGCCAGCAGCTTGGTGATCTCTGCCCCGACCCTTTCGCGCGACAGCCCTTCAAGCCCATCGGCATTCTCCGCGATAGCCGCCAGGGTTTCGACATCGAAGCCTTCGGCGGGATCGGCAAAGCGGGCGTGGAAGCGGAAGAAGCGCAGGATGCGCAGGTAATCTTCGCGGATGCGGCGCGCGGGGTCTTCGATGAAGCGCAGGCGGCGCGCGGCCAGGTCGGCTAGCCCCAGCCCCAGCGGGTCGCGCACCCTGCCATCGGGCGCCGCGTAGAGCGCGTTCATGGTGAAGTCGCGGCGACGGGCGTCTTCTTCCATGCGGTCGGAAAAGGCCACCACCGCGTGGCGGCCATCGGTCTCCACGTCGCGGCGGAAGGTCGTGACCTCATGCGGTTGCCCGGCAGAGATCACGGTGATCGTGCCGTGGTCCAGCCCCGTGGCGATCGCCTTCAGCCCCGCGGCCCGGGCGTGGCGCAGGGTGTCTTCGGGGTGGGCATCGGTGGCGATGTCGATATCGCCCACGGGCAGGTCCATCAGCGCATCGCGCACGCAGCCGCCAACGAACCACGCTTGGTGCCCGGCGGCCGTCAGGGCCTGGCAGACGGCCTGGGACGCGGGTGCGCGCAGCCAGGCGGCGGTGATCCGGGTCATTCGGCGGCGACCTCTGCGTCGCGCATGGCCTCTGCGAAGATCCGCAGCATCCGGGCCGTGGCCCCCCAGATGTAGTAAGGGCCCCAGGGCACGGTGAAATAGTGCCGGTCCATCCCCTGCCAGCGGCGCGACTGGACGGTGTAATTGGCCGGTGTCAGCAGGTGGGACAGCGGCACGGTAAAGACCTCTGCCACCTCGTCGGGTTCGGGACGAAAGGCGAAGGGATCACGGATGCGCCCCACGACGGGGGTCACCTGGAAGGCGGTCACCGTCTCATGGCTGGGCAGGCTGCCAAGGATCTCCACGTTGGCGGGATCAAGGCCGATCTCTTCCCGGGCCTCGCGCAGGGCGGCGGCGGTGGGGTCGGCATCGCCCGGATCCTGCTTGCCGCCGGGAAAGGCGATCTGGCCCGGATGGTGTTTCAGCCGCGAATTGCGCACGGTCAGGATGACCCGCAGTTCGCCGTCGACGTTCAGAAGCGCACAGAGCACCCCTGCCGGACGCAGCTTGCGATCGGGCGGCAGGCGGTAATCCGGGTTCAGGTCGAAATCCGACGACGGTGCACGCGGCGCCCGAAGCGCCGCGGCAATCCGTTCAAAGCTGGCCGGCTCAGCCCTCATCGCCCTTGGCTTCAAAGCCGACGGTCTTCGGGTCCAGCACGTAATGGGCGCCGCAGAACTGGCAATCCGCGGTAACGGTGCCTTCGTCCGTCGTCATCTTCTCGATGTCGCGGGCCGAGTAGATGGAGAGCGACTGGCGCACCTTGTCTTCGGAGCAAGAGCAGCCGAAGCGCACCGGCTGGGCGTCGAAGACACGCGGTTTCTCTTCGTGGAAGAGCCGCACCAGCAGGTCCGTGGGGGCCACCGTGGGGCCGATCAGCTCAAGCTGTTCGACGGTGTTCAGGTGGTGGTTCACCCGGTTCCAGTTCTCTTCGACTTCCGCGTCCCCGGCCACCAGGTCCTGGGCCAGCAGCAGCCCGCCTTCGCCGGAGCCTTCGGCCACGTGCATCCCCGCCTTGGGCATGGTCTGGATCATCATGCCGCCAGCGCGCCAATGCTCTTCCCCGCCCATTTCGGTGGAGCGTCCGAAGGAGAGCGCGAAGCGCGTCGGGATCTGTTCGGACTGGGCAAAGTAGGCCTCTGCGCAGGAGGTGAGAGAGCCACCGGCCAGCGGGGTGATCCCCTGGTAGGGCTGCATGCCCTGGCCCTGGTCGATCATGATGGCAAAGTAGCCTTCGCCGACCTGGTCAAAGGGGGCCTCTTCGGTCAGGCGATCCCGGTCGAAGCTGGCATAGGCGCGGATGCGCGCTGGCTGCCCCTCTTCCTGGGGACCGTAGTAATCGGTGGCGATCATGCGCACCGCGCCCTTGGACTGGACCTGAAGCTGCAGCTTCCAGCGCAGCTTGATGGTCTGGCCGATCAGGGCGGTCAGCAGGGCCATTTCGGCCACCAGGGCTTCGACGACCGGGGGATAATCGTGCTGTTTGAGGATCCCGTCCAGCACGCCGTCCAGCCGGGCAACCCGGCCACGCGTGTCCGCGCCGTCCAGTTGGAACGGCAAAACGGTGTCGTCCCAGGCAGTTTTCGTGCTGAGGGTCATGGGAATTTCCTATCCGCTTGCTCTTGGCATACAGCGGTGCGAGGTAAGGGGCAAGCGAGCCAGCTTCAAGGAGAGACCATGCGTCGTTATGGTAACCCCCCGATTTCCGGACAGGATTATACGCTGCGCCCCGGTGCATATGCCATCCTTCCGCGCGACGGCAAGCTGCTGATGACCTTCCAGGCCGCACCCGAGCCCGAGTTCCAGCTGCCCGGCGGGGGAATCGATGCCGGGGAAAGCCCCCTGCAGGCGCTGCACCGCGAGGTCTGGGAAGAGACCGGCTGGAGCATCGCCGCCCCGCGCCGCATCGGCGTTTACCGCCGTTTCGTCTGGATGCCCGATTACGAGATGTTCGCGGAAAAGCTGTGCCATGTCTTCCTGGCGCGCCCTGTGATGAAGCGGTCAGAGCCGATGGAGCCCGACCACACCGCGCTTTGGCTGGCCCCAGAGCTGGCGGTGGACCTGATCGCCAGCGAGGGCGACCGGGATGTACTGGCCGCGCTGATCTGATCGCCCCCTGCGGGTCTGACTCTAGGGCCCGATCTCCCCAGCGCCGACAGGTCACGCCGGGCCGGGGTATTCCAGCAGCACCGCAGAGATGTCATCGGGGAAATCCCCGCCGCCGTAGTAATCCGCCAACATCCAGACCACGGATTCCAGCAGGGCTGTTCCGCGCACCTCTCTCAGCCGGTCAAGGATGCGGCACAGCCCTTCGGTATTCAGCAGCCTGTCCTGGGGATCGGGGCATTCGATGATCCCGTCCGACTGGATCAGCACCCGGTCACCGGGGCAAAGCTGCACCTGCACCTCTTCGAAGGCCATGCCGGGCAGCAGGCCGATGGGCGGGCCGCCCTGCCCCAGTTCTTCCAGCCGGCCATCGGCATGTTGCAGGATCGGATGGGGGTGCCCCGCCTGCACCATGCGCATCTGCCCCGTCTCCATGTCGAAATGGGCCAGGACCATGGTGAAGTAATGCTCTGTCGTGACTTCGCCCAGGACCAGCGCGTTGAGGTGCTGCGCCACCTCTTCCAGCGCGCGGTGTGCAAATCCGCCATCGGGCAGCGCGCGCAGGGCGACGTTCTGTTCCGGCACCGCCGGAGAAAGATAGCCCGCGATCCGCGCCGTCAGCAGGGCAGAGCTGATGCCATGGCCGGAGACGTCGATCGCGTAGCAGCCGAAACTGGTGCCATCCACCGGGTAATAGCCCACGAGGTCCCCGCCCACGCGCCCGGCCGGTTGCAGCAGAAGAGAGATCTGCGCCGGGCCGAAATTGCGGTGCCGTTCGCGCACCAGGCTTTGCTGCAGCTTCTTGGCTTCCAGCAGGTCGCTGTCGATGGAATCATGCGCTGCCTGCAGCTTTTCCAGCGTCTGGCGGATGATCCGGTTCTGGGAGGTCAGCAGGCGCTGCATCGCAAGGATGCGTTCCCCGGCATTGAGCCGCGCGCGCAGCTCATCCTTGTTCACCGGCTTGGTCAGGAAGTCATCCGCCCCCGCATCAAGCCCCTGCGCCGCATGCATCTTTTCATTCTTTGAGGTCAGCAGGATAAAGTAGCCGTAGTGATCCGATTCCAGGTCGCGGAAGGCCCGGCAGAAGGCGAGCCCGTTCATCCCCGGCATCATCCAGTCACTGATGATCAGCTCCGGCGCGCCGGCCTGGCAGATCGCCAGCGCCTCTTCCCCGCTGGCGGCTTCCGTCACCTCGAACCCCCAGGAGGTCAGCAGGCTGGTCAGGATGCGGCGCTGCAAGCGGCTGTCATCCACCACCAGCACCCGGCGCGTCACGCTGGCCGGATCCATGCCCGCATGGTCCGCCCGTCCCCGGTCCGGTCCGGTCTTCTGAAGCGGTTCAGCCGACATGTGATCCCACCAATACGTCCCTTTTCGCAAGCGCCTCATGTCACCGATAAGGGTGAGCATTTAAAGGCCTTTTAAAGGTCAAATTGTCCGCGTCGTTTCAGCTTTCGGTAAGGCGTACGCCCTAGGTTTCCGGCAGGCTTGGAAAGGACATGCGATGATCTGCTGGCAGCAGGTTCTGGAGCTGCGCGACGATGTCGGGCCGGAAAATTTCCCCGAGGTGGTGGAGATCTTTCTTGAGGAGGTGGAGGAAAACCTGGCCGCCCTTGGCCCCGATGCGCGGCAGGAAGAGCTGTTTCACACGCTCAAGGGCAGCGCGCTGAACCTTGGGTTCGAGAGTTTCGCGGGGCTCTGCGCGCAAGGCGAACGGAACGCCGCCGCCGGCGTGCCCACGGACCTTGAGCAGCTGCGCCGGACCTATGCCGAAAGCCGCGCCCTTTTCCTTGCGGAGCTTGAGGCGCGGCTGGCCGCCTGACAGGTCGCGGGGGCCGCACGCGGCGTCCCCGGACCGCGCAAGGCCCTCTGCTAGATCAGGAATTCCGCCAGAACCGGATCGCGGGTGATGTCGCGGTAGGTGATCCCTGCCCCTTCCATCTCTGCCAGGATGCGGGCGAAGTTCTCTGCCCGCGCGGTCTCTATCCCGATCAGGACAGAGCCGAAGTTGCGCGCCGATTTCTTCAAGTATTCAAAGCGGCTGATGTCGTCCTCCGGCCCGAGGAGGTCCAGGAAATCGCGCAGGGCCCCCGGGCGCTGCGGCATCCGCAGGATGAAGTATTTCTTCAGCCCGGCGTAGCGCTGTGCGCGTTCCTTCACTTCCGGCAGGCGTTCAAAATCAAAGTTGCCGCCGGAGGTCACGCAGATGACCCGCTTGCCGCGGATCTCTCCGCGCAGGTCCTCGAGCGCATTGACGGAGAGCGCGCCGGCCGGTTCCAGCACGATGCCCTCGACGTTCAGCATTTCCAGCATTGTCAGGCAGATGCGGTCTTCGGGCGCGGTGATGACCTGGGCGGGCGCGGCCTGGGCGAGATAACTGAAGGGCCTGGCGCCGATGCGGGCCACGGCGGCCCCATCCACGAAGCTGTCGACCTTTGGCAGGGTCACGGGCGATCCGGCCTGCAGCGCGGCCTTGAGCGAGGCGCCGCCTTCCGGTTCCACGTAGCGGATGCCCATGCGCCCGGCGAAATAGCGCGTCACCCCGGCAGAGAGGCCACCCCCGCCCACGGGCAGCACGATCAGGTCGGCCAAGCCGGGCAGCTCTGCCTCGATCTCGGCCGCGACAGAGGCCTGGCCTTCGATCACGTCCTCATCATCGAAGGGGGCCAGGAAGTGCCCGCCCGACTGGGCGCAATAGGCCTGGGCTTCGGCCAGGGTGTCATCGAAGTAGTCGCCGGTCAGGCGGATCTCTATGAACTCGCCGCCGAAGATGCGGGTCTTGTCGACCTTCTGCTGCGGGGTCGTCACCGGCATGAAGACAACGCCGGGCACCTTGAAATGACGGCACATGAAGGCCATCCCCTGGGCGTGGTTGCCCGCCGAGGCACAGACAAAGGCAGAGGCCCCGTCGACCTTGCGCATGGCGTTGAAGGCGCCGCGCAGCTTGTAGCTGCGGACCGGGGTCAGGTCCTCTCTTTTCAGCCAGATATCGGCGTCGTACTTGGCCGAAAGGTGATCGTTGCGCAGCAGCGGCGTGGCCGGAAAGACCGCGCGCATCGCCTGCATGGCCTCTGTGGCATGTGTCCTAAAATCGCTCATGCACCTGTCTTGCGCCTGTGCCTTCGGCTTTGCAAGGGGCTCAGCCCAGGCGACGTTCCTCGATGTAGTAGCCGTAAAGCGTTGTCAGGATCGACACGCCGACGATGGTGGACAGAAACTGCAGCACCACCGAATAGGCCACGTAGGCGGTCATCGACCCCGTCGCCAGAAACCACTCTGCCGGGATCTGCAGGACCGCCGAGACCACCCCGATCAATATCACAAGCAGCAACAGCGTGCCGCCTGCGTTCCGCGTCCCCGCCATTGCCTGGCGCAGGGAAAGCGGCTGCCCGATCGCCGCCGCGGGCAGGGTAATCGCGATCCGCAACATCAAGACGGCAGCGGCCAAGCATACCACGACAACAATGGCGATCATCAGGACCATCGCCGCCGTCCCCCCCGAAATCAGGGCCGCGAACAGCGCAATGATCAACATGAAGCCCACCGAAAGCACCACCCCGACCAGCCAGAGCAGCACAGCCGCTTTGAAATATGCCCAGATCTGCGCCCCGTTGAACCGGGGCAGAAGCTTGTCCGGCTTTTCCTCAAGCAGCACAAAGCGATGCCAGGCGACCGCCAGCCACATCATGACCACCACACCGATCAGGACCAGCAGCCCCAGCTTGCCCAGGAAGCCCGCCGAAAACCCGGGCACAAGATCGCCATCGACGAAGTCTGTGTTCAACTGCATCAGAAACGACAGGTCCGACCACATAAACAGAACCGTCAGCGCGCCAAGAATGAGCAGCGGCAGCAGGTAGATCCGCAGCGCCTGTGAAAAATTCCTGAAAACAAGCGAAACGGAATGTCTGAACAACTGCCAAGCGATCATATCGGTACCCTCTAAAATTCGGCGCAACCATCACGCGGCAGGCCCTTAGGTCAACCCGTTCCCTGGGCAGTTGCTTGCCCTGTTGGCAAAAACCCGCTATCGCGCGGGAAACTCCGAATGAGGAAAATAGCATGTCCGCGCCCAAGAAAGTCGTCCTGGCCTATTCCGGCGGCCTCGATACCTCGATCATCCTGAAGTGGCTGCAAACCGAATATGGTTGCGAAGTTGTCACTTTCACCGCCGATCTCGGCCAGGGGGAAGAGCTTGAGCCAGCCCGCAAGAAAGCCGAGCTGCTGGGGATCAAGCCCGAGAACATCTTCATCGAGGATGTCCGCGAGGAATTCGTGCGCGATTTCGTCTTCCCGATGTTCCGCGCCAATGCGGTTTACGAGGGGCTCTACCTGCTGGGCACCTCCATCGCGCGGCCGCTGATTTCCAAGCGACTTGTTGAAATCGCTGAGGAAACCGGCGCCGATGCCGTGGCACACGGGGCCACCGGCAAGGGCAATGACCAGGTGCGGTTCGAGCTTTCAGCCTATGCGCTGAACCCGGCGATAAAGGTGATCGCGCCCTGGCGGGAATGGGACCTGACCAGCCGCACCAAGCTGCTGGAGTTTGCCGAGGCGAACCAGATCCCGATCGCCAAGGACAAGCGCGGCGAGGCGCCCTTCTCGGTCGATGCGAACCTTCTGCACACCTCCTCTGAAGGCAAGGTGCTGGAAGATCCTGCCGACATGGCGCCCGACTACGTCTACCAGCGGACCGAGGATCCCGTCACCGCGCCGGATGCCCCGCAATACGTTGAAATCACTTTTGAAAAAGGCGACGCGGTTGCCATCGACGGCGAGGCGATGAGCCCGGCGACGATCCTGACCAAGCTGAACGACCTGGGCCGGATCCACGGCATCGGGCGTCTCGACTTCGTGGAAAACCGCTTTGTCGGGATGAAGTCCCGCGGTGTCTACGAGACGCCCGGCGGTGAGATCCTGCTGGAAGCCCACCGCGGCATCGAGCAGATCACCCTGGATTCCGGCGCCGGCCACCTGAAGGATTCGATCATGCCGCGCTACGCGGAGCTGATCTACAACGGGTTCTGGTACTCTCCGGAACGCGAGATGTTGCAGGCGCTGATCGACAAATCGCAAGAATTTGTGTCCGGCACCGTGAAGCTGATGCTCTACAAGGGCTCCGCACGGACCGTTGCCCGCTGGTCGGATCACTCGCTCTACTCCGAGGCGCATGTGACCTTCGAAGAGGACGCCGGTGCCTACGACCAGAAGGATGCCGCCGGGTTCATCCAGCTGAACGCCCTTCGGCTGAAGCTGCTGGCGGCCCGCAACAAGCGGATGAAGTAAGGCCCGAGCCGGCCCTGCGAGACCAACGTGCGAGACGAAAATGGCGGCGCCTTCGGGCGCCGTTTTTCGTGTCTGGAGGCCGGGTCCGGGGGCATCTGTACCGCGTCTGTTTCACGTCGGTCTAGCGTCGGTATCACGTCGGTGCGCAGCGCGCGGGGGATGAGGGGGATATTAAGGGAGTCTGAAGGCCGGAGGTCGGGCGGAAGGATCGGGCCGGTCACGGGAGGGCGGGCGGCGGATGCCTCCGGCGGGAGTTTTTCGGCAAGATGAAGGAGAGGGGTGGATCGGGTTGGCGGGGGTGGTGTTCCGGGCCGACCTGCCGCAGGCAGGGAGACGGGTGGCCCCCCCTCGATGGGGGCGGCGCGCGTTTGCCCGGCGGCGGCGGGTCTGACGTTACGTTTGCGTCAACCTCCCTCAGGTCATGCTTGGCGGGGCCTTCGGGGTCGGGCCCTTTGGGCCGGACGAGCCCTGGTGGAGGAGAGACCATGACCATGGAAGAGATAGCCGCGAAGATCGCCCGAGGGCTGGAGCGCCGGACGCTGGAAAATTCCGTGAAGTTCGATTGCGGGGCGGATGGCGCGATCACGGTAAGTGACGGGGCCGTTCAGCTGGCCGATGCCCCGGCCGATTGCACCGTGCACATCAGCCGCAAGAACCTGGTGAAGCTGATGGCCGGCGATCTGAACCCGATGACTGCCTTTGCCTTCGGCAAAATCAAAATCTCGGGCGACATGTCCGTGGCGATGAAGCTGGGCAAGGTGCTGGGGTAGCGCCCTGTCGCGGTGCCGTGACGGTGCGGTTGCCGCGTCTCGTCCGCGCAGAGGAAAGGGCCGGGGACTGCCGTCCCGGCCCTTTCGCAGGTGCCGCCCGGAGGACGGCGGCCGGATGCCTTGGGGGGTACATCCGGGGGAGCCATCAGGGGGCGGTGGTCACTTGGCAGAGATGGTCTTCATCACCAGCATGCCGTCGGGCTTGATCGGTCCGTCTTCGGTGGCGCCCAGGGTGTATTCGAACATGCCGGTCTTCATGCCGCCGGCCTCTGAATGGACCATGAGCATCAGCATGTCGCCCGGGGCGACCTCTTCCTGCAGGATCGCGGCCACGTCGGTGTTTTCACCGGCGCGCAGCGGGGCGTAGCCGACGACGGGGCCCGGCTTCATCTCTGCATCGGTGCGGTGGACGACCATCCAGCCGTTCTCTGGCGCCATGATCCTGGACGCGCTGACGATCCCGTTGGAGACATCCTGGTCCATGGCCTCGACCATGGCCATGGAATGGTCATCGGCCAGGGCCGGAGCGGTGAGGGCGGCAAGACCAAGGGCGGCGGCGGCAAGAATACGGGTCATTCGGGATCTCCATGTCGGTTTCTGGGCCAGGTCCTTGCGACCCGGTTGCCAGTAGACACGAAGAGGGGGACGACAGGGTTGCCGTAGCCGCGATCACGAGGCCGTGAGGAGATCGTAGGCGGTGGGCAGCGGGGGGGCGTGCCCCCGCCGCGATCAGAGTTCGTCGCGCGCCGGGATCACGTCCGCGGTGCCGACGCGGGTCACCATGAGGGCCGCCGCGCGCTGCGCCTGGTCGATGGCATCGGCCATGTCCAGCCCTTGGTCGAGCCCGGCCAGCAGGTAGCCGGTGAAGGTGTCGCCCGCCCCGGTGGTATCCACGGGGGTGACCTTTGGCGCGGGGTAGTCGCGGGACTGGCCGGTCGCGGTTTCCACCCAGCGGCAGCCCTTGGCGCCCAGGGTGATCACAACGTCGGCCACCGGCAGGGCTTCCGGCGCGAGGCCAAGGGCCTGTTCCAGCTGGGCGGCTTCGACCTGGTTCATCACCAGGATATCGAGCTGTTCCAGCACGGCCTGCACCGCCTCGGGTTCAAAGGGGGCCGCCGCATAGGCCAGGCGCAGCCCGGCCGCCTTCGCCGCCTTGGCAAAGACCGCCTGGCCGGAGGTTTCGTTCTGGAAGACGGCGATATCCCCGGCTGCGGCGGCAGAGAGCGCGGGGGCGATCAGCGCCTGGTCAATCGCGCGGCTGGAGCCGGGCAGCAGGACGCTCTGGTTCTCACCCTCCGTATCCAGCAGGATGATCGCCTGGCCCTGGGGGCCGGGAATCTCTGCCAGGTGGGTGGTGCCGACGCCGTAGCCGGCCAGCCGGTCTTTCAGCCAGAGGCCGTCTTCGCCCACCGCGCCGATATGTTCCACGACAGAGCCCGCGCGGGTGGCGGCGACGGACATGTTCGCCCCCTTCCCGCCCAGGCCCTTCTGGTAGTCGGTGGCTGCCAGGGTTTCGCCCGGCGCGGGCATGTGGGGCACGCGAAAGACCACGTCGGCATTGACCGAGCCCAGGTTCCAGAGGGTCACGTCACTTCACCTTGCAGGCGGCCAGAACGGCCATGTTGAGGATGTCGTTCACCGTGGAGCCGGTCGAGCAGATCTGCACCGGCTTGTCGACGCCCGAGAGGATCGGGCCGATCACCGTGGCTCCGGCCATCTCCTGCAGGAGCTTGACGGAGATGGAGGCGGAGTGGCGTGCCGGCACGACAAGGATGTTGGCGTTGCCCGTGAGCCGCGAGAAGGGGTAATGCGCCCGCGACTTGGTATTGAGCGCCACGTCCACGGTCATCTCGCCTTCGAATTCGAAATCGACGCCACGGGATTCCAGGACCTTGGGGGCCAGGTGCATCTTTTCGGCCCGTTCAGAGACCGGGTAGCCGAATGTGGAGAAGCTGACGAAGGCCACGCGCGGCTCCAGCCCCAGGTCGCGGGCGACCTCTGCGGAGCGTTCGGCGATATCGGCCAGGTCATTTTCATCGGGCCATTCATGCACCAGCGTATCGCCGATCAGGACGATGCGCCCCTTGTGCAGGATGGCGGTGGTGCCCACTGCGCCATGTTCGGCATCCGCGTCGAAGACGTGGCCGATGAGCTCCATCACATGGGCGGACTTGCGGGTGGCCCCGGTGATCATCGCATCGCCATGGCCATGGGCCAGCATCAGCGCGGAGAAGACATGCCGGTCCCGCGCCGCAAGGCGGTGGACATCCTGGCTGTCGTGGCCGCGCCGTTGCAGGCGCCCGTACAGGAAGGACTTGTAGCTTTCCAGGTGCTGAGTGGTGGCCGCGTTGGTCACGGTCAGCTCCCCCACCGCGTCCGAGAGGCCGAGGGAGGTCAGAAGCTGGTTCACCTCTGGCTCACGGCCGACGACGATGGCCTGCCCCATGCCGGAGCGCTGGTACATCACCGCAGCGCGCAGCACGCGCGGGTCGTCGCCTTCGGCGAAGATCATCCGCGCCTGCGCCTTGCGCGCCCGTGCGTTCAGCCCGCGCAGGATGGAGGCCGTGGGGTCCATGCGCGACTTCAGGTGATGTTCATAGGCTTCCATGTCGACGATCGGACGCCGGGCCGCGCCGGTTTCCATCCCCGCCCGGGCCACCGCCGGCGGGATCACGTGGATCAGCCGGGGATCGAAGGGCGTGGGGATGATGTAATCGCGCCCGAAGGTCAGCGCGCGGCCATAGGCCATGGCCACCTCGTCCGGCACGTCGAGGCGGGCCAGCTTTGCCAGGGCCTCGGCGCAGGCGATCTTCATCTCGTCGTTGATGGCGCGCGCATGGATGTCCAGCGCGCCACGGAACAGGTAGGGGAAGCCCAGGACGTTGTTGACCTGGTTGGGATAGTCCGAGCGCCCGGTGGCGACGATCACATCCTCGCGGACCTCGTGGACCTCTTCGGGGGTGATTTCGGGATCCGGGTTGGCCATGGCGAAGATCACGGCGTTCGGCGCCATCGACTTCACCATCTCCTGCGTCACCGCGCCCTTCACGGAGACGCCCAGGAAGACATCTGCGCCATCCATGGCTTCGGCCAGGGTGCGGGCCTCGGTGGTGGCGGCATGGGCCGATTTCCACTGGTTCATGCCCTCTGTACGGCCCTGGTAGATCACGCCCTTGGTGTCGCACATGATGCAATTGTCATGGCGCGCGCCCATGGCCTTGAGCAGCTCAAGGCAGGCGATGCCGGCGGCCCCTGCCCCGTTCAGGACGATCTTCACCTCTTCGATCTTCTTGCCGCTGATATGCAGCGCGTTGATCAGCCCGGCGGCACAGATCACGGCGGTGCCGTGCTGGTCGTCATGGAAGACGGGGATGTCCATCTCTTCCTTGAGGCGCTGTTCGATGATGAAGCATTCCGGCGCCTTGATGTCTTCAAGGTTGATGCCGCCGAACGTCGGCCCCATCAGGCGCACGGCCTCGATGATCTTCTCGGGGTCTTCGGTGTCCAGCTCGATGTCGATGGAGTTCACATCGGCAAAGCGCTTGAAGAGCACCGATTTGCCCTCCATCACCGGCTTGGAGGCCAGCGCGCCAAGGTTGCCCAGGCCCAGGACCGCGGTGCCGTTGGAGATCACGGCCACAAGGTTGCCCTTGTTGGTGTAATCATAGGCGGTCTCGGGCGCCGCATGGATTGCCTCGCAGGGGACGGCCACGCCGGGGGAATAGGCCAGGCTCAGATCCCGCTGGGTCGTCATCGGCACGGTGGCCGTGATCTCGAACTTGCCGGGGGTGGGTTCGAGGTGAAACGCCAGCGCATCTTCGCGGCTGATCCGGCTTTTCGTCATGTGGTCATCCTCCAGGTGTCCGGGCGTCATACCCGAGGCGCGGATACTTCTCAACAGAGACGGGGGTCAGGGCCAGGTATCCGCTTTCGCCCCCAAGCGGCTTTCGATACTCTGTGCCAAAGCGCGAAGAGGCCCCATGAACACCGCTGCAAACGTCACCCCGATGATGGCGCAATTCCTTGAAATCAAGGAACAATATCCCCATGCCCTGCTGTTCTACAGGATGGGCGATTTCTACGAGATGTTCTTTGACGATGCCGAGGCAGCAGCCAGCGCGCTGGACATTTCACTGACAAAACGCGGCAAGCACCTGGGCGAGGACATCCCGATGTGCGGCGTTCCGGTCCATGCGGCGGAAAGCTACCTGCTGACGCTGATCCGCAAGGGCTTCCGCGTGGCGGTCTGCGAGCAGATGGAAGACCCCGCCGAAGCCAAGAAGCGCGGGTCGAAATCCGTGGTGAAACGCGATGTCGTCAGGCTCGTCACGCCCGGCACATTGACCGAGGATTCGCTGCTTGAGGCCCGCAGGCACAACTTCCTGGCGGCATACGCCAGCGTACGGGACGCGGCGGCGCTGGCCTGGGTCGACATCTCGACCGGCGCCTTCCAGGCGATGCCGCTGCCAGCGGTCAAGCTGGGCCCGGAGCTGGCGCGGCTGATGCCCTCCGAGCTGCTGGTGAGCGATGCCGAAGAACCCGAGCTGCGCCTGCTGGTGGAAGAATTCGGGATCTCCCTCACGCCGCTGTCGCGGGCCAGCTATGACAGCACCGGCGCGGTGGACCGGCTGACACGGCTGTTCAAGGTCGGCACGCTGGAAAGCTTCGGTGCCTTCACCCGGCCCGAGCTGAGCGCCATGGGGGCGCTGGTCGACTACCTGGAGATCACCCAGAAGGGCAAACTGCCCCTGCTGCGCCCGCCGTCACGTGAAGCACTGGACGGCACCGTGCAGATCGACGCGGCCACACGGCGCAACCTGGAAATCACCCATGCGATGAACGGCGGGCGCGCGGGATCGCTGCTGTCGGCCGTGGATCGCACGGTGACGGCTGCGGGCGGGCGCCTGCTGGAACGGCGGATCTCTTCGCCCTCGCGGGAACTGCAGCGGATCGCGGCGCGGCTGGACGCGGTGGATTTCGCCGTTGCGGAAAGCCGCCTGTCCGCAGAGCTGCGTGACACCCTGCGCCGGGTGCCGGACCTGGATCGCGGGCTGTCGCGCCTGTCGCTGGAACGCGGCGGGCCGCGCGACCTGGCCGCGATCCGCACGGCCCTGGCCCAGGCAGAGCGGCTGGCCGGGCAGCTGGACGGCGCCAGCCTGCCCGCGCTGCTGATGGAGGCCGCCGGGGACCTGACCGGCCATGACGCGCTGCTGTCGCTGCTGGACGCGGCGCTGGTCGCCGAACCGCCCCTGCTGGCCCGTGACGGCGGCTTCATCGCCACCGGCTATGACGCAGAGCTGGACGAGGTCCGCCGCCTGCGCGACGAGGGCCGTGGCGTGATCGCCGGCATGCAAAGCCAATATGCCGAAGAGACCGGCATCAATTCCTTGAAGATCAAGCATAACAACGTGCTGGGCTATTTCGTCGAAGTGACCTCGACCCATGCGCAGAAGATGCTGGCCCCGCCCCTGTCGGAGGCCTTCAAGCACCGCCAGACCACCGCGAACCAGGTGCGCTTCACCACGCCGGAGCTCTCGGAGCTGGAGACGCGGATCCTGAACGCCGCGGGCCAGGCCCAGGGTATCGAACAGCGGCTCTTCGCATCGCTGCGCGAGGCGGTGCTGGAGAACGCGCCTGTCCTGACGAACCTCTCGCGCGCCCTGGCCGAATTCGACCTGACCACGGCACTGGCCGACCTGTCGCGCGCCGAGGACTGGGCCCGCCCGAAGGTGGACGACAGCCGCGCCCTTGAGATCCAGGGTGGCCGCCACCCGGTGGTGGAACAGGCGCTGCGCAAGCAGGGCGCGCCCTTCATCGCCAATGATTGCGCGCTGGTCCCCCAGGGGGACGCGGCATCGGTCTGGTTGCTGACGGGCCCCAACATGGCCGGTAAATCGACCTTTCTGCGCCAGAATGCCCTGATCGCCCTGCTGGCCCAGATGGGCAGCCACGTGCCCGCCACCAGCGCCCATGTCGGGCTGGTCAGTCAGATCTTCAGCCGCGTCGGCGCCTCTGACGACCTGGCCCGTGGCCGGTCGACCTTCATGGTGGAAATGGTGGAAACCGCCGCCATCCTGAACCAGGCCGATGAGCGCGCGCTGGTGATCCTGGACGAGATCGGGCGCGGCACGGCAACCTACGACGGGCTCTCCATCGCATGGGCCGTGCTGGAACACCTGCATGAGATCAACCGTGCCCGCGCCCTCTTCGCCACCCACTACCACGAGATGACGGAGCTCTCCAAACGCCTGCCCGGCGTGGAGAACGCCACGGTGACGGTGCGCGAACACGAGGGCGACGTGATCTTCCTGCACGAGGTGCGCATGGGGGCCGCGGACCGCAGCTACGGCGTACAGGTCGCCCGCCTGGCCGGCCTGCCGGACAGCGTGGTGGACCGCGCGCGGGACGTGCTGGCCTCCCTCGAAGAAAACGCACGCAGCGGCGGTGGCGGCCCCAAGGCGGTCATAGACGACCTGCCGCTCTTCGCCGCCGCCCCGCCGCCAACGCCCACCCCCGCCAAAATGCCCGAGGGGCTGAAGGCCGTGTCCGAGATGCTGGAGGGGCTGCACCCCGATGAGCTGAGCCCACGCGACGCGCTGGAGATGCTCTACAAACTGAAAGAAGCCTCCCGGAGCTGAACCGGAAGGCTTCCTGATCTCTCTGCGCAAAGGGGGCCAGCCCCCTCGGGCCTGCGGCCCTCACCCCCGGAGTATGACCGGCAAGAAGAAGGTGCAGCCCTGCGCTTTTCTTCTTGCCGAAAAACTCCCGCCGGAGGCATCCCGGCGTCAGCCGGGATTTGAACTCACGCCGACCTGGGCCGGGCGCAGCAGGCGGTCATGCAGCATGAAGCCTTCCGCGGAGACCTGGATGATCTCTCCGGCCTTGGTGCCGGGCAGCGGGGCTTCGAACATGGCTTCGTGCAGGTTCGGGTCGAAACGATCGCCGACTTCGGGCGCGATGGGTTCGATGCCGTGCTTGCGGAAGACGTTGACCAGCTCACGCATGGTCAATTCGATCCCTTCATGCAGGGCGGCGTTTTCCTCGGTCTTCTCGCCCATCGCTTCGATGGCGCGTTTCATGTTGTCATAGACGGGGAGCATGTCACGGGCCAGCTTGGAGCCGCCGTAGTTCTCAGCTTCGCGGCGCTGCTTGTCGGCACGTTTGCGGGCGTTTTCCGCATCGGCCAGCGCGCGCATGAACTTGTCCTTGAACGCGTCACGTTCCGCGATCACCGCGTCCAGCTCGGCCGCCTCACCGTCGATCTCTTCTTCTTCCGCTGCATAGGCCTCGGCCTCTGCGGCTTCGAGATCATCCAGAAAGTCTTCGTCCTTCGGCTCTGCCATTCTTCACCTCTTTCGCCGGTCACCCCCGGTCGGAAATCATCCGTCCGACCAGCTGTGCCGTGTAATCCACGATCGGAACGATCCGTCCGTAATTGAGCCGCGTGGGCCCGATCACGCCAACCGCGCCGATGATCTTTCGATCCGCGTTCATATAGGGAGAGACCACCAGAGAGGAACCGGAAAGTGAGAAAAGTTTGTTCTCCGAGCCGATAAAAATGCGCACGCCCTCGCCTTCGTCGGTGAGTTCGAGGAATTCGGCAATGTCCCGCTTCCGCTCAAGGTCGTCGAAGAGCACGCGGATCCGGTCCAGGTCTTCCTGCTCCCCTTCCAGCAGATTCGCGCGGCCGCGCACGATCAGCCTTTCCTCATGCGCGCCCTCGTCCTGCCAAACCGCCAGGCCGCTTTCCACCAGCGCCTGGGCCAGCCCGTCGATCTGCTGCTTGCGCGCATCGATATCGCGCGCCACGACGCCCTTGAGATCCGACAGCGTCCGCCCTTCCAGCGCCGCGTTGAGGAAATTCGCGGCCTCCCGCATCGAGCTGGGCGTCTGGCCCGGGGGCGGCGTGAAGATGCGGTTTTCCACGTGGCCATCGCCGAAGACCAGCACCACGAGGGCGCGGTCCTGGCCGAGGGCCACGAATTCGATATGCTTGATCGCGGCTTCATGCTTGGGCGCCAGCACAAGCGAGGCGCCGCGGGTGGCAAAGCTGAGCGCTGAGCCGATCCGGTCCAGCATGGCGCCCACATCGCCGCCATTGCCCACGGTGGCGTCGATCTTCTGGCGGTCCTCTGTGCCCAGGTCGCCCACTTCCAGCAGCCCGTCGACGAACATGCGCAGCCCCGATTGCGTGGGCACCCGGCCCGCGCTGACATGGGGGCTGTCCAGCAAGCCCATGTATTCGAGGTCCTGCATCACGTTGCGCACCGTCGCGGCCGAGACCTTTTCGTTCATCATCCGGGTCAGGGTCCGCGAGCCCACGGGCTCACCGCTTTCAAGGTAGCCTTCGACCACGCGGCGAAAGACTTCGCGCGAGCGATCGTTCAGTTCATCAAGGACCGAGTTTTTTTCTACCATCGCCTCAGCTTCATCACCGGGGGGCCATTAAAGAGCACGCGGCGGAAAGGTCAACGGGGCTTGCCTTCACGGGGGCCGCGCGCCTATCAGGGGCCCAAGTTTTAGGGAGGTACCATGCGTCCGTCTGGTAGAGATTTAAGCGAAATGCGCCCGGTTTCAATCGAGACCGGGGTCACGAAACATGCAGAGGGGTCCTGCCTGATCAAGGTTGGCGACACCCATGTGCTGTGCACCGCCACCATCGAGGACCGCGTACCGCCCTTCATCAAGGGGTCCGGCCTGGGCTGGGTGACGGCAGAATACGGCATGCTGCCGCGGTCGACCACATCGCGTATGCGTCGTGAGGCTGCCATGGGCAAGCAGGGCGGAAGAACCGTTGAAATTCAAAGACTTATCGGTCGCTCTCTGCGTGCTGGCGTGGATCGGGTGGCCATGGGCGAACGCCAGATCACCGTCGATTGCGACGTGATCCAGGCCGATGGCGGGACCCGCTGCGCCTCTATCACCGGGGGCTGGGTGGCCCTGCGCCTGGCGGTCAACAAGCTGATGAAAGCCGGTGTGATCACAAGCGATCCGCTGGTCGATCCCGTCGCTGCCGTGTCCTGCGGAATTTATGCCGGCCAGCCCGTGCTGGACCTGGATTACCCCGAGGACAGCGAAGCCGGCGTGGACGGCAACTTTGTCATGACCGGCTCCGGCAAGCTGATCGAAGTGCAGATGTCCGCCGAGGGCTCCGTCTTTTCGCGGGATCAGATGAACCAGCTCATGGACCTTGCCGAAAAAGGTGTGGCAGAACTGGCGGCAATTCAGCTTGAGGCGGCAAATGCGTAAATTCGACGGACAGGAACTGGTTCTGGCGAGCCACAACAAGGGCAAGCTCAAGGAGATCTCCGAGATGCTGGCCCCCTATGGCATCAAGGTCAGTTCCGCCGCCGAACACGGGCTGGAAGAGCCGGTGGAGGATCAGGATACCTTCATCGGCAACGCCCGCATCAAGGCGCATTACGCCGCCAAGGCCACCGGCCTGCCCGCCCTGTCCGATGACAGCGGCATTTCCGTGGATGCCCTGGACGGCGCGCCCGGGGTCTATACCGCCGACTGGGCCGAAACGCCCAATGGCCGGGATTTCCCGATGGCGATGCAAAAGACCTGGGATCTGCTGGAAGAAAAGAACGCCCCTGCCCCGCGCACCGCTGCCTTTAACTGCACCTTCTGCCTGGCCTGGCCCGATGGCCATGACGAGGTCTTCGTGGGCAAGGTCGAAGGCCAGGTGGTCTGGCCAATGCGCGGCGCGGAAGGTCACGGATACGACCCGATCTTCATGCCCGATGGCCATGACATCACCTTTGGCGAAATGGATCCGAAGGTGAAGAACAATATTTCCCACCGTGCGGATGCCTTTGCCAAGCTGAAGGCCTGTTTTGAATAAGGTGACCCCTTGAGCGAAGACTGGCAGAACGCCGGGTTCGGCATCTATGTGCACTGGCCCTTCTGCGAGTCCAAATGCCCCTATTGCGACTTCAATTCGCATGTCACGGCAAACGTGGACCAGGCCCGCTGGCTGAAGTCCTATGTCTCTGAACTGGAACGCTACGCAGCGCTGACGCCCGGGCGGGTTGTTGGCTCCGTCTTCTTTGGGGGCGGCACGCCCAGCCTGATGCTGCCAGAGACGGTTGACGGAATACTCAATACAATCAGGCGCTTATGGCCCCAGGCCAATGAGGCCGAAGTCACGCTGGAGGCCAACCCCGGCTCTATCGAGGCGGATCGCTTTCGCGGCTATGCCATGGCCGGTGTGAACCGTGTCTCCATGGGCTTCCAGGCGATGAATGACCGCGATCTGCGGCGCCTGGGGCGACTGCACAGCGTGAAAGAGGCCATGGCGGCCTTCGATATCGCGCGAAACCAGTTCGAGCGCGTCAGTTTCGACCTGATCTATGCCCGTCAGGACCAGACCCTGCCCGAGTGGGAAGCCGAGCTGACCCGCGCGCTTGACCTGGCCGTCGATCACCTGTCGCTGTACCAGCTGACCGTTGAGGACGGCACCGCCTTTGGCGATCGCTACAAGCGTGGCGGGCTGAAAGGCCTTCCGGATCAAGACCTTGCCGCTGATATGTACGAGCTGACGCAGGAGGTGACCGCCGCCGCCGGGCTCGATTGCTACGAGGTCTCCAACCATGCCCGCGATGGCGCCCGATCCCGCCACAACGTGCTTTACTGGCGCTATGGCGACTACATCGGCGTTGGTCCGGGGGCCCATGGCCGTGTCACGCTGGACGGCCGGCGCCACGCAACAGAGGCCTACCGGATGCCGGGTGACTGGCTGCACCGAGCCGAAGCGGGAAATGCCGACAAGTTGCGGGATCCATTGACTGGACCCGAGCAAGCGCAGGAATATCTATTGATGGGTTTGCGGCTGAAAGAGGGAATCGCCCTCTCTCGCTTCGCGGACCTGAATGGCTCAGCCCTCTGCCAGGCCCGGATGGACGAATTGGTGGAGATGGATTTGCTGAAGCAGAACAATGACTTGCTGGCGGTGACCGATCAGGGCCGCATGGTGTTGAACGCGGTGCTCGACAAGCTTCTGGAGTGAGCGATGCGCATCCTCTGGCTGATATTCGGGCTGATCTGCGTTGGGTTGGGCATCATCGGCGTCGTCCTGCCCCTGCTGCCCACCGTCCCCTTCATGCTTCTGGCCGCTTTTTCCTTTGCCCGGTCGAACGACAGGCTGCATGTCTGGCTGGTGGAGCATCGCCGCTTTGGTCCCGCGATCCGGGACTGGCAGGAAAATGGCGCAATCTCATTGAAAGCGAAAAGACTCGCCACGATCATGATCGTAGCGGTCTATTCACTGTCCATTCTGATGGAGCTGAGTGCGAAACTCCTGGTGATCCAGGGCGGAACGCTCTCTCTCGTGCTGCTTTTCCTTTGGACGCGACCTAGCGGGCCGCGCTAAGGATCTGGCACAATTCGTCCAATGATTCCAATGACTTATAAGAAATCGAGATACGGCCGGACTCTCCACCAGGCGCATGATCGATCTCTACCGCCATGCCGAGCGCCGCGGAAAGATCCGCTTCGAGCGCGCGGGTATCGGCGTCCTTGTCCCCACTGCGACCCGCGGAGCGGGCACGCGGCGCAGCAGGCTCCACGCCCTGCTTCTTGACCAGCTGTTCGGTGGCCCGCACGGACAGACCATCCATCACCACGCGGCGCGCCAGTTTCACCGGCTCATCGGCGGTGATCAGGGCGCGTGCGTGACCGGCCGTCAGGTTGCCATCTGCCAGCATCTCACGAATTTCTTCGGGCAGCTGCAGAAGACGCATGAGGTTCGCAATATGGCTGCGGCTCTTGCCAAGCGCCTGGGCCAGTTTTTCCTGCGTATGGCCGAATTTGTCCATCAATTGACGGAAACCGGCGGCTTCCTCGATCGGATTGAGATCAGCCCGCTGAATATTCTCGATAATCGCGACTTCGAGCACTTCCAGATCGTCGAAATCACGCACGATGACCGGCAATTCGTGCAGTTGCGCCATCTGAGAGGCCCGCCAGCGGCGTTCACCGGCGACAATCTCGTACAGACCCTCCTGCCCCGGCTTGGGACGCACGATCAGGGGCTGGATAACGCCCTTTTCGCGAATGGAATCGGCCAGTTCGGTCAGTTGTTCCGGGGTGAAACTGCGCCGTGGCTGATCAGGATTTGGTATGATCGACTCAATCGGCACCAACATGTCGGGCCGACGCGCATTATTTCCCTGCACTTCCTCTTCAGGCGCCACATCAGCCATCAAGGCCGAAAGGCCACGCCCAAGACCGCGCGGTTTCTTCTTCTTCTCGAGGCGGGTGTCGTCACTCTCAGGCAATTGCTGGCTCATGCTTCTTCAGGAACTCCTCTGCAAGGGAGCGATAGGCCATCGCCCCCTTGGATTGGGGATCGTAATCAAGGACGGGAATGGCGAAAGACGGCGCTTCGCTGACCCGGACGTTGCGTGGCACGATGGTCCGGAACACCAGGTCGCCCAGGTTTTCGCGGGCATCTGCCTCTACCTGCTGGCTCAGGTTGTTGCGGGCATCATACATGGTCAGCACAATGCCTTCGATCCGCAGGTCCGGATTGGCGCTTTGGCGCACTTCCCGGATGGTCAGCATCAGCTGGGAAAGGCCCTCAAGCGCGAAAAACTCGCTTTGCAGCGGCACCAGAACGGAGTTCGCGGCGACCATGGCGTTCACGGTCAGCAGGTTCAGCGACGGCGGGCAGTCAATCAGGATGTAATCAAAGCCCAACGCAACCATTTGTGGGCTACGAAGCTTGCTACGCAAGATCTGGAGGCGATTATCGTTCGATGCAAGCTCCAGATCAGCAGACGAGAGGTCCACATTAGCCGGAACAATCGACAAATTCTTGATTTGCGTGGCCTGAATGACCAGCGAAGGGTCGATTTCGTCCAGCAGAAGGTCATAAGTCGTGTATTCACGGTCTTCCGGCGCCACACCCAGCCCGGTAGAGGCATTCCCCTGTGGGTCCAGGTCGACAACCAGGACCTTCTTGCCCTGCTCAACAAGCCCGGCGCCAAGGTTGATCGCGGTCGTTGTCTTGCCGACGCCACCCTTCTGGTTGGCCACTGCAACAATCCGGGGATCACGCAAATTTTCAGGCTGCGACACGGGCGATTCCTCCGATTTTCAGGATCACGGCTTCGTCTTCCGTTCTACTCCTGACTTCTTCCCAGTGAAAGCGCCAATGGGTCTCTGCCTCATCAACTTCGGCCTTCCAGCGCGCACCCTTGGGAAAAAGCGCCATTCCATCGGCGGAGAGATGCCGTTCCGCGAAGCCAAGCAGCATATCAAGCGAGGCAAGTGCCCGTGCGGACAGGATATTGGCCTGCTGAGGGGCGACTTCCTCGACTCTTTTGGCCAGAATCGTCACATTTAGCCCGGTTTCGCGCGCGACAGTCCGCAGGAAAGCGCATTTCCTCTGATCTGACTCGATCAGTGTGAAAGAAGCCTCCGGTGAGCGCTCCGCGCCATAGATGGCTGCAACCAGCCCAGGGAACCCTCCCCCGCTTCCAAGGTCTACCCAGTGATCAAATTGCCCAGCCAAGGCGTAGATCTGCGCAGAATCGAGGATATGGCGGTCCCAAAGGGCTGGAATCGTGGATTTGGAGACCAGATTGATCTTCGGATTCCACTTTTCGAGTAGACCGGCATAGATTTCGAGGCGCTCGAATGTTTCACGTGAAACATCTTTGACAATCAGATTCCTGCTCACGCCGATTTATCCCGTCTTTCCCGGTTCAAACGCGCCAAGATCAACGCCAAAGCAGCGGGAGTCATCCCCTCGATCCGGCCAGCTTGGGCCAAATTGGATGGGCGGACGGACAAAAGCTTCATTTTCAGCTCATTTGAGAGCCCGTCCAGCGCATGATAGTCAAAATCCGAGGGAATGCCGCGCGCCTCATCCTTCCGAAGGGCCGCAGCGTCCTGCTCCTGTCGAAGGATATAGGTCGCGTAGAGCGCATCTTTCTGCAATTGTTCCTGCGTCGCGGTCGAAAGGTCGGCCAGCTCCGGCTCGATAGCCACAAGATCTGCCACAGAAACGTCCGGGAAGGCCAATACTTGGTAAAGAGAGCGCTTCTTGCCGTCCTCCCCTACCTTGATGCCGTTCTCGTTGAGAACCTTCGGGGAAACGCTCCGGGATTCCAGCAGGTCCCGTCCCTTGGCCAGCTCTTCCATCTTATGACCAAAGGCCGCCTTGCGTGCCTCTCCAACTAGGCCGACCTCCAGACCTTTCGGTGTCAGCCTCTGGTCGGCGTTATCCGCGCGAAGAGACAGCCGGTACTCTGCCCGAGAGGTGAACATCCGGTAGGGTTCCGACACACCGCGGGTGGTCAGATCGTCGATCATGACGCCGATATAGGAGTCAGACCGGCTGAAGGTCACCGGATCCAACCCCAAGGACTGGTGTGCCGCATTGAGGCCAGCTACTAGACCTTGTGCCGCTGCCTCTTCATATCCCGTTGTGCCGTTGATCTGTCCGGCCAGGAAAAGACCGGGCACATCCCGAAGGCCAAGACGTAGATCAAGCGCTCTGGGGTCGACGTAATCGTACTCAATGGCGTATCCGGGCTGCAGAATGGTGACATTTTCCAGTCCGACCATCGATCTCACGTAATCCTCCTGCACCTCCGCAGGTAGGGACGTGGAAATGCCGTTCGGGTAGATCGTGTGATCTTCAAGACCCTCCGGCTCCAAGAAGACCTGATGAGAGCTTTTATCCGCGAAACGGACCACCTTATCCTCGATGGAGGGGCAATATCGGGGGCCTACCCCGTCGATATGACCGCCATACATCGCTGATCGGGAGAGGTTATCGCGAATGATCTGGTGCGTTTTCTCGTTCGTGTGGGTGATCCCGCAAGAGACTTGCTTTGCATGCAAGTCATTGGAAAGGAAAGAGAAAAGCACGGGATCTTCATCGCCGGGCTGCTCTTCAAGCTTGCTCCAGTCAATGGTTCGCCCATCCAGGCGCGGTGGCGTGCCCGTTTTCAACCGGCCAAGCGGCAGGTTAAAGGCATCCATGCGCTCGCCGAGCTTGTTGGCCGCATTATCGCCCATGCGGCCGCCGGAATAGTGCTGATCGCCAATGTGAATGATACCGCGCAGGAAGGTTCCCGTAGTCAGAACAACGGATTTGGCGCGAATTTCGGACCCGTCCGCCAAAATCAGGCCGCAAACGGCCGCGCCATCCATCAAAAAGTCGACAACTTCGCCTTCAATGACGCTCAAACCGGGGAAAGATGTCATTTCAGCGAGCATTTCGCGCCGGTAGATCGCTCGATCGGCCTGTGCGCGGGGTCCCTGCACTGCAGGGCCCTTCCGTCGGTTCAGCAAGCGGAACTGGATACCGGCCTTGTCAGCCACGCGGCCCATGACACCGTCAAGGGCGTCGATCTCGCGGACAAGATGGCCTTTTCCGAGCCCACCAATGGCCGGATTGCAGGACATCACGCCGATTCCGTCCATTTTTAGCGTCACTAGGGCTGTTTTGGCCCCGACGCGTGCTGAAGCATGGGCTGCATCGCAGCCCGCATGGCCACCACCGACGACGACCACATCGAAATGCGCATGTTTCACGTGAAACACTCCTATTTGCCGATGCAGAAGCTGGAGAAGATCTCATCCAGCAGGGATTCGACATCGACGATGCCTACCAGAGAATCAAGGGCCCGAATAGCCGAGCGAAGCTCTTCTGCGATCAGATCTTCGCTATATCTGGGATCGTCCAACATGGCCCGCGCCTGTGTCAGATCCTGGATCGCGCGCAGGATGGCATGTTGGTGCCGTTCCCGTGTCGCGGTGGCGACCATGGCCGTGCGCTTTGCGAAGACTTCGGTGATCCGTTCGATCAGTTGCGGAACACCCTGCCCTGTCTCACCACTGATGCCATTTGCATCGCCGGTCAGATCTGCCTTGCCCGCAAGAATGATGTCATCCCCGTCCAGCTCGAACTGCGGGGTTTCCCCGGGCTCCAGAAGGTAAAGCCGCAGGTCGGCTTGGGTTGCTCTTTCCCTTGCGCGGGAAATACCGATTGCTTCGACCTCATCCTCGGTTTCGCGCAGGCCGGCAGTATCCAACAGGGTTACAGGCAGGCCGTTCAGATCCATCCGGACCTCGATCACGTCGCGGGTTGTCCCCGCCACGGCAGAGGTGATCGCGGCGTCACGCCCCGCCAGGTAATTCAACAGGGTCGACTTGCCGGCATTGGGTGCGCCTAGGATCGCCACTTCGAAACCATGGCGGACACGTTCGGCAACGGCCGCCCCGCGCGCCTGAGAAGTCAGGCTTTTATCCATTTTTTCCAAGAGGTTACGGACTTCTGGCCGGACATCCACCGGGACGTCTTCGTCGACGAAATCAATCACCGCTTCCAGCAGCGCGGCCGCACGGATCAGATCCTTGCGCCATTCCTGGACGAGCGAACCGAGCTTGCCGGAGAAGACGCGCTGCGCCTGGCGACGTTGCGCTTCTGTCTCTGAATCGATCAGATCGGCCAGACCTTCGACCTGGGCCAGGTCCATCTTGCCGTTCTCAAGCGCGCGACGAGTAAATTCGCCGGCGTCGGCCATACGGACGCCCGGAAGCGTGCCGAGAATTCGCAGGGTTGAGGTGACAATGGCCGGGCTACCGTGCAGGTGGAGTTCAACGACATCTTCGCCGGTAAAGCTTCGCGGCCCGTCGAAATAGAGCACCAATGCCTGGTCAAGCACGTCGCCTGCGTCATCGCGCAGGATCCGCAGCATGGTTTCACGTGGAACAGGGTTGGAAACGC
Organism: Pseudooceanicola sp. HF7; assembly: GCF_011806405.1. GTDB lineage: Bacteria > Pseudomonadota > Alphaproteobacteria > Rhodobacterales > Rhodobacteraceae > Pseudooceanicola. The sequence continues at coordinate 91,408 of NZ_JAATOW010000012.1, read as the reverse complement.
CGAAAGCCCCGAGCGCTGCCAGCGCACCTGGGCCCGAGATCCTTAAAACGGAAACCCCTGCCCGGCCGGGGGCCGAGGCAAGGGCAAAGATCGTGTCCATAGCGTAAATCCCGGAGCCGGAGCCCCCGTCAGGTATTCATGGAATCGAAGAAGTCGGCGTTTGTCTTCGTCTGCTTCAACTTGGAGATAAGGAACTCGATCGCATCGGTGGTGCCCATCGGGTTCAGGATCCGGCGCAGGACAAAGGTCTTCTGCAGATCGACCTTGTCGACCAGAAGATCCTCTTTCCGGGTGCCGGATTTGAGGATGTCCATCGCCGGGTAGACGCGCTTGTCCGCGATCTTGCGATCCAGGACGATTTCGGAGTTACCGGTGCCCTTGAATTCTTCGAAGATCACTTCGTCCATCCGGGAGCCGGTGTCGATCAGCGCGGTAGCAATGATCGTGAGCGAGCCGCCCTCTTCGATATTCCGGGCCGCACCGAAGAACCGCTTGGGCCGTTGCAGCGCATTTGCATCCACACCACCGGTCAGAACCTTGCCGGAGGACGGGACGACCGTGTTGAAGGCCCTACCAAGTCTTGTGATAGAGTCGAGAAGGATAACAACATCTCGTTTATGTTCGACCAGGCGCTTGGCCTTTTCGATCACCATTTCAGACACGGCAACGTGGCGCGTTGCAGGTTCGTCGAAGGTGGAGGAGATCACCTCGCCCTTCACGGAACGCTGCATGTCGGTCACCTCTTCGGGGCGTTCGTCGATCAGCAGGACGATCAGGTAGCATTCGGGGTGATTGGTCTCGATCGAATTGGCGATGTTCTGCAGCAGAACCGTCTTACCGGTCCGCGGCGGCGCCACGATCAGGGACCGCTGCCCCTTCCCGATGGGCACGACCAGGTCGATGATACGCGCGGAACGGTCGCGGATCGTCGGATCCTCGATCTCCATCTTCAGGCGCTCGTCGGGATAGAGCGGCGTGAGGTTGTCGAAGGCGATCTTGTGACGCGCCTTTTCGGGATCCTCGAAGTTGATCATCTGCACGGAGGTCAGCGCGAAGTAACGCTCGTTCTCATCCGGCGCCTTCATCAGGCCTTCGACCGTATCGCCGGTGCGCAGCGACCATTGGCGGATCATGTCGGGAGAGACATAGATGTCATCGGGACCCGGCAGGTAGTTTGCCTCGGGCGAGCGCAGGAAGCCGAAGCCATCCTGAAGCACTTCCAGAACGCCGTCCCCACCGATGAGCCAGTCATCATCTGCCATTTCGCGCAGGATCTGGAACATCATCTCGCCCTTGCGCATGGTCGAGGCGTTCTCGATCTCGAGCTCCTCTGCCATGGCCAGCAGATCCTTGGGGCTCTTCGCCTTCAGATCAGACAGGTTCAGGCGGTTGTCGGTGGCGATATCGTTCATCGGGAAAATGATCCTTTGACCGGCCCTTTCGGGGCACGCAGTCAGTCATCTGTCATGGGAAAACAGCTTTGCCCGGACGGGCGGCTTGATCGCGTAGATAAGGCTTGCCCCCCAACGAGTCAATCCCGCCAAGGGAAAGGGCGCGAAAGCCGCCGTCCGCCCTGCCCGGTTCCTAGAACTTGACCACGACAGAGGCGACGATGACCAGAAGCAGCAAGGTCGGCAGTTCGTTCATCATTCGGTAACGGCGACCGGGCAGAGTATTCTCACCACGTTCGAAATCCTTGCGGCGCAAGCCCAGCCAGTGATGGAACCAGGTCATGGCCAGCACTGAGGCGGCTTTCGTCCAGGGCCAGACCATGGACCAGTCGACGATTCCAGGGGTGAAGACCAGGCAAAGACCGAAAATCCAGGTGGCGATCATCGCCGGATTCATGATCGCACGCAGAAGCCGGGACTCCATCACCTTGAAAAGGGTGTCTACCTCCGCCTGGGAGCCCCTCTCAGCGTGATAGACGAACAATCTGGGCAGGTAGAACAGCCCCGCCATCCAGGCGACCACGGAGACGATATGGAGCGTCTTCACCCAGGGATAAGCCAGGGACAGGAAATCCAGCATGGGGGCGGTCCTTTCAGGTCTTTCTCAGCCTCTTACTTCAAATCCTTTTTATAGAAAGATTGTTGTGGGTTGTAGGAGGCTCTCTTCCTGTGGATCCTTGTTATATCCACCGGGTTTTCCACATGGGGGAAAGCTATGGGATAACTAGGGCAAAACGGTGGAGGAAATTGAGCCCAGTTCATATTTGCGCATAAAACCAAATAGTTACATATGGATATTTCTGTGGATAACTGTGGACTGATTCTGAGGATCGAATCCGGGAGAATCGGGTAGGAACAAGTTTTCCACTTGTCCTTATCCACGGGGGACAGATCCGGCGACTCAGGGGAGGAATCGGGTGAGTCGCGCACAGCCTCCGGTCAAAGGTTGCGTCCAGCCCCTTTTTTTCCCAGAAGAACCGGCGAGTTCATCAGTGTTTCTGAACAGGTTTATCCCCAATGGGCCTTCCGATCCTTCTTGCCTCCGGTTCTGCGATCCGTGCCGAACTGCTCAAACGCGCCGGCGTGAGCTTTGAAATCGCCAAGCCCCGCGTCGATGAAGACATGGTGCGAGAGGCGCTCCAGGCAGAGGGGGAAAGCGCACGGAACATCGCCGATGCCCTGGCCCAGCTGAAATCGGAACGGGTCGGCATGAAGCATCCTGAGGCGCTGACCATCGGTTGCGACCAGGTGTTGGCATGCGAAGGGCGCATCTATTCCAAGCCGGAAACCCCCGATCAGGCCATGGAACAGATCCGCGCGCTGTCCGGCAAGCGGCATTCCCTTTACACCGCGGCGGTCGTGCATGAGGGTGGACGCCCGGTCTGGCGCAAGCTGAGCGAAGTGAAGATGACCATGAGAGAGCTCTCTCCGGCCTACCTGGAAAGCTACGTGGCGCGGAACTGGCCGGATATTTCCTGGTCCTGCGGTGCATACCAGGTCGAGGCAGAGGGCAGCCGGCTGTTTTCGCGGATCGAGGGCGATTACTTCGCCATCCTGGGTTTGCCGTTGCTGGAGTTACTTGATTACCTGATCCTGAGAGGAGCCCTGGAGGCATGAGTTCCGAAAAGATCCCACTGGCCGGCGTGATCGGCTGTCCCATCGGTCATAGCCGGTCTCCGCAGGTGCATGGCTACTGGCTGAAGGAACTGGGGCTGCCGGGGCATTACATCCCCATGGAGGTCCGTCCCGAGGATCTGGAAGAGGCGCTGCGCACCCTGCCCAAGTTGGGTTTCGCCGGAATCAATGTCACCCTCCCGCACAAGGAAGCCGTGCTTGAACTGGCCTCTCACGTGACGGACAGGGCCAGTCTGATCGGGGCGGCGAACACGCTGATCTTCCGGGAAGATGGCTCTTTCCATGCAGATAACACCGATGGCTACGGCTTCATCGAGAACCTGCGCCAGAATGCCCCCGGCTGGGAGGCCGCGGCGGGGCCGGCGGCGGTGCTGGGGGCCGGTGGTGCGGCCCGTGCGGTCGTGGTGGCGCTGCTGGATGCAGGCGTGCCGGAGGTGCAGATCGCCAACCGCACCAAGCTGCGGGCGGAGCGTCTGCAACAGGATTTCGGCAATCGCGTGAAGGTCGTCGAATGGGTCCATGCCGGGCGCATGGTCACAGAGGCCGCGACGGTGGTGAATACCACCTCTCTTGGCATGTTGGGCAAACCGGACCTGAAGGTGAACCTGGACGGGCTGCGCCCGGAGCAGGTGGTGACGGATATCGTCTATAACCCGCTGACGACCCCCCTGCTGCGCGCTGCCGGTGAGGCCGGCTGCACGGTGGTCGACGGGCTGGGCATGTTGCTGCACCAGGCCGTGCCGGGCTTCGAGCGCTGGTTCGGCGCCAAGCCTGAGGTCACGCCGGGCCTGCGGGCGGCGGCGCTGGCATGAGCTTTCTTCTGGGGCTGACCGGATCCATCGGCATGGGCAAGTCGACCACGGCCGCGATGTTCGTGGAGCAGGGCTGCGCGCTGTGGGATGCCGACGCGGCCGTGCACCGGCTATACGACACGGGCGGCGCGGCGGTGGCACCGCTTGGCGCGCTGTTTCCAGATGCGATCGAGGGGAACGCGGTCTCTCGTCCCCGGCTGAAGGAGATCATAGCCGGTGATCCCTCTGCCCTGGCACAGATCGAAGGGATCGTGCATCCGCTGGTTTCTGCGGATCGCAGGGCCTTCATCAAGGCGGCAGAGACCGATATCATAGTGCTGGATATCCCGCTGCTGTTCGAGGGCGGTGGGGAAACGGGCTTTGACGGCACTGTCGTGGTTTCCGCGCCCGAGGCCGTCCAGCGGGAGCGCGTACTGGCACGGGGCACCATGACAGAGGCCCAGTTCCAGATGATCCGCGCCCGGCAAATGCCCGATGCGGAGAAGCGGCAGCGGGCGACATGGGTTGTCGAAACCGATACGATGGATCATGCCCGCGCCCAGGTTGCGGCGATCGTGGCTGAGATCAGGGGAAAGACGCATGCGTGAAATCGTGATGGATACGGAAACCACCGGTTTCGAGCCCGAACAGGGCGACCGGCTGGTCGAGATCGGCGGTGTGGAGCTGCTGAACCACGTGCCGACGGGCGAGACCTATCACGTCTATATCAACCCGCAGCGGGACGTGCCCGAAGAGGCCTTCAAGGTGCATGGCCTGTCCGAGGAATTCCTGCGTGACAAGCCGCTGTTCCGGGACGTGGCCCAGGGGTTCCTGGACTTCGTCGGGGATGCCAAGCTGGTCATCCACAATGCAGCCTTCGACATGAAGTTCCTGAACGCGGAGCTGGGCTGGCTGGGAATGCCGAAGCTGCCCTGGGAGCAGGCGATCGACACGCTGGCCATCGCGCGCAAGAAATTCCCCGGCTCTCCGGCCTCTCTGGATGCGCTTTGCCGCCGCTTCGGCATCGACAACTCTGCCCGGACGCTGCACGGGGCGCTGCTGGACTCCGAGATCCTGGCTGAGGTGTACCTTGAGCTGATCGGCGGGCGGCAGCCTGGGCTTGTCTTGCAGGCCAACCAGGGCAACCGGTCCGGGATGGATCAGGAAGCGGACTGGCGCCCGCGCCCGCGTCCCGTCGCGCTTGGATCAAAGCTGACGGAAGAAGAGCGCGCGGCTCATGCGGATTTTGTCGAAAAGCTTGGGGAAGAGGCGCTTTGGAAGACGCTGGGCTGAGCCGCGCCCGGGGTCCTGCGCGAAAGAGCAGATGTCAGACATGAAAAAGGTGCGTGCATAGCACGCACCCTACGGGATCTTGGGGGTGCGTGAGGCCACGCACCCGGATCGGGATCAGTTCGCGGGCTGCTGAGCCGCGGCGCGGCGTTGCAGTTCCGCGCGGTACAGGGCAACGAAGTCGATCGTGTCCAGGTTCAGCGGCGGGAAGCCACCGTCGCGCGTCACGTCGGACACGATGCGGCGCACGAAGGGGAACAGCATGCGCGGGCATTCGATCAGCAGGAAGGGATGCATCTGCTCTTCCGGCACGCCTTCGATGTTGAACAGGCCGACATATTCCAGCTCCATCAGGAACATCGGATCACCGCTGTCCTTGGCGTTGGAATTCACGGTCAGCTTCATCAGCACTTCGTACTGATTTTCGGTCTCGCGCTTCTTGGCGTCCAGGGCCACCTGCACCTTCACGTCCGGCTGCACCTGGCCGGTGGAGGGTTTGCGGGACAGGATGTTTTCGAACGACATGTCCCGGATGTACTGGGTCAGGACGTTCATCTTCACCTGGGGTGCCTGCTGGGCGGCACCGTTTTGCGCGTCGGTCATCAATCGGCTCCTGCGGAGTGAAATTCAGGTCAGCGAGGTGGTAGCAGTATTGCCGGGGCGTCTCAACGTTTCATTACCGATGATGCGCCGCTTCAGTGCTTGGTCCAGCCAGAGGGGCGATGGGTCGGGCGTTTCGGGGGCTCTACCTCGGTATACTCGCCTTCGATCACGTCGGACTGGCCGGAGGCGCCATAGGGATCGCGCCGGTATTCCGTCTGCGAGCCATAGGAAAAGCTTTTCATTTTCACGCGCTTTTTCAGGAAGCCGAAGGCGGCGTGGCGGAACGCGGGGGTCAGCAGGGCAAAGCCAAGGGCATCGGTGAAGAAGCCCGGCGTCAGTAGCAGGGCGCCGGCCAGCAGGATCATCGCCGCATCCGCGAGCGGCGCGGAGGGATCGGACAGTTCATTGAAACTGCGCTGGATATTCCCGATAGCCTGCATCCCCTGCTGGCGGACCAGCCAGGTGCCCAGGACCGCGGTGCCCAGCACGATTGCAAGCGTCGGCCACAGGCCGATCAGGCCGCCGACCTGGATGAAGAGCGCGATCTCGATCAGCGGGACCGCTATGAAGGCCAGAAGCAGCCACATGAATGTTACTCCTTATTCTCCGGAAACGTGGACTCGGTGCACCCTGTCACCTACATAGGGAGGAGAGCAGAATTTACCATGGCCGGAGGCCCGAGAGGTACAGATGTCGTCGCCAATTCTACAACTCCTCGTCCTAGCAGGGATCGCTATTTTCCTGATCCTGAGGTTGCGGAGTGTTCTTGGCACCCGTGAAGGGTACGAAAAACCGCCCGCCCCGACGCAGCCCCATGCAGATACCCGCAGCAGCACCTTCGAGGTGATTGAAGGCGGGCCCGATCCGGATATCACGGATCACGTTGCGGAAGACAGCCAGGCCGCCCGTGCCCTGGCGCAGATGAAGGCCGTGGAGCCCCATTTCAACGTCGCGGAATTCCTGACCGGTGCCCGTGCGGCCTATGAGATGATCCTCATGGGCTTTGAAAAGGGCGACCTGTCCGAGGTGAAAGATTTCCTGGCCGAGGATGTCCATGACAGCTTCGCAGAGGTGATCGCGGCCCGTGAACAACAGGGCCTGACCGTCGAGGCAGAGTTCGTCGGCGTGCGGGAAATGACCTTGAACGCGGCCGAGTTCGATCCCAAGACCCAGACCGCGGAAATGACCGTGCGGTTCCTTGGCCAGATCATCCAGGTGGTGCGCGATGCCTCTGGTGACATCGTCGAGGGCGAGCCGGGCAAGGTGAAGACCCTGAAGGACAGCTGGACCTTCGAGCGGAAGATGGGCAGCGACGACCTGAACTGGTACCTGGTCGCGACGGGTGAATGACCCTGCGGGGTCTGGCGGCATATGCCCTGACCCTGGCGCTCTCGACCGCGCCGCAATTGACGAATGCGCAGGAAGCGCCTCTGGAAACGGAGGCGCTTCCGCTTTTTCCGGAGGTGACCTATTCCGTCCTCTCCTACGCGGATCTGCCGGGTTGGACGGGGGATGACCATGCCGCCGCGCTTGAGGTTTTTCTGCGCACCTGTGGCGACCTGAGGGATGCCGACTGGGGCGCGATTTGTGCCCTGGCGCGCGAGCAGGCCGAAACGCCCCTGAGCGCGCGCGCTTTCTTCGAGCTGATCTTCACGCCGGTCCTGATCCAGGATGGTGCCCCCACCCTGTTCACCGGCTATTTCGAACCGGAAATCCCCGGCTCCCGGGTCCGGACAGAGGAATACCGCCATCCGCTCTACAGCCTGCCGCCCGACGCGCCCTCGGGCCAAAGCTGGTACACGCGGGCAGAGATCGACGCAGGCGCCCTGGCGGGCCGCGGGCTTGAGATCGCCTGGGTCGCCGACCCGGTCGCGCTGACCTTCCTGCAGATCCAGGGATCGGGGCGCATCGACCTGGAGGACGGCAGCCAGATCCGGCTGGGCTACGCGGGCAACAACGGTCACGAATACCGCTCCATCGGAGAGGAGATGGTCCGCCAGGGCATCTACGAGTGGAGCCAGGTCTCCATACCCGTGATCAGCAACTGGGTACGGCGTAACCCGCAGAAGGGCGCAGAGCTGCTGCGCACCAACCCCTCTTACGTCTTTTTCCGTGAAATTTCGGGCGTTACCCCCGAGGACGGGCCCAAGGGGGCGATGAACCGTCCCCTTACCAGCCGCCGCAGCCTTGCGGTGGATCCCCGCTATGTGCCATTGGGGGCCCCGGTCTGGATAGAGAAAGAGGGGTTCCGCGCCATGCGGCGATTGATGGTGGCTCAGGATACGGGCTCGGCCATCAAGGGGCCGCAGCGGGCCGATGTCTTCATGGGCACGGGCAGCGTTGCCCAGCGAGAGGCCGGGCGCGTCCGCGATACGGGTAGGATGGTCGTGCTGCTGCCGATCCAGAGGGCCTATGCCATGCTGGAAGAGGTCACGCCGTGAGCCGGCGCAGGCGTGTCCGCCCCGAGGAGCTTGAGCTCTGGAACAAGGTGGCCGGCACTGCTGAGCGCCTGGCGCCGGAGAAGAAGCCCTTTGCCCCCCACGCCCCCGCGCCCAAGGCGCCTGCGGGCGAAAAGCGCAAGGCCGCGCTGGAGCCCCCGGCCCCGCCGCATCGGCTGGAGCCCTTTCGGCTGGGCGAAAAGGCCACCCGCAGCGCCGGATCCCATGACCTGCTGGCGCCGATCCACGAACGCCTGCATGCCGCCCCGGTGCGCATGGACAAGAAGACCCATTCCCGGATGAAGAAGGGCAAGGTCGCGCCGGATGCCCGGATCGACCTGCACGGGATGACCGTGGACCGGGCGCACCGGGCCTTGACGGCCTTCATCCTGCGCGCGGTCTCCAATGACTGCCGCCTCGTGCTGGTCATCACCGGCAAGGGCCGTGACCGGGACGAGGACGGGCCGATTCCGGTCCGCCACGGCGTCCTGCGCCACCAGCTGCCCCACTGGCTGTCCCAGCCGCCCCTGTCGCACCTGGTGCTGCAGGTGACGGCCGCCCATCTTCGCCATGGCGGCACCGGCGCCTATTACGTCTATCTGCGCCGCAACCGCTGAGCTGGTTGCAGCTCTGGCCCGGCGGGGTCAGGATGGCCCGAAGGAAACAGGGAGGTCATCCATGCGCATCATGTTCACCGGCGGATCCGGCAAGGCCGGGCGTCACGCCATCGCTCATCTCATCGAACAGGGTCACCGGGTCCTGAACGTGGATCGGGTCCCGCTGGACATGCCGGGGGTGGAAACCCGGATCGCCGATATCACAGATGCCGGTCAGGTCTTTGACATCATGGCCAGCTATGCGGGCCTGGACGAGCTTGAGGCGGGGACCGGCGTGCCGAAGTTCGACGCGGTGGTGCATTTCGCGGCCATCCCCCGGATCCTCGTCACCTCGGACAACGAATGCTACCGGGTGAACGTGCTGGGCACCTACAACATCCTGGATGCCGCGGTGAAATTCGGCGTGCCAAAGGTGATCTTTGCCTCTTCCGAAACGACCTATGGCGTCTGTTTCGCGGATGGGGAGCGCAAGCCGGAGTACGTGCCCGTGGACGAGGATCACCCCACCGTGCCGGAGGACAGCTATGCCATGTCCAAGGTGGTGAACGAGGTCACGGCGCGCAGCTTCCAGCAGCGCTCTGGCATCGACATCTACGGGCTTCGGATCAACAACGTGATCGAGCCGCATGAATACGCCCGCGACTTCCCACAATATATTGCGGATCCATCCCTGCGCCGCCGCAACATCTTTGCTTACATCGACGCGCGGGATCTGGGTCACATGGTGGATTGCTGCCTGAAGACGGATGGCCTGGGCTACGAGGTCTTCAACGTCTCCAATGACGACAGCTCTGTCGACATGCCGACGGATGAGATCATCAGCACCTTCTACGAAGGTGTTCCGGTGCGTGCGGAGATGGGGCCGCAGGATACCTTCTATGCCAATGGCAAGGCCAAGCAGATGGTCGGTTTCACCCCGAAACACGGCTGGCGGCGCTACGTGGAGCGCTAGAGGCGCATTTCCATCCTGGTGTGATCAAAGGCGCAGGCGGTCGAGGCCGCCTGCCCTTGCGCGGTCTGCGGCGTAGACGCCACGGGACCGGGCCATGGGCGGCGGCCAGGCGGGCCACCGCCCATGCGTGTTACAGCACGTAGCGGCTGAGGTCGGTGGAGGCCGCGAGCTGGCCCACGTTTTTCTCGACGAAGGCCGCATCGACCGAGACGACCTCTCCGGTGCGGTCGGGCGCGGTGAAGGAGAGCTCTTCGAAAACGCGTTCGATCACCGTGTAAAGGCGACGGGCGCCGATGTTCTCCACGCTGGCGTTCACCTCTGCGGCGATGCGGGCGATGGCGTGAATGCCGTCTTCTGTGAATTCGACCTTCACCTCTTCCGTGCCCAGCATCTCTGCGTATTGGCGGGTCAGGGCGTTGTCCGTTTCCGTCAGGATGCGCACGAAGTCCTCTTCCGTCAGCGCGCGCAGCTCGACCCGGATCGGCAGGCGGCCCTGAAGCTCGGGCAGCAGGTCAGAGGGCTTGGCGATGTGGAAGGCGCCGGAGGCAATGAACAGGATGTGGTCCGTCTTGACCGGGCCATGCTTGGTGGAAACGGTCGTGCCTTCGATCAGCGGCAGCAGGTCGCGCTGCACCCCCTCGCGGGAGACATCGCCGCCACGGGCGTCCTGGCGGGCGCAGACCTTGTCGATCTCATCCAGGAAGACGATGCCGTTTTCCTCGACCGATTTCAGCGCGGCGCGGTTCACGGTTTCATCGTCCAGAAGCTTGTCGGCCTCTTCGCTGATCAGCAGCTCATAGCTGTCCGCCACGCGCAGCTTCTTGGTGACCGTCCGTCCGCCGAAGGCCTTCCCGAAGATATCGCCCAAGTTCATCATGCCCATCTGGCCGGAGGGCTGGCCGGGAATGTCCATCGCGCCGAGCGGGTTGGAGTTATCCGCCACCTCGAGAGAGATGATCGTGTCGTCAAGCTGGCCGTCGCGCAGCTTCTTGCGGAACATCTCGCGCGTGCCTTCGCGGGCGTCCGTGCCGGCGATGGCGTCGATCACGCGCTCTTCGGCGGAATCATGGGCCTTGGCCTTCACGTCTTCGCGCATGTATTCGCGGGTCTGGGCGATGGCGCTGTCCACCAGGTCACGCACGATCTGTTCCACGTCGCGGCCGACATAGCCGACCTCCGTGAACTTCGTGGCCTCGACCTTGATGAAGGGCGCGCGTGCCAGCTTGGCCAGGCGGCGCGAGATCTCTGTCTTGCCGACGCCGGTCGGGCCGATCATCAGGATGTTCTTGGGATAAACTTCGTCACGAAGGTCGTCGGACAGTTTCTTGCGGCGCCAGCGGTTGCGAAGGGCCACGGCCACGGCGCGCTTGGCGTCCTTTTGTCCGATGATGAAACGGTCCAGTTCCGAGACGATTTCACGGGGGGTGAGGTCGGTCATTCTTCCGTCCTTTCGGGGATCAGCCTGCGGCGCGGGGCGCTTGGCCCTGGCACGCAAGGGCGTGGTGTCGTGTGAGGATATGGGAAAATCGGCTCATGCGGCTTCGGCGCCATAGGGCGGCAGACGGTCTTTGCCGGGGAAGGACGGCAGCGCGCGCATCAGGGCACAGCGCACCTGGATCCAGTAAGAGCCGAGCAGCGTCAGGAAGACGCCCATGAAGAGGAAGACGAAGATCCAGTTGCCTCCGTCGCCGGTGAGGTTGGTGGCGTAGCTCAGCAGGAAGATGAAGTATCCGATGCCTGCCGTCAGGAAGGACCGCCGGTCCAGCACCAGGGCCAGCAGTGCAATCACCACGAGTGCCGCCGCCATCAGCCAGTAGCCCAGCCCCGGCCCAAGCGCGAGGCAGCTTTGCGCGATCGTGTGGACCAGCGCCGTGGCCGCCACGATGTGCAGCCAGAAGCCGGAGGCGGACATGCGCCCCAGCCGATGCGGGTCGCGCATGTCGAACCATGTGCCCCCCGCCAGGGCCAGCAGGCCGACCAGTAGCGTGCCCCAGGCCAGCACGGAGCCGGCGCCCAGGTCGAAGGGGTTTTCCGACATTCCCACCGGGTTGGACGTCACCGCCAGCGAGAGCACGGCGAACAGCCCGGTCAGCCCCAGCAGGAACATCGTGAAGGGGACGCGGAAGAAGCGGAACCAGATCAGAAGCGCCGCGGCGACAATGCCCGAAAGCGCCAGCCATGGCAGGACGTTGGGGTCCGCGAAGATCAGCGGATCGACGTCTTCCCAGCTTAGCGGCAGGTCCAGAAGCGATGCAGCTACTGCAAGGACGGCCAGCCCGAAGGCGGTCACCAGCAGGATCGAGGGCAGCATCATCCGCCGTTTCAGGGTGAAGTAGCGCGCCAGCATCCAGATGCAGGCCGCGCCGATGGTCATCATGACGGGGATGTTGATCGCCAGCGCCAGGCCGAAGCCGCCCAGGATCAGGATGCCCAGGCCCACGGCCACGAAGATTTCAGAGAAACCCTTGAACAGCTCGAAGGGTTCGTCTTCTACCTGCCGCGCACCGGCGCGTTGCTGTGCGAGTACGCTGACAGAGGCCGCCTGTGCCTCTGTCAGGTGACCGGCTGCGACGGCTGCCCGAAGGTCATCGGATGTGATTTCAGGCAAGGATCGTTTCCACGGTCAGGTTGCCATTGGTGTAGACGCAGATATCGGCGGCGATGCCCATGGCGTTGCGCGCGATCTGTTCGGCGTCATCGACGTGGTCATAAAGTCCGCGCGCAGCGGCCAGCGCGAAGTTCCCGCCGGAGCCGATCGCGGCAATGTCGTTTTCCGGTTCAAGCACATCGCCCGCGCCGGTGATGACGAACAGGTCCGTGCCATCCGTCACGATCAGCATCGCTTCGAGCTTCTGCAGGTACTTGTCCGTCCGCCAGTCCTTGGCCAGGTCGACAGAGGCACGCGCCAGCTGGCCCGGCATTGCCTCAAGCTTGCCTTCCAGGCGCTCCAGAAGGGTGAAGGCATCGGCAGTGGAGCCCGCGAAACCGCAGACCACGTCATGCCCACCGGGAGAGATCCGGCGCACCTTGCGGGCCGTGCCCTTGATGACGGTTTGACCCAGGGACACCTGGCCATCCCCCGCGACGACAACCTTGCCGCCCTTGCGGACGCCTATGATGGTGGTGCCGTGCCAGCCGGGAAATTCGCTCTCTGCCATAATTCGCTCCTTCGATCTGGAGGGCTATATGAGGGTGCCACGCTTGCGGGGCAAGGGTTGAGCGGTTTTGAAGCCATATCCCGCTTGCCCGGCGAAGGGGCCGCGTCTAGCCTCTGGCACATGAGTGTCACCCGGGAAATGCGCCTGTATCTTGAGCCGGAGCTGCGGCGCAGCGCGCTGGCGGGTGAGCATAATTTTCTGAACATCACCCTGTCCCTGCTGCGCGAAGCGGGCTTCGCGGTAGAGATCCTTGGCACCGGCGCGGAGGAACGTGCTGCCGCTCCGGGCCGGCCCGGCTATGCCCTGTTCCACATGGAGCAGCCGACCCATGACCGGGCGATGACCTTCCGGCGGGTCTACCAATACCCGTTCTGGACCATCGAGCCCTTCGCGGAGCGCTGGCAGTGGCGCGTGGCCCAGACGGAGTTTCCCGCCGGGAGGATCAGCCGGCGACAGGCTGACCAGTTCTATGCGCGCTGGCAGAAACGGCTGTTCGGAGAGGCGCCGCAGCGCACCACGCGGGATGGCTTCGTCTATGTGCCGCTGCAGGGCCGGCTGCTGAATCACCGCTCCTTCCAGCACTGCGCGCCGGTGGAGATGCTTGAGCGTATCCTTGAGCGCGATCCGCAGCGTGATGTCGTGGCGACCCTGCACCCGAAGGAGGTCTACACCCCCGATGAGATCCGCGCCGTTGAACGTCTGTGCGACCGCTTCCCCCGGCTGACCATATCCGATCGAGACATGGTGACCTGCCTGACCCATTGCGATTACGTCGTGACCGAGAATTCCTCGGCCGCGTTTTCTGGATTCTTCTTCGGTAAGCCGGCCCTGCTTTTTGCCGGGATCGACTTTCACCACATCGCCCTGGGGCCAGAGGATTTCGATAGGATCGCCAGCCATGACCCCGATTACGCGGGCTACATCTGGTGGTTCTGGCAGGAGATGAGCATAAATGCTGGGCGTGAAGACGCGCCGCTCAAGGTTTCGCTGGCGCTGCGGCGCTGTGGTGTGCCCCTGTCGCGCTATGATGTCACGAATGAGTGATCAGGTATGAAAAAGGGCGCCCGAAGGCGCCCCGTTCCGAAAATCTGTAGCCCCGGCGGCTTAGATGGATTCGTTGATCCAGTTCTGAAGCGCGGCTTTCGGCGCGGCACCGGTGCGGTTGGAGATGATCTCTCCGTTCTTGAAGATGAAGAGCGCGGGGATGCCGCGAACGCCCATTGCCTGAACGGACGTGGGGTTGGAATCCGCATCCACCTTCACGATTTTCAGTTTGCCTTCCATCTCTTCGGCGATTTCTTCCAAAGCCGGGGCAATCTGCTTACAGGGGCCGCACCATTCGGCCCAGATGTCCACCAGTACGGGGATATCGGAATTCTTGACTTCGGATTCGAAGGTTTCGTCGGTGACGGCGTGGGTCGTCATTTCATCTCTCCTTGAAAGGAATTTGTCTGAACCTAAGAGCCGTACGGCACCGGGTCAAGGTGAGCCCGCGCGCTGCAAGGCCGCCATGACCAAATCATGGGGCAGCGGCATCAGGGTGGCCGTGCGGGTCCACAGAAGCGCCGTGCGAATGGTCAGGTCCGGATAGATCTGGGCCAGCGCGGCTGCATAGGCGCCCATCTGGCGCAACAGGCCGTCGGGCACGTCCTCTGCCCGCTCGGGCACCACGGCATTGGTCTTGAAGTCCACGGCCAGCACGTGATCGTCGCTGACGATCAGCCGGTCGATGGTGCCGTGAATGCGCTGGTTCCCCAGTTCCGGCAGCGCGGCGGACACGGAGACCTCCGGCAGGGCGTCCTCGGTGAACAGGCGGCGGGTGCTGTCTCTTGTCAGCACTGCGCGCGCCTCTGCGGTCAGCAGTGCCAGTTCCGCGCCCTCGGTCATGTCGGTGCCGGCGGACAGCAGCCGGCCAGCGGCGGTGCCCCATTCGCCTTCGGGTAGCAGGGGCAGGTGTTCGAGCAGCAGGTGAACCTGGCGGCCGCGACGCAGGGCCGCGTCTTCGTCAAGCCCGGCCTCTCCGGGAAGGGCTTTTGCCCCGCCAAGCCCGGAGGGACTGAGCGTGGGGTCCGGCCCGGCCGCTACTGGTGCGCGGGTCATGGCCCAGTCCGGCAGGGTGACCTGTTCTTCCGCCTGCGGGATCTCTTCGCGGAACTCCATCGCCGCCCAGTCGCCGGTTTCCAGGCGCAGGCCGTCGCCGCCGGGCATCGGATGGGCCTCTGCGCCCATTTCCTCCATCGCGGCGGCGATGCGGGCGTACCAATCCTTGCCGTCCTTGCCGAGCGTTCCCGCCCCGGCGACCACAAGCCACTTTTCCGCCCGCGTCATGGCGACATAGAGCAGCCGGTCCTGTTCCTGGCGCAGCTTCTCCACCTTGGCCTCGCGCAGCGCACGGTAGGCGGCCGGGGCCTCTGCCTGGGGCACGGACCAGAGCGGCACATCGGCGGCGGGCACGACCTTGTCATCAAACTTGGGGGCAGAGATCAGGGTTTCAGGCAGGATCACCACCGGGGCCTCCAGACCCTTGGAGCCATGGACCGTCATCACCCGGATCTGGTCCCCGGCGCTGTCGAGCTGGCGCTTGATCTCAAGCGCGCCTGCCTCCATCCAGACCAGGAAACCGGTCAGGCTGGGCACCTCTGTCTGTTCGTAGACCAGCGCCTGGTCCAGCAGCGCATCGACGCCATCTTCCGCCTCTTCGCCCAGTCGCCCAAGCAGTTTGCGCCGCCCGTCATGGCGGGTCAGGATCCGTTCGATCAGGTCATAGGGGCGCAGGAAGTCCGACTGGCCCAGAAGGTCCGAAAGCACCGCGATCACCGCGGGAAATTCGGCAGCGCGTTTTTCCAAGGCATGCCAGAGCGTCACCCGTTCGGCGCGCTTGTGGGCCAGATCGAAAAGCGCCTGTTCGTCCCAGCCGAAGAGCGGCGATTTCAGCGCAGCGGCCAGCGAGAGGTCATCCTCCGGCAGGGCGAGGAAGCTGAGAAGCGCGGTGATGTCGCGCACGGCAAGTTCTGCCGCGACCTTCAAGCGGTCCGCACCCGCGATCGGCAGGCGTGCCTGCTTGCATGCTCGGATCAGTTCGTTGAACAGGGCGGAGCGGCGGCGCACCAGGATCAGGATATCTCCGGCGCGGATCGGACGGGCTGCATACGTTCCCGTATGCCCGATCTCTTCCGGGATCACCTGCCCCTGATCCAGCATCTCGCGGATCTGTCCGGCGATGCTTTGAGCCAGAAGGACGTTGTGGTTGGTCTGCGCCAACTTGTCGACGGGATCGAACCAGGCACGATCATCCTTGCCGTCGGTCTTTTCTACCAGCGGCCAGAGGTCGACGCGGCCCGGCATGGCGTTCTTGAAGGCGCGGTGGCGTTGATCGGTGGTAAAGCCGGCCTCTTCACGCCCGTCAAAGACCCGGTCCACCAGGGACAGGATCGCATCGGCGGATCGGAAGGAATATTCAAGCTCCAGCACCTGGAGCGGCTTGCCGGTTTCCTGAAGCTGGGCCCCGAAATCCATGCGCATCCGGTCGAATTCGGACGGGTCCGCGCCCTGGAAGGAATAGATCGACTGCTTCTTGTCGCCCACAACGAAGATCGTGCGCAGCACGTCATCCCGCGCGCCGGCGCCAGAGGTGAACTCCCGCGCTAGGGCGGCGACGACCTGCCATTGCACCGGGCTGGTGTCCTGCGCCTCGTCGACGAGGATGTGGTCAATCCCCCCGTCCAGCCGCCAGAGAACCCATTGGGACACGGCGCTGTCGGTCAGCAGGTCGCGGGTGCGCAGGATAAGGTCATCGAAATCAAGCCAACCGCGGGCTTCCTTCGCGGCGGCGTAGCGCGGCAGGAAGGCGCGGGCAAAGTCCTGAAGGACACGGGCGCGCTCCTTTGCCGCCAGCGCCAGGCGCAGATCGCGGGTCTCCGCGACGCGGGCCTGCCAGTCCTCAAGCTCTGGCATGAGGTGGGCGAAGGCCTTCTTCACCGCGGCAGAGGGAAAGCGGCTGGCCGGAGAGAAGGGCTGTTTGGCCCCCGCGCCCGTTAGGAACTTGTCCTCAAGGATCGGCAGGGCCTCAAGGGATCGCCCGTTGATCTGGGAAAGCGCCTCAAGCGCCTTCTGATCCCCACCCGTCGTTCCCGCGCGGAGCGCTTCACAAAGTCGCGGCAATAGGTCCATGTCCTGCGCGGTAAAGGCCATGTCCAGCAAGCCATCGGGATCCGTGCCCGAGGGCAGGCCAAGCACTTGGTCAAGCTCGGCATCGCTTAAAGGGGCCTGGAAGAGGTCACGGTGCTTGGCGATCTCTGCGGTCAGGTCGCGGAAGCTTTCGTCGCGCAGCGCCAGCGCGGCACGTGTCAGCACATGGGTGTCCGCGCTGGTGGCGATCTCTTCCACCACGGTGTCGCGCAGGATCAGGGCGTTGCGGTCGTCGATCTCCTGGAACTGGGGGGATACGCCGGCTTCCAGCGGGAAGCGGCGCAGCAGGGCCGCGCAGAAGGAATGGATGGTCTGGATCTTCAGCCCGCCCGGCGTCTCAATGGCCGAGGCGAAAAGCGTGCGGGCCCGGGCCAGCCGGGCGCTGTCGATCTCGTCCTCGACGCCAAGACGGGCAAGGGCGGCGCGCAGGTCCGCATCCGCCAGCATCGCCCACTCCCCAAGCCGCTTGAACAGCCGGTTCTGCATCTCCGACGCTGCAGCCTTGGTATAGGTCAGGCAGAGGATGTTCTGCGGCGAAACCCCATCCAGCAGCAGGCGGGCCACGCGGTCCGTCAACACGCGGGTCTTGCCGGAGCCGGCATTGGCCGACAGCCAGGTCGAGGCATCCGGCCGTGCGGCCAGGATCTGCCGGGCAGAGGCGGGATCGCGGGGGGCGTTCATTCCACGGGCCTCCGGTCCGGTTGCTGCGTCACGTCCCATTCGCCGTGGCGGGCCAGCTGGTCATAATCGCTTTCATCCGTCATCTCGAACATGGCGCGGCGGGCGACGTAGCCGCGATTCGGCTCAAGCCAGGCGCGGACCAGTTCGGTGAATTCTTCCCAGATCTTTCCGGGCGGCTCATCGTCTAGTGGGGCCGGCATCTCTACTGGCTTGGTCCCAAGGCCGATATAGACAGCGCGGGCCACGGGGCGGGGGCCGATCTCTCCGAAGCCGGAGCGTTCGGCGATGGCGGCTTCCAGCAGCAGCTGCTTGTCGAAATAGGTCTGCTTTTCCTTGGAGGGCGGCGCGCCGGTCTTGTAATCGAACAAGTGGTAGCGCCCGGCATGGTCCAGATCCACCCGGTCCGCCTTTGCGGCCAGGGTAAAGCCAAGTTCGCGGATCTCCGTCTTGGCGGCCTTCTCGGCGAGGATCTGCGCCGCCTCTTCCTGTCGCGCGGTCTCATGGGCGGTGAACCAGGGCGCGATCCGTGACAGGCGAGCACGCCAGAGCGCCCGGGTTTCGCCCCAGGGCACGTCCCGGGACAGGACCTCTTCCGCAACCTTGATCAGGGCGTCGGGGTCATTCGGGCAGCGGCCCTCGGTCACATCCTTGACGAAGCGTTCGATCACCTCGTGGCTGACGATGCCGCGCAGCATGGCATCGGGTTCGCGCATCAAAGGGTTCAGCTTTCGCAGACGCAGAATGCGGCGTGCATAGATCGCGTAGGGGTCCCGGATCAACCTTTGGACATCGGTGGCCCAAAGCTCTCTGGGGCGCGCCGCGACGGGGGGAGCGGGGGCCGGGCGCGGTGCGGGCGGTGTCTTGACCGGCGCCTCAACCAGACGGGCATGCGCCAACCATACGTCACCGTTTGCTTCCATCTGGTGCAGGGCGGCCTGTCCTTCTTCGCCGAGGCCGCCCAGCAGATTGGTCAGCCGGTTCAGCCAGCGCGATGGCACCGTTTCGGCATCCTGTGAGCGCACGGCACGGGACAGCCAGACCTCTCTTGCGCCGACGGCTTGCTGGAAGTCATGGGCGGAGAGGCCAATCTGGCGCTCCGGCAAAAGCAGCCCGGCAACCTGCCGCATCTGACGGTTAAGCCATGGGTCAGGGTTCGAGGCCTCTGGCCACGTCCCTTCGTTGAGCCCGCCCAGGATCACCAGGTCAGCACCCTGCACCCGTGCCTCCAGCGTGCCCCAGATCAGGATATGGGGATGCGGCGTATCTGCGTTGCGCAACTCACCGCCCGAGATCAGCGCATCAAACAGCGAGGCATAATCATAAGAAGAAAATTCGCCGCCGTATGGTGCTTCTTGTGCGAGCGACTCCATGAGGGCCTGGGCGGCCTCACCGGACTCCCGGGCCCAGAGCGTGCCTGTGCCATCCTCCATGCTGCCGTGAGAGATCCGTTCCGCCAAAGCGCGGTGGGCGGCAGTGCGGTCGGACAGCATCTGAGGCCCCGGTGAGGCGCTGTCGAGGAAGCAGGCACACAGCCACTCGGCCCAGGGGCCGGCGATCTCGTTGCTTTGCTTCAGGGCAAAGGCGCGAATGTCCTCTGCAGATGGCTGCGGGCGGGCGTTGGCACGCAGGTAAAGCTCCAGCCGCCGGGTCAGGGTAAGGTGGTGTAGGCGATACGATGCCGTATGTACTAGAGGGTGTTTCAGCAGGGTCAGCAGTTCCACCGCCGTGGGGGCCGAGGAAAAGAGCCGGGCGACCTGGCGCAAAAGACGGCCAGCCGGGGTAAGCTGAAGTGGGATACCCGCGGAATCGTCCGGCAGGATCCCCCAGCGGGCCAACGCGGAAGAGACCTGGCGCGTGAGCATCCGGTCAGGCGTGATAAGCGCGGCCATCTGCCCGTCCTCTGCCGCCTGGCGCAGCCGCAGGGCAATCGCCATGGCCTCGGCCCTGGGCGAGGGCGCCTTGATCAGCGTGATGTCCTTCGTGGGCTCCGTCAGGTCCCCAAGGCCCGGCCCCTCTGTCAGCCATTGGTGGGTGACCGGGGCAGGACGCAGCGCAAGAGAGATCAGCTTGTTCCGCGCCTGGTTCGACGCCGAATTGTCGGTCCAGCGGGACACGTCCCCCGCTTCGACGCCAAGGCTGAGCATCAGCTTGCGGAAGCGGTACTGGGGGTGGTCCTCACCCTTCAGGGGATCATCCAGCCGCTCCCAGACATGGTCGGGCTGGTCGAAATCGAAGCCGGGCAAGATGACCGCGCCTTGCGGAAGGCGGGCAATGGCCTGCATCAGAAGGTGCGTCGCACCACGCGACCCGGTGGAGCCGGCCAGCAGGATGGGGTGCTGGGGCGGGTTCACATCCCATTCGGCGATCAGCGTCTCGATCATGCGGCGTTGGCGCGCTTCGGGGTCCAGCACGTCATCATCGCGGGGAATGCTGTTGACGATCTCAAGGAAGCGCTGCGCGCGGGCCCAGTGGCCGGACAGGTCAGAGACATCCAGCGCGGCGATATCCTCTGGCGTGACCTTTTCCCCCTGCATCTCATCCAGCAGCTTGGCCAGGCTGTCGGCCAAGTCATAGAGAGAGGCGCGCGGCGCCAGCTCAGGCTCTGCATCCAGCAGGGCAGAGATCAGGCGGATCAGTTCCAGACGCCTGCGTATGGGAGAGACAGAGGGCGGAATGGGCGCGGCGCAGGTCAGGTCCGTCAGCAGTTGCAGACGCGGCAGAAGGCCCGGCGGACCGGCATCGAAGATCGCGCGGATCCGGCGGGACATGCGGCGGGTGTTCACGACCAGTTGCACACGGGCCATGGCGTGGGGCGGCTGATCCGCCATCCGTTCCTGCAGGCCACGCAGCAAGGCACGCGGGAAATCGGCACCGGAGGGCAGGCCGAAGATCCGGGGCTTGTCAGAGGGGTCAAACATCGCGGCTCAGCATCGCCTCGGCAGTGGCGATATGTTCTGGCCGGCCGACATCGCACCAAAGACCGGGATAGGCGGTTCCGTACAGCCGGCCACGGGCGATCATGCGCTTCCACAGCTCCCAGACGGAAAAGGCGGGGCCGCTGACCTCTGTCAGCAGGTCGGTCTTGAGGATCTGTGCGCCGGTGTAGTTCAGGCCCGGCCCAGGCGTCGCGCGGCCCTGCGGATCAAGGGTGAATTCGCCCTCTCCGGGATGGGCGAAGCTTTGTTCGGGGCGCACGCAGAGCAGCAGCCCATCCATGACCTCGGGGTCCCATGCATCGCGCAGGACCTGCAGGGCGGGCGGACCGGACCATGCAGCATCGGTGTTAAGGCAATAGACAGGCCCATCGCCCAGCAGGGGCAGCGCGTTCTGCAGCCCGCCCCCGGTATCCAGGATTTCCGGTTCTTCGCGGTTCACGGTCACGTCCGTGCCGGCGAAATGGGCTTCGACCTGGTCGGCCAGGTAATGTGCGTTCGCCACCTTGATCAGCGACATGCCCTGCGCCTGGTCAAGCGCATGGGTGATCAGCGGCTTGCCCGCGACCTCCACCAGCGGTTTCGGGCGCGTCTCCGTCAGGGGGCGCATCCGGGTGCCGAACCCGGCGGCGAAAAGCATCAGGGCAGCGGGTGAATGGCGCATTTGTCTCTCAGGATCTGCAGGGCTTCTGGCGTGGGGTCCGGCAGGTCGCGCAGGACGCGACCGCGCAGATCCGCCATGCCCGGACGTTCGAGGCTTCGGATCAGGTAGGCCCAGACACGCGGGATATAATCGACGTAATGGACCCGACCATAGGCCATGGACAGCCGTGCGAAGACGCCAAGAATTCGCAGGTTCCGCTGCACGCTGAGCAGGTCATAGGCCAGGCGGAAGCTGGGCTCGTCCAGGCGGGCGCTGCTGGTGAACTGCCCGATCATGGCCTCTTCCAGCGCCGGGGACACGTCGCGGCGGGCGTCCTGCAGCAGCGACATCAGGTCATAGGCGCGGTGCCCCAGCATGGCATCCTGGAAATCAAGCTGGCCGACGCGCGACGGGCCGTCCCGGTCCGGCAACCAGAGCAGGTTTTCCGCGTGGTAATCGCGCAGGATCAGCACCTCCGGCGTACCGGTACGCTCCTGAAGGAGCGTGGCGAAGGTCGTTGAAAACTGGTCGATCGCGGCGGGGGTCTGGCCGGTGACGCCCGCGCCGTACCATTCGTAGGCCAGGGCGG
The DNA here is from genome assembly GCF_011806405.1 of Pseudooceanicola sp. HF7. Lineage (GTDB taxonomy): Bacteria > Pseudomonadota > Alphaproteobacteria > Rhodobacterales > Rhodobacteraceae > Pseudooceanicola. The sequence continues at coordinate 69,439 of NZ_JAATOW010000012.1, read as the reverse complement.
AGAGACGGGTCATCTCTGCGGCGTCATAGGGGCCGACACCGCTGGGCGGCGGCGCGGCGTGCAGGGTGATCAGCGCATCCCCTGCGGCTTCGTAGATCGGCCATTCCAGGTCCGGTTCCGCCTCCAGCACGCGGGCATAAAGCGCATCGCCAAGGTCTTCCAGCAGCAGGAACCCCCGCCGTTCATCCGCCGCATGGATTTGCGGGGCGGACAGGCCCAGGCCCAGAAGATGCCGGGCGATACGGACGAAGGGGCGCACGTCTTCGCCTTTTTCCGGCGGGGCGTCCATCAGCACCGCGCTGCGGCCGTCGGGATGCCACAGCCGGTCGTATTTCCGCATGGAGGCATCCCCGGCCAGCGGCGCGATCGCCGCCTCAGCCCAGTCGGTGCCTTCGATGAAATGCCGTTTGGCATCCATTCTGTTCATGCGCTTACCTTTTCGAACAGCGCCCGTTTTGCAGATGGGGCGCAGATGGTCACCAGTCGGACCTGTTCATCATCGGGATCGGTGGAAAAGTCCATCTGGATCGCGGATTGCGGCGTCAGATCGCCCAGCCGGTCGGGCCATTCGATCAGGCAGATGGCGGACGTGAAGGCCTCTTCCAGGCCAAGTTCAACCGCTTCAAGCGGATCACCCAGCCGGTAAAGATCCGCGTGCCAAAGCGGGCCTGCTGTGGTCTCGTATTCCTGGACAAGGGTGAAGGTGGGCGATGGCACGTCCTCCGGTATCTCCAGCAGGGACTGGATCAGGGATCGTGCGAAATGTGTCTTTCCCGCCCCGATCCCGCCGGACAACAGCAGCACGTCGCCGGGTGCCAGCTGGGTGCCAAGACGCTGCGCCAGGGCCGTGGTGGCCTCTGGCGAGTGTAGCGTGATCTCTGTGCGTAAGGTCTCTCTGCTCATGCGGCGAGAGTAGCGCCCGCGGCCTGTGCCGCAAGCGCCATCTTCAGCCCTGTCCGCGCTGGATCAATTGGCGCGTTCCAGCGCGATGGCGATGCCCTGCCCCACGCCGATGCACATGGTGGCCAGGGCCTTGCCGCCGGATTTCTCGGCCAGCTCCAGGGCCGCCGTGCCGGCGATCCGGGCGCCGGACATGCCCAGCGGGTGGCCAAGCGCGATCGCGCCGCCGTTGGGGTTCACGCGGGGGTCGTCATCCGCGATGCCCAGGTCACGCAGCGTGGCCAGCCCCTGAGAGGCGAAGGCCTCGTTCAGCTCGATCACGTCGAAGTCGGATTGCTGCAGCCCCAGCCGCGCCATCAGCTTCTTGGAGGCAGGCGCCGGGCCAAAGCCCATGATCCGCGGGGGGACACCGGCCGCCGCGCCACCCAGGACGCGGGCGATCGGGGTCAGGCCGTATTTCCTGACCGCTTCGCCAGAGGCGACGATCAGCGCCGCGGCCCCATCGTTGACGCCAGAGGCATTGCCCGCCGTGACCGTGCCGCCTTCGCGGAAGGGGGTCGGCAGCTTGGCAAGTTTCTCAAGCGTGGAGGCGCGGGGATGCTCATCCGTGTCGAAGACAAGATCGTCCTGCTTGCGGCGCTTGACGTTGACCGGCGTGATCTCTTTCGCCAGGCGGCCAGAGGCAATCGCGGCGGCGGCCTTTTCCTGGGAATTCAGCGCGAAGGCATCCTGCGCGTCACGCGCGATATCGAAATCTTCGGCCACGTTCTCGGCCGTTTCGGGCATGGAATCGACGCCGTACTGCTTCTTTATCACTGGGTTCACGAAGCGCCAGCCGATGGTGGTGTCGTAGATCGCGCTGTTGCGGGAATAGGCAGTTTCCGCCTTCGGCATGACGAAGGGTGCGCGGGACATGGATTCCACGCCGCCGGCGATCATCAGCTCTGCCTCGCCGGCCTTGATGGCGCGGGCGGCGGTGATGACGGCATCCATGCCGGAGCCGCAAAGACGGTTCATGGTGGTGCCGGGGACCGTTTCGGGAAGACCGGCCAGCAGCAGGGACATGCGGGCGACGTTGCGGTTGTCTTCACCGGCCTGGTTGGCACAGCCGAAGATCACGTCATCCACGGCCTCCCAGTCCACGCCGGCATTGCGCGTCATGAGCGCCTTCAGCGGGATGGCACCCAGGTCATCGGCCCGGACACTGGCAAGCGTGCCGCCGAAACGCCCGATCGGGGTCCGGATGTAATCGCAGATGAATGCTTCGGTCATGTCTCACTCCTCTTGTCACGGCCCATGGCCGGACATGTAATTCGCAGCGGCCCCGGGGCCAGAATGGCAACGCCCGCTTGAGTGCGGGCGTTGCGGAGGATCTTCGCTCAGAGCTCGGGAACGATCAGTTCACCAACGTCGCCGTCAAGGTGCAGTTCCGCACCGGTCACCGCGCGCAGCTCATCCATGGAGAGCTGAGGCAGCTTCTCGCGCAGGACGAAATGGCCGTCCTCGATATCCACCACGGCAAGAGAGGTATAGACGCGGGTCACGCAGCCCACCCCGGTCAGCGGGAAGGTGCAGCTGTCAACCAGCTTGGGGTCGCCCTTCTTGGTGACGTGATCGGTGATCACCGCCACGCGCTTGGCCCCGTGGACCAGGTCCATCGCGCCACCCACGGCCGGAACGCCCTTGTTGCCGACGCGCCAGTTGGCCAGGTCCCCGTTCTGGGCCACCTGCAGCGCGCCCAGGATGGCCACGTCAAGGTGACCCCCGCGGACCATGCCGAAGCTGTCCGCATGATGGAAGAAGGCAGCGCCGGGTTTCAACGTCACGGCCTTCTTGCCAGCGTTGATCAGGTCCCAGTCTTCTTCGCCGGGCTTGGGCGCCGGTCCGAAGTTCAGCACGCCGTTCTCCGTGTGGAAGATCGCCTCGCGGCCCTCCACGGTGTATTGCGCCACCATTTCCGGGAAACCGATGCCCAGGTTCACATAGGCGCCGTCCTCGATGTCCTGGGCTGCGCGCCAGGCAATCTGTGCGTTGGAAAGCTTCACGTCAGTCATAGGTCACCCCCGCGCGAATGAGTTCTTCTTCCTGCTTCGCATCGGCGACCTCGACGATCTTGTCGACGAAGATGCCGGGCGTGATCACCTGCTCCGGTTCGATATCCCCGGCGGGCACGATCTTGTGCGCCTGAACGATGGTCTTCTCTGCGGCGGCGGCCATCAGCGGATTGAAGTTCCGCGCGGCCATCCGGTAGGTCAGGTTGCCATAGGGATCGGCCAGTTCGGCCTTGATCAGCGCGTAATCTGCCTTGAGCCAGCGTTCCTGCACGTAGGGGCGGCCGTCGAATTCAGCGACCGGCTTGCCCTCTGCCAGTTCCGTTCCGTAGGAGCTGGGCGTGTAGAAGGCCGGGATCCCGGCACCGCCCGCGCGGATGCGTTCCGCAAGCGTGCCCTGGGGAACCAGCTCAAGCTCGATCTCTCCGGCCATGTAGCGATCGGTAAAGGCGCGCGGATCGGAGCTTTTCGGGAAAGAGCAGATCATCTTGGCGACCATGCCGGCATCGATCATCGCGGCGATGCCGATCTTTCCGTTGCCGGCGTTGTTGTTGATCACGGTGAGGTTCTTCGGGCCGGCGTCGATCAGGGTGTGGATCAGCTCGATCGGGGCGCCGGAGCCACCGAACCCGCCGATCATCACAACCGCGCCGTCCGGGATTTCCGCAACAGCCTCTTTGAGGCCGGGGCATGTCTTGTCCATGGCGAGTCTCCTTGTACAGGGCGATTTAGGCCCCCGCTCCCCTCGACGGCAAGTGAGTTTGTGCGATATGCTACCTTTGTTCGGATATCGCACAGAATGGACGACCCAATGAACCCGCGTGACATGATCTCCGGCCTCGCAAAGGGCCTCTCCGTTATCGAGACATTCTCTGCCGAACGCCCGCGCCAGTCGATCACCGATGTGTCCAACGCCAGCGGGCTGGACAGGGCCACGTCACGGCGCTGCCTGCTGACCCTGACGGAGCTGGGCTATGCCAGCTACGACGGCAAGTACTTCACCCTGACTCCCCGGGTGCTGCGGCTGGGCACGGCCTGCCTGGCCACCCTGCCCCTGGCGCAGATCGTCCAGCCGATGCTGGACCGGATGTCCGACGCCCTGGGCGAAAGCTCCTCCATCTCCATCCTTGATGATCTTGAGATCGTCTACATCGCCCGCGCCACCCAGCGGAAAGTCATGTCCATCGCGCTGATGCCGGGATCGCGCCTGCCCGCCTTCTGCACCTCCATGGGCCGCATCCTGCTGGCCGCCCTGCCCGAGGACGAGGCCCGCGCCCGCCTGGAGCGAATGGAACGCACCCCGCGCACGCCGCTGACCCTGACGGACGTGGACGCACTGATGCAGCACCTGGCCGAGGTCCGCAGCACCGGCTATTCGATGAACGACCAGGAGATAGAGATGGGTCTTCGGTCGATCGCGGTACCGGTCTATGACTCGCGCGGGCAGGTGGTGGCGGCGCTGAACCTGGGCCTGCCGGTCCGGGGCGAAGCCCCCGAAGAGATCCCACCGCGCTACCTGCCGCCCCTGCGTGCCCTGCAACAGGAGCTGCGCGGCGTCCTGACCTGAGCGCCCGGGGACCGTCACCCGATATCAGGCGCCTTCTGTTCAAAGACCGCCTCCATCGCCACGAAGGTGGACGTGGCGGAGACATGCGGCAGGGTGGAAATCCGTTCGCCCATGACCTGCCGGTATTCCGCGATATCCCGGGTACGGACCTTCAGCAGGTAATCGAACCCCCCGGCGATCATGTAGCATTCCTCGATCTCGGGAATGGTGCGGGCCGCCGTGTTGAACTGTTCCAGCGCTGCCTGCCGCGTATCCGACATTCGGACCTCAACAAAGGCGACATGGGTCAGACCCAGCTTTACGGGCGAAAGCATCGTGCGATAGCCTGTGATCAACCCTTGCGCCTCAAGCGCCCGGACCCGAGCGGCGACGGGCGTCTTGGAAAGACCGACCGTGCGGGCAAGCTCCGCCATGGAAATACGGGCATCGTCCAGCAGGACCGCCAGGATCTTGCGGTCCATCGCATCAAGCGTATCAAGGCTCATCGTCTGAAAGTCCCGTTTATTTTGGTCGAAGCGCATACAGAATAGGCCACCTTTGGGCGAAAGGGCCAGAGCGAGTGGGGTAAAACGCCCTCAGAAACGCGGAGATCCAGATGACCCAGTTCGATTCCATGCAAGGCGCAGCGAAACATGCCCCCGAGGCAGTAGTGCTTGAACGGCTGGTGGCCGACGCGGCCCTGAGCAAGAGCGCGCGAGAGATGATCTCTCACCAGGCGGCGGAGCTGGTGCGCAAGATCCGAGGCTCCAAGAAGCCCACGCTGATGGAGCTGTTCCTGGGCGAATACGGCCTGTCCACCCGCGAGGGCGTGGCGCTGATGTGCCTGGCAGAGGCCATGTTGCGGGTGCCGGACAAGCTGACCATCGACGCGCTGATCGAGGACAAGATCGCCCCCTCCGACTGGTCCAGCCACATGGGCCACGCCTCTTCCCCGCTGGTCAATGCCTCTACCTGGGCGCTGATGCTGACCGGGCGGGTCCTGGAAGACGAAAAGCCGGGCATGGCCTCGACCTTGCGGGGCGCGGTGAAACGCCTGGGTGAGCCGGTCATCCGTGCCGCCGTCACCCGGGCGATGAAGGAAATGGGCCGTCAGTTCGTTTTGGGTGAGACCATCAATAAGGCTCTGGATCGCGCCAAGTCGCTGGAAGCCCAGGGCTATACCTACAGCTACGACATGCTGGGCGAAGCGGCGATGACCCGGGCGGATGCCAACCGCTATGCAAAGTCCTATGCCGACGCGATCGCCACGATCGCCAGCGCCTGCACGAAGGGCTCCGTGGAGGCGAACCCCGGGATCTCCATCAAGCTTTCCGCGCTGCATCCCCGCTACGAAGTGGCCCACGAGGACCGCGTGCTGGAAGAGATGGTGCCGGTCGTGCGCGACCTGGCCCGGCAGGCGGCCAAGGCGGGCATGGGGCTGAACATCGATGCAGAGGAACAGGACCGGCTGGTGCTGTCCCTGAAGGTCATCGAGAAGGTCATGGAAGACAAGGAGCTGGCCGGCTGGGACGGCTTCGGCGTGGTGGTGCAGGCCTATGGCAAGCGCGCCGCCCAGGTGATCGACTGGCTTTATGCCCTGTCCACGCGGCTGGATCGCCGGATCATGGTCCGGCTGGTCAAGGGCGCCTATTGGGATACGGAGATGAAGCTGGCCCAGGTCGAGGGGCTGGAGGATTTCCCGTTGTTCACCACCCGCCCGGCGACCGATGTCAGCTATATTGCCAACGCCCGGAAGCTGATCGGCTACGCGGACCGGATCTATCCGCAGTTCGCCACGCACAATGCGCATACCGTATCTGCCATCCTGGAGATGGTGGGGGACATTTCCTATGAATTCCAGCGCCTTCACGGCATGGGCGAGCGTCTGCACGATATCGTCATGGCAGAGCACAAGAACCGCTGCCGGATCTATGCGCCGGTCGGGGCGCATCGGGATTTGCTGGCCTACCTGGTGCGGCGCCTGCTTGAGAACGGGGCCAACTCCAGCTTCGTGAACCAGATCGTGGATGAGAAGGTCACCCCAGAGGTGATCGCCCGCGATCCCTTCGAACTTCTGCCAGAGGCCAAGCGCCCCGCCGGTCTGGACTTGCCGCAGGAGATATTCGGCACGCGGCGCAACTCCATGGGCTTCGACCTGACCGATGAGGCAGAGCTGGCCCGGATCGACGCCGCGCGCGCGGCGGAGATCCCCGATGCTGCCCCCCTGGTGGCAGGCCCGGTCAGCGGCAGCCCCCGCGCGGTGGTGAACCCCGCCGATGGCTCTACCGTGGCCCAGGTGACGGAAGCCGATGCCGCCTGCGTGGAGGGGGCCATCGCGGCCGCTACCCCCTGGCAGGCCAGCCCGGAAGAGCGCGCCACGGTGCTGCGCCGGGCCGCCGATCTTTACGAGGAAAACTACGGTCCGCTCTTCGCCGTCCTGGCGAAAGAAGCCGGGAAAAGCCTGCCTGACGCGGTAGGCGAGCTGCGCGAGGCGGTTGATTTTCTGCGCTATTACGCGGATCAGGGCGCGGCACGGGCCGATGCGGCGCGCGGTGTCTTCGCGGCGATCAGCCCCTGGAACTTCCCTCTGGCGATCTTCACCGGCCAGGTATCTGCCGCTCTGGCGGCGGGCAATGGCGTGCTGGCGAAACCGGCAGAGCAGACCTGCCTTGTCGCGGCCATGGGCGTGCGGCTTCTGCATGAGGCCGGCGTGCCGGCCGAGGTGCTGCAGCTGCTGCCGGGCGATGGCGCGGTCGGGGCGGCGCTGACCGGGGATGCCCGGCTGTCCGGCGTGGCTTTCACCGGCTCCACCGACACGGCCAAGATGATCCGCAAGTCCATGGCCGCGGCCATGGATCCCGGCGCGCCGCTGATCGCGGAAACCGGCGGGCTGAATGCCATGATCGTGGATTCCACCGCGCTGCCCGAACAGGCCGTGCGGGACATCGTGGCCTCTGCCTTCCAGAGTGCCGGCCAGCGGTGCTCGGCCCTGAGATGCCTTTATGTTCAAGAGGATATCGCCCCGCAGATCATCGAGATGATCAAGGGTGCCATGGATGAGTTGCGGGTTGGTAACCCCTGGGATCTGAGCACGGATATCGGCCCGGTGATCGATGACGAGGCCAAGCAGGGGATCGAGGAGTACCTGGCCGCGCGCGGCAAGGACATCCTGCACCAGCTCGAGGCCCCGCAGGGGGGCACCTTCGTGGCGCCTGTGCTGCTGAAGGTCGGCGGGATCGCGGAGATGGAGCGCGAGGTTTTTGGTCCGGTGCTGCATGTCGCGACCTACAAGGCGGCGCAGATCGACAAGGTGATCGACGCGATCAACGGGTCCGGCTACGGGCTGACCTTCGGTCTGCACACTCGGATCGACACGCGGGTGCAGGAGATTTGCGAAGCGGTTCATGCCGGCAACATCTACGTGAACCGCAACCAGATCGGCGCGATCGTGGGCAGCCAACCCTTTGGCGGCGAAGGGCTTTCCGGGACGGGGCCGAAGGCGGGTGGCCCCAACTACCTGACCCGCTACCAACGTCCTGCCAGGCCCGGCGACGCGCTTTCGGCGCCGCAGGCACAGGAGATCCTGATGCCCGGACCGACGGGGGAGCTGAACAGGCTGTTGCTGACCCCGCGGGCGCCGCTGCTGTGCCTGGGCCCGGATGTGCAGGCACAGATCCAGGCGGTGCAGGCGCTGGGCGGACGGGCCTTGCCTGGTGAGGGGCTGGGGCCGGAAGACGTTGCCAAGGCCGGGGATATCGGTGGTGTGCTCTGGTGGGGGGATGCGGAGCAGGCGCGGGACCTGGCGCTGGCGCTGAGCCGGCGTGACGGGCCCATCCTGCCGCTGATCACGGCGCTGCCGGACGTGGGCCATGTCTTCCTTGAGCGGCATCTCTGCGTGGATACGACCGCTGCGGGGGGCAATGCCTCCCTGCTGGCGGGTGAGGTGTCATGATACCTGCAAAGGGCGTCGGTGCGGCGTCTGTTTTGCGTCGGTAATACGTCGGTATCACGTCGGTGCGCAGCGCACGGGGCGTTAGGCCGGCTTTAAGCGCTGGCGGGGGGCTTTGCCCCCCACGAAACAGGGGGGCTCGATGCCCCCCTGTTTCGTTCCCCCCAGAGTTTCTCGGCAAGAAGAAAGGCAGGGGCGTGGTCGCCCGCTGCGCTCAGCAGGTGTAGTTCAGGCCCTGGCGGCCGCCGTCGATATAGATCGTTTCGCCGGTGATGTAGCTGGACTTCGGACCGGCGAGGAAGGCGACGGTTTCAGCCACTTCGCGGGCGGTGCCCAGGCGTTTCAGCGGGGTGCGGGACATGGCGGTCTCCATGGCCGCCGGGTTGGCGTTCACTGCGGCCATCATCGCCGTGTCGATCGAGCCGGGGCCGACCGCGTTGACGCGGATGTTGTGCGGCGCCAGTGCCAGGGAGGCGGCCTTGGTGAAACCGGTGACGCCAGCCTTGGAGGCGACGTAGGAGCTGATTGCCGGGTTCGCCAGCAGGGCAGCGATGGAGGACATGTTGACGATCGCGCCTTCGATCCCGGCATCGACCATCAGTTTCGCGGCGGCCTGGTTGGCGACGAAGGTGCCCACCAGGTTGAGGTCGATGACCTTCTTGAAGTCTTCCACCGAGGTGGTCAGGAAATCTCCGGGCAGGGCGATGCCGGCGCAATGGGCCAGCGCGGTGGGCGCGCCGAGATCATCGGCGATCTGACCGAAGGTGGCCTTGATCTCTGCCGGGTCGGACATGTCGCAGATATAGCCCTTTGTGCCCAGCTTGCCGGCCGAGGCATGGACGCTTTCCTGGATATCGACCAGCACAGGGGTGAAGCCCTGTTCGGCCAGCACTTCGGCGCAGGCATAGCCGATGCCCTGGGCGGCGCCGGTCACGATGGCGATGGGTTTGTCAGTCATCTTCTTCTCCGTCCTTGGTCAGCCCGTAGGTCTCGCGGGCGTCTTGCAGGGTGATATAGCCGGCGGCCAGGTCAGCGCGGATGGCGCCCTGGTCGCGGTCTTCCGGGGCACCGTAGCCGCCGCCGCCGGGAAGGGACAGGCGCAGCCGTGCACCGGCGGGCACATACTGGCGGCCCTTGGCGCGCAGCTGGGTGCCATCGGCCAGTTCGACCGCGCCGCGCGCCCCGGGCTGGCCGCCTTCGCGGCCCCGTGCGGGGTGGTCGACCCGGTCGAACATGGCGTTGAACCAGAAGTGGTAGCCCTGGCGCGCCTCGATCTCGATCACCTGGCCGAGGCCGCCGCGGTGGGTGCCGGCCCCGCCGGAGCCGGCGCGCAGGTCCTTGCGCCAGAGCACGATGGGTCCGACGTGTTCCGTGGCTTCCACCGACATGGTCTTCACGCCGGAAGGAAAGGCCGTGGCCGAGAGCCCGTCCAGGGTGGGGCGCGCGCCGGTGCCGCCGGAGTTGAACATCAGCACTTCGGCCGGGGGCAGATCAGAGGCCGGGTCCGTGGCGCGGGCCGAGATCTGGATGTTCCAGAGCGCGGAGGCCCCTTCTGCCGGTACGGTCCCCGGCAGTGCCTTGTGCAGCGCGCCCAGCACCACGTCGGGCACCAGGTGGCCGATCACGTGGCGCACGGAGACCGGCGCGGGGCGTTTCGCGGCCAGGATGCAGCCTTCGGGCGCGGTGATCGTGAAGGGGGCGAGGGAGCCGGTGTTGTTGGGCACCTCCGGCGCGATGGCGCATTTCAGCGCGTAGCAGGCATAGGCGCGGGTGTAGACCTCTGGCACGTTGACGCCGAAGCGGGACATCGGCCCGGTGCCGGTGAAATCGGCGGTCAGGGTGTCATCGGCCACCGTCAGGGTGACGGCAAGGTCCACGGGGTCATCGTAGCCATCCACGGTCATGCAGTTGCCGTAGCCGCCATCGGGCAGTTTCGCGATGGCGGCCAGGGTGGCGGCGCGGGAGCGCTCCATGATGAATTGCGACAACCCGTCGAGGTCATCGAGGGCGAATTCGTCCAGCATGGCCTGCAGGCGCTTTTCCCCGGCCTCGTTGCAGGCGGCCAGGGAATAGAGGTCTCCGATCACCTGGTCGGGCTGGCGGGTGTTCCAGCGCAGCATGTTGAGAAGGATGTCAGAGACCGCGCCCCGGTCGGCGAATTTCATGATCGGGACCAGGAGGCCTTCTTCGTAGACCTCGTTCGCGTCGGGGCCGAAGCCGCGCCCGCCGATATCGACCACATGGGCGGTGCAGGCGAAGAAGCCGATGTGCACCCCGTGGCGGAAGACCGGCGTGGTGACGGTGAAGTCATGCAGGTGGCCCGTGCCCATCCAGGGGTCATTGGTCAGGTAGACATCGCCGGGCTGGATGTTCTGGGCGCCGATCTCGCGGATGAAATGGCCGACCGATTCCGCCATGGCGTTGACGTGGCCGGGGGTGCCGGTGACGGCCTGGGCCATCATGCGCCCCTGCCGGTCGAAGAGCCCGGCAGAAAGGTCGCCGGCTTCGCGCACGGAGGTGGAGAAGGCGGTGCGGATCAGCGTGGTGGCCTGTTCTTCCACCACGGCGATGAGGCGGGACCACATGATCTGGTAATCGAGCGTGGACATGGGATCAGCCCTCTTTCCGGGTCAGCAGCAGGGCGCCGTCGGGTTGGCCGATAGCGGTGAAGGCGGCGGTGACGATCGTGGTGGTCTCTGCCTCCGTGATCACGGCGGGGCCGTCGATGCGGGTGCCGGGGGTCATGGCGCTGCGGGGGACCTCCGTTGCCTCGACCTCCTTTCGCAGGCCGGCATCGAAGAGCTTTCGCTTGCGGGTGTCGCGCGGGGCGGCGGTGCCGGGGGCGCGGGTGACCGGCGCGGGGTCCGGAGTCTGGGTGGCAAGGACGAGGGACCAGTTCGTCACCTCTGCCGCGAGGTCCTCGATGATGCGTCCGAAGAGCTGGCGGTAGGCGGTTTCAAAGGCCCTGCGCAGGGCAGGAAGATCGCCATCGGCAAAGCGGGTCTGGTCGAGCACCACGGGGATTTCCCAGCCCTGCCCGGCGTAGCGCATGAAGGCGGTGAGCCGGGTGGTGACGGGGGCGGAGGTATCGCCCAGGAAGCCGCGCGCTTCTTCCTCCATCTCCTCCAGCGTGGCGTTGACCGTGGCGCAGTCGAAGCGATCGAGGCGCTGGAACAGGCCGCGCGTCGCCTCGTAGCTGAAGGGCGCCTTGAGGAAGCCGATGGCAGAGCCCACGCCCGCGCCCGGCGGGATCAGCAGCGCGGTGATGCCCAGCTTTTCGCATTGTCGGCAGGCGTGCAGGGGCGCGCCTCCGCCGAAGGCGACCATGGTGAAGCTTTCGATGTCCCGGCCGTTTTCCACCGTGTGGACCCGGGCGGCGTTGGCCATGTTCTCATCCACCATTTCGGTCACGCCGAAGGCGGCCTCGGTCCCCGAGAGGCCGGAGGGGGCCAGCTGTTCCATGGCCGTGGCAGAGAGGTCGGGCGACAGGGGGATGGCGCCACCGGCGAAGTCGCGGGGATCAAGGCGGCCCAGCATCAGGTTGGCATCGGTCACCGTGGGATCGGTGCCGCCGCGCTGGTAACAGGCCGGGCCGGGTTCGGATCCGGCAGAGGCGGGGCCGACCTGGATGCGCCCCATGGCATCGACCGAGGCTATGGAGCCGCCGCCCGCGCCGATTTCCACCATCTCCACCACGGGGGTGGAGACGGGCATGCCGGAGCCCTTCTTGAAGCGGTAGGTGCGCGCGACCTCGAAGGTATTGGCGGTCTTGGGGCGGCCGTCCTCGATCAGGCAGATCTTGGCGGTGGTGCCGCCCATGTCGAAGGAGAGCGCGCGGTCGATCCCATGGGCGCGGGCCAGCTCTGCCGCGAAGATCGCGCCACCGGCGGGGCCGGATTCCAGCAGGCGCACCGGCTGTTCGGCAGCCGTTTCGACAGAGATCAGCCCGCCGCCGGAATGCAGCATGTAGACGGGCGCCGCGATGCCTTCGCCCGCCAGACGGTCGACAAGGCGGCCAAGGTAGGCGGCGACCTGCGGCTGGACATAGGCATTGGCGATGACGGTATTGAAGCGCTCGAACTCTCGCATCAGCGGAGAGATCGTCGAGGAGAGAGAGACGGAGACGCCGGGCAGCGCCTCTTGCAGGGCCGCGCCGACCTGCCGTTCATGCGCGGGGTTGGCGTAGGAATGCAGGAAGCCGACGGCGACGGCCTGGTATCCACCCTTGCGGATCCGGTCGACCACCTGGGCCAGCTCTGCCGGGTCGAGGGGCAGCAGGACGTTGCCATCCGCATCCAGGCGCTCTGCCAGGGTGAAGCGGTCCTTGCGGGGGACCAGGGGCTTGGGCAGCTGCAGGTTTAGGTCGTATTGCTCGAACCGGTTTTCGGAGCGCATTTCGACCACGTCGCGGAAGCCTTCGGTTGTGATGAAGGCGGTCTTCGCCCCGCGCCGCTGGATCAGGGCGTTGGTGACCAGCGTGGTGCCGTGGATCACCTGGGCGATGCCAGAGGGCGCGACCCCGGCACTGGCACAGGCGCGGTGGATGCCGTCAAGGATCGCATCCTCTGGGCGGGTGTAATCGGTCAGCACCTTGGCCGAGGCCAGGCCGCCGGGGTGCGTAAGGGCAACATCGGTGAAGGTGCCGCCGATATCGACACCGACGCGAAGGGGTATTTGGGTCATGGATCAGATCGCTTTGACAAGCTGGTTGAGGGCAAAGCCGAGCCGGTAGAAGGGCGCCTTGAGGTGGCGCATGGCATCGGCCTGCGGCGTGGTGAGGGGCAGGGGCAGATCCTGTTCCGGCGTGCCGGTCAGCAGATCGGCAAGCGCCTTGCCGAAAAGGGTGCCCGTGGTGATGCCGCGCCCGTTGTAGCCCATGGGCGTGTAAAGCCCGTCGGCCAGGCGGTGGATGCGCGGCAGGTGATCGGGGGTAAAGGCGATAGTTCCATGCCAGGCGGCCTCGAACCCCAGCGGGGGGAGCTCCGGGAAGAGGCGTTGCAGCATCCGGTTGGCCCAGCGGTGCGACAGGCCGGGGCTGATGCTGCCCATGGAGCCGATGATGATCCGCCCATCCGCATCCCGCCGGAGCGAGGCCATGACCCTGGCCGTGGTCCAGAGCCCCTGCCCGCCCGGCAGGATATGCGCGGCCTCTGCCCCCAGCGGGGCGGTGGCGAGCTGGAAGAAGGAGATCGGCGTGAAACTGTCGCGCAGGGCGGGCCAGAGCGCGCCGGAATAGGCGTTGGTGCCGATCACCACGTTGCGGGCGCGCACCCTGACCTTCGGCGTGGCAAGGTGCCAGTGATCGCCCTTGCGCTCTAGCGCGGTGACCTCTGTTCCGGTGGCGATGCGCGCCCCGGCGGCGCGGGCGGCCCGGGCCAGCCCGCGCGTGTAGCCTTCGGGGTTGATGGTACCGGCACGGTGATCCAGCAGCCCGCCGTGGAACTGCATTGTCCCGGTCATCCGGGTGGTCTGTTCCGCGTCCAGAAGGTCGACCGGCGCGCCCAGGGCGTGCCAGTCCGCGGCACGGGCCTGGAGGTCGCGGAACCCCCTGGGCGAATGGGCGGCGTGGATCGTGCCGTTGCGGCGGGGGTCGCAGCGGATCTGGTGGCGTTCGATCAGGTCAAAGACATAGGCGGGCGCGTGGCCCAGGTAGTCCACGAAGCGCGCACCGGCGCTGTCGCCCATCTTGGCGCGCACGGCGCCGGGGGGCAGCCAGAGGCCGGCGTTGACCAGCCCGACGTTGCGCCCGGAGCCGCCATGGCCGATCTGCTGCGCCTCCAGCACCAGGCAATCGAGCCCCTTCTGTGCTGCGTGCAGGGCGGTGGACAGCCCCGTGAAGCCGCCGCCGATCACGGCAAGCGCTACCTCTGCCGGACCCTCGAAGACATCGCCTGAGGCGGCATCCAAGGGGGGTTCTGCGGCAGAATGGCTCCAAAGTGGACTCGCGGAATTGTTCCGCATCTGCAAGGCTCCTGTCAGCGGACCGTCTGAGCGACAGGAGGAGAGTGGCGAAGCGGGCCTGTGGTGTCAACATTTGGCATCGACATATCATATGGCAGCACAAGTTCTGCGCATCGAAGGGAGGAATCGCATGCGAAAACTGAAGATGAACGTGGCGGACATGATCGCGGAAGCGCGGGCACGGGTCGAGGAAGTGGAGACAGAGGCGCTGATCGCGCGGATGGAGGATCCCCGGCTGCTGGTCGTGGACCTGCGCGACATCCGCGAGCGGCGGCGCGAGGGGTTCATCCCCGGCAGCCTGCATGTGCCGCGCGGCATGATCGAGTTCTGGGTGGACCCGGAAAGCCCCTATTTCCTGCCCGTTTTTGGAGAGGACCGTGATTTCGTGCTGCATTGCGCGGCCGGGTGGCGCTCTGCCCTGGCCGCGGCAACGCTGCAGGACATGGGGCTGGAGGTCGCCCATCTGAAGGACGGCTTCGACGGCTGGAAGCTGAAGGGCGGGCCGGTGGCCTATCCGGAAAAGGCCTGATCGCGCGGCGGCCCTTTGGCGTTGGCCTGCGTCTTGAAGGGCAGCCTTCAGGCGCGGGCCAGGCGCGCGGTGACGCCCTGCGCGGCCTGGCGCACCAGCGGGCCAAAGCGGGCATCGGCATCCTGGGGCAGGTTCAGGTCCGGCAGGGAGATCCCGATGGAGGCCACGACCTGCCCGTCCGGCAGCAGGACCGCCGCGCCATAGCCATGCACGCGGTCACGAAACTCTCCGATATCAATGGCATAGCCGCGGTCAGCCGTTGCCTTCATCTCTGCGTCGAGCGCGGTGAGATCAGTCAGTGTCCGGTCTGTGTGGCGCTCAAGAAAGCCGTCCAGCAGCGGGCGGAAGCGGGGGTAGTCGGCGGCCAGGATCGCCTTGCCGGTCGAGACCGCGTGAATGGGGGCCGTGCCGCCAACGGGGCTCCAGGTGCGGATCGGCTGACGGCTTTCGATCTTATCGATGTAGATGACGGTGCGACCCTCCGGCACGGCCAGGTAGACCGCCTCGCCGGTTTCATCGGAGAGCATCCGCATCTGCGGCGCGGCCAGGTCGCGCAGGTTGAGGTTCTCGACCACGGCGCGGCCCACCTGCCAGGTCTTCAGCGTGGCCTCGTACTGCTTGTCGGCGGTATGGCGGACATAGCCCAGCACGCAGAGGGTCTGGAGCAGGCGAAAGACGTTGGACTTGGTCAGGTCAAGTTCGCGGGCCAGTTCGGTCACGCCCATGGCGCGATGGGAGGCGGTCAGCACCTCAAGGATCAGCAGCCCCTTGGAAAGGGTGGAATCGACCTTTGGCTGGGCCGCGCCGGGGCTGGCCGGCTGGGTCGTGCCCGGGGATGCAGGGATGTTGCGCGGCGGTTCGTTCACTGGATTTCCCCCCTGGTGCGTTCCGCATCTTAACGGAGCCGTGCCATATACCGCAACAGCAGGTTACTCTGCGGCGGTTTCCTGGGGGGTGGAGCCGGGGCGTTTGCCGGGCACATGGCCCAGCTTGCGCTGCTCCGCTTCGGGCACAAGCGCGACATCCCGCAGCGGCCCGATGGAGACCATGCAGGCCCCGGCGACGAGGGTCTGGACGCGGCAGGGCACCTCCCCGACGCCGCGCAGGGCCAGGGTATATTCGCTGGCCTCGGCGCGCTTTTCCCGGCGCGAGGTCAGCCGTGCCAGCACCTGGTCCAGGTCGCCCAGGGCAGAGGCCCTGCGGGCCCACATGCGGTGGGCATCCTGGATCGAAACCTCTGACAGGTCTGCATTTTCCTTGATCTGGAAGAGGTGGCGATAGGAGCTGTTGCAATAGCTCATGATCCCCTGGGCATCGAAGATCACGATGGCATCGGAGATCGCGTCCAGCACGGATTGGGACAGGGAGAGCTGCTGGCGGAAGCGCCGGGTCATGAGGATCTCATCGGTGATATCCTCGAACAGGAAGGCCACGGCGCCATTGGGATGCGGCCGGCCAGTGACCCGGTAGGTGGCGCCCGAGGACAGCGACCAGGTTTCCTGGTAGCGCCCGTCCGCGGCGGCAGAGACCAGCGCGCTCAGCTGTTCGCGCCAGGAGGCGTAGTTCTTCGGTTCCGGCATGATCTGGCGATCGCGCAGATTGTCGAAGAAATGGATCAGCGTCGGCCGCGAGGTCAGGAATTCCGGCGACAGGCTGGTCAGGTCCACCAGCGATGGGTTGAAGAGGATCAGCTGGCGGTCCCGGTCAAAGATCGCCAGCCCGGTGGAGAGCTGGGCAAAGGTCTTGGTCAGGGTCTGGACGAAGTTCCGCTGGGCCAGTTCGGCGCGCACGAGGGCAGTCATGTCCTGCGCGGCGCAATGCCAGCCGCCCTGGTGCCGGTGGGCTGAGACATCGTACCACCGTTCCGGGGAGCGCCCGCGCGGATCGAGCATGACGCGATAGGTGAAATCGGGCTGGTCGTGTTCGGTTTCGCTTCCGCGCAGGAGCGGTGCGGTGATGTCATGCGCCCCGGTCTGCTGTTGGCGCAGTGCCGTGAAGGCGGGGTTCTCTTCCAGGATCCGGCCATCGAAATCCATCGACCAGACCGGGATCGAGATCTTCTCTACCGCTTGCTGAAGGCGCTTGAGGCGGATCTGGTCCAGCCGCGCCTTGTGCCGGTCGCTCAGCCCGCCGGGGCCGTTTTCGCGCACGGTGATCCGCAGCCGCGTGCCCACCTGACGGATCCGCAGGACGGCATCATCATCCGCAAGGGTGGCGGAATAAATGCGAAAGGTCTCTCCCTCAGGCAGTTCGGGCAGCTCCGGCATGCCGGGAAAGCGTTGCGACAGCATGAGATGCAGCCGTTCCCAGTCAGACCCTTCCAGGCCGCTGTCATCCATTGCCTCGCGCCAGTCGCGGGGGGCGGAGATCATCCGCTGTTCATCGAAAATGAAGACCGCGTGATTGATGTGACCGAAATTGTCCACCTCTGCCACGTGGCGCGCAGGCTGACGTCTGGCGCAAAGTGCGATGACCGTGATGCAGGTGGCAGTCAAAGCCAGGCTGATCATCAGTGCCAGGCCGACTTCGGTAAACCCGAGACCGGCCAATGATGTTTGTTCCGACAAGTTCAAATTCGCTACCTCCCCGGGACATCAGCTTTTGAAGCGTTTGGTAAACAAAAGATTAACCGGGACGCATTCAGGGAATAAAATTTGTAATATCACGAATTAAACTTTGGATAACCCTGTAAAGTTAAAGGGAGCGTTTGTGTTTTATCAATTGAACGGCTGGTTCTTTCCCAAAGGCAGGGCATTTGCCGGGCTTTGCGCATCAATGCGGTCACGGGGCCAGGTCACGACGACGATGGCGCCACTGCGCCCTTCCCCGCTGCGATTGGTAAAGCTGAGCTCAGCGCCGGTGCGTTCCAGAAGGGTCTTGGCAATGAACAGGCCCAGCCCCATGCCTTCGTATTCCGGGCGCGCCATGCCTTCGGCGGGCATGCGGCGGCGGCGCACGAAGGGATCGCCGATCCGGCCAAGCATCGTGGGCGAAAAGCCTTCGCCGTCATCCATGATGCGGATCGTGATCCGTGACGCATCCCAGGAGCTTTGCACCCAGACCGCGTTATTGGCGAAATCGACGGCGTTCTGCACCAGGTTGCGCAGCCCGTGGATCAGCTCTGGCCGGCGCACGATGGCGGGGGGCATTTCCGTGAGGTCGCCATGGGTGAAATGGATCTGCTTGCCGCGGCTGCGGTGGGGTTCGGCGGCTTCCTCTATCACCGTGGACAGGGGCGCGCTGCGCAGCATCAGGTCATCCTTGCCGGCCCGCCCCATGGAGCGCATGATATCGCGGCAGCGGTCGGCCTGTTCGTTGATCAGCCTTGCGTCCTCTTGCTGTTCCGGCCTGTCCGAGAGGTCTTCTATCAGCTCGGAAGAGGTCAGCTTGATCGTGGCGAGCGGCGTGCCCAGCTCATGGGCGGCGGCGGCGACCACACCACCCAGGTCCGTCAGTTTCTGTTCGCGCGCAAGGGCAAGCTGGGTGGCTTGCAGCGCATCGGACATGGAGTGCATCTCCGTCACGATCCAGCGCGAGTAGATGCCCAGGAAGATCACCGCGATGACGATGGCCAGCCAGTTCCCGAACAGGAACAGCTCTGCCACCTGCAGGACCTGCCCCGATGCGGTGCGCAAGGGCAGGTGAAATTCCGCCAGCAGGGTGACGACGATGATCGCGGCGGAGCCCACGAAGATGGTCGAGCGCGCCGTCAGGGCGGCGGCCGAAACCGTCACCGGCCCGACGATCAGGACGGAGAAGGGATTGTGCAGCCCGCCTGTCAGGTACAGCAGCAGCCCAAGTTGCAGCAGGTCGAAGAGCACCATGAACAGGTTCTCTGCCTCTGTCAGGCGCTTGTTTTCGGGAAAGATGAAACTGGCCACGATATTGCCCAGGACCGAAAGCCCGACCACGAAGAAGCACAGCCCGTATTCCAGTTGCAGCCCGTAGATCTCGCTCGCGACAATAAGCGCGGACAATTGGCCGGTAATCGCGCCCCATCGCAGCAGGATCAGCGTGCGCAGGCGAATCCAGTTGCCGCGGTTCTCTCCCTTCAGGATCGGAAATTCCAGGTCTGACTGGGGTTCGGTTCCGGTATCGGGCATCGGGTCCTCTGGAATTTGATATGCGGGTCTTTGCAGGTGTTTCGGCATGATGGCCCCAAAGCGGGGGGAATGCACGGCGGAATGCGTGACGGAATGCGCCGGGTTTTCGCATGTAATACAGGGGGTAAGTGGCGTCAAAGCCTTGAAAACCGGCTGCAACGCGCGGTGAGGCGTTGTTTGACGGCATCCTGGAACGGGTCTAAGAAAGTATGACGCGCGGACGCACCCTCAGGGGGACACGTCCGGCGCAGAGCCGGAGGAACGGGCCGCGATGGAAGACCAGCTGGATATCGGTGAAGACAGAACGCTGCTTCTGCTTGATGATGACGAGCCTTTTGTGAAGCGTCTGGCAAAGGCGATGGAAAAGCGCGGTTTCGAGGTCGAGACCGCCGAAAGCGTCGCCGCCGGCAAGGCCATTGCCACCGCCCGCCCCCCTGCCTATGCGGTCTGCGACCTGCGGCTTGAGGATGGCAACGGGCTGGATGTGGTCGAGATCCTGCGGGAAAAACGCCCCGATTGCCGGGTCGTGGTCCTGACGGGCTACGGGGCCATCGCCACCGCCGTGGCGGCGGTGAAGATCGGCGCGACCGATTACCTGTCAAAGCCCGCCGATGCCACGGATATCACCAATGCGCTGCTGGCCAATGGCGATGAGCTGCCCCCGCCGCCGGAAAACCCGATGAGCGCGGACCGCGTTCGCTGGGAACATATCCAGCGGGTCTACGAGCTGTGCGATCGCAACGTGTCGGAGACCGCGCGCCGGCTGAACATGCACCGCCGCACGCTTCAGCGCATCCTGGCAAAGCGCTCTCCGCGTTAAGATTCAGGCCAGTTGCAGCGCCGTTTCGCGCAGGGTTTCGGCGGAGGCCCTGAGCGCCTTGCGTTCAGAGAAGGTGAGCTGGGGCTGCAATGTCTCAACGATGCCGGCGGCCCCGACGACGCGCGGCAGGGACAGCGCGACGTCCTTCACGCCGTCGAAGTCCTCCATCACCTTGGACACGGTCAGCACCGCGCGCTGGTCGTCGCGGATGGCTTGGACGATGCGGGCCAGGCCGGCGCCGATCCCGTACCAGGTGGCCCCCTTCCCTTCGATGATCTTGTAGGCCGCGCGGCGCACGGCCTCGTCCACGCGGGCGCGCACGGCCTCGGTCACCGGGTTGCCGATCTGGTCGGCGAAATCGGTCAGCGCCTCTGAGCCCGCGCGGGCGGTGGACCAGGCCAGAACCTCTGAATCGCCGTGCTCCCCCAGGACATAGGCATGCACCGATTCCGCCGCGATGTTCAGGTGGCTTCCCAGCAGCATCCGGAACCGCGCCGTGTCCAGCACCGTGCCCGAGCCAAAGACCCGCCCCGCCGGCAGGCCGGAGGCGCGCAGGGCGACCTCTGTCATGATGTCCACGGGGTTGGAGGCGATCAGCAGGATCGCCTCGCGCGCGACGCGGTTGGTATGGGCGATCACATCGGCAAAGACCTCTGCGTTGCGGCCCAGAAGGGACAGGCGATCTTCGCCGGGTTTCTGCGGCACGCCGGCGGCAATAACGATCACTCCGGCGCCTTCCAGCGCGTCGTAATCCCCGGCGCGGACCTGGCAGGGATGCACGAAGGGCACGGCATGGGCGATGTCCTCGGCCTGGGCCTGGGCCAGGGCGGGGTCGTGATCGACCAGGACGATCTCGCTTGCCGCGCCGCGCAGGACAAGCGCGTAGGCGGTGGCGGATCCCACCATGCCGGTACCGATGATGCCAACCTTCATGAATGTCTCCCCTTGCTTCCCCCCAAGAATGGCACGCCCTGCGCCCCTGTCGAGGGGGAGCGCCCGCTGGCGTGCCGCGAGCCGGGGTGGGGCCGCATAAGCGGGCAGCTGCCCCGGACCATGGCGCAAAAGGAGCCGCCGCGGACCATCGCCCGCGGCGGCGCCAGAGAGGTGACCCCTTTGGGGAGGATCGGTCAGAGCTCTTCCGGCATGGGATCCGGTGGCGACAGGCGCAGAGGGTACCGGGCGGCGGCGTGCTGAAATGGAACGCCGGGGCCCAAAGGTGGGGCGCAGCGCCATGGTCGCGGGGCCGGTCATGGTGCTGCGGGTGTGCGATGGCTCCAGACCCGGCCGGGGCGCCGCTGTCGGGGAATGCCCATTGAAAAAAGCCCCCGGGTCGGGGAAACGGGATACAACCCAGGGGAGATTTAAAGAAGGGCGGTGTTTGGTGAAGAAGTCATGATAAAACCAAGGTGAGCGCATTTTAAGCAAAAACTCGCTCAACTTCTTGGCAGAAAGCCAATGCTGGCATCTGCAACTTGAGGGTGATCTGTTCCGGGCCTGGGGGGCATGGCACGCCGGGCGGGGTGATCGTGGCCGGGGTTTTCGATGAGGTGGAAAGAGGAAGCCTTTTGCCTAAGGAGGCGTCGCGCTGATGACCGGGATCTATGCCGATTCCCATCTGGAAAAGGCGGTTGCCCCGATCCCCGATTTACCCGGTCGCCGGCTCAGAGGTCGTAGCGCTTCAGGATCTTGTCGACCCGGGTGCCGTCGCCCAGGGCGTAGTCGGGGATGCGGCCATGGTCTTCGAAACCGCGGGACTGGTAGTAGGTCAGGCCCGAGTCGTTGTCCGCGCGGATCTCTGCGTTGATCCAGGAATAGCCGGCGGCGCGGGCCGCGGCTTTCGTGGATTCGAACAGGGCAGAGCCGATGCCAAGCCCGGTGCGTCCGACCCGCGCGAAGGTGGCGATCTGGCCGACCGTCTCACCGTAAGCGGGATGCGGTTTGACGTATTGAAAGCCCAGCAGCTCGCCCGACGGATCCTCTGCGATATGCCAGAGCGCGCGGGGCGATCCCTGCATCCAGCCATCCAGCGTGGCGGCCGTCACCGGTTCGGTCAGCGCGGTAGAGCCACCTATGGCGATGATTTCATTCAGAAGTTCCGCCATGGGGCGGCAATCCAGCGGACCGGCGCGGCGGATGTGCGGGCTCACGTCAGCTGCTCCATCAGGGCGGCGTGGCGGGCGGTGTAATCATTGCGCACCTCCACCGGGGCGCGCAGGATGATCTCAAGCCCTTCGATCAGGGCGTGATCGGGTCTGCCGAAAATCCGGTTCGCCTCTGTCTCGGTGAAGCCGGCGATCTGCACGGCCTCCATCCAGGCAGAGATCCGGTCCGCCTTCTTGATGCGCTGCTTGAGCCGTTTGGGCGGCACGGCGGGCAGGCCGAAGCGGATGTGGATCGCGGCGGTCAGACGGTCATCAAGGCGCCCGTAGTCGGGGCCAATAGCGGCCTTCACCGGAGAGATCATGTCACCGATCACGTATTCCGGCGCGTCATGCAGCAGGGCGGTCAGCCGTTCGGCGGGCTTGGCACCCGGGCAGAGCCGGCCAAAAAGCTCTTCGACCAGCAGGGAATGTTCCGCCACGGAATAGGCGAAATCGCCGTGGGTCTGACCGTTCCAGCGGGCCACGAAGGCCAGGCCATGAGCGATATCCTCGATCTCTATATCGACGGGGGTGGGATCCAGCAGGTTCAGCCTGCGCCCTGACAGCATTCTTTGCCATGCTCTGGGATGCTTCATCTTTACACCTTCGTCATATCACTGCCCTACCAGTTGGGCCCTGCCATTGCCCGTCCGGGGGGCACCTGCTACCCCTGCACAGGACCGACCCACCAGGAGACCGGACTATATGACCCAGGACTACATCGTAAAGGACATTAGCCTTGCCGATTTCGGCCGCAAGGAGCTGGACATCGCGGAAACCGAGATGCCCGGCCTCATGGCCCTGCGCGAGGAATTCGGTGAGACCAAGCCCCTGAAAGGCGCGCGTATCGTCGGGTCCCTGCACATGACGATCCAGACCGCCTGCCTGATCGAGACCCTGGTTGCCCTGGGTGCCGATGTCCGCTGGGCGTCCTGCAACATCTTCTCCACCCAGGACCACGCCGCCGCGGCCATCGCCGCCGCCGGTGTCCCCGTCTTCGCCATCAAGGGCCAGAGCCTGGAAGAGCACTGGGATTACCTGGACAAGTCCTTCCTGTTCGAGGACGGCCCGAACATGATCCTGGATGATGGCGGCGATGCGACGCTCTACATCCTGCTGGGCGCCCGTGCCGAGGCCGGTGAAGACATCATCCCGGTGCCGACCTCTGACGAAGAGGCCGTGATCAAGGCGCAGATCGCCAAGCGGATGAAGGCAAGCCCCGGCTGGTTCACCAAAATGCGCGACCAGATCGTCGGCGTGTCCGAGGAAACCACCACCGGCGTGCACCGTCTTTACGAGCTGCAGAAGCAGGGCCAGCTGCCCTTCCCGGCGATCAACGTCAACGATTCCGTCACCAAGTCGAAGTTCGACAACAAGTACGGCTGCAAGGAATCGCTGGTCGACGGTATCCGCCGCGCAACCGACGTGATGATGGCCGGCAAGGTTGCCGTGGTCTGCGGCTACGGCGACGTGGGCAAGGGCTCTGCCGCGTCGCTACAGGGCGCTGGCGCCCGCGTGAAGGTGACCGAGGCCGATCCGATCTGTGCCCTTCAGGCCGCGATGGACGGTTTCGAGGTCGTACTGCTGGAAGAAGCGATCAGCACCGCCGACATCGTCATCACCACCACCGGCAACAAGGACATCGTCCGCATCGAGCACATGCGGGAGATGAAGGACATGGCGATCCTTGGCAACATTGGTCACTTCGACAACGAGATCCAGGTTGCCAACCTGCGGAACCACAAGTGGACCAACATCAAGGAACAGGTGGACATGATCGAGATGCCCTCGGGCAACCGGATCATCCTGCTTTCTGAGGGGCGTCTGCTGAACCTGGGCAATGCCACCGGCCACCCCAGCTTCGTGATGTCGGCGTCCTTCACCAACCAGGTGCTGGCGCAGATCGAGCTTTGGACCCGTGGCGACAACTACGAGAACCAGGTCTACATCCTGCCCAAGCATCTGGATGAAAAGGTCGCGGCCCTGCACCTGGAGAAGGTCGGGGCCAAGCTGACCAAGCTGACCCCGGAACAGGCCGCCTATATCGGCGTTGCGCCGGAAGGCCCCTTCAAGCCCGAGCATTACCGCTACTGATCCGCAGTCCCTGCGCGATCCGAAGCCCCGCGATGCCCCCTGCATCGCGGGGTTTTTCATGCGCGCTTTTCGGCCAGCGCCGCCGGGCGCACGCAACTTTGACCGCACGCCTTGCGTTGGGGCTGTAGGTTGGTTCTGCAACCTGGCTTTTGGAGGCGCGCATGGTCCGCTTCACGATCCCTGTCCTGATGGTCCCTGCCCTGATGCTATGCGCCTTGGCCTTGCCGGTGGCGGCAGAGGAGGGCGTGCAGGGTCTTGAGGACCCGGCGGATCAGGCCCAGGTCCAAGAGCAGCTGCGCAGGAACAGCGAGGCGCTGGAGCGTCTGAAACAGCGCAACGAGGCCGCGCAGGAGTATGCCAGAGAGCTGGACCGTGGCGTGCCTCCGGGCCTGGCCACCCATGAGTACCGCCAGAAGCTGAACGGGCTGAACCAGGGGACGATCGGTGGCCAGCCCCTTTTCCTGAAAAGCCAGATCCCCGGCCAGTAGACCCCCTTCTGACGACGTGAAAAGGGCCCCGCGCGATGCGAGGCCCCTTCCCTTTCCCGCCTTGGGATCAATGCTTGAAGCGCTTGATCTCTCCCGATTTCAGGCGAGAGACGTAATGGGCCAGCTCTGCCCGCACGATCGGCATCAGCAGGTAGAGCCCGACGATGTTCACGATCGCCATGGAGAAGAGCATGGCATCCGAGAAGTCGATCACCGGCCCCAGGCTGGCCGCCGCGCCGATGACGATGAACAGGCAGAAGATCACCTTGAAGGTCACCTCGCTGCCCTTGCTTTCGCCGAAGAGGTAGGTCCAGGCCTTGAGGCCGTAATAGCTCCAGGAGATCATGGTGGAGAAGGCAAAGAGCACCACGGCGATGGCCAGCATGAGCGGGAACCAGGAAAAGACCGTCGCGAAGGCAGAGGAGGTCAGCGCGACGCCGGTGACGTCGCCTTCGGTCATGATGCGGCCGGCTTCGCTATCCCACATGTAAAGGCCGGTCTCGGGATCCACCTGCATGACGCCGGTGATCACGATGACCAGCGCGGTCATGGTGCAGATCACCACGGTGTCGATGAAGGGCTCCAGCAGGGCGACGTAGCCTTCGGTGACCGGTTCCCGTGTCTTCACGGCGGAGTGCGCGATGGCGGCAGAGCCGATCCCGGCCTCGTTTGAAAAGGCCGCGCGGCGGAAGCCCTGTATCAGCGCGCCAGTAAAGCCGCCCGCCACGCCAAGGCCGGTGAAGGCGCCCAGGAAGATCTGCCCGAAGGCCCAAAGGATCATGTCGTAGTTCATCAGCAGGATGACCAGCGACACGCCGACGTAGAAGATCCCCATGAAGGGCACGACCTTTTCGGTCACCCGGGCGATGGACTTGATGCCGCCGACGATCACGATGAAGGTCACGCCTGCCAGGATCACCCCGGTGATCCAGCCGGGGTAATCCCCGATGACATTGGCCAGCTGGGCATGGGCCTGGTTGGCCTGGAACATGTTCCCGCCGCCAAGCGCGCCGAGGATGGTGAAGATGCAGAAGATCACGGCCAGCACCTTGCCGCCGGGGATGCCGCGTTCCTTGAAGCCCTTGGTGATGTAATACATCGGCCCGCCGGAGACATGCCCGTCGGGGTATTCGTTCCGGTACTTCACGCCCAGCGTGCATTCGGTGAACTTCGTCGCCATGCCGAAAAGGCCGGCCAGGATCATCCAGAAGGTCGCCCCCGGTCCGCCGATGCCCACGGCCACCGCGACCCCGGCGATATTGCCAAGCCCGACAGTGCCCGAAAGCGCGGTGGCAAGCGCCTGGAAGTGGCTGACTTCGCCCGCGTCATCCGGATCGGAATAATCGCCTTTCACCAGCGCTATGGAATGGCCGAAGCCCTTCAGCTGGATGAAGGAGAAATAGAAGGTGAAGATCAGCGCAGCGACGACCAGCCAGAGCGCGATCCAGGAAAAGTTGGTGCCCGGCACGGGCGCGAAGATGAAGCTGACGTACCAGCCGGTGTAATCGGCAAAGGCCTTGTTGATGGTTTCGTCAATGGATTGCGCGGCGGCGGGTCCGGCGGCAACTGCCCCGAGTACCGCGAGCGCGGCGGAATTTCTGATTCGCGTCATGGAATAGCCTTCTTGCTCAGGAGTTGCTCAGGGGACGATGACCGTGGGGACGGGGGCGATCTGGGCCAGTCCCAGCGGGACAGAGCCGAAGACGCGGGAGGTGATGGAATTGGATCCCGAACGGCCCACGAAGATCATGGAGGCCTCCAGCCGGGTGGCGGTTTCGGCGATGATCTCGACCACCTGGCCGTATCGGATATCCCCGCTGGCCGTGATCCCGGCCGCAGCCGCAGCCGCCAGCGCCGGTTCCAGGATGACCTCCCGCGCGCGAGAGATCTCCTGCTTGCGGCGGCCGTGGCGCTCTTCGACCTCTTCCTGGGTCAGGAAGCTGTAGGGCGACCATTCCAGGACGTGAAGGATATGCAGGGCGGAGTCGTCCTTGGCGGCCCGTTCCAGGGCATAGGTGAGCAGTGAATCCTTGTCGTCCTCACCCTCGTAGGCAACGACGAAAATCTCTTTCGGCATTGGTATCTCCCTCTGTTATCCCCCGTCAGTTGCCATGCCGGGCCGCGGGGTTTGATGCCCTTCAGCCTGATCGCAACAATACGTTCTGTCATTATTTTTATGGGTATTCAGCGATTTGGGGGATCAGCCATGCAGGGCACGGCCAGAAATGCACCGCCGTTGGAGGGGCTGCCCGGCGTATTGGTGTTTCCGGATTTCTTAATGAAAGATGACCGGAATCATTCATATGCAATTTAATCGGAAATTGCCTTCGATGGGCGTTTCGCGCTAAAGAAGACGGGCGGCTAGTATGGCCCGAACCTTTCATAGATCACGTGTGGTGCGTAGGGAGCACGTGGGGTGGCGGAGGGTTCGGGTAAAGCCGGCCCTCCGTTTTATTTTCATGATATCAATGGCTTTTCGTGGTGTCGCCGGTTGACGGGGGCTGCCCTGTTTGGCGTCGGGTTTGCTTTGGGGAAGCGGTTCGCGGCATTGCCCGGCGTGGACAGTCTGCTTTGCTTCCATGCCTGTTTGACTGGCCTTGCCGCAAAGCTGCGCGGTATCGCGGGCAAGGGAATGGCCCTTGCCGCAGGGAGCTTGCTGTAAGGCTGCGGGGCGTGTCCGGCGTCATGGGTGCGCTTATTCAAAGATGAGCCGGAAATTGCCGTTCGAAGGGAGGGATGGCGGAAGAATCGCGGCGGCGGACGCCACCGCTTCAAGGCAGCCTTGCCGGCAAGGGCCCCTCAGTCTGCCTGTGTCTTTCCAAGGGCGCAGATGGTCTGGAATTCCTCTTCCGTCACGGGCTGGACGGACAGGCGGGAGCTCTTGACCAGGACCATGTCGGAAAGCCGGGGGTCGGCCTTGATCTGGTCCAGCGTCACCGGCACGGTGAAGCTGCGCACTGCCTTGATATCCACGCATTCCCAGCGGGGATCGTCGGCCTTGCTGTCCGGGTGGACCTCTGCGCAGACCTCGATGATGCCGACAACGGCCTTTTCCTTCTGCGAATGGTAGAAGAAACCGCGATCGCCCAGCTTCATCTCCCGCATGAAGTTGCGGGCCTGGTAGTTGCGCACGCCGTCCCATTCCTCTCCGGTCTCGCCCTTGGCAAGCTGGTCGGACCAGCCCCAGGTGGAGGGTTCGGATTTGAAAAGCCAGTAGTTCATCAGCCGATCACCTTCTTCCAATCGGAGATCTCGACAGACGCGAAGAGGCCCGCCTTGGCGTAGGGATCGCCTTCTGCCCATGCCTCGACCGCGGCACGATCGGGCAGGTCCAAGACCATGAGAGAGCCGCACATCGCGCCCTCGTCGTCCAGGAAGGGTCCGCCCAGGGTGACGACTCCGGTTTCGGCTACATAGGCAAGGTGGGCCTCGCGGTTTTGCTTGCGGGTTTCCAGGGCACCGGGCTTGTCTTTGGCGATCAGCACGTAAGGCATGTCATTCTTCCTTGAGGGGACGAGAGAGAAGGGCCTCCATGGCAGAGGCGACATCAAGCCGGGCCTCTACCAGCCCGGTGACCACGCGGGTGATCGGCATGTCCAGCTCAAGCCGTTGGGCCAGCGCATCCGTGGCGCGGGCGGTGGCGGCCCCTTCGACGGTCACGGCGGGATCGAAGTCTTCGCCGCGCCCGATGGACTGGCCAAAGCGATAGTTGCGCGATTGTTCGGAGGTACAGGTCAGGGTGAGGTCCCCGAAGCCCGACAGGCCGGCCAGGGTTTCCGGCTGGGCCCCGAGCGCGGCGGCCATGCGCTGCATTTCAGCGTAGCCGCGGGTCATCAGCGCGGCGCGGGCGCTTTCGCCAAGGCCGGCCCCCATGGCGGCGCCACAGGCGATGGCCATGACGTTCTTGAGCGCCCCGCCCAGTTCCGCCCCGGTCAGGTCCGTAGAGCGGTAAAGCCGCAGGTTCTGCGTGGAGAGCGCGTTTTGCAGCGCCGCGGCCAGGCCCGGTTCCGGGCAGGCCAGGGTGAGCGCGGTGGGCAGGCCACGGGCGATATCGGCGGCGAAGCTGGGGCCGGTCAGCAGCGCGGGCACGGCATTGGGCAGGACTTCCTTCACCACTTCTGTGGCCCGCTTGCCCGAGGAAAGCTCAATCCCCTTGCAGCACAGGACCAGGGTTCGGTGGCCCAGCCGGTCGGCGTTTTCCGCCAGGACCGAGCGCAGGGTCTGCATGGGCACGGCCATCAGCACGGGGCCGTTTTCTGGCAGCTGGGAGAGGTCGGCGCTGCAGGTCAGCCCATCGGGAAGCGCCACGCCGGGCAGGCGCGGGTTTTCGCGGCTTTCCTGCATGGCGGCCATGGCCTGCGGATTGCGCCCCCAGATCCAGAGTTGCGCGCCGTCCCGCGCGGCAGAGATCGCCAGCGCCGTTCCGAAAGCCCCTGCCCCGATGACCGAAATCATGCCTTTGCCCCTTTCTTGCCACTGCCCAACATACCTGGGGCGCTGCGGTCCAGTGGCCAGCGCGGGCGTGCGGAAAGGTCCATGCCGTCGCTTTCGCCCAGGCAGAAGCGCTCCAGCCCCGCATAGGCGATCATCGCGGCATTATCCGTGCAAAGCGCCAGCGGAGGGGCCGTGAACTGCGTGCCGGTTTCGGCGCAGAGCGTCTTGAGCGCGGCACGGATGGGGCCGTTCGCCGCCACACCGCCGGCGACGGCCAGCGTTGGCTGTTCGGGGGCGTCCTCAAGGTAGATGGCAAGGGCGCGCCGGGTCTTTTCCCGCAGCACGTCGACGACGGCGGACTGGAACCCGGCACAGAGATCGGCGCGATCTCCGGCACGCAGGGCGTCGCCCTCCATCAGGGTGTCGCGGTTGCGCAGCAGGGCGGTCTTCAGCCCTGAGAAGCTGAAATCGCAGCCCGGGCGGTCCAGCAGCGGGCGGGGGAAGGCAATGCGGGTGGCATCGCCCTTGCGCGCCTCGGCCTCAACAGAGGGGCCACCGGGCTGTGGCAGGGCCAACAGGCGGGCGGCCTTGTCAAAGGCCTCTCCGGGCGCGTCGTCGATCGTGCCGCCAAGGCGGGTGAAGGCCTGCGGGCCGCGCACCAGCAGGAACTGGCAATGCCCGCCGGAGACCAGCAGCATCAGGTAGGGAAAAGGGGTCGCATCCGTCAGGCGCGGGGTCAGCGCATGGCCGGCAAGGTGGTTCACCCCGACAAGGGGCTTGCCGCTGGCCGCCGCCAGCCCCTTGGCACACATGACACCCGACAGAACGCCGCCGATCAGCCCGGGTCCGGCGGTGACGGCGATGGCATCGACCTGGCTCAGGGTCAGGCCCGCATCCGACAGGGCCCGGGTCACGCAGCCATCCAGCCGTTCGGCATGGGCGCGGGCGGCGATTTCGGGGACCACGCCGCCGAAAGGCGCATGCAGCGCGCCCTGCCCTTCGACCACCGAGGAAAGGATCCGCGCCGTGCCGGGCGTGCCGGTGATGACGGCCGCGCCGGTGTCGTCGCAGCTACTTTCGATCCCCAGTATGGTCAGCTCGTCCATCGGCCCGCATCCGTTGCGCAATTCATCTGCCGCAGGTAACACCGGGGAAGGCCGCAAACAACTCCGGCAGCGTTTCGGCCCCTTGAGGAGTGCGCGATGCAGCCTGTGGTGCTGATCACCCGGCCCGACCCTGACGCCACAGCCCTGGCGGAAGAGATCCGCCTGCGCTGGCCGGCGCTGCGGGTCCTGGTGAGCCCGCAACAGGAGATCGTCTATACCCCGCTGCCCACCCCCGAGCCCGGCGAAGAGCTGATTTTCACCTCCCGCAACGGGGTGCGGGCCTGGATACGCTCAGGCCTGACGGGAGCGACGCGCGCCTATTGCGTGGGCGATGCCACGGCCGAAGCGGCGCAAGCGGCGGGATTCAGCGCGATTTCCGCTGGCGGCACGGCAGAGGATCTAGGCAAGCTGATCCGGAAAGAGGCCCCGACCGCGCGGCTTGTGCACCTGAGGGGGGCGGTTCACCGGGGCGACCTGGCAGAGCGACTAAGCGCCGAAGGCCTGGCGGTAAGGGCTGTCACGGCCTATCGTCAGCAAGAGAAACCCTTGTCTGCTGAGGCACTTGGGGTCATGAGTGGCGAGGATCCGGTGCTTGTGCCGCTCTATTCGCCACGCAGCGCGCGGCTTTTTGCCACTGCCTGGAACGGGTCTGCTCCGCTGATGATCGCCGCTATCAGTCCGGTAATCGCGGGGATCGTGGCACCTTTGCGCCCAAGGGTGCTGGAACTGGCCGCCCAACCGAATGGCGGTACTATGTTGGTAGCGCTTGCTGGACTTGTCTCCAGATCGCATCAGCTTGAGGCGGGACGGGGGGCTGTCTAAGTTGCCCCTGTACCCATGACGCCGGCTCGCAGAATCAAGGGGGGTTCGATCCGTGGCCAAGACACCCAAAGACGACAAGACTGAGGCGCTGGAGAGCCAGCCCGCGGAAGAGACCTCGACAGAGGTGACGGGGATGGACATGCCAGCGGCGCCCCGGCCCGATCGGGATGCGCCGGAGGAACCGGATGTGGTTCTGGCCGCCCCGGAGGGCCTGGATGAGGCCGCAGGAGAACCTGCCGAGGCCTCCGAGGCCCCGGCAGAGCCTACCCTGGCCGCCCCGGTCCACGATCCGCGTGACAGTGCCGATAGCCTGGCCGCGGCCCTAGGCAGCGACCGGGATGATCCGAATGACCAGGACGACCTGGCCGCGCTGGATGGCCAGGCGCCCGAAACCCAGGCGCCCGAACCCATGGCCGACACGCCGGAAACGGATGTGCCGCCTGCCCCACCCCCGCCGCCGTCCTCTGCTTCTTCTGCGTCGTCCTCTCCGCCCCCCTCTGCTGCGGCACCCCAGGAGACGATCGTGAAGCATCGTTTCTTCCCGGCCCTGCTGGGCGGCGTGATCGCCGCGGGCATCGGCTTTGGCGCGGCGCTCTGGATCTTCCCCGAAGGTCTGCCATCGCAGCAGGGAACGACCCTGTCCGATGACGTGGCGGCGCTGCAGGCGGAGGTCTCGGCCCTGAAGGAAGCCACCCCGCAGGAGCCGGACCTGTCCGGCATCAGCGGCGAGGTCGAGGCGCTGAAATCCACCCAGTCTGGCCTCGAAAGCGGCCTGTCAGAGACCTCTGCCACGCTCAGCGCCCTGACGGATCGCATCGCGGCCCTGGAGGAAGGCGGCAGCGTTGCCCCGGAAGCGGTGCAGGATCTGAACCGCCAGGTCTCTGAGCTGAACCAGGCGCTGGACGCACAGAAATCCGAGCTTGAGGCGCAGATCACCACGGCGGCCGAGCAATCCAAGATGAGCGCGGCCCTGACGGAACTGGACACCGCGCTGGACACCGGTGAGCCCTTTGCCGAACCGGTGAACGCGCTGAAGGACACCGGGGCGAGCGTCCCGGAGGCGCTGGAAAGCCACGCCGCATCGGGCGTCGCCACGATGGCCGATCTTCAGGAAAGCTTCCCCGACTTTGCCCGCGACGCGCTTGGCGCGACCTGGGACATGGGGGACACAAGTTCGGTCCTGTCGTTCATGAAAACGCAACTTGGCATGCGCTCTCTTACCCCGCAGGAAGGGAACAGCCCGGATGCGATCCTGTCGCGGGCCGAAGCGGCCCTGCGCGACCGGGATCTTGAGACGGCGCTGAGTGAGCTGGACACCCTGCCCGAAGCCGCGAAAGCGGAGATGCAGGGCTGGGTCGACATGGCCACGGCCCGTGCCGAAGTCATCGAGGCCCGTTCGGGACTCGAATCCGCCACGCAGACGAATTGAGGTAGTACTGGATGCTCTGGTCTTTCATAAAAATCGGCGTCTTCATCGCATTGGTGGCGGCTGCCGCCATGGGGGCGAGCTACCTTCTGGAGATGGAGGGTGGCGTCCTGATCTCTGTCGGGACATACGAGTTCAACCTGACGCCCCTGCGGGCGGTGCTGGCGCTGCTGGCCTTGCTTGTCGCGGTCTGGGTGCTGTTCCGGCTGGCCGGGCTGCTGATCGCCCTGCTGCGCTGGATCAACGGCGATGAGACGGCGCTGAGCCGCCATTTCGACCGAAACCGGGAAAAGAAGGGCCTGAAGGCGCTGACCGAAGGCATGGTTGCCCTGGCCTCTGGCGAAGGGCGGTTGGCGATGGCCAAGGCGGCGCGGGCGGACAAGTACCTGGACCGTCCCGAGCTGACCAACCTGCTGACTGCCCAGGCGGCGGAGCTGACTGGCGACAAGCGCAAGCGGGAGCAGGCTTACAAGGCGCTGCTGGCCGATGACCGGACGCGCTTTGTCGGCGTGCGTGGCCTGATGAAGCAGAAGCTGGAAGAGGGCGATACCGACACGGCCATGAAGCTGGCGGAAAAGGCCTTTGCCCTGAAGCCGGCCCACGAGGAAGTGCAGGACGTGCTGCTGAAGCTACAGGCCGGGAACGAGGATTGGCAGGGCGCGCGCAACACGCTCAAGGCCAAGCTGCGGACCGGCGCCCTGCCCCGCGACGTGCACCGCCGCCGCGATGCCGTGCTGGCCCTGTCAGAGGCCAAGGCCGTCATTGCCGCGGACAGCACGATCGAGGCCCGCGAAGCCGCGATCGAGGCCAACCGCCTGTCGCCGGACCTGATCCCGGCCGCGGTCTTTGCCGCCCGTGCCTATCACGAACAGGGCAAGGACAAATACGCCACCCGCGTCCTGCGCAAGGCCTGGGAGGCCAGCCCGCACCCGGACCTGGCCGCGGCCTTCGCGGCCCTGTCCCCCACCGAAACCGCAGAGGCGCGGTTGAAGCGCTTCAAGGTGCTCACCAAGATCCATCCGGAGCACCGTGAGACCCGGTTGCTGCTTGCGGAACTGAACATCGGCGCAGAGGACTTTCCCGAGGCGCGCCGCGCCCTGGGTGACCTGGCGACGGACAAGCCCGATGCACGCACCCTGACGATCATGGCGGCCATCGAACGTGGCGAAGGCAGCCCCGACGCCATCGTGAAGGGCTGGCTGACACGCGCCGTGAGCGCGCCGCGCGGGCCCCAGTGGACCTGCGAGAAGTGCCACCACACCCATGGCCACTGGGTGCCGGTCTGCGAAGCCTGCGGCGCCTTCGATACGCTTGCCTGGCAGGAAGCGCCCGCGACCGAGTACCAGTCGCCCATGTCCCAGACCATGCTGCCGCTGATCGTGGGCCGCGTGGACGACGCCGTGAACCTGCCCGTGGCCCCGGGAGGCCCCGCCGCATCAGCAGCGGACCCGGCCACGGAGACGGCCGCCAAGGGCGGCTCTGACGATGTCGAGGAGGCAGAGGTCCTGCCGCCAGAGGACGTCGCTGCAAAGCGTTGAAGACGCCACCCTGGGAGGGCGCAAAAAGCGCTTTCCCAGGAAGCGGAGGGGTGCTATAGCCCCGCTCCACGAGGCCCCGCGATCTTGATCTCCCGGGCCTTGCCAGAGAAGTGCCGGTGTAGCTCAGCTGGTAGAGCACGTCATTCGTAATGATGGGGTCGTAGGTTCGAGTCCTATCACCGGCACCACTTCTCTTCCCCCAAGGTAAATCAAGAAGACGGTAACGCAGCCTGGGCGCAATTGCATGTGTGCCAATTAATTTGCGTTTCAGGCTGCGTTGTTTTCAAAGGGAATAAATTAATACTTACTGTGATGGTGTGGAGTTTAAGCGCCTGGTTGCTTGTAAGTCCATTTCTGAAATATCGTAATTATGGCGACGAATTTAGTTTGGCGTCTATTGCAGCATCTTGTTGATCAGAGTCTTCAGCTGATCAGTCTCATCCGGCTGAAGCTGCTCAGAGATCATCTCCTGGAACATGGCGTTTCGGCTGACCGCCGTTTCCAAGATCTCGCGCCCCTGTTCCGTCAGCGTCACTGTGACGGAACGCCCGTCATTCGCAGAAGCATTTCGGAATATCAGGGACTTACGCTCCATCCGGCGCAGGGTGTCACTGACGGTGTTCACATCCAAGGTGACGGCCTGGCTCAGCTGACGCTGCGATGCGCCGGGGTTCTCTGCCACGGCGACCAGCAGGGACAGCTGGCGCGAGGTTATCCCGATGTCGTCGAACATCTGGGCAAACAGGGATTCCGCATGGAAGTGTGACCGCCTCAGCAGGTGAGAAAGCGACACTGAAAGGGAGAATTCCGGCTCATCGTCCGGAAAGTCCGGGAAGGGTTCTGGTCTGTCTGTCACGGTACCCACAAATTCTTTACACATTGACTCGCATAGTTATTACCGAAAACCTTTCCGGTAAATACAAATGAATTGCGAGCTTTCTTGTTCGATTGAATAAAATATTCGCCTTTTCGGCCCTGAGTCAATTTGATCTACGCAAAATGCAGCTTTTCAGCAGCATCTTGATCATTGGGCGGACTCACCGGGCGCGGCGCGGACGATGGCGTCGATCATGGCTTTTTGGGCTGCGGTCGGGATCCACCCGTGCCGCTGGGTCAGGCCGATGGGGCGGCGGGTCTCTGGCAGTTCGGCTGAGAGTGGCACCATCAGCCCAAGTTCGGTTTCCGCGGCGGCCTGCATCCGCGAAATGAAGCCGATGTGCCGCGAGTCCTGCAGCATCTGGCGCATCAGGATGGTCGAGCCGGTCTCGACTATGCTTCGCGGCTGGGCGTGCCCGGCAAAGACCCGATCGAAGATCGCCCGCGACGGCGTACCCTGCCGCGACAGGATCCAGGGGTAGCCGGCGGTTTCTTCCGGTGTGATCCTGTCCCGGGACAGCAGGGGGTGTCCGGGGCCGACCGCAAGGATCAGATCGTCCGAGAACAGCTCCCTCTGTTCGATGTCGCCGATGGGCAGGGGGTCACGCAGGGCGCCGATCAGGAAGTCGATCTCGCCCCGTCGCAGGCCGGCAAGCAGTTCCTCGTAGGGGCCTTCGTCGATTCGGATCAGGATGCGCGGGCGGGTGCGGCGGAATTCCCCTAGCGCGCGGGAAACCAGGAAGGAGCGCGACAGCGGCATGGCACCAAGGGTGATTTGGCCTGCTTCGCGCCCGGCCATCTCGGCCAGCTCCATCTCTGCCTGGTCAAGCTCTGCAAAGGCCAGCCGGGCGGCATCGGCAAGCACGCGGCAGGCGCGCCCGGCACGGATCCCGGTGGCAGAGCGTTCGAAGAGCGGGCGGTTGGCCTCTTTCTCAAGCAGGGTGACGGCGCGGTGCACGGTGGGCTGGGCCAGGCCAAGCTGGCGCGCGGCGAGAGAGAAGTTCTCAAGCTCGCGCACGGCGATCAGGGCCTTGAGCTGGGCCATAGTGGCATTGGAGGCAAGCCGTGGGGAAATCGGGGCCGCGGCCTCTTCCAGGCGGTCAAGGGCGCGGCTGACGCGGGCGGCCAGGGCCAGCCCTGCCTCTGTCGGGTAAAGGCCCTGGCTGCGGTGCTGGAAAAGCGGTTGTGGGAAGCCCTTTTCCAACCGCGCTATGGCCTGGGTCACCGCCGGTTGCGACAGGTTGCAGATCCCTGCCGCACGGGAGACGGAGGTCTCTTGCACGACGCAAAGGAAGGCCCGGAGGTGTCGCAGGTTCCAGTTCATCAGATCCTCTTCGGACAGGTTCAGCGGAATTCTATTGTATCAAAAAGTTATAAGGAAGCCCCGGGGTGTGGTTGGGGGTATCGGGTCCGAGTCGGTAAAACTCCTTTGGGTAAGCACCGAAAGGCGTCGGTACCTGAGCGGACGGCCACGGAGAGAGTTCACCACGCCGCGCCAAGATTCCTCTATAGCCAAAACTTATGGAATAAGCCCGGGTTCAAATTTGGCAAACCTGCCTTTGGGGCGCATGGTCCGCCCAGACGACCGAGAGGAGAGACTCCATGACAACCAAGCCGACCGCCCTGATCGTTTCCGCCCATGCGGCCGATTTCGTCTGGCGCTGCGGGGGCGCGATCGCGCTGCACGCGGAACTGGGCTACAACGTGACCGTCGCGTGCCTGAGCTTCGGCGAACGCGGCGAAAGCGCCCGCCTGTGGAAAGAGGGCAAGTCCCTGCAGGAGGTGAAGGACATTCGCCGCAAGGAAGCGGAAAACGCGGCCGCGGCGCTTGGCGTGCATGAGCTGGTCTGCTTCGACAAGGGCGACTACCCGCTGCAGCTGGACCAGTCGGACAAGTACGAACTGGTGGACCTGATCCGCAAGGTTCAGCCCAAGTTCATGATGAGCCACAGCCAGTACGATCCTTACAACACCGACCACATGTACATGTCGCAGGTCACGCTGGAGGCGCGGATGATCGCCCAGGCCTGGGGGCACAACCCCGGTGAGAAGGTGCTGGGCGCGCCGCAGCTCTACCTGTTCGAGCCGCACCAGACCGAACAGATGGGCTGGAAGCCAGATGTCTTCCTGGACATCACCCCGGTCTGGGAAAAGAAGCGCAAGGCGATGGAAAGCAACGAGGGCCAGGTGCACCTGTGGGATTACTACACCCGCGTGGCCCAGCAGCGCGCGAACCACTTCAAGCGCAACTCCGGCGGCATGTCCGGCGGGCGGGATTGCAAATATGCCGAGGGCTTCCAGTCGATCTTCCCTCGTACCGTTGACGAGCTTTGATCGCCCCTGCGTGATCTGAGCATTCCGGTCGCCCCGATGGGGCGGCCGCCTATCTCAGCAGGAGAGGCCGCATGTCAGCCCCCACCAATCCGTCTTTCGATATCGTCCATCTGGGCCATGTAGAGATGCTGACGGACAAGTTCGACGAAAGCCTGGATTTCTTTACCCGTGTCTACGGGCTGAAGGTCTCTGCCCGGGAGGGTGACAGCGCCTATCTGCGGGCCTGGGATGACTACGAGTTCTGCACCCTGAAGCTGACCCGCAGCGAGACCACGGGCGTGGGGCATATCGGCTATCGCGCGGCCTCTCCGGAGGCGCTGGAGCGCCGGGTGAAGGCGATCGAGGAGAGCGGCTTCAAGGTAATCGGCTGGGAGGAGGGCGACCTGTCCCATGGTCGCGCTTTCCGCTTCGCGGATCCCTTCGGCCATCTTTTCGAGATCTACTATGAGACCAGGTGGTACGAGGCGACCGGGGAAGATCGGCCGGCGCTGAAGAATAACGCCAGCCGCTATCACCACACCGGCGCCGCGCCGCGCCGCTTGGATCACCTGAACCTGCTGTCCGAGGACGTGACCGAATTTCGCCGCTTCATGGAGGTCTGCCTGGGCGCCCGGGTGACGGAGATGATCCAGCTGGACAACGGCCGCATCGGCGGCTGCTGGTTCACAGTGAACAACAAGGGCTATGACCTGGCCTGCACCGAGGAGCACGGCGGGGGCACGGGCCGCTTCCACCACGTGACCTATGCGACCGACACGCGCGAAGACATCCTGCGCGCCGCCGATATCTTCCTGGAGAACGGGGTGCATATCGAGACCGGGCCGCACAAGCACGCCATCCAGAACACCTTTTTCCTCTACGTCTGGGAGCCCGCGGGCAACCGGGTGGAGCTGGCCAATGCCGGCGCCCGGCTGATCCTGGCGCCGGACTGGAAACCGGTGGTCTGGACAGAAGCCGACCGCAAGAAGGGCCAGGCCTGGGGCCTGAAGACCATCGAGAGTTTCCACACCCATGGCACCCCGCCGACCCGGTCGTGATGCCTTGCCCTGCCGGTTCCCCCGGCGGGGTGTTGATACGAATTCAGAAGAAGGAGCCAGAGCATGGCTGTTGTCGTTCAGAACATTCCCCGCGCCGACCAGGCGATCATCGACGCGCTCGGGCAGGCGGGTGTTGCCACCGTGCACGAGGCGCAGGGCCGTATCGGTTGCCTTCAAAGCTACATGCGCCCGATCCAGCAGGGGGTGAAGATCGCCGGCTCTGCCGTGACGATCTCTGCCGCGCCGGGGGACAACTGGATGGTCCACGTGGCGATCGAGCAGCTGAAGGAGGGCGATATCCTGGTGCTGGCACCGACCTCTCCCTGCGACAACGGCTATTTCGGCGACCTGCTGGCGACCTCTGCCCAGGCGCGGGGCTGCCGCGGGCTGATCATCGATGCCGGCGTGCGCGATACCCATGACCTGCGCGAGATGAACTTCCCGGTCTGGACCAAGGCGATCTCCTGCCAGGGGACGGTAAAGGAAACCCTGGGCTCCGTGAACGTCCCGGTGGTCTGTGCCGGCCAGGCGATCAACGCGGGCGACATCATCTGCGCGGATGACGACGGGGTCTGCGTGGTGCGCCGAGAGGATGCCGAAGAGGTGCTGAAGAAGACGCAGGCGCGACTGGATGCGGAAGAGGCCAAGCGGGTGCGGCTGGCGAACGGCGAGCTGGGCCTTGATATCTACGACATGCGGTCGCGGCTGGAAGCCAAGGGGCTGAAGTACATCTGAAGGCCGGGGGAGAGGGGGCCAGCCCCCGTCCGCCGCTGGCGGCCTCCCCCGAAGTATTTCCGGCCAGATGAAGGAGGATCGGATGAGCGACATGGATGGAATTCCCTGCATCTGGATGCGGGGCGGGACCTCCAAGGGGGCCTATTTCCTGGCGAGTGATCTGCCGGCGGAGGAAAGCGCGCGGGACGATGTGCTTTTGCGCATCATGGGCAGCCCGGATCCGCGGCAGATCGACGGGATTGGCGGGGCGGATCCGCTGACCTCAAAGGTGGCGATCCTGGCGCCCTCCAGCCGGGCGGATGCGGATGTGGATTACCTGTTCCTGCAGGTCTTCGTGGACCAGGCCTTGGTGAGCGGGGCGCAGGCCTGCGGCAATATCCTGGCCGGTGTCGGGCCTGCGGCGATCGAGCGTGGGCTGGTTGCGGCCGCGGGCGATGTGACTTCGGTGCGCATCCACATGCTGAACACCGGCGAGGTGGCCGTTGCCAAGGTGGAAACCCCGGGGGGCAAGGTGAATTACCACGGCACGGCGACGATCGACGGCGTGCCGGGCAGCCATGCGCCGATCCCGCTGATGTTCACAAATATCGCCGGGTCCATGACCGGCGGGGGTGTCATGCTGCCCACCGGCACCGGGGTCGACATGGTGGAAGGCGTAGCCTGCACGCTGATCGACAACGGGATGCCCTGCGTGATCATGAAGGCCAGCGACCTGGGTGTGACCGGCACGGAAAGCCGGGAGGAACTTGAAGCTGATGCCGATCTGAAAGCCAGGGTGGAGGCGATCCGCCTGAAGGCCGGCCCGATGATGAACCTTGGGGACGTGACGGAGAAATCCGTGCCGAAGATGACCCTGGTCTCTGCGCCGCAGTCGGGCGGCGCGATCAGCACGCGCAGTTTCATCCCGCATCGCTGTCATGCCTCCATCGGGGTTTTTGCTGCCGTGACCGTGGCAAGCGCCTGCCTGGTCGAGGGCAGCCCGGCGGCCGAGCTGGCGGTGATCCCGCAGGATGGGCGCTTTGCGATCGAGCATCCCTCTGGCGCGGCGGAAGTGCTGATCGAGACGGATGAGAGCGGTGGGATTGTCGCGGCCGGAACGCTTCGCACGGCGCGCAAGCTTTTCGCGGGGATGGTCTTTCCCTGAGGCCCGGGCCGGGTTGCGAGGACAGACGTCGCTGTCGCAGGCAAGATCCGGGGAGGGTGGCGCGGGGTGACCGTGTTGCCCGCCCCGCAGGAGAACGCGCCCGCAGGACGGCGCAGGAGGAGGACGAATGAAGATCACTTTCATCGGTTTCGGAGAGGCGGGCTCGGCCCTGGTGACAGGCTGGGGCGCGGCACGGCCGGGGGCGATTTCCGCCTATGACATCAAGCTGGAAGATCCCGCGACCGCCGGCGAGATCCGCTCGCGATGCGCGGGCCTGGACGTGGCCTGCGTCGAGACGCTGGAAGAGGCGCTGGAAGGCGCGGACATGGTGTTCTGCACGGTGACCGCGGATCAGGCCGTCAGCGCGGCCACGGCCGCCGCGCCGCTGCTGGGGCAGGGCACCACCTGGCTGGATCTGAACTCCTGCGCGCCCTCGTCCAAGCAGGTCTCTGCCAAGCGGATCGAGGATGCGGGCGGGCGTTACGTGGACGTGGCGGTGATGGCGCCGGTTCACCCCAAGCTGAACATGGTGCCCTTGCTGATCTCCGGCCCGCATGCGGCAGAGGTCGCCCCCGTTCTTGAGGCGATGCCGCTGAAGCTGCGTGTCGTGGAGGGCGAGGTTGGCGCGGCGAGCTCAATCAAGATGGTGCGGTCGATCATGGTGAAGGGGCTGGAGGCGCTGACTGCGGAATGCACCCTGGCGGCCCATGCGGCGGGCGTTGCGGAAGAGGTCTTCCCCTCGCTCCGGGACGGGAGTCCGGGGATCGATCTGTACCAGCGTGCGCCCTACAATTTCGAACGCAGCATGGTGCATGGCATTCGCCGCTCTCACGAGATGGAAGAGGTGGCCAAGATGCTGACGGACCTGGGGCTGCCCAACGGCATGGCCGCGGCCACGGTTGACTGGCAGCGGCGGATCGCAGAGGCCGGCGCGCCGGTACCGGAGGGCGGCGAGGACGGGGATTACCGCGACTTTGCAGAGGTGCTATTGCCGAGGATCCGCAAGGGCTGAGCGCACCTCAGGGGGAGGCGGGAAGGGCGGGGATTTCCCCGCCCCTTGGTTTTCGCGCTGTTGGCGGCTTCAGATGCCCTTGCCCTGCGCATCGCGCACCAGCGCCGCCATCCGGTAGAAGCCATGGGCCATCTTGGAATAGGGCGTGGTCAGGAAGAAGGCGAGCACCGCGCCAAGGTGCAGGGCGAGCAGGGCAGGGACGGCGCCCGTG
Source organism: Pseudooceanicola sp. HF7 (assembly GCF_011806405.1). Lineage (GTDB taxonomy): Bacteria > Pseudomonadota > Alphaproteobacteria > Rhodobacterales > Rhodobacteraceae > Pseudooceanicola. The sequence continues at coordinate 28,182 of NZ_JAATOW010000012.1, read as the reverse complement.
CCCGTGGCCGCGTAGAGTACCAGGCCGGAGAAGCCGGTCAGCCCGAGCAGCAGGACAAAGGCCATTTCTCCGCCCCAGGCCGTGTGCGTGCCAAGTTCCGGATCTGCCTTCGTCTTCAGCACCGCCAGGCCGATGCAGCCGAGGGTCAGCAGCAGGCCGCCCGGGATGCCCAGCAGCTTGGGCAGGGAGTAGATTGCGTAGGGGGCTTCCAGGCCGAAGAGGTAATGCATGACCGTGCCGCTGCAGGTCGCGGCGAAACACAGCAGGAAGCCCCAGAGCACGGCCTGGTGCGCATGGCGGCGGGCCTGGCTGAAGCGGTTGCCCTTTTCGAAGTTGCAGCCCTTGCCATGGCCGCCGTCGAGGTTGCGCATCCTTGCGACCGAGAGGCTGGCGTCCTTCAGTTGCGCCAGGGTGATCCGGCCACCGCCTGTTTCCCGCCAATAGGCGCGCAGGCCCATGGCAAGCGCGAGGGCAGGGAAGGCGAAGGCGGGCAGGAAGATCGCCACCATGATGCCGTGCGACAGCGCGGCGTAGAACCCTGCGCCGCTAGCGGGCGTCAGCGTAGCCACCGCCCAGAAGAGCGCCGCGATTCCCAGCACGAAAGCCGCCGCAAGGGCGACGCCGTGGCGTTGGAACAGCTTGGCGGGGGCTGGCGGCCAGGCGAAGCGCTCCCAGCTTTCGGTGCGGGCCTCTGCCAGGATCCCGGGCAGGTTCAGCGCGAATTCATGCGGTTCAGTGTACTGGCAGGCGTAGTAGCAGCCCCGGCAGTTGTGGCAGAGGTTGGCCAGCTGCGTGATATCCCCGGCCCCGAAGGCGCGTTCCTTGAACATGGCCGGGAAGACCGCGCAATAGCCTTCGCAGTAGCGGCAGGCATTGCAGATCTCGATCTGGCGGGCGGCTTCTTCCTGCGTGGGGCTGAGGGGTGTCTTATCCAGCATGGGCGGCGGCCTCCTGTCCCGCGATACGTCCGAAAACGGTGCCGATGGTCATCCCGAAGCCGGCCAGGTAGCCCTGGCCCAGGATCGACCCGGCCATGATTTCCCCGGCGGCCCAGACATTGCTGAGCGGCCCTTCGGCGGTATGGACCTTTGCGCCCTTGTCGACCTTGAGCCCAAGGTAGGTGAAGGTCACGCCGGGGCGCAGGGAGTAGCCGTAGAAGGGCGGGTCCTCGATCGGGCGCGCCCAATTGGTCTTTGGCGGTTCCAGCCCTTCGGTCGCCAGGCCGTCCAGCTCTGTTGGGTGGAAGGCGCCGGGGCGGCAGGCGGCGTTGAAATCCCTGATCGTCGTCACCGTCGGGGCCACGGGCAAGCCCATCTTTTCGGCCAACTCCTCGATCGTGTCGGCCTTCACGGGGGGGAAGACGGAGGGCATGAAAAGCTCAAGGCTCTTGCTGTCGATGATGGAATAACCCACCTGGTCGGGCTGGGCGGCCACGAGGCGGCCCCAGATCGCGTAACGCTTGGGCCAGACATCTTCGCCTTCGTCGTAGAAGCGTTCACCGTCCCTGTTCACCACCACGGAGAAGGGCACGCAGTCCAGCCGCGTGACGATGCCGCCGTCGAACTTGGGTGCGCGGCCGTCGATGGCCACCGCGTGGCACTGGGTGGGGTCACCCACCGTGTCCGCGCCCTGTTCCAGCATGTCGGCCAGGATCTTGCCGCGGTTGTAGGGCGTGCCGCGGATCAGGAAGTTGCGCGCAGAGGGGCCCCAGGCGCGGGCCAGCCAGTCGATATTGCCCTGGAACCCGCCGGAGGCCAGCACGATGCTTTTGCCCTTCGCGGTCAGGCGCTTGCCGCCATGTGTGACCTCAACATGGGTGCAGGTGTCGCCGTCGATCCCGATGTGCTCCACCTCGGCCTCGTAAAGGACGGTGACACCCAGGTCGCTGGCGCAATTGTAATAGGCGTTGACCAGGGCCTTGCCGCCGCCAAGGAAGAAGGCGTTGGTCCGCGACAGGGAAAGCGTGCCGGAAAGCGAGGGCTGGAAGGCGACGCCGTGCCGTTCCATCCAGGGCAGGCAGCTTTCAGAGCTGCGGATGGTCATCCGGGCCAGGCTTTCGTCCGTCTTGCCCTTGGTGACCCGCATCAGGTCGTCAAGGTATTCGTCTTCGCCGTAGCTGTCGGTCAGCACGGAGAGCGGGCCGGAATGCATGCAGCGGAAATTCCGCGTGTGGCGGGAGTTGCCGCCGCGATATGGTTCGGGGGCGCATTCAAGCAGCAGCACCTTGTGACCGGCTTCAGCGCTTTCAATCGCGGCACAAAGCGCGGCATTGCCGCCGCCCACCACGATCACGCCCCAGTCCGTTGCCTCGATATCCGTCATGGTTCCTCCTCCGCTCGGGGTGGCTAGCCGCCGCGCAATTGCCGCAGGCGGGCCTTGTGCGCGGCTTCGATGTGCTGGCGCATGGCCTGTTCGGCCGCGTCCTCGTCCCTGCTGCGCAGGGCGGCTAGGATCGCCTCGTGTTCGCCAAAGGCCTCTTCGGCGCGGGCCTCTTCGGACAGCGTCGAGGGGCCCAGGATCAGCAGGGTGGTGTTCACGGCCTCTACCGCCTTGATCAGGAACCGGTTGCGGGCGGCGTTCAGTAGCCCTTCGTGGAAATGAAGGTTCTGGGTAAAGGCCCCGGCACCGTCAGGCGCAGCGGCCATGGCGCGGTTGATCTCATCCAACTCCTCGATCTCGACCGTGCTGGCGGTGCGTGCGGCAAAGCGGGCCGCCGTGCCCTCAAGAACGGTCCGCATCGCGTAGAGTTCGGTGATCTCTGCGTAATCGAGGGTCCGGATGGCGGCGCCCACGCGCGGCACATGGGTAACCAGCCCGTCGCTTTCCAGCTGGCGGATCGCTTCCCGGACCGGGGTGCGGGAAATGCCAAGCGTGCGGGCCAGCTCTGTCTCTGTCAGCCGGTCTCCGGGCTTCAGATTGCCTTCCCTGATCTGAGCCAGGATCCGAAGATAGGCGTCCTGTCCCTGGGGCAAATCCGGTTTTGTCTGGTCAGTCATGATACCTCCGCTTGCTTATTGAATACAGTTGGATACAATTGGATGCAATAGCTATGGTAGATCACATGACCGCAGTCCCGAAGACCCGCTCAGTTACCTCCCGCCGCGTAGAGACCTTTGCCATCGCGGCGGCGGGAACGGCTGGGTTCTGGTTGCTGAACCTGCCCTTGCCCTTCCTTTTCGGGCCGCTCTTCGCCAGCCTGCTGGCCGCCCTGATGCACCGCCCCCTGATCGGCTTCGGGCAGGTGTCCAAGGCGGCGCGCACGATCCTGGGCGTGGCAGTGGGATCTTCGCTGACGCCAGAGGTGGTGGCGCAACTGCCGCAAATGGCGGCCTCGGTCATCTTCGTGCCGGTCTACATTGCCGTCATCGGCCTGGTGGGAATGCCCTTCTTTCACAAGGTGACGGGCTTTGACCGGGTGACCTCCTGGTATGCGGCGATGCCGGGGGGCTTGCAGGACATGGTGATCTTCGGCTCCGAAGCGGGGGGCGATGCGCGGGCCCTGTCGCTGATCCACGCCACGCGTGTGGCGATCATCGTCACCCTTGCGCCGATCATCCTGCACTGGGGGTTCGGGGCAGAGCTGGACCAGCCCATCGGCGCACCGGCCGCAAGCCTGTCGCTGAAAGAGATGGGACTCATGGTGCTGGCGGCGCTGGTCGGCTGGAAGGGGGGCGAGCGCATCGGCCTGTTCGGTGCGACGATCCTGGGGCCGATGATCGTCACGGCGGTGCTGACCATGGCCGGGCTGATCCACACGCGCCCGCCGGCGGAATCGATCCTGGCCGCGCAGTTCATGATCGGCATCGGGATCGGCGTCGGCTACGTGGGCGTGACCCTGCGGGAGCTGCGCAAGGACGTGCTGGCGGGGGTTTTCTTCGTCATCATCCTGGCGGTCCTGGCGATCGTCATGACGGCAATCGTGGTGGGCCTGGGCCTGGCACCGGGGCAGGAGGCCTTCCTGAGCTTCGCTCCCGGTGGGCAGGCGGAGATGGCGGTGCTTGCCATCGTCTCCGGCGCCGACCTGGGCTTCGTGGTGGTCCATCACATCGCGCGGATTTTCCTGGTGATCACCTGTGCCCCGCTGGCGGCCCGGCTGTTTACCCGGCAGGATAAGTCGAAGACCTGAGGGGGGAGCGACATGAGTTTCACGACACGGCCCGAGTTGAAGGGCACCTACGGGGCTGTCGCCTCGACCCACTGGCTGGCAAGCGCGGTGGGCATGAAGCTGCTGGAGGCCGGCGGCACGGCCTTCGATGCGGCGGTTGGCATGGGCTTCGTGCTGAACGTGGTAGAGCCGCATCTGAACGGCCCGCTGGGGGATATGCCCGCGCTGATCTGGCCCGCAGGTGATGCCGCGCCAACCGTGATCTGCGGGCAGGGCTCGGCCCCCGCCGGGGCCACCATCGCCCATTACACCGCGCAGGGCATGGTGCTGATCCCCGGGGCCGGGCTGCTGGCGGCCGTGGTGCCCGGTGCCTTCGATGCCTGGATGCTGATGTTGCGCGACCATGGCCGACTGTCCCTGCGCGAGGTGCTGGAACCGGCAATCTACTACGCTGGCGAAGGGCATCCGGCGCTGCAGCTCATGGTGAATACCATCGCCGGGCAGGAGGATTTCTTCCGCAAGGAATGGCCGACCTCGGCAGAGGTCTGGCTGCCTGGCGGCAAGCGGCCCGAAGCGGACAAGCTGTTCCGCAATCCGCAGCTTGCGGCCTTCTGGACCCGGCTGCTAGAGGAAGCCGAAAGCGAAACCGCCCGCGAGGCCCAGATCGAGGCCGCCCGGCGGGCCTTCTACAAGGGCTTCGTGGCCGAGGCGATCGACGATTACGTAAGCTCCGCGACGCCGATGGACGGAGACGGCGAATACCGCAAGGGCGTGCTCACCGGCGATGACATGGCGGGGTGGCAGGCCAGCTATGAACCGGCTGTGAGCGTCGATCACAACGGCTGGGAGGTCTTCAAGTGCGGTGCCTGGACCCAGGGCCCGGCCTTGCTGCAATCGCTGCGGATCCTAGAGAACCACGACCTGGCGGCGATGGCCCCCCGCGGGGCGGAGTTTGCCCATCTTGTCACGGAAACCCTGAAGCTCAGCTTTGCCGACCGGGAGGCCTATTATGGCGATCCGCAGCACGGTACGATCCCCCTGGACCAGCTGTTATCCCAATCCTACGGGGCAGAGCGCGCGCGGCTGATCGGCGATCGTGCCTCGCTTGAGATACGGCCGGGCCGGTTGCCGGGCTATGATCACCAGGTGGACAGCTTCCTGCGCCGCGCCAAGCGCTTCGCGCAGGGCGATGCCGGGATCGGGGGCGGTGAGCCGACCATGGCGCATCTGTCCAACAAGGAAGGCGATACCGTCCACGTCGATGCGATCGACCGCTGGGGCAACATGGTCTCGGCCACGCCTTCGGGCGGGTGGCTGCAGAGCTCTCCGGTGATTCCGGGGCTGGGGGTGCCGCTCAACAACCGCGGCCAGATGTTCTGGCTGGAAGAGGGGCTGCCCACGTCGCTGGCCCCGGGGCGCCGGCCCAGGACCACGCTGACGCCTTCCGCGGCGCGGGCGCCGGATGGGACGCGGATGGCCTTTGGCACACCGGGCGGCGACCAGCAGGAGCAATGGCAGCTCAGCTTCTTCCTGCGGCTGGCCCATCACGGGATGAACCTTCAGGAAGCCATCGACGCGCCGCTCTTCCATACGGCCCACCTGCAGGCCAGCTTCCATCCGCGTGGTGTGAAGCCGGGCCACCTGATGGCAGAACCGCAGTTCGGTGAGGACGTGCTCTCTGCGCTGCGCGAACGGGGCCACAAGCTTGTCGTGTCGGAGCCTTGGGCAATCGGCCGTCTAACCGGCCTGTCCCGCGATCCCGAGGGGATGTTGCGCGGCGCGGCCACGCCGCGGCTGATGCAGGCCTATGCCATCGTCCGTTAAGCCCGCGCCCTAAGCGCGGCTCAGCCCAGCGGCAGGATCAGGTGCACGGCAAAACCGCAATCCTTGGAAGACACGCGCAGCTTGCCCTCATGCCGCTTGGCCACTGCTTCGGCGATGGCCAGGCCAAGGCCGCTGCCGGGCCCGGGCTGGGCCTGGCCGAAGCGCCGGACGATCTTGGGCAACTTGTCTTCGGGCACCCCGCGACCGTCATCGCGCACGCTCAGATGACAGGCCGCCCGGCTGCGGGTCAGCTCCACCGTGATCCGGGACATCGCGGGCCCGCCATGGACCAGCGCATTGTCGATCAGGTTGGTCACTGCTTCGCCCAGCATGACTTCCTCGGCGGGGATGACCATGGGATCCTCCGGCGTGACCAGGGTTAGGATCACGCCATGCGCCTGTGCCTCTGCCTGGAAGCTGGCGACGATCCGTTCCAGGACCGCTGTCAGATCCGTCGGTACCAGGCTTTCGCCCCCGCGTTCCGCCCTTGCGCGTTCCAGCGTCAGCAGCTTGTTGGCCAGGTCGCTGGCCCGTTCAGCAGCCCCCACCAGGTCCCGCGCGCGGGCGCGGGCGACTTCCACGTTGGGCGCCGTTTCGATCGACTCGCCGAGGGCCCGCAAACCGGCGATCGGATTGCGCAGCTGGTGCGCCGCATCCGAGATGAAAGCCGCCTGGGCATCCAGCGTGGCCGAAACCTTGCCGAACAGCGTGTTGAGCCGGTCGACGATGCCTGCGGCCTCTATTGGGACGGCGCGCTGGATCGGGTTCAGATCCTCAGAGGATCGGCGCGAGATCGCGTCCTCGAGGTCCGTCAGAGGCTTCAGGCCGTAGCGGACGCCGAACCAGACGAGCAGGGCAACGGCCAGGATCAGCAGGGCGATGACCAGCAGCGACCGCAGGGCCAGTTCCCAGGCGAAGGCGCCGCGCACGTCCAGGTCCTGCCAGACGGAGATGGTGAACAGACCGGTCATCCCGCCGATGGTGGTCACATCGCGCAGCCGCAGGACCCGCATGACCTTTCCCTTGTAGAGCCCGTCGAAGTAGATGAAGGCGTCATCCTCCGGCAGGCCGCGCAGGATCGGGGTGGGCGGCACGGCATAGCCGGTCACCAGCACCCCGTCCGGCCCGTAGACGTGGTAGCGGATCGGCCCGCCCGCAGCTTCATCCAGGATCCGCTGGGTCTGCAGGCGGATCGCATCGCCGTCCAGCAGCGCCACATCCTTGGAGACGGCAAGCCCGGTGGTCATCAGCGTCCTGTCGAAAAGCTCATCGGCTGTGTCATGGGCGACGCTGATCCGCCAGATGGCGATCACGCTGGCCAGCAGGATGAGCGGGCTCAGGATGATAATGAACAGGCGCAGGCGAAGGGAGCGTTTCATGCGCTTTCCTGCAACAGGTAGCCGATGCCGCGCCGGGTCCGGATATCGACGCCGAAGGCAGAGAGCTTCTTGCGCAACCGCGAGACATGGACCTCTACCGCGCTTTCCTCGACCGAGGCGCCGGTGCCGTAGAGGTGATCCAGCAGGTCCGACTTGGACACGGTGCGGCCCTGGGCACGGATCAGCGCCTCCAGCAGGGCAAGCTCCCGGCGGGGCATGTCCAGGGGCTGGCCATCGGCCTGGGCTTCGCGCGTGTCCGGCATGAAGCTGATGCGACCCACGGAGAGGGCTTCCTCAAGCGCGCGCCCTCCGCGCCGGGACAGGGCGCGCACGCGCGCCTCCAGCTCTTCCATCTCGAAGGGTTTCACAAGGTAATCATCCGCCCCGGCATCCAGCCCCGCCACCCGGGAAGGCAGGTCCGACATGGCCGTGAGGATCAGCACTGGGCGCCCATCGCCGCGCTGGCGCATGCCCTTCAGGATATCGATGCCGCCCATGCCCGGCAGCGTGAGGTCCAGGATGATCAGCTCGTTGCCATCGTCGCGCAGGAAGGCATCGGCGGCTTCGCCATCGCTCAGGATATCCACGGCGTGACCGCGGTCCTCCAGCCGATAGGCTATGCCCTTCGCAATGCTGTCGTTATCCTCGACGATGGCGATGCGCATTTTTATTTGACTCCGAAAGCTTCACGAAAGGTTCGTAGCTTAGCGTCGCCTCATCGGGCAAGCGGTGACTTGCCTGCGGGGACGTCGGGAGGGCGTTCCGAAAAGGAGGAAAACATGTCTATCAAATCCGCGGCGCTTGCCGCTTCTGTTTCCGTTGCTGCCGCTCTGGTGGGCACCAATGCCGTTGCGCTGGACCTGAGCGGCAAGACCGTCGAATACGTCATCCCCTTCTCTGAAACGGGGGGATCTGCTGCCTGGGCGAACTTCTATGCGCCGCTGCTCAGCAAGGCCTTGCCCGGCGAACCCACCGTGGTCGTGAAGTACATGCCCGGTGCCGGTTCCACCAAGGGGGCCAACTGGTTCCAGGAACAAACCTTCGAGGACAACCCCGGCACGCTGATCTTCGGCACCTCCGGGTCCACGCAATTCCCCTACCTGCTGGATGATCCGCGGGTGAAATACGAATACAAGGACTGGCAGGTCGTCTTGGGCTCCGGCACCGGCGGCGTGGCCTACCTGCCGCCCGACCTTGCCTCCGAGATGGACGGCATGGATGCCACGGGCCTGCAGGACACCGATTTCATCTGGGGCTCCCAGGGGGCCACGCGGCTTGACCTGGTTCCGCTGCTGGCCTGGAAGATGCTGGGCATGAACGTGGAGCCCGTCTTCGGCATCAAGGGCCGTGGCGATGGCCGCCTGATGTTCGAACGCGGCGAAGCCAACATCGACTACCAGACCAGCTCTGCCTACCTGAAAAGCGTCGTGCCGCTGGTGGAATCCGGCGATGCGGTGCCGATGATGACCTGGGGCGCGCTGGATGACGACGGCAATATCGTCCGCGATCCGACCTTCCCCGATATCCCGACCTTCAAGGAAGTCTGCGAGGCCACGCCTGAGTGCGAGACTTCCGGTGACGCATGGGATGCCTGGAAGGCCTTCTTCATCGCCGGCTTCCCGGCCCAGAAGATGATCTTCCTGCCCGCCGGCTCCTCCCAAGAGGTGATCGACACCTATACGGAGGCCTTCAAGGCCGTGACCTCGGCTCCGGATTTCGCGGACATGAGCGCCGATACCCTGGGTGTCTATCCGCAGGTCACCCTGCCGGCAGCCCAGAAAATGGCAGATCTTGGCACCAACGTAAGCCCGGAAGCCAAGGCCTACGTCAAGCAGTGGCTGGCCGACGACTACGGCGTGAAGCTTGACTGATCTGACCCTCTGAAACGCCTTCCACGTGGCTCTTTGGCGCGCGTGGAAGGCAAACTTACGGATCCCGACCTATGGAAACCTTTGTCACAGCGCTTCCGGCGCTGCAGGACGCCTTTGCGCAAATTTTCCAGCCGGCCCAGCTGATGTACATGGTCATCGGCGTGCTGCTGGGGCTGTCTGTGGGCGTCTTTCCCGGACTTGGCGGTATCGCCGGCCTGTCGCTTGTCCTGCCCTTCATGTTCGGCATGGATCCCGTTTCCGGCCTGGCATTGATGGTCGGGCTGATCGCGGTGGTGCCGACATCGGACACCTTTGCCTCCGTTTTGCTGGGCATACCCGGGTCATCGGCCAGCCAGGCTACCGTGCTTGACGGCTTTCCCATGGCCCGTAAGGGACAGGCGGCGCGCGCCCTGGCTGCGGCCTTTGCCTCTTCCCTATTCGGCGGCTTGTTCGGCGCGGTGATCCTGACCGGGCTGATCCTGGTGGCGCGGCCTATCGTCCTGGCCTTCGGCACGCCCGAGATGCTGGCGATCACGCTTCTGGGCCTGTCCATGGTCGCGATCCTGGCCGGCACCGTTGCGCTGAAGGGTGTGGCGGCGGCCTGTCTTGGCCTGTTGGTCGGCACCATCGGAGAGGCCGGCGCGGGGGGCTCCCTGCGCATGGCCACCTACGACATTCCCTACCTGATCGACGGACTGAGCCTGGTCATCGTGGGTCTGGGCATCTTCGCCATCCCCGAGATCATCGGCCTGCTGCGCCAGGACAAGGCGATTTCCGACCGCTCCCTGCTGGGCGCGGGCTGGGCCGAGGGCATCAAGGACTGGTGGACGAACCGCTGGCTGTCGCTGCGCTGTGCCACGATCGGCGTGGTGGTTGGGATCATCCCCGGCCTTGGCGGCTCCGTCGTGGACTGGATCGCCTATGGGCATACCGTCCAGAGTTCAAAGGATAAATCCGGCTTCGGCAAAGGGGACGTGCGGGGCGTGGTGGGGCCGGAAAGCTCCAACAACGCCAAGGAGGGCGGCGGGCTGGTTCCGACGCTGATCTTCGGCATCCCCGGGTCTGGCTCGATGGCAATCTTCATCGGGGGCATGGGCCTTCTGGGGATCATCGCCGGTCCGCAGATGATCACCAATGACCTGGATGTCACCTATACGATCGTCTGGTCGCTGGCGCTGGCCAACGTGGTGGGCGCAGGGCTGTGTATCGTGCTCTCCGGGCCGATTTCCCGGCTGACGCGGATCCGCTTTACCCTGCTGGCTCCCTTCCTGTTCATGATGATCACCTTCGCGGCCTTCCAGTCGCGCCAGGACCTCGGGGACCTTGTTGCGCTCTTTGCCGTGGGTCTGCTGGGGATCTTCCTGCGCCGCTTCGACTGGTCGCGCCCAGCCTTCCTGATCGGCTTCGTTCTGTCCGACCAGGCCGAGAACTTTTCCAACAACGCTCATCAGATCGCCAGCTTCCGCTTCCGCCGCGGGCTGGAGGACGGGCTGGACTACGTGGCCTCTCCGATCGTGCTGGTGATCGTGGCGCTGACCATCATCTCCATCATCCTCGGCATCCGCCAGGCCAAGCACATGCCCACGGATGCCGGGCTGAAGACCGGCACCAAGCGCGCGCCGATCGTCTTCCTGATGGTCGTTCTGGCCTACATGATCACCGCCTGGGTCAATGCCGCCTTCATCGACCTGACCTCTGACAAGATCTTCCCGCTAACGGTGGGTACCGTGGGGATCATCGCGTCGCTGGCCGTGCTGGTCCGCATGATGCTGGTGCCGGAAACCGATCCCGTCTTCATCGACCGTGAAGCGGCGGGCGAGGATGCCGAGGCACCGCACGGTCTTTGGGGCACACTGGCCTGGTTCGGCGCCTTCCTGGCCGGCACCGCGCTGGTCGGCTTCATCCTGGCGCTCGTGCCCTTCCTGCTGGCCTTCTTCCGGGTACGCGCCGGGGCAAGCTGGCTGATGACCTTCATCCTTACCGCTGTAGGCACCTTCGCGATCTGCTTCGTGGCCGCTCAGCTCAACCGCGACTTCCCGCCGGGTCTCCTGCAGGAATTCGCCAGACTCCCGTGGCCCCTGCGATGAAACAAGTCCCTGTTCCCTATCTCTTCATGCGCGGCGGCACCTCCCGCGGGCCCTACTTCCTGGCCTCGGATCTGCCGGCGGACCGTGACCACCTGGCCCAGGTGCTGATCTCTGTCGTGGGGGCGGGCAACGCCCGCAACATCGACGGGATTGGCGGCGGCACGGCCGTCACCACCAAGGTCGCGATCCTGTCGAAATCCACCCGCCCGGACGCCGACGTGGATTACTTCTTTGCCCAGGTCGGTGTGGAAGAGGCGATGGTCGATTTCTCTCCGACCTGCGGGAATATCCTGGTCGGCGTCGGCCCTGCCGCGATCGAGATGGGGCTGGTTCCCGTGGCCGGTCCGGTGACGCAGGTGAAGATCCATGCGGTCAACACCGGCGCCCTGGTCGAGGCAGAGGTGCAGACCCCCGATGGCGCGGTGGACTACGACGGGGATCTGCGGATCGACGGCGTGCCCGGCACCGCCGCCCCGGTGGCGCTGAACTTCCTGGAGGTCGTGGGATCGCGCACGGGCGCGCTATTCCCGACCGGCAATGCAATCGACGTGATCGACGGGATCGAGGTATCGCTGACCGATGTGGCCATGCCGATGATGATCGCGCGGGCTGCCGACTTCGGCGTGACGGGCCATGAAAGCCTGGAAGAGCTGGACGCCATGCCCGATCTCTTCACCCGGATGGAGGCGATCCGCCTTGAGGCGGGCAAGCGCATGGGGCTGGGCGATGTCACAAGGAGCGTGGTACCCAAGATCGGCCTGATCGCCGCCCCGCGCAACGGGGGGAATTTCGCGGCGCGCTACTTCATGCCCTGGCAGACCCATCCCACGCTAGCGGTCACCGGCTCTCAATGCCTGGCGGCCTGTGCCCTGGCGCCGGGAACCGTGGCCGAAGGGCTGGCGGTGAAACCCGAAGGGCCGGCTGCCACGGTGGTGATCGAACACCCCATCGGCGTGATGGAGGTGCGGGTGAAATTCTCTGACGGGCCAGAGGGATTTGCCTTCCATTCCGCCGGTGTCACCCGGACCGCGCGCATGATCGCCCGGGGCGAAGTGATGGTGCCGGCCAGCGTCTGGAGCGGACAGCAGGGGGGCTGAGATGCACACCTATGACATGCTTGCCCGGGCGGTGGCGCAGGAAGGGACCCCGTCCTGCTTCGCCCTGCTTGGGGATGCCAACATGAACTTTGCCACCCGGCTGGCCGAAGCCGGGGTCAGGATGATCTATGTCCGGCATGAACATTGCGCCGTGGCCGCGGCCATGGCCTGGGCGCGCAAGACCGGTGAGGTCGGCCTGGCCACGGTAACGTGCGGGCCGGGGCTGACCCAGCTGACCACCGCCTTGCCCGCCGCCGTTCGCGCCAGGTTGCCCATGGTGATCCTGGCCGGGGAAGCCCCGCTGAAGTCCGGATGGTACAACCAGGCCATCGACCAGGCGCCTTTCATCACCGCGACGGGGGCGGCCTATATCCCGCTGCACTGGCCGGCCCGGATGCCCACCGCGATCCGCGATGCCTTCCTGCAGGCCCGGCGCGAAGGCCGCCCGGTCGTGCTGGGTCTGCCTTTCGATCTTCAGGAACTGGCTTGGGACGGGTCGCAGAGCCTGCCGCCGCCGTCCTCCCGGATCGCGCCGGTCTGCGGACCGATCCCCCCCAATCCGCAGGATGTCACCCGGCTGGCGAAGCATGTGGCCTCTGCCGGGAAAATCATTGTCATGGCGGGGCTTGGCGCGGTTCAGGCCGGCGCCGGCCCGGCCTGCCAGGCGCTGGCGGGGCAGCTGGGCGGCCTGACCGCCCCCACCCCGCCGGCGCGGGGGGTGTTCCATGACGATCCCTTCTGCATCGGAATCGCCGGGGGTTTTTCCACGGATATGGCCAAGGCCTGTTTCGCTGAGGCGGATCTGGTGATCGCCGTGGGCTGTTCGCTGGCCTCCCATAACGCCTGGGGTGGCAAGCTCTGGCCCGGCGCGAAGGTGCTGCAGATCGATACGGACCCCGTCGCCATGTCACAGGGGCGCTTCGCGGCAGAGCTGCACCTGCGCGCGGACGCGAAACTGGGGGTCGAGGCGCTGAGCAATGCGCTTGAGGTGCGCGAGGCGGGTTGGCGCAGCGCGGCGCTGTCCGAACGGATCGCCACCGCCCCGGCGGATGGCGCGCAATTCCCCCCTGAAGAGGGAGTGCATGACCCGCGTGACGTGGTCGCGGCGCTCAACGCGGCCATCCCGCAGGGCTGGCAGTTGGTCAATTCATCGGGGCATTGTTCCTTTTACTTCGCGCAGATGCCCGGCCGTCCCCATGAGGATTTCCTGACCATCCGGGAGTTTGGCGCGATCGGTAACGGCATCTCTTTCGCCATGGGCGTGGCCGTGGCCCGCCCCGACAGCACGGTGGTGCTGTTCGACGGGGACGGATCGCTTCTGATGCATGTACAGGAGCTTGAGACATATGCGCGCCATGGTCTGAACGTGCTGGTCGTGGTGCTGAACGATGGCGGCTATGGCTCTGAATTCCACAAGCTGCGGGCCGAGGGGCTGTCTGTCGAGGGCGCGGTCTTTGGCCGGACGGACCTGGCCGCGGTGGCGCGGGGCTTTGGCCTTCAGGGCGTGACCGTGGAGGACCTGGGTAAGCTGCCTGAGATGATAGAGGCCTTCGCGGCCAGTGGCGGTACGGCGGTCTGGGACGTGCCGATCAGTGACAAGGTGATGTCCCCGGTGGTGCGTGCCTCTCATGGTGTGGGCCCTAGATGAGGGGCGAAGCTTAAGGGAAATCAGGGGGATGGCGTGAAGGTTCACATACTCGACGATTGGTTCGATACGTTGCGCCATCTCAAGGGCTTCTCCCTGCTGGAGGGGCACCAGGTCACGGTCTGGAATGACCATGTGACCGATCCGCAGGTGCTGGCCGACCGCTTGGCAGAGGCCGAGGTGCTGGTGCTTTTCCGCGAGCGCACCCAGGTCACGGCGGATGTTCTGGCGCGGTTGCCGAAGCTGAAACTGATCAGCCAGCGCGGCGTCTATCCCCATGTCGATCTTGCCGCCTGCACGGCGCAGGGGGTGGTGCTGTCCTCCAAGCAAAGCGGCGCCTCGCCGCCCCATGCCACGGCAGAACTGACCTTTGCGCTGATCCTGGCCTCTGCGCGTCAGATCCCGCAGCAGATGGAAAGCCTGCGGGCGGGACAGTGGCAGATGGGGATCGGCCAGACCTTGCATGGTCGCCGCTTGGGTCTTTGGGGCCACGGGCGGATCGGCCGGCAGGTGGCGACATATGCCCAGGCCTTCGGCATGAAGGTCTGGTGGTGGTCAAGCGAGGCCGGGCGCGCCCGGGCCACCGCGGAGGGCGCAGAGGTGGCGCCCGATCGCAAGGCCTTCTTCGAGCAGAGCGATTTCATCTCTGTCCACGTGCGGTTGAAACCAGAGACGCGGGGGATGATCCGGGGCAGCGACCTGATGCGGATGAAACCCTCTGCCAGTTTCATCAATACCTCCCGTGCGGGGCTGGTCGAAGAGGGCGCGCTGCTAGCTGCGCTTGAGGTTGGCCGACCCGGGCGCATGGCGCTGGATGTCTTCGACAAGGAGCCGGTGACGGATCCGGCGGACCCGCTGGTCAGCCATCCCAACGTGATCTGCACGCCCCATATCGGCTTTGTCACCGAAGACGAGCTGGACCTGCAGTTCACTGAAATCTACCAGCAGATCCTGGCCTATGCGGCGGGCGAGCCGGTGCATGTCGCCAACCCCGAGGCGCTGGCGTGAGGGCGCTGCGGCGGTTCCACTTGCCTTGTCCGCGAAACCCGGCATAGCAGAGGGATGGAGACCGTTTCTGCCTTTCTCTTCAACGGGCTGGAGCCCACCGTGGGGATCTTCCTTGCGGTGATGAGCTTTGTCAGCTCCTTCATCACCGTGGCGCTTGGCATTGGTGGCGGCGGGCTGCTTCTGGCGGTGATGGCCAATCTGGTGCCGCCGCTGGCGCTGATCCCGGTGCACGGGGCGATCCAGTTCGGATCGAACTTTTTCCGCGCGGCGATCCTGATCCGGCACACCTATTGGAAGCCCTTTGCCGCCTTTGCCCTGGGCACGGTGATCGGGGTGGTGCTGGGCGGGTCGGTGGTGGTGAACCTGCCGCCCGCGCTGGTGCAGATCGGCGTGGGGCTGTTCGTGATCTGGTCGGTGCTGGCGCGGCCGCCGAAATGGCTGGCAAGCTGGCCTTGGCTGACCGGGCTGATCTCAAGCTTCCTGTCGATGTTCTTTGGTGCCACGGGGCTTTTCGTGGCCAATTTCACTAAATCGCTGCATCTGCCGCGCCAGCGTCACGTGGCCACGCATGCGGTCTTCATGACCCTGCAACACGTGGCCAAGACGATCGCCTTCGGAGCGCTTGGCTTTGCCTTTGCGCCCTGGGCGGGCTTCATGCTGATGATGATCGCCTGCGGGTTCCTGGGCACCGTTGCCGGGCGCCTGCTGCTGGAACGGATGAGCGATCACAACTTCAAGCGGGCGCTGAACATCGTGCTGATCCTGATCTCCTTGCGGCTGATCTGGAACGGATTGTCCAGCTATTTCTAGGGCTTAGCGCCCCATGGCGTCGATGGCGGCCAGCAGGGTGTCATCGACGGGGATGCCGGCCTGGGTCATCTCTGCGCGAATCTGCTGGCGGCGGCGGCCGGGCAGGCGGGCGCCTTCCTGGCCTTCGATTTCCCCGGCAAGATCGGCGAAACGCTCCACCGCATGAGGGCCGAAGACGCCTGCGTCGATGGCGATGATGCTTTGCCCGGTGGCGGGCGGCGGCCCCTCGGCGCTGAGGAAGGGCGAGGCTTCATAACCGAAATGGGCGTTGTTGAGCCCGGCGCAGAGCATCTCCACCATGATGGCGAGGGCGGTGCCCTTGGCATCGCCCATGGGCTGCATGTTGCCCTTCAGCGCGGCATGGGGATCGGTGGTGGGATTGCCATCCACGTCCAGCGCCCAGGTGTCCGGGATCGGTTCGTTCTTCTGTGCGGCGGCCATGATCTTGCCCCGCGCGACGCGGGAAAGAGAGATATCGACCACCACGGGCGCGGCCCCGGCGATGGGGGCGGCGAAGGCGATGGGATCGGTGCCGAACAGCGGCCGGGAGCCGCCCCAGGGCGCCATGGAGGCCGGGGCATTGGCGGTCAGGATGGCCATAAGCCCTTGCTCTGCAAGCTTTTCGACCGGTAGGCCGGCGACTCCGCAATGGTGGGAACGGGTGAGGCCCGCGATGGCGATACCATTGGTGCGGGCGGCGCCGGGCAGCCAGTCCAGCGCCAGGTCCAGCGCGGGATAGGCAAAGCCATGGGCGGCATCCACGGCCAGCGCGCCGGGGCGGGCGGCCCTGGCGGTGGGGGTTGCGAACCCGTCCACCTTGCCCACGAGCGCCTGTTCCGCATAGGCGGGCACGCGGCGCAAGCCATGGCCGAACTGGCCGGTCAGCTCTGCGCCGATCAGCGCGTCGGCCACGGCGGCGGCGTTGGATTGGCTGGTCCGGCAGCGCATCAGCGTGTCGATGACCAGGGTGCGGGCCTGGGCCAGGGGAAGGCGGTGGTCTGTCATGGGGTCCCTTCGGGTTTGGCGGGATGTGACGCCCTGACCGGTGGCGCGTCAAGGGCAGACCCGGTGTTTCCCCGGTGCTTCCGTAGCCTGTCCTTTCGGGGGCCATTCGGGGTGTCGGTGCGGCGTCTGTTTCACGTCGGTATCGCGTCGGTATCACGTCGGTGCGCTCCGCGCGGTGGAGAGGCGAAGCGTTAAGGGATTCTTGGGAGAGTGGCTGGCTGCGGCGGGGTGGCGGTTCGGCTGGCCGGGGTGCGGGCGGCGCGCGTGGGGCTGCCTCCGGCGGGAGTTTTTCGGCAAGAAGAAGGAGGGGCCGGTGCGCCCGGGGTTTGAACGGTGTGTGCCCGGGGAGGTTGGGGTAGGCGGTGCCGTGGGGGCGGGAGGCGCAGCCGACGACGGGCGAGGCCCCTTCGATGGGGGCCTCGGGCGTTCCTTGGGGCGGCCGGATGATCAGATGGGCAAATGATCCTCGAACGGGGGGTCGCCTTCCTGGCCGGTTTCGTCGGGGCAGTGACCCTCGGTCGTGCCGGGGGGCGTATCGGGCCGGGGGCGCTCGACCTCTATGCGCAGGTCGGTGGCGAAGGCGGCGAGGGCGCCCAGCAGCGCCAGCCAGGGGGCGGCGAGGACAACGGCCCCGCCAGTGACGGCGCCGATCGTGACGGGCATCTCGAGGGTGACGTCGCCTTCGGGGTCGCGGATACGCAGCTTGCTGACATTGCCTTCGGCGATCAGCGCGCGGATGCGGGCGATGAGTTCTTGGCCCGTGATGCGAATTTCTTCCCTGTGGGTCATGGTGGCCTCCTGTCCTGCGGGACGGGTCCCTTTGCGGGACTTGGGGAATCATAGGCAATGGGTGGCCAGGGGGCCTTGACCAGGATCATGTTTCCGGCGCTTTTCGGATCGGACAGATGGGGGTATAGCTGCTGATGTGGCAAGAGCAGCGAAATCCGCGAAGAAGGTGACAAAGAAGGGGCGATCCAAGGGGATCCGGCCCCTGCGATGGCTTGTGAAACACGCCTGGCACCTGGTGCTGATTCTCTTGCTGGTCTTCCTGGGGGCGGTTGCGGTGCATGGGGTCGTGCGCCCCTGGACCGGTATCTACATGATCACCGAGGAGCAGCGGCTGGGCGGGATCGAGCGCGACTGGGTGCCCATGGAAGAGATCGCGCCGGTCATGGCGCGCTCTGCCGTGGCGGCGGAGGATGCGAATTTCTGCCTGCACTGGGGCGTCGACATGTCCGCCATCCGCGATGCGATTGCCGATGGGGCCCGTCGCGGCGGGTCGACGATTTCCCAGCAGGTAGCCAAGAACGTCTATCTCTGGCATGGGCGCAGCTATGTCCGGAAGGCCTTTGAGACGGTCTTGACCCCGCTGGTGGAGCTGTTCTGGTCCAAGCGGCGGATCCTGGAGGTCTACCTGAACGTGGCGGAGTTCGACGAGGGCGTCTTTGGCGTGGAAGCGGGGGCGCGCCATTACTTCGGTGTCAGCGCCGCCGATCTGACCCCCCGGCAGGCGGCACTGCTGGCGGCGATCCTGCCGTCGCCGCAAAGCCGGTCTGCCGCGCATCCCGGTGAATACACCCGCCGCCGGGCCAGCCAGATCCAGGACGGGGCGGCGACCATTGAGCGGGATGGGCGGGCGGCCTGCTTCGAGACATGAACCCCCATTGAAATCCCGCGCCGCAGCGGGCATTCAATCGGGCAAGCCACGGAAGATTGCGAATGACCACAGCGGAACTCTACCACGCGCCTCTCTCACCCTTCTGCCGCAAGGTGCGGCTGTCGCTGGCCGAGAAGAAGATCGATTGCCGCCTGATCGAGGAGCGCTACTGGGAACGGGATACCGATTTCCTGCGGCGCAACCCGGCGGGCAAGGTGCCGGTGCTGAAGTTCGGCGGCGTGGTCCTGGCCGAAAGCGCGGCGATCTGCGAATACCTGGAAGAGCTGTATCCCGAGCCGTCTCTGATGCCGAGCGATCCGTTGGACCGTCATGAGACGCGCCGCCTGGTGTCCTGGTTCGATGACAAGTTCCATCACGAGGTCACCTCCAAGCTGCTTTACGAGCGGGTCAACAAGAAGGTCACCGGCGCGGGTTTCCCCGACAGCCGCAACGTGCGGGCCGGTCTGTCCGCGATCAAGTTCCACATCGATTACCTGTCCTGGCTGCTGGAACAGCGCCGCTGGCTGGCGGGGGATCGCATGTCCCTGGCGGATTTCGCGGCGGCGGCGCATCTGAGCGCGCTGGACTATATCTCGGACGTGGATTGGGATCGCAGCGCGGCGGTCAAGGATTGGTACGCCAAGATCAAGTCGCGCCCGGCCTTCCGCAATATCCTGATGGATCAGCTGCCCGGCTTCCCGCCCCCGGCGCATTACGCGGATCTTGATTTCTAGGCCGTCGGGCCGGGCGCAGCCGCGGCTCTGTCGGAGGAGGCGCCTTTCTGGCAGAAAGAGCGCATGAGCCGGGAGTTCAGCGAGAAACTGCGCGCAAGGGCGCTGGAAGAGGGGTTCGCGGCGGCGCGGATCTGCCGCCCCGGCGATGTGCCGGAGGTGGCCGCGCGGCTGCAGGCCTTTCTTGAGGCGGGCTACCACGGCCAGATGGGCTGGCTGGCGGAGCGGTCCCACTGGCGGGGCGATCCGGCGGCGCTTTGGCCCGAGGCGCGCAGCATCCTGATGCTGGCCGAGAATTACGGGCCCGAGAGCGATCCCCTGGCGGCGCTGGAGCATCCCGGGCGCGCGGCGATCTCTGTCTATGCGCAGAACCGCGATTACCATGACGTCGTGAAGAAGCGGCTGAAGCGGTTGGCCCGCTGGCTGATCGCGGAGGCGGGGCCGGAGGCCGTGGCAGGTGCGCCGGCCGAGGTGAAGGTCTTTGTCGATACCGCGCCGGTGCCGGAAAAGGCCCTGGGCCAGGCCGCCGGGCTGGGCTGGCAGGGCAAGCATACCAACCTGGTCAGCCGGGAGCTGGGCAGCTGGTTCTTCCTGGGGGCGATTTTCACCACGATGGATCTGGATCCGGACGGGGCAGAGGGGGATCACTGCGGGCGCTGTCGCAAATGCCTGGACATCTGTCCGACGGATGCCTTCCCGGCGCCTTACCGGCTGGATGCGCGCCGCTGCATTTCCTACCTGACGATCGAACACAGCGGCCCGGTGCCCGAAGAGCTGCGCGCCAGGATGGGCAACCGGATCTACGGCTGTGACGATTGCCTGGCGGTCTGCCCCTGGAACAAGTTCGCCAGCCGCGCCGCAGAGGTGAAGTACCATGCGCGCGAGGATCTGCAGGGGCCGGACCTGGCAGAGCTGGCGGTGCTGGATGATGCGGCGTTCCGCGCGCGCTTTTCCGGCTCTCCGATCAAGCGGATCGGGCGCAACCGCTTCGTGCGCAACGTGCTGTATGCCATCGGCAACAGTGGCCTGCCGGAACTGACCGCGGTGGCGGAGGGGCTGCGGGGCGATGCGGATGAAACCGTGGCAGAGGCGGCCAGCTGGGCCGTGGCACAGCTGAACAAGTAGGGCCCGCCGAAGCGGGCCCCTTGGGTCGTGAGCGAAGGCGTGTCAGCCGCGGTCGTCGATCACCAGCCAGGAATCGCCATCGTGCCGGTCGTACAGGCCGACGACCTGGGAGACGCTGTAGCCCTTGGCCTCAAGCCGGCGTTCGACTTCGGGCATGCCGGCGATGCCCTGCTGCATGCGGGCAATGCTTTCGCGGGCCTGCCAGAGACGGGCGTCGAATTCGTTGAGGCGGATTTCTCCGCGCCGGGCAAGCTCGGTCACGGTGACGAAGCCGAGGTTGGCGGGCCGGATGGACTGCCAGGACAGGGGGGCTGCCGCGGCCTGGTTGGCCATGGCGCTATTGCTGTTGGCGCCGGTCGTGCCGCCGTTCGTTCCCGAGCTGTTGCCCGTGCCAGAGCCAGAGCCGCCGGAGCCGGAGCCGCCGGAGCCTGAACCAGAACCGCCCGAACCAGAGCCATCCCCGGAACCGGAGCCGCCGCCGGAACTGCCGCCGGAGCCGCCGATGCTGGCGTCGACGTCGGCGCTTACACCACCGGACCCGCTGCTGCCGCCGACACCGACGTCGGCACCGGCAGAGACGCCGCTGCTTCCACCAAGGCCGACATCCACATCAGCAGACACCCCGCTGCTGCCGCCGATGCCCACGTCGGCACCCACGGAAAGTTGCGATACTGCGGGTTGGGCCGATGCAAGACCCAGGCCAATCGCCAGGGCAGTTGTGGTCCGTGTGTTAACAAGACGCATGAGTCTCCTCCTTCTCATCAGTTTTGCCGGCGCCGGGGGATCGTGGTTTTTTCCTTTGACGCTGAAGTATTAACGGATGGGCGGATGAAAAAGTTTCATGAGATTTCAAGGGACCACTTTTCAACTTCGCGGGAGGATCGGGTCGGGGGCTTTTCCCCGGCGCCTGAAAGCCCCACATTAAGGGGAAAGCCGAAGGAGGCGTCATGACGGAATATCGCAAGAGCGAAGAGGCCATCGCGCGCCTCAACCCGGAACAATACCGGGTCACCCAGGAAAACGGGACAGAGCGTCCCTGGTCCGGGGAGTACAACGAGAACAAGCAGAGCGGCATCTATGTCGATGTCGTCTCTGGAGAGCCGCTTTTCGCCAGCGCGGCGAAATACGAAAGCGGCTGCGGCTGGCCCAGCTTCGTCAAGCCGATCGAGCCCGACAACGTGGTCGAGCTGAAGGACACCACCCATGGCATGGTCCGGGTGGAGGTGCGCTCGAAACATGGTGACAGCCACCTGGGCCACGTCTTTCCCGATGGGCCGCGCGAGGCGGGCGGGCTGCGCTACTGCATCAACTCGGCGTCTCTGCGGTTCATCCCGAAAGAGGAGATGGAAGCAGAGGGCTATGCCACCTACCTTGATCAAGTGGAGGAACTGTCGTGAGCGAACATCGTGCCGTCCTGGCGGGGGGCTGTTTCTGGGGCATGCAGGATCTGATCCGCAAGCTGCCCGGCGTGACCGGAACCCGCGTGGGCTACACCGGGGGTGACGTGCCAAATGCCACCTATGGCAACCATGGCACCCATGCGGAGGCGATCGAGATCACCTATGATCCGCAGGAGATCACCTATCGCCAGCTGCTGGAGTTCTTCTTCCAGATCCACGACCCGACCACCCTGAACCGCCAGGGCAATGACCGGGGCATGTCCTACCGCTCTGCCATCTATTACACCGATGCGGCGCAGAAGGCCGTGGCGGAAGAGACCATCGCGGACGTGGAGGCATCGGGCCTCTGGCCGGGCAAGGTGGTGACAGAGGTCGAGCCGGTGAGCGATTTCTGGGAAGCCGAGCCTGAGCACCAGGATTACCTGGAGCGGGTGCCCAACGGCTATACCTGCCACTTCCCGCGCCCCGATTGGGTTCTGCCCCGGCGCGCCGCGGCAGAGTAAGACCGCCGGATGACAATCGCGGCCCGGTTCGGGTGGGTCGCTGCAGATGGGATCGGGGGCCTTCGGGCCCCCTTTTTGATGTCTGATGCCGTGTCTGGGCGCAGCCCAACGGCCCGGGCGTCAGGCGGGGACGTCAGGCAGGGGCGAGCGCCAGCCGTGGCGCCGTTTCAGCGCCGGTTGCGCGCATGGGGCGACAGCGCCTGGGCCAGCCCGTCGGCCAGCAGGGCGGTGCCCAGCACCGTGAAGAAGATCGCCAGCCCGGGCAGGGTGACCGTCCACCAGGCGGCAAGCAGGTCATTGCGGTTCTGCCCCAGGATCAGCCCCAGCGACAGCCGGTTGGGATCGGACAGGCCCAGGAAGCCCAGCCCGGCCTCGTAAAGCAGGGCGGTGCCGATGGTCAGGCCTGAGACGGCGGCCAGCGGGGGCAGGGCATTGGGCAGGATCGTATGGGTCAGGATGCGCAGGGGCCGGGTGCCGCTGGCACGGGCGGCGGTGACGAAATCCATGTGGCGCAGGCGCAGGGCCTCTGTCCGGGCGACGCGGGCCACGGGGGGCCAGGTCAGCGCGGCGATGGTCAGGATCTGTACCCAGAGCCCGGTGCCCAGGAAGGCGATCAGCACCATGGTCAGCAGCAGCGCGGGCAAGAGCTGGAAGAACTCGGTCAGGCGTTGCAGTGCGCGTTCCGCAGGGCCGCCAAGGGAGGTGGCGCCAAGCCCCACCATGAGGCCGGTCAGCACGGCCAGCAGCCCGGCCCCCGCGCCGGTCAGCAGGGTGGTGCGGCTGCCCTCTATCATCCGGGCCAGCAGGTCGCGGCCCAGCACATCGGTGCCCAGCGGCGCATGGGGCGACAGGGGTGGCAGCAGCGGCATGTCCACCATGGCCAGCGGGTCCACCGGGTAGGCCAGCGGCCCCAGCAGCGTCAGCCCCAGGACCGCGCCCAGCAGCAGGCCCCCGACACGGGCGGAGGCAGAGCGGGAAAAGACGCTCATGGGGCGGGCTTTCTCATGGGGCGGACCGGCCGGCGCGCAGGCGCGGATCGAGCGCCCTGCAGGCGATGTCCGAGGCCAGGTTGGCCAGCGCCACCAGGATGGCAGAGGCCAGCAAGAGGCCCAGCACCAGCGGGTAATCGCGGTGCAGGATCGCGTCGTATCCCAGCCGGCCAAGACCGGGCCAGGCAAAGACGGTTTCCACCAGGACCGACCCGGCCAGCAGCTGCCCGGCATGGACGCCCAGCATGGTCACCACAGGCAGAAGCGCGTTGCGCAGGGCGTGGGAATAGATCACCCGGCGCTCCGAAAGCCCCTTGGCCCGGGCGGTGCGGATGTAATCGGCGTTCACCGCCTGAAGCATCGAGGCGCGCGCCAGCCGCGCATAGGCGGCCAGCTGGACAGAGGCCAGCGTGACGGCGGGCAGCACCAGGTGCCAGGCCACGTCCAGCGCCACGGGCCAGAAGCCTTCGGTCACGCGCGGATCGCGCATCCCGGACACCGGGAAGATCGGCAGTATGGCCGCGAAAAGCAGCATCAGCATCAGCCCGGTCCAGAAGACCGGCGCAGCAAAACCGGCCAGCGACAGTACGCCCAGGGCCTGCCCGATCAGCCCGTCGGGCCGGCGCGCGGCACTGGCCCCCAGCAGCGTTCCTGCGACAGAGGCCAGCCCGAGCGCCACCAGCATCAGCAGCATCGTGGCGCCCAGGTGCTCCAGAATCAGCTCTGACACCGGCGCGTGGTACAGCAGCGACTGGCCCAGGTCCCCCTGCAACAGCCGCACAATGTAATGCCCAAGCTGCGCCGGCAGGGGCTGGTCCAGCCCGTAGTCGGCGCGCAGCTCTGCGATCACCTCTGGAGAGCCGCCACCCATCTGGCCCAGCATCGCCTCTATCGGAGAACCGGGGGCCATGTGCAGCAACAGGAAATTCAGCACCACCACTGCAAGCAGCAGCAGAACCGCCAATCCGGCCTTGCCGGCGATGGCGCGCAGATCCTGCACGGGCATCGCGGGTTACTCCGTCCTGTGGAGCGTGAGGAAAGGAGAGACCCCGCCCCAGATCGAATGCGGCACGCCGGCGATGTCGTCGCGGGCGGCGTTGAACATGGGAACTTCGTTCACGAAGAGGATCGGGGCATCCTGGACGACGATCTTCTGGAACTCCGCGTAGAGCGCGGCGCGGCGTTCGGGATCGCTTTCCACGGCGGCGTGGGCCAGCAGGTCATCGACCTGGGCGCTGGCATATTGCTGGGTGTTGGACCAGATCACGCCCTTGCGGATGTTGTTGCTGAGGTAGGTGCGGTGTACGCCGATCACCGGGTCGCCCCAGTTGTAGACATTGTCCTGGGTCAGGTCGAAATCGTAGTTGGCAATGCGCTGCGCCCAGGTCGGGAAATCCGGAGAGGACCGGGTTCTGAGGTCGATCCCCACCGCCCGCAGCTGGCTGCGCATGTATTCCGCCAGGTTGCGCGCCATTTCGGGCAGGGAGGGGATGTAATCCATGGTCACGCTGAAGCGGATGCCATCCTTGCCCTCCGGGTAGCCGGCCGCATCCAGCAGCGCCTTCGCCTTGTCCGGATCGAAGTCATAGCGCGCCACCTCGGTGACCGTGAAGGGCGTGCCCGGCGCGAGGGGGCCTGTGGAATCGGGGGACATGCCGCCCATCAGCCGGTCCAGGATGAAGCGCTTGTCGATCGCGTAGCCGACGGCGCGGCGCACGCGGACATCATCGAAGGGCGGCTTGCGGGTGTTGAAGGCGATCCAGTTCAGCGGGCCGATGGCCTCGTACCCGAGGTCCGAGATCACGATCCCCCTGGCCTTTTGCAGGCGGTGCAGGTCGCGGATGTTGGTCACGAAGGGATTGATATCCACCTCTCCGCGTTCCAACGCCAGCGTCAGGGTGGCGGGATCGGGGATGATGCGGAAGATCAGCTCTTCGGCCATGGGCAGGCCCGGCAGGAAGAAATCCGGGTTGCGCTCCAGCCGGTAGTAATCGCCCTGCTTGTATTCCACGAAGCGGAAGGGCCCGGCGCCCACCGGGGCCAGGTTGGCAGGATGGGTATGGATATCGCCGCTGCCGTAGATGTGTTCCGGCAGGATCGGCATCAGCGCCGGGCTCATCGCCAGCAAAAGCGCGGGATGGGGACGGGCCAGGTTGATCACGGCGGTCAGCGGATCGGGGGTATCGACGCTGCGCACCGGCTCCAGCATGGTGGTGAAAGGGTGGTTTTCCCGGATCGTCCTGATGGAAAAGGCGACATCCGAGGAGGTGACCGGCGTGCCGTCATGGAAGCGCGCATCGGCGCGCAGGTGCAGCGTGACGGTCAGCCCGTCTTCCGAGGTTTCCCAGCTTTCGGCCAGGTAGGGGCGCGGTGTCCAGTCTTCCTCGAACATCAGCGGAGAGGCGAAGATCTGCGCGGCGGGCATCATGGTGGCGATGCCGGACTGGATGGCGGCGTTGAAATGGCTTGGAACCTGTGTGGTTCCTATGACGAGGCTCTCGGCCGATGCGCAAGCGGCGGAGATCATCAGGGTCATGACAAGGACGAGGCGCGCAAGAGCGCATCGAAGGGTGGTCAAGGTCCGGTTTCCAGTTCAGCTCAGAGCAGGCCCCCGATCCCGCGAACAGCGGTCACTGCAGCCGTGACACCGAGAAGTGCTATAGAGGCCGTACGATAGCTGGCTTCGTTCAACCATGCAAAGGCTCTTCCGCCCGCCCAGCTGCCAATCAGCAGCGCCGGCAATGCGACGGCGGCGCGCAGCAGCGCGACCTGGTCAAGCTCTCCGGCCCAGGCGAGGCCGGGGAGCGCCATGAGCGAGGTGAGGAAGAAGAAGATCATCAGGGAGGCGCGGGTTTCGCGCGCCGGGGTCTGCGTGCCCAGGAAATAGGCGATGGCGGGCGGGCCGGGCATGGCGGCCAGGCCCGAAAAGAGCCCGGCCAGCGCGCCCGATCCGAAGGCCATGGCGCGCCCCCGTGGGAAGGTGATCTTCGCCAGCAGCGCCACCAGGCCCAGCCCCACGACCACGGCCAGCACCACCCGCATGGCATCGGGCGACAGCCGGGTCAGCGCCAGGATCCCCAGCGGCGTGCCCAGCAGCGCGCCAAGGGACATCAACGCCAGCGCCCGGCGGTTCACCAGGTGGTGCATCTGCAGGCTGTCGCGCAGCCCGACCGCGCATTGCAGCAGGATCGCAACCGCGACCGCGCCGGCAGGGGGGATGAACAGGCTCATCGCCGGGACCGCCGCCAGGGCAAAGCCGAAGCCGGTCAGCCCGCGCAGCACCGCCGCCAGGAAGACGGCGATGGATATGGCAACAAGGTGGTCCATCATGGGGTTTCCATCAGTCGAAGTTCAGCACGATCGTCTTCTTGCGGGTGAAATGTTCCAGCATCGCTTCCAGCGACGCCTCCTTGCCCAGGCCCGAGCGCCCGAAGCCACCGTAGGAGACATTGGGCTGGATGGTCAGGTTCTGGTTCACTTGCACGTAGCCCGCGTTCAGCCGCGCGGTGGCATCCAGCGCAGTCGAAAGCGCCCCCGTCCAGACGGTGGCCGCCAGCCCGTAGCGGGTGGCATTGGCGCAGGCGATGACCGCGTCGTAATCGCTCCATTTCTGGATCACGGCGACGGGGCCGAAGATCTCTTCCTGCACGCAGGGGTGATCTTCCGGCAGGTCCAGCAGCAGGGTCGGTTGCAGGAAGAGGTCGGGCGACAGGTCCGGGCTGTCGGGCAGGCGGGCGCAGCGGATGACCCTTGCGCCCTCCGTGGCCTCGGCTTTTTCGACGTAGGCGCTGATCACCTCTGCCTGGCGGGCAGAGATGATGGTGCCCACGTCGGTGCCTTCATCCATGGGATCGCCGATGGTCAGCGCATCCAGCTGCGCGGTGAGCCTGGCAAGGAAGGCATCGAACAGGCTTTCATGCACGTAGATCCGGCTGGCGGCGGTGCAGCTTTGCCCCTGGCGGGTAAAGCGCATGCCGGCGATGGCGCCGGTCACGGTCTTGTCCAGGTCCGCATCGGCGCAGATGATCATCGGGCTCTTGCCGCCCAGCTCCAGGCTGACCGGGATGATGCGTTCGGCCCCGGCCTTGTAAACGGTCTCTCCCACCTCTTCGGAGCCGGTGAAGGTGATCTTGGCCACGTCTTCATGGGCCGTCAGAGCCGCCCCGCAGGTGGGGCCATCGCCGTTGATGACGTTGAGCACGCCGGCGGGCAGGTGGCGCATCAGGATGTCCGCGGCGGCATAGGTGGCAAAGGGGGCCTCTTCGGCGGCCTTCACCACCACCGTGTTGCCCGCCACCAGCGCCGGCGCGATCTTGAGCATCATCAGCACCAACGGCACGTTCCAGGGCAGGATCGCGGCGACCACGCCCAGCGGTTCGCGGGTGGTCACGGTCAGCGAGCGCGGGTGGAAGGGCACGGTTTCGCCCTTCAGCTCCGAGGCCAGGCCGCCGTAGAACTCCAGCAGGTCGGCAGCCACGCTCAGCTCCCCCCGGCATTCGGTGCGCAGGGCCTTGCCGGTTTCCAGGCAAAGCACGCGGGCGACGGTCTCGGCCTCTGCTGCCAGGGCGCGGCCCGCGGCGGCAATGCGCTTGCCCCGCTCGCGGGCGGGCAGGGCGGCCCAGCCGGCGCCGGCCGCCTTTGCCGCAGCCACGGCGGCGGCGGTTTCATCGGCGGAACTGGCAGCAGCCATGCCGATCCCCTTGCCGGTGGCGGGGTTCAGCACCTCCATCCCGGCAGCGGTCGGGATCCTGGTCCCGCCCAGCAGGTTGCACTGCGCATAGGAGGCGATCACGTCGGCAGGATCGGCAGAGAGATGGGGGACATGGGTCATGATGCGGGTTCCGGATCTGGTTGTACTGGCTGGCCGGGCGGGGGCAACGACAGAGCGCGGCCTGCGCTGACGGGCGCCTGTCACTGCCCGGAAAACCCGTGCGACTGCCTGGAAA
>NZ_JAATOW010000011.1 GCF_011806405.1 Pseudooceanicola sp. HF7 | reverse complement strand
TTTGGATTCTGTACTTCCCGACGCTGAGGATGCAGAGACCATTCTGCAGGCAGGTGTTTGTCGCGACCCACGCCACTGGCGTGCTGACGGCTTGGCTGCCTGCGCGCGTTCACATGTACGGAGGTCCAGTATGACCCGCGTTTTCATCAATGGTTTCGGTCGCATTGGGCGGACGTTGTTCCGCCAGATCCTGACAGGCGACACAGGTCTCGACATCGTCGGCATCAACGATATCGCCAGCCTGGATACCTGCGCCTACCTGCTGCGCTACGATAGTGTCTATGGCGCCCTCCCCGCCAACGTTACGACCGGGCCGGGCTGGATCGAAGTCAACGGACGCCGTATCGCCTTCAGCCAACACCCCGATTTGCGCTCGCTGGATCTGAGCGGGGTGGACGTTGTGTTGGAATGCACTGGGCGCGCAACCAGACGTGACATTGCCGAAGCCGGGCTGGACGCAGGCGCCGCGGCCGTTCTGGTCTCGGGCCCCTCTGCCGCTGCTGACCGGACTATCGTACTTGGCGCGAACGATCAGGAGCTGGGCGATGCGCGCATCGTCTCGAACGCCTCCTGCACCACCAATGCCATCGCACCGCTGCTGCGGCTTCTCGACCTCGGTCTTGGGATCAAGACCGCGCATGTGACAACGATCCACTGCTATACCGGCAGCCAGCCCACTGTGGATGCACCGGGACCATCGCCGGAACGCTCGCGTGCGGCGGCCGTGTCGATGATCCCGACCACCACCAGTGCCGCGGCCCAGGTCACCGGCGTGCTGCCGGAATTTCACGACCGGCTGAGCATCGCCGCCGTGCGCGTGCCCTGCCTGTCCGTCTCTGCCATCGACGCGGTAATCCACACCCACGAAGACATCCAACAGCCGGTCAATGACTTCCTGCGAGAAGCACTGGCGGAAACGTCTCTGATCGGGCTGACCGAGGATCCCTGCGTGTCCACCGATCTGCGCGCGCGGCCTGAATCCCTGATCGTGGCTTTGCCCGAAACCATGATGACCGGCCCGCGCCAGCTGCGGCTGCTGGGTTGGTACGACAACGAATGGGGCTTTTCCGCCCGGATGATCGATATGGCCCGCCGCATGTCCGCGCGTTCCGATCCGAAGGGATGACGGAGGAGCCGCACAGCATGGCTCTGGTCGAGACCGGGAAAAACCGTTCCACATGCGGCGCTCGACTACCACGCTTTGTCGCGCCCCGGTGAGCTTGAGCTCCATCTGACCGAGCCAATGGAATAGGCGCGAAACCAATCGCGCCTATTCCGGCTGTGTCACCCGGGCCTGAATGGAGGCCGCCCCCGCGCGCTCAATGCCAAAAAGATCAGGGGGAAGCGGCCGGACGATATCCGCATCGTCCGGCTGGGCGCCGCGGTGGCGGGACGAAGGCCGGCGCCCGCATTGTTCCGTCTTTCTTGATACGTCCGCCTATTTCTCCCCGCCCGCACCGAACCAACAGCTCAAACAGCATCCCCTTCACGGCGCGGTCAGGCCTCTTGCGAACGCCCTCCACGGGGGGCCAGCTGATCCTGTAGCGTCATCGCCGCCCTGGGTTGCGAGTCGAAGTCCAGGTCCGCTTCGAGATGACGAAGGTGGCGGTCTGTCAGGGCCACCATCTCCTCCTGGTCGCCGCGCTCCAGCGCATCGACGATGCGGGCATGTTCGTCCTCCGCACAGGAGGAAGTGCCATGCCGGGCGTATAGCCCCAGGATCAGCGTACTGCGCATGGTCAGCTCGGACAGGAAGCGGTCGAGCACCTCGTTGTCGGCGACCTGCGCAATCCGCATGTGAAAATCGCGCGAGGCGCGCAGCTCTGCGGGTTTGTCGCGGGTTTCGCGGGCGTGCGCCTCTTCGCGGATGTTCTGGCGCAGGAAACGGATGTCTTCGGGGCTGGCCTGCCCCGCAGCGGCGCGCGCAATGGTGCGCTCAATCGCGCGACGTGCCTGGAACACGTCGCGGGCCTCCTTCGGCGAAGGGGTCATGACAAAGGCGCCGCGATTCGGCCACAGTTCGACGACATGTTGCGCCGCAAGGGAGGCCAGGGCACGCCGGACATTCGCCCGGTTGCAGCCGAACATGTCGCTAAGCGCCTGTTCGCCAAGCTTTGTTCCGGCGGGCAGGCGTTGCTCTGCGATGGCGTTCAGGATCGATTCAACGATTTCTGTTTCGGGCAGACTCTGCATGGAGCAGGCGCGACCCGCCTTCGGATTTGCGGGCACGCGGCTGCCGGCGCTGGTACGGTCGGTCCCGGCGATCGTGTGGTTCGGCTTCCAAAGCTGGATCGGCGCAGGGGCGCTCAACCTCGTGTCGGAAACCCTCTTCGGCTATTCGAACATCGTCGTCTTCTTTGTCGGGTTCCAGTTCCTGCAGATCGGCCTGTCGGTCCTGGGCTTCCACGGCATCAAATGGCTTGAGAACATTGGCTCGGTCTTCATTATCGGCTCGCTGATCTACATGTTCTTCAGCGTGATCGGCAAATACGGCGATGAGATTTCGACCAATCTGATCAACGTCGAAGGCACCTGGGGGGCGCCGTTCTGGGGCGCCACCATGCTATTCCTCTGCATCTATTCCACCATGATGCTGAACGTGTCCGACTACTCGCGCGAGTTGCGCCACAACGTCGGGCCGGTGCGCCAGGTCGCGATATACGCGAACTCGATCCTGCCCGCGACGCTCTTCATGGGGCTGATCGGCCTGATGGTGTCCGGGGCAACCGGCGAAGTCGACCCGATCAAGGTCTTCTCCAGCGCGGTGGACAACAAGCTGCTGCTGGTCATCACCCTGCTGTTCATCGCCTTTGCGCAGGTCACGACGAACATCCTGAACAACGTCGTGCCCCCTGCCTATGCGCTGATGGATGTTTTCAAGATCGAGTTCAAGACGTCCGCCGTACTGGTCGGCCTGCTGGCCTTTGCCACCTTCCCTTGGGAACTGGTGAAAGATGAATCCGCTGCCGGCCTGAACCTGTTCATCCAGACCTACTCCGCCTTCCTTGGCCCGATCTTCGCGATCCTGGTGGTGGACTACTTCGTGCTGCGCAAGCAAACGCTGGACCTTGAGAAGCTCTACGACGAGGACGGCCCCTACAAGGGCGTGAACTGGGCCGCGGTCTTTGCCATGGCCATCGGTGTCCTCGCGGCGCTGCTGTTCTCTGGCATCAGCTGGTACGCCAGCCTTCTGCCTGCCGGCCTGTCCTACTACTTCCTGATGCAGGGCATGCCTTCGGCATAACGCTTCATGGCCTGACGGATCCCTTCAACAGACACCAATCAAGAACGTCGCCTCCACGGACGGGGCGGCGTTTTTGTTTCTTCAGGTACGAGGTGACCTGGGCAAGGCAGCTCGGCCAAGCACAGGCGACCCCTACTTTTGTGGGGGGGGGCGACATGAGGATCCTGCACCAGCGCTTCGGCCTCTCCGCCCACGCATTATGTGCGTCCCAGATCGGCTCCCGCTGATCCGTGAAATGGCTTTGCGCCCTTCCCTACCGCAGCCGAGCAGGCCGCGCGATGAATGCCCCGGCCAAGACCAGTGGGCCGGCAAGAAGGAACGCCAGACCGGGCACCTCTGCGAAGAAGGCAAACCCCAGAACCACCGCCCAGAGAACCGACAGGTATTCAAATGGCGCCAGGGCCGATGCATCCGCATGGGCAAAGGACAGCGTCATCAGGATATGTGCAAGGCCGCCTGCGAGGCCGGTCGCGATCAGCAGCGCGAGCCCCGTCGGAGTGGGCCAGACCCAGCCCAAAGGCAATGTCGCCAAGCCGCCGATCGCCGAGATGACGGCGAACCAAAAGGCGATGGCCCCGGCCCCCTCGCCCAGCATGGTCAGGTGGCGCACCTGCAGAAGCGCTCCGGCGGTCAGCACGGCGGTGACCAGACCCAGCACCACCCCCAGGCCGCCCGCGTCGGGCAGCACGCCGGCGAAGGCCGGCAGGCAGAAGGCCGCCGCTCCGGACAGGCCAAGCGCCACGCCGGCGATCCGGCGCGCTGTCAGCTGCTCTCCCAGCAGGGCCCAGGCCAGCAGCGCCAGCATCACCGGCGCGAGGTAGGACAGCATCGTCGCCTCGGCCAGCGGCAGCAGCCGGATCGTCGCAAAGGAGGTGAACATCGCCGCCGCTCCCATCAGGCAACGCCCGATATGGCCCAGCGGGCGCGAGGTCCTCAACCCGCCCGGCCAGTCGCCGCACCAGTGGAGGTAGGCCACGAGCGGCAGCAGCGCCACCGCAGAGCGGAAGAAGACCACCTGGCCGAGCGGCACGCTGTCGCCAAGCGCCTTGATGCAGGCCCCCATCAGGGCAAAGGCCAGGGTAGACAGGATACGCAGGATGACCCCGAGCCGTTCATTCGAGGCGGGGCGGGAGGCGGAGTTGAGCGGTGCCCTCATGGCATGACATCCTGGATATGGGAGAGAGAGGAAGGGCCCCTCGTTGGGACTCCGAAGGCGCGCCACGTCATCCGGCAGGCGCGCTCGGTCATTCCGTGGTGAAGCGGATATGCGGGCGGCCCGCATCTGCCGAGGCGTCGATATGCGCCGAGACCCGGAAGACATCGCGCAGCAGATCCGGCGTCAGGACCTCTTCGGGCGTGCCGCAGGCACAGACAGAGCCCCCCTGCAACACCACGATCCGGTCGCAGTACATGGCGGCAAGGTTGAGGTCATGCAAAGCGATGATGCTGGTCAGATCGAGGTCGCGCACCATGCGCAGGATCTCGATCTGGTGGTGGATATCGAGGTGGTTGGTCGGCTCATCGAGGAACATCACCTGCGGTGCCTGCGCAAGGGCGCGGGCGATATGCACCCTCTGACGCTCTCCGCCCGACAGCGTCTGCCAGGCCTGCCTGCGGCGCGACGTCATGCCGACGCGGTCAAGCGCCTCCGTCACCGCGGCCTCGTCGGCCTCGGACCAGCCGGCAAGGGCGGAGCGATGCGGCGTCCGGCCAAGCCGAACCACATCAGCCACGGTGACATTGGTGTCAGTCGCCGCACTCTGCTGGACGAAGGCCACCTCGCGCGACAGCGCCTTGCGCGGTATCTGCGCGATGTTGCGGCCATGGATCTCGACCTGCCCCGAGGCCGGTCGGCGCAGCCCCGCCAGCAACCGTAGCAGGGAGGACTTGCCCGAACCGTTGGGTCCGATCAGTCCAAGGGTTTGCCCCGGCGCGACGGTCAGAGAGACATCCGACACGATGGTCCGGCGCCGTACTCCCCAGCTCAGGTTCTGCGCAATCACGCTCATGTCTGCGGCCTCGCACGGTAGAGGATGATGGCGAAGAAGGGCACGCCGACCAGTGCCGTGACGACCCCGATGGGCACGGTCTGCTGGGTGGCGATGACCCGAGAGACGATATCGGCGATGACCATGAAGACAGCGCCAACCACGGCACAGGCCGGCAGCAGGCGCAGGTGCAGCGGGCCCACCACGTAGCGCGCCGCATGGGGCACGACGAGGCCGACGAAACCGATGGCGCCGACCATGCTGACGATGGTCGCGGTCAGCAGCGCGGTCACACCGAAAAGCACCAGCCGGATGCGCCCCACCGGCACGCCGAGCGAGGCCGCGTCCTCGTCTCCGAAAGTAAAGGCGTCAAGCGAGCGCGCCATCCAGATGCAGACGGCCAGGCAGAAGACCACGACGAGCAGCAGCAGCTGGAAGTCCGGCCAGCGCACGCCGCCGAAGCTGCCCAGGAGCCAGAACATCACGTCCCGCGCCTGCTGCGCATTGCCAGAGGTCGTGACAATGTAGGAAGTCAGCGCATTGAAAAGCTGCGAGGCTGCCAACCCTGCCAGAGTGGTGTGGTTCGGCCCGCTCGTCGCGCCATTGGAAAGCAGTGCCACCAGCGCGAAGGCGGCAAAAGCCCCGGCGAAAGCGCCAAGAGACAACGACAGCCCGCCCGCACCAATGCCCAGCACGATCACGCAGACCGCCCCGGTTGAGGCCCCGGCAGAGACGCCCAGCACGAAGGGTTCGGCCAGCGCATTGCGCAGCAGCGCCTGAAGGATCGCCCCGCAAATCGCCAGACCTGCCCCCGCCAGCGCCGCCACCAAAGCCCGGCTTAGGCGCAGGTTCCAGACCACGCTTTGTTCGATCGGCGCGATCTCGGCCCCGGTCAGTCCCAGCTCGTTGGTGACAGACAGGAAGACCGTACGCAGGGCAATGTTGTAATCGCCAATTGCCGTCGCGGCGGCGACGGCGAAGGCCAGGACGAGCCCGGAAAGACAGAGGAAGAGGGCGAGCCGTCCGGCCCCGCCCTCTGTTCGTTCGGGCCCCATCACTTGAGGTCGAGCGCCTTGAGCTGCTCGGCCACCTGCTCGGCACCATAAAGCGTGCGGATGCTTGGGTTCATTGCGGCGCCGCTCATGACCACGATCCGGCCTTCGCGCACGGCCTCCATCTGGCTGACGGTGGGATCGGATTCCAGGAAGGCGATCTTGTTATCGGCGGTGTCCAG
This sequence comes from Pseudooceanicola sp. HF7, assembly GCF_011806405.1. Classification (GTDB taxonomy): domain Bacteria; phylum Pseudomonadota; class Alphaproteobacteria; order Rhodobacterales; family Rhodobacteraceae; genus Pseudooceanicola. Next base: position 126,868 of record NZ_JAATOW010000011.1, on the reverse strand, counting down.
GTCCCAGCGGTTGCGGTCGACCTGGGCGGCGACGAAGACGGTGGGATCGGCGGCCATGATGCCCTCCCAGCCGACGGCGGGCCAGTCGGCCTCGGTCGTGATGGCGTTGGAGCCGCCAAGGATGTCCGCGATGTAGCCCGACGGCCCGTTGCCACCGCCAAGATATGCGTCATCTGCCGGCGAAGCGCTGGAGAACCAGAAGAGGAACGTCAGGTCCTCGTTTTCTGCGAATTCCTCGCGCAGGGCTGCCTCACGGGCCTTGAAGTCCGCGATCAGCGCATCGCCCCGCTCGGTGACGTCGAAGATCTGCGCCAGGTCCTGGATTTCCTTATAGAGCAGGTCCATGCTCCACAGCTCCTCGCGGGAGCCATAGGCATCGTTTGCGTCCAGCGTGGTCGAACAGGCGCTTGGCGACAGGTAGGAGGGCACGCCCAGCTCTTCGAAATCCGCGCGCTTGGCAACCTTGCTGTCCGGGCCAAGCAGCGTGGTCAGCATCGCTGCCACGAAGTCGGGCTGCTTGGACAGCACCGATTCCAGCGTCGGGAATTCGACCGTAAGAAGTTCGACTTTGTCATTGGCCTCAGCCACCTCGGGCAGAACCGAGTTGGGCCAGAAGGCGGTTGCCGCCATCCGGTCCTCAAGTCCCAGGAGCAGCATGATCTCTGCGCTGTTCTGGCCCAGGGCCACGGCATTCTGCGGCGCCTGCTCGAATGTGACCGTCTGGCCGCAGTTCTCGATCGTCAGCGGGTAGCTCGTTTGCGCCTGCGCCGCAGCGGCCGAAACGGCCAGCGCGGAAATTGCAGCGGCGAGGGTCAGCGTGTTCGACATATCAGGAATCTCTTGTTGAGGTTTTTTGTCGGAATTGCGCTACAGGGTTCTTTGGACGGCTGCAAGGTTTCTTCGTTGAGGAGTTATGCGCGCCGGGAGGGCGTGGCGGCTTCAAAGGATGGCCTTGCCCCGCATGTCGTGGCCCCTTTCTTCGCCGATTCCGAGGCAAGGATGACGGAGAGGGGAAGGCCCTGCCCGATCCGCATTGTGCCGCTGACCCGGCTGGACAGGAGTGCGGAGTGAATCGGCAAGATGCTCGAGGGGCGCTCTGCGAAACCGAGGCTCTTCCCCTCCGAGTGCAAGCGTCACGGCAATGGCAGGCTCTCCCTTACCTCTGCGCCGAGGCCCAGAAACGAGGGCGGTCGTTTAGGGATTTACCCAATGGGACGAGCTAAAGGAGGCAATGAAGCACGCGCCTTAATAGCGACGAAATGCCTGATCTTTTGTTGCTGAGCAGGGTGCAGACAACAGCTCAATGCCATGCTTTGAGACGTTTACCCGCCAGCCCAGAGGCGATTTCCAGCCTCTAAAGGGGCAGTTCAAGAATGCGTGGGCCGCGCAACAGCGCCCCACGTTCTCAAGCTCGAGGTGGTTCAGAAACCCACCTTGATGTTCTCGAATTCGGAGATCATCTGCTCTCGCAACCGGTTGTCCAGCGGCGATTGCGCCAGCACCGGCGCAGAGACCGGCCCAAGGCCGACGCCGTCCAGCACGTCACCCCCCAAGGCCTTCATCGCGGCCTGATTGCCATTGCCGTAGCCCCATGCCTCCACGATGTACTCGGCCGATGCAGGGTCCATCCAGGCATTAAAGAAGTCATACATCGCGTCTTCGGAGTTTGGTCCGTCCGCGACATTCACGTAACCGCAGAACCAAGATGAGGATCCTTCGGCGGCCTCCCGATTACTGGCAACCGCGACGCCTTCACCGGCCAGCGTGGTGGGAGTCTCGTTCCACCCCCATGCGATGGCGGCTTCGCCCGTGGTCAAGAGCTGTGCCAGCTCAGCACCGTCCGCCCAGTATGTGACAACGTTCGGGTGCACCTTGCGCAACCATGCCGAGGCCGCTTCGAACTGCTCCTGCGTCGCATTGGTCCAGTCGGTGACGCCCGTGGCCAGGAACGCCAGTGCGTAGACATCATCGACGTTGTTGGGCAAGGACACGCGTCCAGCATAAGCAGGGTCCGTGAACACCTGCAGGCTGTCCATCTTGGACGCATCAACCAGATCAGTACGGTAGATCAGAGAGGTCGTGCCCCAGTCGGTCGGCAGCATGTAATACTCGCCATCGATCTTGAAGGACTCTTTGATTTCGTTGACGTCTTCCCAGCGGTCGATGCGCGAGGGGTCCAGCGGTTCAATAAGGCCGGCCATCTGCCATTTCAGGACGGACTGCGAGCAAGGGTGCGCGACGTCGACCTTGAAGCCCGCGCGCAGTTTCTGGAACGCTTCCTCCTCTTCGCCGAAGAAAGAGTAGTTGGGCGGGCTGCCGTGCTTCTCAATATATTCACCAATGAAGCCGGGATCTTCGTAGCCGGACCAGTCCAGCACGACCAAATCCTGCGCGCTTGCGAGGGTTGGCAGAGCGGCGAGAGAAACCGCAGTTGTGAGTTTTACAAAGCGTGACTTCATGTTCTTCTCCACTGTTGTGTCAGGATCGGTCAACCAGAAGAACAGCCGAGGCGCTCTCCCAGCCGATGCGGACTTGTTGCCCGACTGTTTTGAGTGTGCGGTTGCTGGTGTTGCGCATGGACACGACGACCGGGGTGTCGGACCCTTGGAATTTCACGTCGTAGTAGGTCAGTTCGCCCCGGTACTCGACATCCGTGACCGTGGCCGCCGTTTCCCTTTCATAGGACTGCGCACCATCATCCAGAATGGTCATCAGCTCAGGGCGCACCCCGGCGCAATAAGGCGGCGCTGTGCCCGCATCGGCCTGCCGCGGCATCGGAAGGTCTGCCGTCCCCAGCCCTTCGATCCGCGTAGTTGCGACGCCGTCTTTCACATCGACGATGTCGGCCCTGAGGATGTTCATCGCGCCGAAGAACTCCGCCACACGTTTTGACGCCGGTTGCTTGTACAGCGCCTGCGGGGTGTCCAATTGAGCGATCTGGCCTTCGAACATCACGGCGACGCGGTCCGACATGGTCAGCGCCTCTTCCTGATCGTGGGTGACCAGGACGAAGGTGATGCCAAGGTTGCGCTGCAGGTGCCTGAGCTCTGATTGCATTTCCTCGCGCAACTTGCGGTCCAGCGCAGACATGGGCTCGTCAAGCAGGAGGACCTTCGGCTTGAGGATCAGCGCCCGCGCCAGGGCCACCCGTTGGCGTTGCCCGCCCGACAGCGCATGCGCCGCCCGGGCGCCGTAGCCAGCCAAGCCGACCTTCGCCAGGGCTTCGGACACCATGCTGGCGGTTTCAGCCTTGCTCAGACGTTGGGCACGCAGGCCGTAGGCGACGTTTTGCGCCACGCTCATGTGCGGGAAGATTGCATAGCTCTGGAAAACCATGTTGGTGGGGCGCTTGTTGGCGGGCACACCCTTCATGGGCTGCCCTCCGATCATCAGGTCGCCGGAGTCGATCCCCTCAAAGCCCGCAATCGTGCGCAACAACGTGGTCTTCCCGCTGCCCGATGGGCCGAGAAGGGAAAAGAACTCCCCTTCCCTGATATGGCAGCTCACATCGCGGAGCGCGTGATAGCTGCCGTAGTACTTCTGGATATTCGTAAGTTTGATCATTGTCACCAGGCTCCGCCGGCCATGTCTTTGCCGAGCCGCCGCGCGCTGCGCCGTCTCAGGAGTTCCGAAAGTGTCAGGAGGATGATCGACAGCAGCAACAAGAGCGTGCCGAGGGCCATGACGCTGGGGATCCGCTGCGGGAAGCGCAACTGCGACCAGATGTAGACAGGCAGCGTCGGCTTTGTTCCTGACAGGAAGAAGGCGATCACGAATTCGTCCAGCGATATCGTGAAGGCGATCAGAAGGCTGGAGATCACACCGGGCATGATCAGCGGCAGTGTCACCCGGCGGAATGTCGTGAGGCGGGATTCACCGAGGTCGAGCGAGGCTTCCTCCAGACTGGGATCGAGTTGCTGGAAAGAAGACCGAAGGATGGCGATGCAGAAGGGAGTGCAGATCAGCACGTGCCCCATGATGATCGTGTAGATCGACAGCTCCAGCCCCGCGAGAAGCACGACGGTCAACAAGGACACGCCAATGATGATCTCGGGCAGGAACATCGGCAGCATGATCGTCCCAATCATCGCGCCCTTTCCGGGGAACCGGTACCTGACCGTTGCGGATGTCGCCAAGAGCGCAAGGATCGTGGCGATGACCGCGCTGGTCACGGCAATCGTCAGGCTGGTCACGGCCGCCTTGCGCAGCTCGACGGCTGCGGCCAGTGACTTGAACCAGTCGAGGGTGAACCCCGACAGCGGGAAGGCAATGATGCTGCTGTCGTTGAAGGCGAAGATTGGCAGAAGCAGCGTGGGCGCATAGAGGAACAGGACGAACACGATCATAAAGATCGTCAGTATGCGTTTGCTCATGCTGCGCCCTCTTCTTTCAGATAGCGGCGATTGATCCAGACAAAGAGGCCTGCCACGCTTGAGACCAGCAGAAGCGCCATCAAGGCAAGCGTGGCGCCAAGCGGCGCGTTGTTGGCATTCTTGAACTGAACCTCGATCATGTTGGCAATCATCAGCCCGCTCGACCCGCCGACCAGTTTGGGCGTGACGTAGTCACCGATCGTCGGGATGAAGACGATGAGCGTCGCCGCGACGACTCCGGGCATCGAGAGCGGCAACGTGATCCGGCGGAAACGCTGAAACGGCGTGTCGCCAAGGTCCTGCGCGGCTTCAAGGTAGGAACGGTTCACCTTCTCCATCACCACGAAGATCGGCAAGACGGCAAAGGGAAGCCATGCATGGCTGAGCGTCAGGGCAACGGCAAACTGGTTGTAGAGGATGAAGTCCAGCGGTTCCCTGATCAATCCGATCCCCATCAGGGACTCGTTGAGCACGCCGTTGTAGCCAAGGATGACCTTCCACAGGAAGATGCGCATCAGGTAGGATGTCCAGAAGGGGATAGTGATCAGAAAGACCAGCAATGCCTTGCGGTTGTCCGGCGCGACAAAGGACATGTAGTAGGCCGCTGGATAGGCAAGGCTGACCGTCAGAAAGGTCACGATCAGAGAGATCTTCAGCGACCGAAGCATCAAGGTCCGGTAGATCGGGCTATTCCAGACCTCGACAAAGTTGGCGATTGTCGGCGTGCGGTCCAAAGTCAGGAAATCCTGCGTCCAGAAGCTCATCGCAAGCAAGAGCGCAAGGGGCGCGGCCAGGAGCAGGATCGAGAAGGCGAAGGGAAGACTGATCTGCGACAGCCCACGCCGCGTATCGGCGTCAAACGGCATTCGACGGCTCATCGCCCTGCCCCGCCTGCCGGAAGGGCAAGCGCCACAAGGGTCCGCGTCATGGCCTCGATCCCTTCGGTGACATCCTGGTAGGTCCGATTTTCCGAACGGGTGAAGTCGAGGAACATCATGTTCGCGTTGTTGAACAGCGTGTTGCCGAAAATCACGCAATCAAGGTCTGCGCGCAGCAACCCGCGTTCTTGCAGGGCCGTTGTCAGCTCCACCACATGTTCGCTCAGCACGCGGTCGGAGCGCCGCAAGCGCCGCGCCTCCTTCGAGGTGACATCGGCGAAAGAAATCGCGAAGCCCTTGCGCCAGAGCGCCCTGTTCAACATCACGGATTCCGGCGCGAAATACTGCAGAAGAAACGCGCTGAGGATGTCTTCGGCGGGAGCGCTGAAATCCGGCACGAACCTCTGCCCCATGTCCTCCAGGCGCTCGTTCTCGATCGCGATGAGCGTCATCAGGATCTCGTTCTTGCCCGGGAAGTAATTGTAGAGCGTGCCGACGGAGAGCTTAGCCGCCGCGGCAATGTGTTCAGCCTTCACGGCTTCGAACCCTTCGCGCCCAAACAGTTCCGTTGCCGCATCAAGGATGAGCTGTGTGCGCTCAGCTTTCTGTTGTTCTCGTAAACCCATGGCAGACTTGTAGCTGCAGGCGTAAGTGCATTTCAATATAATATTATAGTCAGATATAATTTTTTAATTGACTACAAAATAGGCGCCAGCGATACAGTCCGGGGTAGCCATACGGCCCTCGCACCTCACAAGGACACAGCATGACAGCATCAGCAGACGACCTGAAGAACGCACCTGTACAGAATGGTCAGCTTGTTCGGCCGTGGCAGGATGTGACCTCGTTCGGCCAGGATGACGCGACCGTTCTCGAAAACAGCTCCGGCATCTATGTTCGGGATTCCGAAGGCAACGATCTGATCGATGGTCCGGGCGGCATGTGGTGTGTCAACGTGGGCCACGGTCGTCGCGAGATCATCGAGGCCGTCTCAAAGCAATTGGAAGAGCTGCCTTATTTCTCGCCCTGGACGATGTCCGCTCCGATGACCACAAAACTGGCGGAGCGTATTGCCAGCATCTCTCCGGGAGATCTGAACAACATCTTCTTCACCACGGGGGGCTCTACGGCCGTCGATTCCGCGCTGCGTTTCGTGTTCTTCTACAACAACTGCCTTGGCCGGCCGGAGAAGAAGCAGATCATCGCCCGCGTGAACGGCTATCACGGCAGCACCTACCTCAGCAGCAGCGTGTCGGGGAAGAAAAGCGAAAAAGCCCACATGGATATGGCCAAGGGCCTGACCAACTTCATCTCAAGCCCCAAACCGAAGGACCGCCCGAAAGGCATGTCCGTCGAAGACTTCTGCGACACGCTGATCGCAGAGCTGGAAGCGAAGATCGAGGAGGTCGGCGCAGACAAGATCGGTGCGTTCATCGCAGAGCCTGTCATGGGATCAGGCGGTGTCGTGGTTGCTCCGGACGGTTACTTCAAACGCTGCTACGAGGTCTGCAAGAAGCACGACATCCTGTTCATCTCGGACGAAGTCGTGACGTCTTTTGGACGGCTGGGGCATTATTTTGCATCCGAAGACGTCTTCGGCGTTGTCCCGGACATGATCACGACAGCAAAGGGAATGACCTCGGGCTACCTGCCCATGGGCGCACTCCTGATCTCGGACCGCCTGATTGCTGACATTAACGCAACCACCAATGAATACCGCGCATTCACTTCAGGCTTCACCTACTCCGGCCACCCGGCCTCCGCTGCCTGCGCGATGGCGAACATTGATATCTTCGAGCGGGACGGCCTGCTTGAGCACGTGCGCGAGATTGCCCCCTATTTCGCCAAGGCCATGAACTCCCTGAGCGATCTGCCGGTGGTCACCGATGTGCGCGTCCTTGGCCTCATGGCCGGAGTCGAGTGCGAGCTGGATGCCGATACCCCCGATGAAGACCGCGACTGCGCCTTTACCGCGAAGGTCGATGTTGCTTGCCAGGAACTTGGGTTGCTCGTGCGGCCCATCTACAACTCCTGTGTCATGTCACCCCCGCTGACCATCACGAAAGAGCAGATCGACGAGATGGTTGCGATCTTGCGTGCGGGGATCATCCAGGCTGCCGAGAACACTTAGCCGGAGCTTGCTTCCACTCTCCTGAGGTCGGCAGCCGAGCCTCCGAGTATTGGCTGCCGATCCTTTCGCCCCTTTCAACGTGCTGGCTTTCCCACTCGGGGGAGCCAGCGCGAAGCGTAGTATCTGTGAGCGTACACGCGTCTGAGTGCCTCGCGTCCGAACACTTGCTCGCGCCGCCTTATGCCCTGACGATTTCTGCGACGGTGAGAGCCGCGAGGCGATCTTCGAACACCTGTCTCGCGGCGTGAAGCGCGTCATTCGTGGCGGTGTTCGCCGCCTGAGCCAGCAGGCAAGACGGCTGATCGTCATCCGGAGCGATCGCGAAAAGCTCCGGCGAGCCGAGTGCACTGTAAAGGTCCAACAGGGACATTTCGGTCAACGGCCGTGACAGGCTCCATCCCCCGCCATGCCCCTTGGTCGAAGTGAGCAACTCGGCATCCCGAAGCCCGGCAAGTGTTCGGCGCACAACGGTGGCATTGGTCCCCAACATTACGGCAATCTCCTCTGACGTTGCCGGGCGATCCATTTTGGCCATGTGCAGCAGCGCGTGCAGGACGCGGGGAAGACGACTGTCGGCTCTCATGACGCTCCTCATGATACTTTTGATGATGCGAGAGTTGACCTCTCACCCATTAACGTGTCATACGATGTTACGAAAGAATCACCCCAAACACCAGAGTTCGAAATGACCGTGACCTCATCAGGTACTCGATGGCTTGCCATGGGCTTCCTCTGCCTTGGCAGCTTCATCAATCTGCTCGACGTGACCATCGTCACCGTGGCCCTGCCCCGCATCCAGTCCGACCTCAGGGCCACGCCGACCCAGCTGCAATGGGTGGCGGCGATTTACGTGCTGGCGCTGGCGGCGGGACTGCTGCCCATGGGCCGGTTCGGAGACAGTTGGGGGCGCAAGCACCTTTTCGTCTGGGGGATGATCGGCTTTACCCTGGCCTCTGCGGCCTGCGCAGGGGCCGTGAATATTGAGATGCTGATCGGTGCCCGCCTGGCACAGGGGCTTTCGGCGGCGATGATGGTGCCGCAGGTCCTGGCGATCCTGAACGTGACCTTTCCACCGGAAGAGAAAACCCGTGCCTTCGGTATCTTCGCTTCCGTGTCGAGCCTCGCCTCAGTGGCAGGCCCGGTTCTAGGGGGCGGGCTGATCGCGCTTGATCCCTGGGGACTGGACTGGCGCGTCATCTTCATCGTGAACGTTCCCTTGGGGATCGTGGCAATCGTCGGCGCGGTGCTCACGGTTCCCGCTGGCAGAGTGGGGTCACAAAGGGTGGATTGGATCGGCACTGCCCTCTTTGCCCTGACGACGGTCTGCCTTGTACTGCCCTTGGTGGAAGGGCGCGCCATGGGCTGGTCCTGGCCGATGATCGCACTTCTGGTCTCAGCCGTGCCACTGGCGGGACTGACGGTCGGCCACATTTTTCGGCGGGACCAGCGCGGTCTCGCGGTTCTGATCCCCACCGTTCTCTTGAGAAATGCTTCTTTTCTGCAGGGATTAACCCGCGTCGTGTTCGTGTTTTCCGGTATTCCGGGCTTCTTCCTTGTGCTGACAGTCTACCTGCAATCGTCCCTCGGCCTGACACCGCTGCAGAGCGGTCTTGCGACGGCCACGTTCCCGGTGGGGGTCATGGTCGCCTCAATGAACGCATATCGCCTGAATGACTGGCCGCTACTTCGGCGGATCTGGGTCGGAGCTGCGCTTCTTGTGACGGGGATGGCGCTGACGGCGCTGGCGCTGTGGCAGATCGGGGCAGGTATCACGCCATGGCACCTGACGGCGCCCCTGCTGACCTGCGGGCTCGGGATGGGGACGGTCATCGTGGCTTTGTTCCAGTCGGTGATGACGACGGCCGTCGCCGCGGAATCCGGAGCAGCCTCAGGTGCCTTGCAGGCCTTTCAGCAGATTGGCGTGGCCGTGGGGATCGCGGTCGTATCAAGCATCTACTTCGGGCTTTCGGCGAAGGGCGGCCCTTTGGCTGCCATGATCGCCGCCTGTCTCTATCCAACGATCCTCTTCGCTCTCCTTGGCCTCGACAGCCTGCGCAAAATGGGAAGGGAAAACACATGAAACCGACTATACTCGAGACAGATACCGCCGAGAGCTTTTGGGATCGGCATTGGTCAGGGGTGACTCAACCCAGCAATGGCAGGCCCTCTGCCGCGTTGGAACGTCTTGTGGAGGGGCGGCCTGCTTCTGATCGCGGGGCACGGAAGCTTGGCCCCATGGGCATGGAGCGATCCGGAGATCCAGCTTCCCAAGGCGCGGGACGTCGCCAATGCCCTTGCCCTTCATGATTGGACAGAGGTCGAGATCACGGATTACCCGCGCGAAGCGCATGAGCCCGACGGGCAAGTAGTCGAGGTGTTTGACAGTATCACCACTTTGGAACGCCCCATAGGTGAGGCGATCTACGCTCATGTCTCATTGGGCTTAACGGCCAGAAAATGACTAGCGCTGCGAGAACGCCGGTAGAGAGGATTACCTTGGGGCTTTGGGAGCATGCAGAAAGGCGTGCCATCTACGCATTGACCAGCCAAAGAATATCAATCAGATAACCTTTTATTTTTGATCGATAAATCGTGCCGGGCGGCAGAGAAGAAAGGGCCCTGAGCCTAAGTGCCTCAAGTCGACGCGCAGCTTGTGGCCGAAAAAGGCCATGCGAGTGACTTCCCGTCAAGTTCTCAAGCGGCGCCGTTTTGCTGATGATGACGCTAGGAAAGAGCGCGCCGTTGGTCTGCCAATTGACAGCTTTGATGCCGAGAGCTACCTCCTTCTGGCTTCAAGGAGGCCAGGATGCCCAAAACGAAGGCTCGCAGTTTCGCCGTGATCGGCCTTGGCACGTTCGGCACCACCGTCGCGTCCGAGCTGGCGCGGTTCGGGAACCATGTGCTTGGAATTGACCTGCAGGACAGCAATGTCTCGCGCGTGGCTGATACGCTGGCCGAGGCGGTGATCGCCGACGGACGCGATGAGCAAGCCTTGCGCGAGGTCGGTGTGGGCAGTTACGACGTGGCGCTTGTCGCGATCGGCGAAGAGCTGGATGCCAACATCCTGTGCACCATGAACGTCAAGATGCTGGGCGTGTCCACGGTCTGGGCGAAGGCGATCAACCGCACCCACCACCGGATCCTGTCCAAACTTGGCGTGGATCGCGTTATCCTGCCCGAGCAGGAGATCGGCCGCCACATTGCACAGATGCTGCACAACCCGCTGGTCCGCGACTACGTGAGCCTGGGCAATGGCTTCCACGTCGTCGACTTCCGCGTGCCCCAAAGCCTTGACGGGTCGCATATCGGCAAGGTCGGCCTGTCCGACAAATACGATCTGCGCGCCCTGGGGCTTATGCGCGGCAGCGATTACGTGCCGTGCGAGGCCGGTGAAACCGAACTCAGGACCGACGACAAGCTGCTGCTTCTCGGGCGAAGAGAGAACCTGCGCCGCTTCGCAGACGGTCTTTGACCCCATGCGCCCCGTATGGTCCAGGCCCGGCGGGTCCAGGCATGCGCGCTCCAGGGGGGTATGGCGCATGCAGGTGCCGCCGCCAGCCATCCTTGCCGCGCTCTATGCGATCCTGATCGCCCTTGGGGGCGCGTTGCTGATGCTGCCCGCGGCGACCGCGACTCCGATCAGCTGGTCCGATGCGATCTTCACCGCCGCCTCTGCGGTGACAGTGACGGGCCTCGTGATTTATGACACCGGCAGCCAGTTCACCCTGTTCGGGCAAGGCGTCATCATGGTGCTTATCCAGCTGGGCGGGCTTGGGCTGATGACCTTCGCCGTGCTGCTGCTGTCGATGCTGGGCCTGCCGGTGTCGATCTCTCAGCGCATCTTCCTGCGCGAGGATCTGAACCAGACCTCGATCAGCGACCTGCTGGTTCTGGTCCAGGGGATCCTCAAGACCGTGCTTGCCTGTGAACTGCTGGGAGTGCTGTTGCTGTCCGTGGTCTTCGTGCCGGAATTCGGCTGGTCCAAGGGGCTGTGGCAGGCGCTGTTCCATACCGTTTCGGCCTTCAACAACGCAGGCTTCGCGCTCTTCCCCGACAGCCTTTCTCGCTACGTGGCCAACCCCGTGGTCAACCTGACCATCCCGGCGCTGTTCATCTTCGGAGGACTGGGGTTCATCGTTGTGACCGAGGCTTACGGCAAGCGCCGCTGGCGGGCGTTTTCACTGCACACCAAGCTCATGGTGGTCGGCACGCTGGCGCTGGTCGTCTGGTCCGTGGTGACCTTTGCCGCGCTGGAATGGACAAACCCCGCAACGCTCGGCGGGCTTGACGGGATTGGCGACAGGCTATGGGCCAGCTGGTTTCAGGGCGTGACGACCCGGACCGCGGGCTTCAACACCGTCGACATCGGCGGCATCCACGACAGCACCTCCATGATGTTCATGTCCCTGATGGTGATCGGCGGCGGCAGCACATCCACCGCTGGCGGCATCAAGGTCACCACCTTTATCGTGCTGTTGCTTGCCACCCTCGCCTTCTTCAGGCGCAGTCAGCAGCTGCATGTCTTCGGGCGCAGCATCGGGGCCGAAGAGGTCATGAAGGTCCTGGCGCTGACCATGGTAAGCTTGATGACCGTTCTCTTCGCGATCTTCCTGGTGACGCTGTCCCACGACGGAGACTTCCTTGATCTTGCCTTCGAGGTGAGCTCGGCTTTCGGTACGGTCGGTTTGTCGCGCGGCACCACCGGGGAGCTGGACGGCTTCGGGCGCGCGGTGATCATCGCCGTCATGTTCCTGGGCAGGGTTGGGCCGCTGACACTTGGCTTCTTCCTGGCAACCCGCTCCAAGCCCAGGGTTCGATATCCTGCAAGCAAGGTCTATCTCGGGTAGCCATGTCAGAGAGCTTGCCGCTGAAGGCCCCGGGCACCCTTAATGCGAGCGCGTGCCCGACGCTCAGGCCCCGACCAAACAGAAAACACTCAATCACTCCCCACATCCAGGCCCTCTTTGGATTGGTGCTCAGACTCAGAATGGCACGACGCCATTGAAGCTCACCCGGTCAGACGCCGGCCACCCCATCAAAGGGGCGAGGCCGATCTTGGAAGCAACGATGCATGCCTTGGCTTGAGGTCCGATCAACGTCGGGTTGTGGATATGGGCAAGCGTGATGGACCGGAGGATCAATCGGGGGAGAACCGAGTTTACGCGCGACATGCGCACTGCCTGCAATAAGATCCGGAGCGTCGGCCGGAAAAGGACGCGAGCGCCACATCTCGCCAGATGCCAATGGCTATGGTGTGGGAGTTCTCAGGAACGGCTTCACATCTTGACCCGCCATTCTCCGCGGATTGTCCGTGTGCGGGCGACATCCACAGCTGAAGACTAGCGCCTATGACGCGCACTCGATACGCCGAACAAAGGTGGCCCAAATTTACAGCATTCCATATGGCATTGGGTCACTCCAAGACGACCAGCAGCGTCAGACCCCTTGGCTATGAGATTTGGGATACGCTAGCTAACGCCGGAGCTATCGAAATCTAAAGGCATGGTTCTCCTCAAGGTACTCCTAGAGCCAAGCAAGAATTTGAAGGCCTGCGGCGCCCACCCCTCCAAGCTCCATGTAGAAGTGCCTACTAGGCAACTCGGGCAAAATACGCATCATCGGCGAAGCAACTTTTCCCAAAACTCAAAGAGACGTTAACGCCGGTGTGGGCTTGCTTCGGGCCAATGCGGATCAATTCAACTTCGTCCTAGATGCCATCGGTCGGGTCGGAAATTCGGCCGTGCTCCTGGTGCAGGGCACTTAGGATCCAGTGGCGCCCGTTGACCGCACCCTGAATCTCCACGATGCGCTGGATGCGGCGGGAGTCGAAGTAACCTTTTTGCGCATCGAAGGCATTAGGCACTCCTTTGGCCGTATGACCAGCCAACCCGAGTTTTACGACCGCCTTATCCGCGCCTTCGAGGCGCATCTGGGGGCCAAGTAGCGGAACCGATGGATCCAAGGACAAGATAGGCCCTTGGATCCAGTCTCATTGCCCAGAGTGCGAACTACGCCTCTCATCCAATCAGGTCCGCGAGGGCGTGCAGCGTTCTCTCAACGCCCGCATCGGTGGTGATGAAACCGGGGGACATGCGCAGGATCTGGCTGCGATTGTCCATGTGGATGTCGCGTGCGCTCAGTTCCGCCACCAGTTGCGTCGCATCGACCTCGTCGGGCAGAGCGACCATGAGGCTACCACCGCGCTTTTCCGCGTCCCGTGGGCTGACTAGAGCAAGCCCCATGTCATCTAGCCCGGCCAACAGCTTATCCGTCAGCGACCGGTTATGGGCAACGAGCGCAGGCCCATCCTGCTTCATGCGCCATTCCATCGCCGGCAAGCTGGCGATCGCCGAGATGGTGCTGGGTGTGCCGCTGTTGAAGCGCCGCGCATCCTCGGCAAAGGCAAAGGAATCCAGCGCCCAGGAAAAAGGATTCTCCTGCGAGAACCAACCGCGCAGCTCAGGCTCGCAGGTCGCCAGCACCTTCGCATCCACGTAGATGATCCCGGCGCCAGGCGTGCCGCACATCCACTTAAGGCTCGTCGACAGTGCGAAGTCGACCGCCGGGGTGGACACGTCGTAGGGCAGCAGGCCGGCACCCTGGGTCAGGTCGACCCCGATCATCGTGCCCATCTCGCGGCCATGAGCGACCAGCCGGGGAATATCGAGCCTGTGGGAACTGGTCGAGCTGATCCATGTCAGCAGCGCGAGCGCGACGTTCTCGTCCCACTCCGCGATCATGTCCTCTTCCTCGACCCAGGGGCTGCCCTGGCGCATCGCTACGGTGACCAGCTCGAACCCGAAGCGCTTGGCAAGACCCGTCAGAAGGAAGTGCAGCGACGGGAAGCCATCCTCGGCCACCAGCACCTTTTTGCCGCGCAACGTTCCCTCGGGCAGAGCGCCGATGACGGACATAAGCCCGGAGGTGACGTTTTCTGTGGTGGCGACGGTGCCCCTTGGCGCGTTGATGAGATCAGCCCAAAGGTCGATGAAGCGCTGCCGCTTGCCGAGGACCTCGCCCCATTGCTCGCCATTCGGGGCCGCCCAAACCTCGGAGAACTCGGTGAGCCCGGCCGTCATGTCCTGCTGTTTACCATCGTACTGACCGATGGAATGATAGAGAAGATATGCATCTCCGGTGCCCGCGGCTTCGGCCATCATGCACTCCTGTAGTTCAGATTTGGGGCCCGGCGCCGGAAGGGTCCAGGCAGATCGGAGCGCCGCTCAGCGGTACCCACGCTTGAAACGTTGTTCCAGCCAGCCGGTGAAACGCACCATCGGCCAGAGCAGCGCGATGTAAAGCGCGGCGGCCAGCAGCAGGGGCGTCGGATTGGCGAAGAGGGCCTGCGCGTCGGTGGCCTGTTTGAGGAGATCCCCCATGGCCACGACCGAGGCCAGCGAGGTGTCCTTCATGATCGCCACGCAGTAGGAGGCCAGCGGCGGGATCATCATGCGGAACGCCTGGGGCAGGATCACCTTGCGCATCGTGGTCGCGAAAGACAGGCCAAGGGCATCGGAGGCCTCGAACTGGCCTTTCGGCACGGCTTCGATCCCGGCACGCACCACCTCTGCGGTATAGGCCGCGAGGATCAGCGACAGGGCGATCGTCGCCGCCATGAAGGAAGACAGCACGATCCCGGCGAAGGGCAGCGCATAGTAGACAAGGATCAGCACGACCAGCGCCGGAATGGCGCGAAAGACGTCGATGTAGAAAGTCGCAAGCAAACGCAGGGCCTTGGGCGAATAAAGCCGCACCAGACAGACGACAACTCCCAGGATGCCCCCGCAAATGATCGAGGCCGCACCCAGGAGGATCGTGTAGACGAGCCCCTCCATGAGCAACGGGAAGGCCCGCTTCATGACATCGATATTAAAGAAAATATCGAGAATTTCCATATTTAGCTCCGGTAGATCATGGTCGGTGCGGCCTGCACTCATCGTCCCGCTGGGCGGACGGAAGGGCGCGGCGCGCCCTTCCGGGGAAGTGTATCACTCAGCCGAAGTCGGGATCGGCAGCGGGGTCACCGTCACACTGTCCTCTGCGGGGGCTTCACCGAACCACTTTTCGTAGATAGTTGCCATGGTGCCGTCTTCCTTCATCTCAGAGATGGCATCGTTGAACGCCTGCAGATGATCGGAATTCTTCGGCATCATGATTGCGAACTTGTCACCTGTCGGGATGTCGAAGGCGACCTCAAGATCGGACATTTGGGCCTGGGTGAAGGCATAGCGCAGGCCGACGATGTCGTTCACGGCCACATCGATCCGGCCACTGCGCAGATCGGTGAGCAGGTTGGCGGTGGAATCGTAGCTGCCGTAGGACTTGTAGCCCAGCTCGTCTTCGCGTTCCTTGATCCAGGTTTCCGGGAAGGACGTCGCGATCGATCCGACACGCTTGCCGCGCAGATCCTCCTGGCTGGCGATATCGGTGCCGGCCTTCGCCGCAACACCAAGCGCGCCAGAGAAATAGGGCTGGGTAAAGGACTGTGCCTCCAGCCGCTCCTCGGTGATGCTCAGGGAGGAGATGACCGCGTCGACCCGGCCAGATGCCGTGGCCACGAAGAGCGCGCGGAAGTCGAGGCCGGTGATCTCGATGGTGGTGTCGAGCCGCTCAGCGATCTCGTCGACGATGTCGACCTCGAAGCCTTCGAAGTCGCCGGACTCGTTCTTGAACTCCCAAGGCGGGTTGGCGGGATAGGAGCCGATCCTCAGCGCGTCCGCCGCCAGCACGGGCGCGGCGGAAAGGGCAGCAAAGGCGGTGAGGGCAAGGCCGGCAAGGGTCAGTCTTCTGGTGGTCATGGTGTCTTCCTGTTGTGGCGTGAAGCACATTCGTGTCGTTCTGTGTGACTATCGATTGCACCTTCCGCATACTGATTCAAACATTTTCTTTAAGTCTAAAGCTTATTTATTGCGCTATGACGCGGAAACGGCCAGTATGACGCCAACATCAGTATACAGATTGGCATGGAACGCAGGATGACCGAGCGCCCAAAGCGTCACATTAAGGACGCGATCTACGAGACCTACCTCGGGCGGCTTCAGCGCGGCGAGATCTCTCATGAAGATCGGCTGATCGACCTGGCAATCGCGGAGGAGTTCGCGGTTTCTCGGATGCCCGTGCGGGACGCGCTCATGCGGCTGACCCACGAGGGATACCTTGAAAGCACCACCCGCGGCTTCGCGCTGCCAAACCTGAGCCATCCGCAAATCCTCGAGATCTTCGAGCTTCGCCGGCTGCTAGAGCCGCGCGCTGCGGCGCTCGCCACCGCCGAGCTGACAGAGGCGGACCTCGATGCACTTGCCGCCGCTGTTGCTCGCTCGGAACAGACGCTGGAATCGGGCGACGTGGAAGCGCTTTACGCCGCCTCGGAGGACATCCGCCGGATCTGGATCATGGGGGTGCCTAACACGGCCCTGCGCGAGACCATCCTGCGCTATATCGCTCAAATCCAATGCGTCCGCCTCGCGACGCTGCATGACGCCGCCTCGCACCAGACGCTCGTCGATTTCCACCGCCAGATGGTTTCGGCCTTCAACGGGCGCAACGGGGCCCAGGTCGAACTGCTGTTCTTGCGCTTCGTCCTTGCAGGCGAAGAGAGCTACCGGCGCCTGCATCCCGACTCGTGACCGAGCGCCACATGACCCCAACTTCCCGATTCTCCCGACAGGACTGACTGATGACCAAGGACCCCTCCCCCGCGATCCGCATCTCCGGCCTCAACAAGTGGTACGGCAATTTTCATGTGCTGAAGGACATCAACCTAACGGTTGCGGAGGGCGAGCGGATCGTCATCGCCGGACCTTCCGGCTCAGGTAAATCCACGCTGATCCGCTGCATTAACCGCCTCGAGACGCATGAAGCGGGCGACATCACCGTCGAGGGGGTAGAGCTGACCTCAGACACGAAGAACATCAGCCGCATCCGCTCGGAAGTCGGCATGTGCTTCCAGCAGTTCAACCTTTTCCCGCACATGACGATCCTTGAGAACTGCATCCTCGCCCCCATGTCCGTGCGAAAAGCCTCACGCAAGGAAGCAACCGACACGGCGATGCACTATCTGGAGCGTGTGCGGATCGCCGATCAGGCCAACAAGTACCCCGGGCAGCTCTCCGGCGGCCAGCAGCAACGGGTGGCGATCGCGCGCTCTCTCTGCATGAAACCCCGGATCATGCTTTTTGACGAACCAACCTCGGCGCTCGACCCGGAGATGATCAAGGAAGTGCTGGATACCATGGTCGGCCTCGCCCAGGACGGTATGACCATGCTCTGTGTCACCCACGAGATGGGCTTCGCACGGCAAGTGGCGGACCGCGTCATTTTCATGGACCACGGCCAGATCATCGAAGAGAACGCCCCGGAACCCTTCTTCAAAAACCCGCAGAACGAGCGCACCAAGCTTTTCCTGAGCCAGATCTTCGGCCACTGAGCCTGCCTGTCTGGCAGGCGCCCTGCCCACTTGAGGACAGGCAGATAGATAAGCCGCACTATCCGTCGCAGAGAGGCCGCAAGAAGTTTGCGGCCTCTCTGCGAGTCACTTCACGCCGAACGACGAGATGACGCGATCCGGCAGTGCCGGGATGTCGTAGATACGGTGTCCGCTCGCGTGTGAAATCGCGTTGATAACCGCAGCCCCGGCGCCGGAGATGCCAAGCTCACCAATCCCCTTGGTCTGGATCGGATTGGCCCAGTCATCGCGTTCTTCCAGGAAGACCACCTGCATGTCGCCGGGCACATCGGCATGGGACGGAACGTGGTAATTGGCGAGGTCGCGCGTCACCACATGCCCGTCGCGGCTGTCGCTCTGCATGTCTTCGGTCAGCGCGGTTCCAATTCCCCAGATCATGCCGCCAAGTGCCTGGCTGCGGGCCGTCTTTTCATTCAGGATGCGCCCCATCGACATCACACCCAGCATCCGGCGGACGCGGACCTCTCCGGTCCATTCATTCACGGCGACCTCGGCGAAATGGGCCCCAAACCCGGAAGAGAAGTGGCTCTCTGCGGTTTTGCCGCCCTCTATCTCGGCCTCAGCCACGATCTCTTCCGTCACAAGGCCTGACAGATCGGCTTCGCGATTGTCGCCGCGCGCCCGGCCCTTCTGAAGCGTCAGAGCCTCCTCGGAACAGCCAATTTTCCGCGCGATCTCCGCCCGGATCTTTTTGGCTGCCAGGAATGTCGCGGATCCCGCCGAACTTGCCCCGAATGAGCCGCCGGAGCCAGAGGCCCCCGGCAGGTCGGAATCGCCCAGCCGGACCTCGACACGGTCGGGCGAGAGGCCAAGCATCTCTGCCGCGATCTGGTTCAGGATGGCGTAGGAGCCGGTGCCGATATCGGTCATGTCGGTCTCGACAATGGCGCGATCCCCTGTCAGCCGAACGCGCGCGGCGGATTTCACCAGCACGTTGCTGCGCGCTGCCGAGGACATGCCCATACCAATCAGCCAGTCGCCCTCGCGACGCGACCCGGCCTCCCATCGCGCGTCCCACCCGAATAGCTCTGCGCCCTCCGTCAGGCAGTCCGCAAGGCGCCGGGCGCTGTAGGGCCGGCCGTCCATCGGGTGCTTTTCAGGCAGGTTCTTCAGGCGCAAATCAAGCGGATCCATCCCCAGCTTGTCGGCCAGCTCGTCGATGGCAGCCTCAAAGGCCACCATGCCGACCGCCTCGCCCGGCGCGCGGACAGAGCCCGCGGGCGTGGCGGCAATGCGCGCGACAGTCTGGGTGAAGCTCAGCCCATCGGCCCCATAGAGGAACTGAGAGGCCTGGCTGACCGGTTCGGCAAAGCCTTCCTCGTCAAGGTTGGACACGCGGTCATCGTGCGAAATCGCCGTGATCCGCCCGTCCCGGGTCGCGCCCAAGCGAACGTGTTGCGCTGTCTCCGAGCGCCGCAGGATCATGTCGAACACGTTCTGACGCGTCATCACCACCCGTACCGGACGCCCCAGCTTTTGCGAAGCGATCGCGGCGGCAACCGCTTCCGGCCCGATGCCAAGTTTCGATCCAAAGCCGCCGCCGACAAAGGGCGACAGGATCCGGACCTGGGATGCGTCTATGCCAAGGGAGTCGGCCAATTCCTTCTTGTTGAAGCGCACCATCTGAAGCGAGCCGCGCAACTCGACCGCATCGCCGTTCCACTGCGCGACGGCGGCATGGGGCTCCATCGCCGCCGCGGCGTGCGACGGGGTGGTATAGTTGAGGTCCACCGTCACCTCGGAGGAATCCCAGGCGGCATCGAAATCGCCAGCCGTTTCGGGATCATCGACTTCGGTGTCCCGAGTGTTGCCGGGGGAGACGGCGGCGTCCTCGGTCTCGTATTCCACGCTCAGGCGCTGTGCCGCGTCGCGCGCTGCCTCGAAGGTCGAGGCAACCACAAGTGCAATCGGCTGGCCATGGTAATGCACCGCATCCGCCGGCTGCACGGGCGCTTCCCCGGCCATACCCTGCGCCGGGTTGCGGGTCATGCGCGGGTCCGTGATGACGTCAAGGACACCTTCAAGCCCCATGGCCCCCTCCCGGTCGATTTTCAGAACCTTGCCCCGAGCGATCGTGGCCCGCACCAGGTAGCCGTGCGCCATGCCTTCAGGCGCGGGATGGTCCGCCGTGTACCCCGCCGTGCCCGATACTTTTTGCGGCCCATCGGGACGGTCCATCGGGGTGCCTATCACGCCCTGTCCGGTTTCATCTAGCAAGCGCGGCTGGGGTTCATCCATGGTGAAACGGTCAGTCATCCCTGCGTCCTCGCGATGTCGGTACCTGCGGTGTCGCCAGGCCCGGTCAGCTGGCGCATTGTTGCAATAAAGGTGCGGCGCAGAAGGTTGCGCTTGTAGTCGGTGTCGGGATGCGGCGCGCTGTCAGGGACAAGTGCGTCGGCCGCGCGCTCGAACAGGGCGTTGGACGCGGTCTCACCCTGAAGGAGCTGCACAACGTCGTGGTCCATCCAGGGATGCGGCGCCACGCTGCCGTAGGCCAGGCTGACCTGCGTGATGGTATCGCCCTCCATCGCAACCGATCCGGCGACGGAGACCAGCGCAAAGGCGTAGGAAGCGCGGTCGCGCACCTTGCGGTAGGTCTGGCGTGCACCCGCATGCGGAGATGGCAGGATCACAGCAGTGATCAGATCCCCCTTACCCAGCCCGTTCTCGATATCGGGGCGGTCCCCCGGCCCCCTGTAGAACTCGTGCATCGGCACCTGGCGGGTCTCGCCATCCGCGCTGCGGATCTCCACCGCGGCCTCCAATGCCGTCAGCGCGACCGCCATGTCCGAGGGGTGCGCGGCAAGGCAATGTTCGGACGTCCCGAACAGCGCCAACATCCGGCCCGCGCCGCCCTGCGCCGCGCAACCTTCACCTGGGGTGCGCTTGTTGCAGGCCTGCGACGTGTCGTAAAAGTAAGGGCAGCGGGTCCGTTGCAGCAGATTGCCGCCCGTTGTCGCCTTGTTGCGGATCTGGGCCGACGCCCCCGCAAGGATCGCACGCGACAAGAGCGGCCAGCCCGCCCGGACCCGCGCATCATTGGCCAGAGCAGAATTGGTCACCAAGGCGCCGATGCGCAGGCCTTCTCCCTCTGCCTGGATTTCGGACAAGCCCTCAAGCCGCGTGATGTCGACCAGGGTGTCAGGCGTCATGACCTGGATTTTCATGAGGTCGAGCAGATTTGTTCCCCCGGCAATGATCTGCCCTGCACTCACATCGTCGAAAGAGGTGGCGCGCTGATAGTCGAAGGGCCTCATTTCTCCACCTCCGCGGCCATGGCGATGGCCTCGCGGATCAGGGGATAGGCGGAACAGCGGCAAAGATTGCCAGACATGCGTTCTGCCATCTCCGCATCGGAAAGCTCAGCTGCATCAAGGTCGTCGCTCACGTAGGACGGCGCCCCGTCACGCATCTCCTTGAGCATCGCGGTTGCCGACATGATCTGACCGGGGGTGCAGTAGCCGCACTGGTAGCCATCTTTCTCGACAAAGGCCTTTTGCAAGGCCGAGAGCCGCTCAGGCGACCCGATCCCTTCGATGGTCGTGACCTCGTCTCCGTCATGCATCGCGGTCAGGCATAGGCAGGAATTAACGCGTTGCCCGTTCACAAGCACGGTGCAGGCCCCGCATTGGCCATGATCGCAGCCTTTCTTCGTACCGGGGAGATCGAGATCGTCGCGAAGGGTGTCGAGCAAGGTCCGACGCGTGTCATGGTCGACCTCATGCGAACGCCCGTTGACTGTAAGGGTGGTCTTCATCTGTATCTCCGTTGCGAAGGGGCAAACGGGCGGTGCATCTGCACCACCATTCAAGGTCAACGAACGGAAGGCCTTATCGTTCCAGAGCGATCTTTCAGCACGGTCAGGCGTCGCCGGGAACATGGCAGGCAATGCCGGTGTTTTAAGAACTGCACGAAGCCGCTGTCGCGTGTTGCCGTCGGTCGGCACCAGGCCACTCCGAAAATCGCGTTCTGTCCTTTAGCCGGCCCCAAGTCGGACCGGTCTCAGATCGACGTGGGGGGAAGAAGCCGTTGGCACGTCACTGGTCGCGGGGACCGATCAGAACATACCGTCGGTTCGGCAGTTGATGTGGATCTCGGGCAACGAGGCAGTGTTCGACAGGCCGATGGCTTCCATCACCAGATGCGCGACCTCGTCGGGCTGGGTCATCTGCTCCGCCGCCCTGCCGCCAGCGGCGGCAGTTTCGCCCATGTCGGTCGCCACGAGGCCGGGGCAGACCGCAGTGGCGCGGATGCCGTAATCCCAGCCTTCATAGCGCAGGGCATGGGCAAGGCCGACAGCCGCGAACTTGCTGACCGAATAAAGCCCGGATCCGGCCGAGGCTACCCGCTTGCCGGAAAGCGATCCAAGGATGATGACGCGGCCGTGGCCGCCGGCTTTCAGGGCGTCCCAGGTCGCCATGGCCAGCCGCCGCGGTGCACGCAGATTTACTTCCAGCAGCGTGTCGACCTCGGCCTCCGGGGCCCCGACGATGCTGTTGGAGGTGAACAGCCCGGCGCTTGCGACGATGGCGTCGATCCGGCCGTGATTTGCCATGACCGCCTCCGCCCAGGAAGCCTCGGCATCGCGATCAGTGGCATCGTAGGCGAAGGCGTCAAGCAGGGCAGGATCAAGCCCTTCCGGCACTGCGTCGGGATTGCGCAGCCCCAGACTCACGTGCCAGCCGAGGGCCTGTGCCGCGCGGGCGATCTCTGCGCCAATCCCACGGCTGCCGCCGGTGAGCATCATTACGGGTCTGTAGGTCATGGCAGGTCCTTTCGGTCAGGGGATCAGTAGGAGAGCCTCAATAGGCTCCCCTTCCATCTCGCGGACTTGATGGCGGCCTACACCTTCGCGCGGATAGTTTTTGCATCTCCGATGCATAAGTCAGGTATCGAATTCGCGCGCACGCGGACGACGCCTGTCAGAGACGGCGTTCGCCTACCTCGATCCGCACCGGGAAAAGGTTTTCGCGCGGCGGCAAGGGACAGACCGCATGCTGGGTAAAGGCGCAGGGCGGGTTTGTAGCCCGGTTGAAATCGATCACCACGCTGTCTTCTGTCACGTCCTCGCCAAAGACAAAACGCATGTGCGAATAGGTATCGTCGAGCGAAGTCAGATCGCGGAACACGAACTGCGGCCTATCGGCGGTGCCATAGGTCGGCAGCATGGCCATCTCGCGGCCCGCGAACTCGAATTTTGCGACATGGGTCACCGGCACCTGTGTCGGCACGCCGATGATGGTGTCGAGCGTCAGGTTCATCGGTTCGGGCAGCGGCTCCCAGCGGGCAGTGATGCGCAAGGCCGGATCCAGGGGGAAGAAATCGATCGGCTTCATCTGTGCCGCCGCCTCGGACTCCGCATCGCGGATGCGCAGCGCGCGCAGCTCGTTGAGAGAGGTGATCTCCAGCAGGAAGCGTCCGACACGCCACGCGAACGCACCCGCCGCCTTGTCGAGCGGGATTGCCTCGCCGTCCGCCCTTTCAAAGACGCCGGTATCGTCGTCTTTCAGGGTCAGCCGGCCCAGCTGCACATCGCATTCCGCACCGCGCCCGATGCTCAGCGTGCCGGGGGTCACCCACCAACGGCCCAGCAGGTTCAACCAGCCGTCCTCGGCCGTCAGCTTGGCCATGCGGGTCTCGAACCAGGCGGCATGGGCCTGTTGGAACTCTAGGGAAACGGTCATGTCATGTCCTTGAAACTATAGTGTCACAGAGCCTTCCGGCATCCGCGGGATGCTGGCGAGAAGGCTTTTGGTATAAGCATGCTGCGGATTGCGCAGGATCTCCTTGGTGGCGCCCGCCTCGACGATCCGGCCGCGATCCAGCACCACCATCTGATCACAGAGGGCGGCGACGACGCCGATGTCGTGCGAGACGAAGATCATTGTCATCCGCTCGGAAATCTCCTCGAAGAGGTCCACCACACGCACCCGGGTCGACAGGTCAAGCGCGCTCACCGCCTCATCGGCCAGCACAAGCTCTGGCCGCGCCACGATGGCCCGCGCTATGGCGATCCGCTGGCGTTGCCCCCCGGAGAACTGATGCGGAAAGCGATCAAGCGTGTCGGCGCTCAGCCCAACCGAGGCAATCGCCTCCTCGGCCATCTTGCGGTGATCGCCCGGCACCTTGAGCGAGCGCAGTGGCTCGGTCACGATCCGCCCGATACGATGCGCCGGGTTCAGCGAGGAATAGGGATCCTGAAACACCGCCTGCACCCGCTTGCGATAGCCCTGCATGTAGCGCCGGTCGCGCGCCTCCAGCGGCGCGCCGTCGAACAGGATCCGCCCCTGTTGCGGGCTGTCCAGGCCCAGCATCAGTCGCAGCAGCGTCGATTTGCCGGACCCGCTCTCGCCCACCAGGCCCACATTGGACCCACGCGGCACGGTAAAGGAGATATCCTCCAGCACACGCCGCCCCTTGCCATAGGCAAAGCCGACATTTTCCACCGACATCAACGTCATGGCTGTCCCTCCAGGGCCTCATCGAACCGGCGTGCGGCCGCCACGAGACTGCGGGTATAGCTGTCTGCGGGTCGCGTCAGCACCTGCTGCGCCGGCCCCGTCTCGATCATCCGCCCGTCCCGCATGACCATCACGCGCTCGGCCACCTGCCCCACTACGGCGAGGTCATGGCTGATGAATAGCAACGCGATTCCCAGTTCCTCGACCAGCGAGGTAATCAGGCGCACGATTTCGGCCTGGGTCGTCACGTCGAGCGCGGTTGTCGGTTCGTCCGCGATAAGCAGGCGCGGCTGGCAGGCCAGCGCCATGGCAATGGCCACCCGTTGCCGTTGGCCGCCAGAGACCTCATGCGGATAAGAACGGATCAGCCGCTCCGGCTCGGGCAGGCGCACCTGCTCTAGCAGGGCCTGCACCTCCCGCGCAACGGCGGCCCGGCCCGCATCCTGGCCCGTGCGCTTCAAGCGACGGCGCACCGGTCCGGCGATCTGCCGGCCCAGGGGCATCAGCGGATCGAGTGCCGTCAGAGGCTCCTGGAACACCGTCGCCACCGCATCACCGCGCATCCGCACAAGGCGTTTCTCCGGCGCGCCGATAATCTCCTCGCCCGCCAGTGTGACGCGGCCGGTGGGCCGGATCGACGGTGCGAGCAGCCCGGTGATCGCCAGTGAGGTCAGCGACTTGCCCGACCCGCTCTCGCCGATCACGCCAAAGCGCTCCCCCGTCATGATGGAAAAGGACAGGTCCTCCACCAGCACCTTGTCCGGGGTGGCCAGCGTCAGGCCCTGCACATTCAGCAGATCGCTCATCATCCGTCCCTCCGTGCCGGGTCGAAACGGTCACGCAAGCCGTCGGCCAGCAGGTTGATCCCGATCACCAGCGCAAACAGCGCGAGGCCCGGCAGGATGGCGCCCCATGGCGCGGTATAGACCGTGCCCTGTGCCTCTTGCAGCATCCGACCCCAGCTTGCATTGGGCGGCGGTGCGCCCAGCCCGAGATAGGACAGCGAAGCCTCTGCCATCACCGCCAGGCCGAACTGTAGCGCCAGGTTCACCCCCAGGAAAGGCACGATATTGGGCAGGATATGCCAGTAGACAATGGCCCCCCAGGAGGTGCCCGAAACCCGCGCGGCGGTGATGTAGTCCTGGCCCAGCACCTGTTTCGTTAGGATCCGCGTGATCCGTCCCACGATGGGCGACAACCCGATGCCAAGCGCCAGGATCGCCGTTCCGAGAGAAGCCTCCTCGCGCGCGGCAACCACCAGCATGGCGATCAGCAACGTCGGAAAGGCGATCAAGATATCGAAGAAGGCCGCCAGCGCATCGTCCAGGAACCGCGTGGCAAAGGCCGCGAGGATGCCGGTGGCCACCCCGATCACCGCGCCGATACCCACGGCTCCGCAGCCCACGATCAGCGCGATCCGCGCCCCAATCATCAGCTGCGTGAACAGGTCGCGGCCCAGACGATCGGTGCCCGCCCAATGCGCCGCACTCGGCGCTTCCAGCCGTCCGCCGGCCATGTCCGACAGCGCATAGGGCGTCCAGAAGAACGACACGACCCCGGCAAGGACGATCCCGCCCACCAGGATCAGCCCCAGCCAGAAGGTGGCGTTGCCGCGGCGTCGGCGACTGGGCAGCGCGGTGCTTGCTGTAGACATCAGCGGGCCTCCTTGCGCAGGCGCGGATCAAGGACCCGTTGCAGGATATCGGCCAGGAACCCGGTCAGCAGAACCAGCAGGGTCGACACGATCAGCACCCCCTGGATGTTCGGATAATCCCGCTGCTGGATACCCAGCAACAGCATCGAGCCCATGCCCGGCAGCGAGAACACCTGTTCCACCACAACGGCACCAAGGAAGGTCGTCGACAGTTCGATGCCCAGCACCGAGACCACCGGCACCGCGGCGTTGCGCAGCCCATGGCGCATCAACGCCCCGGTATGGCTCTCGCCCAGGGCGCGCGCGGTGCGCAGGAAATCAGATCCCAGCACCTCCAACGTCGCCGCACGCACATAGCGCATCAGCGAGGCCGACATGACAATGGCGATGGTAAGCACCGGCAGCACCATCGACTCGATGGCGCGCCCCGGATCGGCATAGCCCCGCAGCGGGAAGCCCCCCGAGGGCAGCAGCCGCAGGTTCAGCGAGAATTCATAGACCAGCAGGATGCCCAGCCAGAACACCGGAACCGCGATACCGATCTGCGAGATCACCGAGAGCAGCAGCCCATACCAACGATCCGCCTTCACGGCAGCAAGGATCCCGAAGGGTATGGCGATCACCAGCGCCAGCACGAAAGAGGCCAGTGTCAGCGGTAGTGTCACGCTCAGCCGCCGCGAGATCTCATCGAGGACCGACGAACGAGACACGAAGGAATTGCCCAGGTCGAACCGAGCCAGGTCGCCCAGGTAGGTCAGGAACTGCAGGCTCAGCGGCTGATCGGAGCCAAGCTGTGCCTGGGCCGCGGCGATCTGCTCCGGTGTGGCCCCCACGCCGACAAGCGCATTGGCCGGATCCCCGGGCAAGAGGCGCAGCAGCACGAAGAGAACCACCGCGGCAATGAAAAGCGACAGCAGCAGGATGACCAGCCGTCGCAACATGTATCTGACCATGATCGATCCCGTTTCCCGGACAGTGCAGGGCCACGCCCGTCAGCGTGGCCCCTTTCAGTGGTTTGAGACTTCAGCGGTCTCAGTCGGCTTTCTGGATGTCGGACACGAAGAACTGGGAGTTCAGCCCGTTCAGCGGATAGCCCGAAACATTCGACGTCGAAACGACGATCTGCGGGTAGAGGTACAGCCACATGCTCGCGGCGTCCTCGGCGATGATCTTGTTCGCCTCGGTCAGCATCTCGGTCTGTTCCTCCATGCTGTGCGCGCTCTCGCTTTCAGTGATCAGCCGGGTGACCTCGGGGTTGTCGTAGCCCCAGTAGAAACCCGGGTTGCCGTAGAACACGATGTCGCGGTGGTTCACGTGTTCCTGCAGGGTCGCGTCGAAATCATGCGCCTTATAGATCTTGGTGTACCACTCGTTGGCCGTGATGATGTTGATCTTCACGTCCACGTCGACCTTGGCCAACTCGTTCTGCAGGAACTGCGCCACCACGGGATGCGGATCGTAATCCGGCGTGTCGAGGGTGAAGGAGAAACCATCGGGATAGCCCGCCTCGGCCAGCATCTCCTTGGCGCTTTCCGGATCGTAGGCGTTCACGTCGTTCAGATCGACATACCAGGGATCGGTCGGCGGCACGAAAGAGCCAATCAGCGTGCCGTAGTCGCCCCAGATCGCCTGCAGCAGCTTCTGCTTGTCCACGGCGCGCGACAGGGCGGCCCGCACCTCCACATTGTCAAACGGCGCGACCCGGTCGTTGTAGGCCATCAGCTCCTTGGTGGTTGAGGCGCCTTCAGACACGGTGAAATCCGGATTGTCGGTGAACATCGAAAGCGCGTCCGGGCTTTGTACTGAGGTGATGATGTCTACCGCGCCGGTCAGCAGAGCGTTGTTCTGCGCCGTTGCATCGGTGAAGTACTGGAACATCACGCCGCCATTGCTGGGCTCTTCGCCCCAGTAGCCCTCGAAGGGCACCATGGCCAGTGCCGAACCCCGCCGCCATTCCTGCAGCGTGTAGGGGCCGGTGCCGTCTTCGCTGGCGCTGATGTCGCCGGCGTCGTCATTGACGATCCAGACATAGGAAAGGTTGTAGGGCAGAGAGATCGAGGGTGCGCTCAGGGTCACCACCACGGTCTTGTCGTCCGGGGTCCCGATGCTGTCGATCACCGACAGGGTCTTCTTGCGCGAGCTGGCGGAGTTTTCCGCGGTGACCCGCTCGATGGAGCTTTTCACATCGGCAGAGGTCATTACCTCACCGGAGTGGAAGGTCACACCATCCTTCAGGGTAAAAGTATAGGTCAGCCCGTCTTCGCTGATCTCGTAGCCCTCCACCAGTTTGGGTTCGACATCGCCGTCGTCGGTTAGCACGAAGAGACCTTCGTAGACGTTGCCGTTGAAGGCCTCGTTGATGCCCTGGCCCGCGCCCTGGGTGTTGTCGAGGTTCTGAGGCTCATAGAGCGAGCCGATGTTCACTACGGCCTGCGGGTCGTAATCCTGCGCCATGGCGGCGGCGGACGACAGCGCAAGGAGCGAAACGGTAGTCAGCGTCGCAAGGGCGGCCCGGCCGCGCGCAAGCGGCGCACCGAGAGACATGTCTTTTCTGGAGAGCATGGGGAAGTCCTGTTTGTTCTTGTTGGCGGACGATAACGTCACGGACTGCAGCATCGAAGCATGCGGCGCGTCCGAAGACAACATCACCCTGCGCGGCAGGCATACCCAACATCTGTCAACGAACATGAGTTTCCCCATCAGCGCGCCACCTTTATCGTGCCCCCCGCCTGGCCGGCCGCACCGCATAGTCATGCGATAGGCCAGGCGCGGGCGCGCTTGTTGCACGCCCGCCAAGGTGCCACAAGCTGGAACGCGACCCACACGCCGCCCGAGGAGAAAAGATGGCAGGCGCCGTCACCTCCGTGTCCCGCAAAGTCAGCTCTGCCAACCTCTAAAGAATGAAATCTGCCATGTCTTCGTTCACCATCGCAGACAGTTTCAAACGGGTTTCTGCATCTCGCCGCCCGACAGTACCGCCCGGCGCAGCACCATCCCGCCCAAGGCCCCCTGCCCTACAATGAATTCGTTCGGCGACAGCGAGATAGTGTAGAGCTGCACGCCCGCCGCCAGTTCCCTGGCGAACTCGATCAGCTTAGCCACGCTCTCATGTCAGGGCAGGATTTTGGAATGGTGCGCGTATGGCCCGATGGTGAAGCGCCAGAACCGTGTCTGACGCACGCGGGCCCTCGATTGCACGCTTTGGAGGGCTCGACGCTGTATTGACATCGCGAAGAATATCGAGATACCTCGATATATGGACATTGAAAGATCAATCTCTGCGCTGAACAATCCTATGCGCCGCAGGATACTGGAATGGCTCAAGGACCGTTCCAACTTTCCGCCCGCGCTACCGGGACACGAAGACATTGAAGGTGTTTGTGTCGCTTACATTCAGGAGAAGGCGAAACTGTCTCAGTCCACGATCTCGAACTACATGGGATTGCTGAAACAGGCGGGATTTGTGAGGGCCGAACGCCACGGCCAGTGGACGTTCTACCGGCGCGACGAAGAGAACATTCAAGAGTTCCTGACGGCCGTCCAGGCCGAACTTCTGAAAAAGTAACCTGAAGGCAGGGAAACCGATCTCGGTTGTGCCTTGCTAAAACGAAGCGAAATATCGAGATATCCCGATGGAGAGTGGACATGAACAAGATTGGCAATGACGCAAAGACCCTGCTTGGCCAGCCCTTGGACCTGCCATGCGGTGTGAGCCTGAAGAACCGTATTGTGAAGTCTGCCATGTCCGATGCCCTTGGTGACGGCGCGGGAAATCCCACCGAAGCGCAAATGCGCTTGTATGAGAGATGGGCCGAAGGAGGTGCAGCGCTGTCGCTGATCGGTGAGGTTCAGACAAGTCCGCATTATCCGGAAAAACCCGGCAATCTTGTGCTGACGCCAAACGCCGACCTGGCTGCACTGACAGCACTGGCCACACGCGGATCGGCCAACGGTTCACATATCTGGCCACAGCTGGGGCACGCAGGAGCATTGGCGCACGCGCCGATCAGCGATCCCAAAGGACCCTCTGCCCTTGATGTCGAAGGGCTTCGCTGTGACGGCATGTCATTGGAAGACATACAAGAACTGCCCCAGCTTTACGCACAAGCGGCGGGCCTCGCAAAGAAAGTTGGTTTTGGTGGCGTACAGATTCATGCCGGTCATGGGTTTCTGTTCAGCCAATTTCTGTCGCCATTGTTCAATCATCGAACAGATGCCTACGGCGGCACGGTAGAGAGACGTTTCCGCATTGTAGAGGAGGTTATCGAGGCGGTGCGTCGGGCTGTCGGACTCGCTTATCCGATCGGCATCCGGATCAACGCAACCGACAAGCTTGAAGGCGGCCTGACGGCTGTCGATGCGCTGCGGGTAGTTCAATTGCTCGACAAGACATCGGTGGACTTGATCGACATCAGCGGAGGCACCTACTTCCCCGGCGCGACGTCAAGCTCAGAAGGCGGATCGTCTTCCGGCCCCTACTTCATCGACTTCGCCAGACAGGCAAAGAAGACGACGTCCATTCCGATCATGCTGACAGGCGGATTTGAGACAAGGGATCAAGCGTCGAAAGTCTTGGCGGAAGGGTCTGCCGATACGATCAGTCTTGCCCGTGCAATGGTGCTGAATGCATCTCTCGCCAAAACGTGGTTGAGCGACGCGGGCGGTGATCCTGACTTCCCGAAATTCGATGTCCCGCCGCGCGGAGGTGTCACGGCATGGTACTCAATGCGTCTGACAGCTCTGGGTGAAGATCGTGAAGAACAGTTTGCTCTCACGCCTTCGGAAGCCCTGGAGGCCTACGACGCGCGGGATGCGCAACGGTGTGAAATTTGGCGCAATCGGTTCAGTTAAAACAAGCGGTCAGTCGACGCTTCACAGCATGTCGGCATGGATGGGCTTAGAGCCGCCATGGGCGGAGCGGAGCGTCAAAAGGTAACCGGATCGTCGGAACTACGGTCAATCCCGAACGTACTTGCCGTTCGCAGAGGATGATCACTCCCGGCCCATGCCGAGACATTCGCGGAAGGCGGGGATCACTTGGCGGCAGGTGCGGCGTCTCAGATGCCGTTTCCTTGGATCGGACATTCAACGCCGCGCTTACGACCAAAGCCATACTCCCCCGCATTGAGGCTGGCGAAGCGCAGATAGCTGCAAATCACCTGCTCATCCCGCGCCTCGGGATCTTTTCTTTTCCGCAGCCGCGATGGTGCTCAGAAGGCCGCGCAGCCAGATATGGCGCGCGTCGGTCCGGTTGTGGGGGTGCCATGCGACCTCCGTCGGGAACGTGCCCAGGTTCAATGGCACCGGCATGTCTCGAAGCCCGTAAGGGTCAGCGACCATGGCCGCGATGCGTGCAGGGACAGTGGCGATACCTCCGATGCCGGCGACTGTCGGCGCTGCCGTCATGAAGTGCGAGACAATCACCACGGTGTTGCGCCGCAAGCCTGTGTCTGCGGTCAGCTTGTGAACTCCAGTGCGCCACTTGCCGGGCGGCGCCACCACCACATGCGGAAGTCGTTCATAAAGGTCTCGGGTCAGGGTCGCGCCCTCTGCCAAAACCTCCGGCGCAACGATGCAGCGGAACCCGTCACTGAAAAGTTCCGAGACAACCAGGTCCTCCGGTGGAGGGGAGAACCGGCCGATGGCGAGATCGAAGGTTTGCCCGGCAAGCGAACGTGGATCCAGGTCCGGGCCGATCGGCGCGATCTCGAGCTCCGCCTGGGGCGCGAGCCGCGCAAAGGCTGCAGCCAGAGGCGGAGCGAGCACGACCTCTGCGTAGGGGCCCAGCAAAAGCCGGAAGCGCCGCGTGCTTTGCGCCGGATCGAAAGGCTCTGCGTCGCGGAACGCCCGTTCCAGCCGATCCAGCCCGGCAGCGATGTCCGGCGCGATCTGCAATGCCTTCTCGGTCGGTTCGACGCCGTACCTAGCCCGCAGGAAAAGCTCATCCCCAAGGGCGACCCGCAGCCGCGCAAGCGCCGCGCTGACGGTGCTTTGCGACTGGCCGAGGCGACGCGCCGCGGCAGTGACATTGCGTTCTTCCATCACGGCGTGGAAGACGCGAAGGAGAGAGATATCGGCGGTCACTTATCCAGCTTATCGATATCTGACATGCTGCGCATCAATTTCTCGATTGGTGATTTCATCCCATATCAGCCTCAAGACGTTCCTGCAGTGACGCTTGCAGGACGTTCCAGATAACGCAAGGAGACCTGAAAATGGCACGTATTCTGATCCTTTCAACTGCGGCCGATGCCCTTGGCGACACCGGCAACCCCACCGGCGTCTGGTACGAAGAGCTGGCAAGCCCGTATTACGCCTTCCTTGATTCGGGTCACGAGGTCACGCTGGTGACGCTGGGCGGCAAGCCTGTTCCCATCGACCCGAATTCCGACGTGACCGGAGACGAGGCCCCGGCCTCGGTCACCAGGTTCCGGGAAGATGCGGAGGCAACGGCGCTTCTGGCCAAGCCCGGCCGCCTTGAGGACGAAGACGTAACCGCTTACGACGTGCTCTACATTCCGGGTGGTCATGGTGCGATGTTCGATCTCGCGGAGAGCGCGGAGGCGGCAAAGGTCATCGGCAATGCCTGGGACAGCGGCAAGATCGTCGCCTCGGTCTGTCATGGCCCTGCGGCCTTTGCGAATGTCGTGGATGCGAATGGCGATCCCATCGTGAAGGGGCGCAAGGTCACGGCCTTCACCGACAGCGAGGAAGAGGCCGTTGGCCTGACGAAGGCGGTGCCCTTCCTGCTGGAAACCAAGCTGCGCGAGCTCGGGGCCGAATTCGAGAGCGTCGGCGACTGGCAGCCTCATGCCGTGGCCGATGGCCGGCTGGTGACCGGTCAGAACCCGGCCTCGTCAGAGGCTGCGGCGAAGAAGGTTCTCGAACTTCTGTAAACTCAGGTGGCGCCGCCCTGCAACGGGCGGCGCCTTCTCTACCCTGCGGATCAGGCCCAGGGCGTGACCAGGTATTTCTCACCCGTGCGCATGGCGCTGTAGTCCAGCACGGCATCCTTGGTCAGCATTTCCTCAAGCGTGACCTTGGACTTGTAGCTGCTGGCGAAGGTGGTCGTGAGGTTGTCACGCACACGTTGACGCATCCGCCCCATGGTTTCCTGCCCAACCGATTGAAGGAAGGGGAACAGCAGCCAACCCGACAGCGTCCAGCCGAACCCGTAGCTGGCTGTCAGGATGGTGGGGCTGGTGTCGAGGCGACCGTAAATGAACATGCGTTTCGGCTGGTTCGATCCGTAGCGCGAATATTCGTCCATCTGCTCCCTTGCGACCCGCTCCATCGCCCGGAACGCGCTATCAACCAGCTTGCCGCCCCCAACGGGATCGTAGCCATAGAAGGCTCCGGTGGCACGAATGGCCTCGGCCAGCTGGTCCATGAAGTCGTCATCGGAGGAGTTGACCACATGCTCGGCGCCGATCCCCTTCAGCAGCTCCACTTGGTCGCTCTTTCGCACGATGTTCACCAGCCCGATGCCGTCCTCTGCGCAGATGCGCGTCAGCATCTGGCCAAGATTTGAGGCCCCGACGGTGTGCAGGATGGCCTCCTGTCCGTCGGCCTTGGCATTCTCAACGAAGCCGAGCGCGGTCATCGGGTTGACGAAGGCGCTGGCGCCTTCTTCGGCGGAATGCTCTCCCAGGGGAAGGCACATGTTCGCGTCGGCAAGGCAATACTGGCTGTAGGCGTTGCCCGGTACGCAGGAGACCCGCTGCCCCATCAGCGCCTGAGCAGCGTCGCTGTCGCCAGCGGCAATGACCGTACCGGCCCCTTCATTGCCAGCGGGCAGTTTCAATCCGTGACGAGCCGTTGACGCGGCATTCGCCGCCTCGGGCATCCGGGCCACGAACCTGCCTGGCGTATATTCTGCGTTTTCCATGTCGGCACCGCCGACGAGAATGGCAAGGTCAGACGGGTTGATCGGCGCGGCTTCCATCCGCACCAGCACCTGATCTTTGGTGGGGTCGTCAAATACGACGTCCTC
Organism: Pseudooceanicola sp. HF7; assembly: GCF_011806405.1. Lineage (GTDB taxonomy): Bacteria > Pseudomonadota > Alphaproteobacteria > Rhodobacterales > Rhodobacteraceae > Pseudooceanicola. The sequence goes on along the minus strand of NZ_JAATOW010000011.1, from coordinate 92,913 downwards.
AAGCGCGACGGTCAGTGTGCCGTCGGCCTCGAGCGTGGTGAAGAGTTGTTTTCCGGTGGTGGCCATGTAGAAGCCTCCTTCGCGTTTAATTGTGTGATCTGAATATAGGCCCAATTCCGAAGCATCCAAATTTTCTGCATACGTGACATGATACACAGGCCAGACTGCAGGAATGGGTTCGGTCACGGCCCCTTCGTAGCGGGCAACGTTCGAAAGTTACGCCATCACGCTTGGCATATGGAACACAAGGCTTCTGCGCCGAGAGTGAGGCATGCTCGCCACCCGTTTGGCCGACGCTTGCGAAGGTCCCGAACTTTGCAGTCGGCTCTAGCGCCGCCCCTGAAGGTCGTCGTCCCGACCCCTTCTATAGTAGAACCCAGGCCGAGACCCTCGGCCCATTCTGGCGATTGGGGGCGTGTCACATGATGCGCTCACCGAAGAGCTTGATACTGCTGCTTAATAACGCTCTTCAGGAATGGAAGACGAGGTTATTCGTCGCATCCCATGCCATCAGCACCTGAAAGCGATAGCGAGATGTGCGGTGGGCTTGTATCGGGCAGTCATGGGCTCTCGCGCGCGTCATATCGTAATCACACTGCTTGCCGTTCTGCTTTTGGCAGTCGGAAGTGTTACGTCGGCCCGGATGATGGCCCCTGATGAGAACACAGTCATCCGTGCGGAAATCGCTGCGCTTGGGCTCTCGCTTGACGACATCTGCGGTGACCACCTCGGACATGAGCATCACTGCCCATTCTGTCATCTGACCTCGGAGCCCCCCTTACCGGCCCCTGTCGGCATCTGGCGCGTTTTCATTCCCAACACCGGCTGGAAGGAAAGCGCAGATCTTTACCGCAAGGCGCAGGCACGAGACCACTCCCATGCCCCTCGCGCCCCTCCTGAAATGATCTGAAACGGCAATACCGGACGCGGTGCGTCACGTCCGGGTTTACCTTTCCACGGCATTTCGGCGGCTTGACGACGTCCGCCAACGTGCCTTGCTTATTTCGGAACCTCCATGAAACATCCCCTGAAACTGGCCGGGCTCCTGCTCGCCAGCACATCTCTGTGCGCCACGACGACGCTCGCCCAAGAGGCTTTGGACCTCGGCACCACCACTCTCGATCCGATCATCGTTCAGGATCTGGATAACGGCGCAGTCATATATGGCTACCGCGCAGATACCGTGTCGAGCGCCACGCGGACGGCAACGCCCCTTCAGCAGACACCCCAATCCGTCCAGGTCCTCTCGCCCGAGCTGCTGGAGGATCAGGCCGTCACCACCATGTCCGAGGCGCTTGGCAATGTCAGCGGCGCCCAGGGCACGATCCCGCTTCAAACGCCTGCCTTCGAGTCCACCCTGCTGCGCGGCTTCCCCACTGAATTCTACCGGGACGGCATGACCAGTTACATCAACACGGGCGACGCCAACGCCATGGCAGGTGTCGAGCGGATTGAGGTGCTGAAGGGGCCGAATGCCATCCTCTACGGCGGCGGCATTGGCACGCCCCTGGGCGGTCTGGTCAATATCGTGACCAAGAAGCCCAAGCCGGAAAACTTCACCGAGCTTGGCCTGACCTATGGCACAAACAATTTCGTTGAGCCGTCGTTCGACATCAATCGACAGCTCTCAGGCACCGTTCTCTTGCGCATGAACGGCAGTTACGTCTGGTCCGAAGCCGACCAGGAGGTAATCAAGACACATCGCTATTCGTTCAGCCCCTCGCTGACCTTCGGCTATGGAACGGATACCCGCCTGACGGTTGAAGGGTATCTGTCCCGCTGGGAGCAGCAGGAATATCAGGGCCTGCCTGCGGTCGGCACGGTGGCAGGGGATTTCCACATCGACCGAGATCTCTATATCGGCGATCCCGGCATTCCCGACAGCCACACGGAAACGCGCAAGCTGACCTTCACGCTTGAACATGATTTCAACGATCAGTGGTCCAATCGCACTCAGGTCCGGTATGGCGAGAACGAGGTGGAGCAGATCACCCAGATCATCCTGTCGAACGCACCTGATGCGGGCCCGACCGACTGGAGCCTCTACAATTCCTACGTACCGGGCGAGCAGACCGAATACAGCTTCAACACCTCCTTCGAGGGGCATGTCAGCGCCGGGAACTGGGACCACGTGCTGCTCTTCGGCGCGGATTACTCCCGGATCGAAGACTATTCGCTGATGTATATGGACTACGCTGGTAGCAACGATCTGGTGAACCCGGGCGCATGGCCCGCTTGGACCATGCCCTCGACGCTGGCCATGGGCGAAGGCAACGGGACCTACACGACCTCTGGGGCCTTCGTGCAGATGCAATCTTCCGTCGGGCGCCTGCACCTCCTCGGCGGCCTGCGCTTAGCCCACCTGGAGACGATCTACGATTCCGAGGGCTATGGCCGACGCGACACGCTGGAAGAAACGAAACTGCTGCCCCGGATCGGCGCGGTCTATGACGTCACGGATCAATGGTCGGCCTTTGCCAGCTACAGCGAGGGAATGAAAGCCAATGCATTCTATTTCTACTCCTCAACGCCGAAGCCCGAATTTTCCCGCCAAGCCGAGATCGGCATGAAATACGATGGAGGCACCGTGTCGGGCAGCATCGCCGCCTTCCGGATCGAGCGTGAGAATGTGCCCGTCACCGACCCCAATGATCCGATGATGCTGACCAGCATAACCGAAGGGCAGCAGCGCTCTCAGGGCGTCGAGCTGGACGCCGTCTGGCAGCCGGGCGGCGCCTGGCAGGTCATGGCGAACTACGCCTATACCGATGCCGAGCTGACCGCGGATATCCCGATGGGCGCACCGGCCGGGTCGAAGCTTCCCGGAGTGCCGCGCCATTCCGGCGGCATCTGGGTGGATTACGATGCGCGGGCTGGCAACGGCGAGGGCTGGCGCGTAGGAGCCGGGCTGCACGCGGTCTCGTCCTCCCCGCTCGATCAGGTAAATACCTACCAGACAGCTGGCTATGCCACAGTGAACGCCTCGGCCAGCTATACGCGGGGAGCCATGACCTATGCATTGGCGGTGAAGAAACTCTTCGATACGGAATACGACCTGCCGATGTATGGCTACATGGGAGGTCGCGTGGTGCCCGGAGCCGAGCGGCAGATCCTCTTCAACATCAGCAAGAGGTTCTGAGGTCTTAGGCTTTGCGCTCTCCTCGCACCCATGGGAGCGATGGCTGATCAGGTCATCCCGCTGCAACCCGGCGGGACTGTCGCACCTCTGAACCGCCCTGACCCGAAGACGGCATGCACATGCCCACCGCACCAGGAGATGAATGTCCTGGTGCGGTGGGCAAAGACGCACCAGCCTGCGAAGAGTCCGATCTTCGCAGGCGAACCAGCTGCGGCCGAGGATGGTCGCCGCTGATGATACCTGTCTGCGGAATGAAGGCCCACGCTCTGCACAGCCAGGCACGACGCGGGCATTCCGGCACAGCTTAATGTCCATCAGAACGGAGGTCACGGCGAGGGCATCTGGTCGTTGTTCAGCAGCAACACGCCGAGCTTTTGGCATTCACGAAACGGATTGAAGAAAATGACCAGCCACAGAGATCGCCAGGGGGCGTAGAACGGCTCCCCGCCCTGCCTGTCGAAGCCTCCCGTTCATGCTGCACTCGGCATGAAGCTTGTAGAAAGGTCGCTTGACGCCAATCCCCCCTCCTCCGGTGCGGTAGCGCTTAAGATGAATAAGGCCCCGGACGATGGGATCGAGGTCAACTTAGTCTCCACACACATGCGCAAAAGTCTCTGTGTAAACATCGATCATCCACGACAAAACGACCTAAGTCGCAGAGAAATGGAACGGCCTTCGACCTGCCTGACGACAGACATGGGTGCCATCAGGCAGGGCAAGTATATCTGATCATGTCGATACGGTTCACTATTCCGGTGTTCCAACCAACTTCAGCAAGATCACCTCGACGTCGTCCATCAGGTCCGACCAGCTGTTCTCATCGTCCAAGCCGTTAATCCGCATCAGAAACAGGCCCTCGACCGCCAGGAAAGCCACGCGGGCGGCGCGGGCTTCTAGTCCATCGCCGGTCAGGCGGGCGAAGACCCCTCGATACCAGTCACGGGTCTCCCGCAGGTTTGCCGGATCCTCCAGATAGCTGACCAGCAGGCCCGCCATCTTGGCGTCAAGCGCCTGTTGCGAGGCGCGTGTCGCCGCGATGTAGCGCTGCACGAAGCGCACCGGATCGTCAGGCGGCGGGTCGCCCAACAGATCGTCGAACTGCGCGGTCCAGCGGTCAATCAGCGCACGCACGATCGCGTCCTTGCTGGCGAAGGAATACTGCACCCCGCCCTTGGACACGCCCGCCGCTCGCGCCAGCGCGCCGATGGTCAGGGCTGCCCCGCCACGGCTGCGCACGATTCCCTCGGCCACGTTAAGCAGCCCGTCGCGGGTGATTTTCGCCGTCCGGCCCATCGCTGCCCTCCGCCCCATTGAATTCCATACGCACGTATTTAAATCAACTCCTGTCCGAAGACTCAATAGGCGCGCCATGACCACCCCACCTCTCGACCCCAAGCGCTGGCTGGTCCTGCTGGCGGTGATGCTGGCCTTCCTCCCGGTTGTGCTGGACATGACCATACTGCATGTCGCGGTGCCCAGCCTAACCCAAGCCCTGCATGCCTCCTCGACGGAGGTGCTCTGGATCATCGACATCTATCCGCTTCTGATGGCGGGGTTGCTCGTGCCGATGGGCACACTGTCGGACCGGGTCGGCAACAGGCGGATCCTGTTGGGCGGGCTGGTCGTCTTCGCCGCCGCATCAGCCTTCGCAGCCTTCGCGCAAAGCCCGGCCCAGCTGATCGCCTCGCGCGTCGTGCTGGCGCTTGGCGGGTCGATGATCATGCCCTGTGTGCTGGGGCTCATCCGCAAGACCTTCGAGGATCCGGGCGAACGGGCCATGGCGCTCGGCCTCTGGGGGACAGTCGGGGCAGCGGGCGCAGCCATGGGTCCAGTGATCGGCGGCGCGCTGCTGGAGCATTTCTGGTGGGGGTCGGTCTTCCTCATCAATGTGCCGGTCATGCTTTTCGTGGCCCCGGCCTGCTTTCTGCTGCTGCCCCGGGCCGAGCGCGTAACCCCGGGCCCCTGGCCCATCGGCCAGGCGCTGCTGCTGATCGCGGGTATGATCGCGGTGGTCTATGGCATCAAGGCAGGCTTCGGCGCCAAGCATCCACCCGTGGTGACGGGAGCCGTGCTTGCCGGCGGCGCGGCCCTTCTTGCGATTTTCGTGCGTCAGCAACTGCGCGCGGCGGCGCCGATGCTGGACCTATCGCTCCTGTCGCGCCCCGCCATACTTGCGGGGTTGATGATGGCGCTGGTGGCCTCCGGTGCCTTGGCCGGGGTCGAGCTGACCCTGGCGCAGGAGCTGCAATACGTGCTGGGCAAGACGCCGCTCGAGGCCGGGTTGTTCATGGTGCCGATCATGGCGGCCGCGGCTGTGGGCGGGCCGGTCGCGGGCTGGCTCTCCAACCGCTTTGGCCTGCGCCTGGTGGCGGCCCTGTCGCTTGCCATGGCAGCGCTGTCGCTGCTATTTCTGGCGTATCAGGATTTTCACGATCCCGGCTGGCATGTGCCCACTGTGTTGGCCCTTCTGGGCCTGACGCTCAGCATCGGGCTGACCGCATCATCGATCGCGATCATGGGCGCCGTCGAAGCCGAGGACGGCGGCGCGGCGGGATCGCTGGAGGCCACGGGATACGAGCTTGGGACGGGCCTTGGCATCACCGTCTTCGGCGTCTTCATGGCCAGCACCTTCGCAGGCGCCATTGAGATGCCGGCAGAGTTGCCCTCCGATCTGGCCGCCGCTGCGTCGCGTAGCATCGGCGACGTCTACATGGTCGCCGCCGGGCTGCCCGATGACCAGGGCGCGGCGCTGATCACCGCTGGTAGGGCGGCCTTCAGCCAGACCCATGCCATCCTGTTGACCAGCGCAGCCACCGTGATCATGGCGCTGGCGGCGGCCGTCTGGATTACCCTTGCAGGGCAACGCCAGTCCGCCGATGCCCCGAACCATTGAGCCCCGAGCCGAAAGGGACATCCATTAAGCCGATCGAAACCGAACGCCTGCTTCTTCGAAACTTGCGCCGCGAGGATGCGGGCGGGCTGCTGGCATATCTGGCATTTCCGGTCGCGAGCTGCTTCCTGTCGCTGACCCTCCGGGACATGGACGCCGCCTTGCCCGAGGCCGAGCGGCGCGACGCGGACGACTCCCAGATCGCCGTCTGCCTTAAGGAAAGCGACCAGCTCATCGGGGACCTCTTCGCGCATCCCGAGGGTGACACGGTTTCGGTTGGATGGAACTTCAAACCGGCGTTTTCAGGACAGGGCTATGCGTTTGAGGCTGCGCATGCCCTGTTTGCCGATCTCTTCCAGGCCCAGGGCATGCGCCGCCTCCATGCCTATGTCGAAGATCACAACTTACCCTCGCAGAAGCTCTGCGAGCGGTTGGGAATGCGACGTGAGGGGCTGTTTCTGAACTACATCTCCTTCCAAGAAGACGATACCGGCCAGCCTATCTACGAGAACACCATGCAATACGCATTGCTGCAACGAGAATGGGCCGCCTCCAACAAGCGGTAGGCGAGTGCAAATAGGTTGTCTGGCAAGGACAGTTGGAGAATTTCAACAGCTGATTTTGGGACGCGGCGGTGGGCATTGGGGCCGACAGCCGGATAGGGCACAAACCGGTCATGCGGCTCTTCAGCTGCCTACGCCGACCACCTCGACCAGCACCCTGCGTCGACGCCGGCCCTGAATCGACTTTCAGCCCTGAATAAGACTGCTGCAGCACAGCCCGTCAAAGCTGCCGTTCGAAGCGCGTGCGAACCCTGGCGGGATCGTAAGGCCTGCTGAGCGGACCTTCCAGACCTCCGTTGCAACTGCGCAAATGTTGGGTTCAGTGAACGGTTCGTTTTTGCCTCAGAAAAGGTCAATGCAACCGGCTACTTCGTAGCGACTTGTCATTTCCGCAGAGCGTAGGCGGTACCAGTCGGCGAGTTGTTCGAAGCGGTCATCGAGGGACTGGCCACTGGTCGGTGGGGCACCGTGCAGTAGCTCGAAACGATCTTGCTCTGCCTTCACAACAGACCCTAAGAAATAGCCGATGCCTGCCTCGGCCGACCCTCCTACTGGTCGGGGCTTGATGAACCCGGGAAAGCCGGAATCCTTTTCGACCAGTGGCGCTCCAAGCTTCAATGCCTCGGCCATGTGCGCGTCGCGCAAATGATCGGCATCAGCGTTCGCGCGAGATGCGCCCTCGATGCGTACCAACGGAAGTCGGCTGAGTTCGGCGTAGGCGGCACATTCAATGTGCTGTATCGCCCTTGTTCCATCGGCGAATGCGGTGGTCGCTATACATAGGGCAATCGTTGTCGTCGTAGTTCTCCTCACTTTGTTTCCTTCTGCTTGCCAAAGGCCATTCCCAGATAAGGACCACTGCCCCAGAAGAAATCTTCAATGAGCTCCGCGCAACAAATCATGTTTTCCGATACTGCAGTATCAATGTCGTGAAAGGGCTCGTTCCCAACCTTCGCTGCTCCGCAGGGTCAAGCGTCTGGTCCCTTGAAAGCGTCGCTGCGAGCCCTGAGCCGACCTTCGGCCTCGGATCAGAATGCTGCAGCGCAGCGCATCAAATCTGCCGTTCGCCGCGCTCGCAAACCCTAACGGGGCCGCAGGGTCTGCTGAGCGGACGAAGCCGACCTCCAAGGATACCCGGCGCGTATCGGTCAGTGGCCGCTCAACTGTTCCTCGAAACGCTCGACATAGGAATCGCAGATGGTGATTTTGCGCTGATTTCTCGACCAGCCAGTTTCACCCTCGCAGCGCTCCAAGGACAATGTGATTAGCGAGTGCCAGTCTATTTCCGACAATAGATCGTAGGCCATGGCGCTCAGCTCGCTGTCGACGATCATTTGGGAAAGAGGGAATTGATCCGCGATCAGACGAACTTCGGTGACCCTCGCGCGATCCGGCATACGATGCGCATCGAGCAGACGTCGCCAGGCACGCCCGACCTCCGGGCCGAAATCCCGGCAAGCGGCCACGTCGTCATCGTTCATGTCATAGCGCTCAACGAGGCTCTCGTACCGCTCGGGCTCAAGACCATAGAGAAGGCAGACCGAGCGTCCCGCCCGCTGATCGTCGTCAAGATACTCGCTGAATCGCCCCGCCTCCTCTCCGTCAGCGAGGTTCTGATCCGCACGGGCGGCGACGATCTGCTCAACACGCTCGGGGAACATCAGGTGGACGTAGACTGTCGCGAAATCGTCAACGATCGCCTCTTCGGGCCCGATCATCGGAAGGTCGAACTCCCTTAGAAACGCATGGCCGATCTCATGCGCAACCACATGGACGAGCGCGTCCGTAGTTGCCTGCGAAAGCACTTGTTTATCCTGCGCAATCAGTGGCGGCGCGCTCGCCATTGCCGCAGCAAGGATCACAGTTCTAAACATGGACGCCGTCCTTCTGCAGAGATGTCGCTAGGGCCGAGAATATCGAGACGCGGCTGTGACACAATGGGCTCCGAGCAGACGTGTGGCGATACGGCGGGCCAGGCTAAAGGCTCTGGTCAGGTGCCCCGTCGCTTGCGGCCCTCACCTGCCGTTAGTCTTTAGTGCCACCGCTGCTCCGCAGCATCACGGAAGCGGCCATTCATGCAAGGCGCAGCGCGATCGGCTGGTTGGAGGTCGGGGATGCGGGACAAAGAACGCCTTATCTGCAGCCGTGGCAGAGGTCCGGTTCCTGTAGGTGGTGTTTGGCGGATATTACCGAGAACTGGTCAACATTATTAACGCGCCTTAAGGTGCTGAGAATGACTTCAACGTTCAACATCATGCGCGCCGGTTTGAACGACATTCCGGAGCTCATTCCACTCTACGAGCGTTTCTTTGCAGAGGACGCCATCAAGATCGCGCGACCCGAGATCGAAGCCAATTTGAGACAGATGCTTGCGGATGATCGGGCGTCCGTTTTCGTGGCGACTGCTAACGGGTCGGCGATCGGGCTTGCTTCCGCGAGCTTAACCTGCGGGGTTGAGTTTGGCTGGGCGGCAGAGATAGAGGATCTGTTTGTCGTTCCCGAGCGCCGCGGCCAGGGCCTGGCGCGACAATTGATAGAGCTTGTGCTCGAATGGGCAGACGACAGCGGGGTTCGCCAGAGCTATCTCGTCATCACGCCGGAAGCCGAGCACGCGCAATCGCTCACCGCACTGTATAGCAAGTTTGGCTTCGTCCGATCTAACCGCGTCCTGATGTATCGGGCCTCTTGAACTTCCGAGCACTTGCTTAAGAGCCGGAAAGGTTAGAACCGGTCATCGGCTCGCTCTGCAGCATTGGGTGATATGGGCTCGAAGCCCATTTGTGGCAGCGCGGCGGCCGGCCAGCTAAAGTGAGTGGGTCTGTCGACGGGCGGCCCTTTGCCGACCTTCAAACATGAGATTTGTGGTGCCGCAGCTGGGACATGAAATCATTCCGAAATGTCGAATGTTTCTCCAATCTCGAAGAAGAGCGGCAGATTATCTTCTCAAGACAGCTCTGGCGTAGTTGTTGCCCGAAGATGGGCTATTGGGCAAGGCTGCTCAACTTTGCGTGACAGGCGACACGTAGGTGTCGGCGGCCTATTTCCCGTTTACGAAGCTGCGCGATGAAGAACTTTCCGATGTTTCTCCGAATGGAGGGTCGCCGTGTCGTGTTGTGCGGTGGGGGAGAAGAAGTTGCCCGCAAGGCGCGCCTGCGACTAGATTGCGGCTACCGGAACCGCTGGTATCGAAGTCGAAATCTTGCCCGGCATCATCGCAGCCTCAGCTACCGCCGCGGCGCTTGGGCAATCGCTGACCGAGCGTGACGAAACCGATACCTTCGTCGTCACGACAGGCACTTGCCGCTCCGGATCGTGCGCTCCTCTCCAGACCGGGGACTTACATTGCCTTTTCATGGCCGTCGAAAAAGCGGTCCAGGTCCAGGCTGATGGGTATTGTGGCGTCTCTCAGCATAGACCCGCAACGAAAGGTATCGACTACGCTCGGCGCCTTGTCCGAAACGGTTGCGGCTCAGGGAACCAAAGGCCCGGCCATTCTCATGTTGCGATACCTCAAGTCGTTGGCCCCCGGAGCAGCCTCCTATGAAACCGCGGTCCAGGGATCTTGATGGCTTTTTATATCTGCTTCTAGCTTGAAGCGATAATAGCCTTGGATTTCTTATGAAACTCTCCAACTTCACCGATAAAGCCTTACGGGTCTGCCTCTATCTCGGAGCGCGATCAGGATCGCGTGGTGCCCATCTCCGGGATGCCCCGGGCCTGGGGCGTTTCGCAAAGCAACCTGATGAAGGTCGTGATCCAGTTGATCGGTGGCGGGCTGCAGAAGAGCACCCGGGGGCGGTCCGGCGGCGTCGCCCAGGCGCGGAAATCTGGGTCGGCGAAGTGACGCGCCTCATGGAAGGCGATGATCCTCTGGTCGATCCTTCTTGGCGGCGCACGCGCGCAGGAAGATGCCGTCCCGGCAAGATAACACGAATTGGCACGACTCTTTCCGGACCTATGCTCCCGGACAACCTTTAGGTGTGCCCGATGGTCTTGGTCACGCACGCACCGTGGCTTCGCGAATGGTTTAAAAGCTGCTCATCAGGCGAGCAACCTATGCAAGATGCCCACAAAATCTGCCTGCTCAAAAGGCAAATCCTCTCTGCCATAGCAAAAATCGCTATTCGCGCAAAAAGGGATTGTGCCAATAATATATTCTAAGTTACCGCATTCATAAGTGAGGCTACATCGCCTCCACTCTGCCGCAACGGCGCGGCGATTTCCGTCACATCGGCCACCGGTCCCCGGACCATAGGCCACGCAGCAATGGCGCTGCTCGACGCTCTGAATTTCAGATCGCGGGATACGCCTTGCCTCATGGCTTGCAGCCTTCCCTGACAGAAACCGCCGCGGCCCGGACTCACCCGGTTCCGCACCAGCGAACCGGAGGACGTCATGTCCAGGCAGAAGCTCGTCATCGTCGGAAACGGCATGGCCCCCGGCCGGATGCTTGAACACCTGTTCGAGGCGAAAGGCGCCTACGACGTCACCATCTTCAACGCCGAACCGCGGGTGAACTACGACCGCATCATGCTATCGCCGGTCCTGTGGGGCGAGAAGAGCTTCGACGACATCGTCATCCACGATGACGCTTGGTATGCGGACAACGGCATTGCCCTGCACCGGGGCGAAAAGGTCGTCGAGATCGACCGTGACGCTAAGACCGTTACCTCCGAAGGCGGTATCACCGCCGCTTATGACAAGCTTGTCATCGCCACCGGGTCGACCCCCTTCATCATCCAGGTTCCGGGTCATCAACTGCCTGGCGTGATCGCCTATCGCGATCTCGACGATGTCGAAACCATGACAGCTGCGGCGGCCCGGGGTGGGCGCGCCGTGGTCATCGGCGGCGGCCTCCTGGGGCTGGAAGCAGCCGCCGGTCTGAAGGCACAGGGCATGGACGTCACCGTCCTGCACCTCATGCCGACCCTGCTGGAGCGCCAACTGGACCCGGCCGCAGGCTACCTGCTCCAAAAGGAACTGGAAGGTCGCGGGATCGACGTCCGCTGCGGCGCCAACACCAAGCTGATCCTTGGTATGGACAAGGTCGAAGGTGTCGAGCTGGAAGATGGCGAGGTCATCGACGCCTCCCTCGTGGTGATGGCTGTCGGCATCCGCCCGAACATCGCGCTGGCGGCTCAGGCCGGGCTGGAGGTCGGTCGCGGCATTGTCACCGACGCGCAGATGCGCACCTCCGATCCAGACATCCTGTCGGTCGGCGAATGTGTCGAGGTGGGCGGGTTCGTCTACGGCTTGGTCGCACCGCTCTACCAGATGGCGAAGGTCGCCGCGGCAACCCTGACCGGGGACGCCGCCGCCTTTGCCCATGCCGAGACGCCGACCAAGCTGAAGGTGACCGGGATCAACCTCTATTCCGTCGGTGATTTTCAAGACGGGCCTGACCGCGAGGATGTCGTCCTACGAGACGCCGCGCGTGGCAGCTACAAGCGGGTCACCCTGAAGAACAACCGCGTGATCGGCGCCGTGCTTTACGGCGATGTGGCCGATGGCATGTGGTTCAACGAGTTCCTGAAATCGGGCGAAGATGTCAGCGCGCTGCGCGATACGCTCATCTTCGGTCAGGCGCACCAGGGAGGCGGCGTTGCCGCCGATCCGCTGGCCGCCGTGGCCAACCTGTCGAGCAATGCGGAAATCTGCGGCTGCAACGGCATCTGCAAGGGCAAGATCATCGACGCGATCAACGAGAAGGGCCTGACCTCGCTGGCCGAGGTTCGCGCACACACCAAGGCTTCTGCCTCCTGCGGAACCTGCACCGGGCTGGTCGAGAGCGTGATCGCGCTGACCCTTGGGGACAGCTTCGAGAAGAAATCCGAGGGAATGTGCGGCTGCACCACGCTGGGCCACGGCGAGGTCCGTCGCCTTATCGTCGCGAAGAAGCTGAAGTCCATCCCGGCGGTCATGCAGGAGCTGGAATGGTCCACCGCCAACGGCTGCGCCAAGTGCCGCCCGGCGTTGAACTACTACCTGTTGTCCGACTGGCCGACCGAATACAAGGACGACCAGCAGTCGCGCTTCATCAACGAACGCGTCCACGCGAACATCCAGAAGGACGGCACCTATTCCGTTGTTCCGCGGATGTGGGGTGGCATGACCTCTGCCGATGAGCTGCGGGCCATCGCCAATGTCGTCGACAAGTTCAACATTCCGGACGTGAAGGTCACGGGTGGTCAGCGGATCGACCTGCTGGGCATCAAGAAGGAAGACCTGCCGGCGGTCTGGTCCGACCTGAACGATGCGGGCCTCGTTTCCGGACACGCCTATGCCAAGGGTCTGCGCACGGTTAAGACCTGCGTGGGCTCGACCTGGTGCCGCTTCGGAACGCAGGACAGCACCGGCCTCGGCATCAAGCTCGAGAAGTTCCTTTGGGGCTCCTGGACGCCCGCGAAGGTCAAGCTGGCGGTCACCGGCTGCCCGCGCAATTGCGCGGAAGCCACCTGCAAGGACATCGGCGTCATCTGCGTCGAGAGCGGCTACCAGATCGTTTACGGCGGCGCGGCGGGCCTGCATATCCAGGGCACGACGAAGCTGGGCACCGTGAAGACCGAGGAAGAGGTACTCGAGATCGCGGGTGCCTTGACCCAAATGTATCGCGAACAGGGTTTCTACCTTGAGCGGATCTACAAATGGGCCGAGCGGGTCGGGTACGACACCGTGAAGGCAGCGATCTTCGACGATCTCACCGGGCGCCGCGCCTACTATGACCGCTTCGTCATCTCTCAGGAAAACTCCCAGACCGATCCCTGGTCCGCGCGCGTCTCTGGCGTCGACAAGCACGAATTCAATCCGATGGCCGTCTTCGGCAAGCCGGCAACCACAAAGATGGAGCCCGCAGAATGAATGCCATGTCTCAGAATGATCTCGATTGGCGCCTTATCGGCACCATCGACGACATCCCGCAACAGGGCGCCCGCTGCGTCGAGAACGGCGACACCAGGATCGCCGTCTTCCGCACCGCCGCCGACGAAATCTTCGCTCTCGAAGACAACTGTCCGCACAAGAACGGGCCGCTTAGCCAGGGGATCGTGCACGAAGGTTGCGTGACCTGCCCCCTGCACAACTGGGTCATCTCGCTCTCCACAGGCTCGGCGCAGGGCGCCGATGAGGGCCGGTCCGCAACCTTCCCTGTCCATCTCGACGGTCGGGACATCTACCTGAACTTGAAACCCGGCGCCTGACCTCAGGCCCTGCAACTCTCTGAAAGGAATGCGAGAAATGTCGTATGTTACTCCCAAGGAATTCGCGGTCAAAATGGTCGACGCCGGCGAATCCAAAATCTTCATGTCCACCAAGGACACCCTGATCCGCGCCTTCATGGCCGGCGCCATCCTGGCCCTCGCGGCAGCTTTCGCCGTGACCATCGCTGTCAACACCGGCAACTTCCTCGTGGCCTCGCTGCTCTTCCCGGTCGGCTTCTGCCTGCTCTACCTCATGGGCTTCGACCTGCTGACCGGCGTCTTCACGCTGGCCCCGCTGGCCGTCATCGCAAAGCGTTCCGGCTGCACCTGGGGCGGCGTGCTCCGCAACTGGGGCCTCGTCTTCACCGGCAACTTCGCCGGCGCCATGACCACCGCCATCCTGATGGCCGTCGTCTTCACCACGGGCTTCTCGGCTGAACCGAACGCCGTCGGCCAGAAAATCGGCTCCATCGGCGAAGCCCGGACCCTTGGCTATGCCGCCGCCGGCGGCGCAGGTCTGCTGACCGTCTTTGTCCGCGCAATCCTGTGCAACTGGATGGTTTCGACCGGCGTCGTTGCCGCGATGATGTCCACCTCCACCTCGGGCAAGATCATGGCGATGTGGATGCCGATCCTGGTCTTCTTCTACCTCGGCTTCGAGCACTCGATCGTGAACATGTTCCTGTTCCCCTCGGGCATCATGCTGGGCGGTCAGTTCACCTGGGCAGACTACTTCATGTATAACGAAATCCCCGTCGTTCTGGGTAACCTCGTCGGTGGCCTGACCTTTGTCGGCGGCATGATCTACGCAACGCACTTCCGCGAAAGCCCGAAGCGCAACGCCCACCGTAACGACGACGGCGCAGGCGTCCCTGCGGAATAAACCTCTTTGACCTGGCCCCGCGCAAGCGGGGCCATTTCCCGTACCGGAGAGAGCTATGCCCAAGGATACCAATGCCCCCGCGACCCTTGCGGTTACGATCGGCCAGTGTTCCGATGCTGGCGCCAAACCGGAAAATCAGGATTTCCACGGCGCGCTGATCCCTGAGGGTCCAAGCCTCGCACTGAAGGGCATAACCCTTGCCGTCGCCGACGGGATTTCATCCTCGAAGGTCAGCCGCGAAGCGGCAGAGACGGCGGTCAAAGCCCTCCTTGCAGATTACTACACGACCCCGGATGCTTGGACGGTCAGAACCGCCGCAACCCGGGTGATCGCTGCCACCAATGCCTGGCTTCATGCCCAGAACACCTCGGTCGAGGATGTGAATGCGGGCCGCGTCTGCACCCTCTCGGCGCTGATCCTAAAAGGACGCGAAGGCCATATTTGCCATGTGGGCGACAGCCGCATCAGTCGCCTCACCGGCGCAAGCCTTGAGCCACTGACCGAAGATCACCGTGTCACCCTCTCCGCCAAGGAAAGCTATCTCGGCCGTGCCATGGGCGCGGAGCAGACCGTCGACATCGACTACAGCCGCGTGCCGCTGAAGCAGGGTGACATCTTCCTCCTGACCACCGATGGCGTGCACGAATTCATAACCGCTACGACCTTGCGGGAGGCTTTGGAGGCATCGACCCTCGACGATGCTGCCCGCTATCTGGCCGATGCGGCGCGCGGAGCTGGAAGCCAGGACAATCTCACGGTTCAGATCGTCCGCATCGACAGCTTGCCAGCGGGCTCTGTCGATCTGGACATCGACGCACCGAGCCTGCCGGTGCCGCCGCTGCCGAAGTCCGGGGACGTGATCGACGGTTTCCGCATTGCACGCCAGATCCACGCGACCGCGCGCAGTCATGTCTTCCTCGCCACCGCGCCCGACGGCCATCGGGTCGCGCTGAAGATCCCCGCGACCGATACCGCCCTCGACGCCGACTATCTGCGCCGCTTCGTGCTTGAGGAATGGATCGCCCGGCGGATCAGCTCGTCGCATGTGCTCCGCGCCGCCGACACGCCGGATAGGCGCACCGCCCTCTATGTCGTGTCCGAGTTTGTCGAGGGCGTGACCCTGCGCCAGTGGATGACGGATAACCCCCGCCCGACGCTCGATCAGGTCCGCGACATCATCGGTCAGATCGCCGCCGGTCTGCGTGCATTTCACCGGCGCGAGATGGTGCACCAGGATCTCCGTCCCGAGAACGTCATGATCGACCACAGCGGGACCGCGAAGATCATCGACCTTGGCTCCACCTCCGTCGCCGGGGTGGAGGAGGCGATCCCGGGTATGCTGGGCGAGCTTCCGGGCACCTACCAATATACCGCACCTGAGTATTTCTCAGGCGATCCGATTAGCTGGCGCTCGGACCAATATGCCTTGGGCGCAATCGCCTACGAAATGCTGACCGGCCGTCTGCCCTATGGCACGCAGGTCGCGCGTATCAGCAATCGCCGGGACCAGATGCGGCTGACCTATTCTCCGGCCCGTGACGACGACAGTCCTGTGCCCGCCTGGATGGATGAGGCCCTGCGTCGCGCCACCCATCCCGATCCCTTGCGCCGTTACGACGCGTTGTCGGAGTTCGTGACTGACCTCACCCGCCCTGGCGCCACCAGGAGCGCCACGCGGCACATGCCCTTGGCCGAACGCAATCCCGTCCGTTTCTGGCAGTCCGTCTCGGCGATCCTCGCCGTGCTCTGCCTTATGCTTGCCGTCCAGATGGTCGGCTGACCCAACCCCGGAGGACTACCATGAAAGATCTGTCACTGACCGAAGACCTCACCAAGGAGGACGTCACCGTCCTGATAATCCGCGCCAAGAAAAAGGCCGGTCTGACCTGGGAAGAAATCGCCGAAAAGATCGGAATGTCCCCGGTCTGGACGCATTCCGCCGCAATGGGCATGAATGCTTTCACCGAAGAAAAGGCCAAGGCGCTCATCGCGCTGCTGGACCTGCCGGAGGAGGTCATCGACGCCATGGTCGAGAGCCCCACCAAAATCTGGGAGCAGACCGTCCCGACCGACCCCTGCATCTACCGTCTCTACGAGATCGTTGGCGTCTACGGTCCCACCATCAAGGCACTGATCCATGAAAAGTTCGGCGACGGCATCATGTCCGCGATCGACTTCGACATGACGGTCGAGCGGGTCGCGAACCCGAAAGGCGACCGGGTCAAGATCGAGATGTCCGGGAAATACCTCGGATACAACGCATGGTAAGATTGACGGCGGGCCGCAATCGCGGCTCGCTGAACCTGCGCAAGGTGTCTCATCCGCAGCAGGAGAGTCGGCCCCGCTGTTTGGCCCTTCGCTGCGCCTTGCACGAATGGTACTTCTGCGCAGACAATGGCCTGCGCGGGGTGGCTCTGACAAGGACTGACTTCGATACTTGCCAACAGGTAGTCGAGGTGGAAGCAGGATATCTCTCCGCCTCCGGTTCGGCACGTGGGCAGAACGGCTGGTGAAAAATATCTGTTTCTAAGCTTAAATTTTTAGCGCTTTTAGTAAAAAATAATAAAGGTCATGATCGAGCATCCGGTGGGAGGCCGGACTGTCAGCCGTGCCTTTACGCAACCGGCCAACAGGTTTTCAGCCGACCGCCGCAGCCACCGGCCAGCACTTTCGACCCTTGGGAGGATACCATGAGATACACACGCCGTTCGACCTTGGCCCTTTTGGCCGGGATGGCGATCACGCCGCTTGCCGCCGTCGCGCAGCAGGATTACCCGACCCGTCCGATAACCCTTGTCGTCCCTTATGGGGCGGGTGGCACCACCGATATCTCTGCGCGCCAGATGGCGACAATGGCCGAAAAGATCCTCGGCCAACCCATCGTCGTGGAAAACCAGCCAGGCGCCAGCGGGACCAATGCGATGCGCTCCGTCGCATCGGCCGAGCCCGATGGCTACACGCTGATCGCGACGACCTCGTCGCCGTCCTTCGTCACTCCGGCGCTGCGCGATGTAGGCTATGACACGCTGGCCGACTTCACCCCGATCCTGAACTACTCCGGCCCGTTCCACGGCGTCGTGGTTCCGGCGGACAGCCCCTACGCCACGCTCGACGCGCTGATCGAGGACGCCAAGTCCGGCGCCGTGACCTATGGCACCGCGGGCGCCATGGGCGGCGCGCACCTGGCGTTCGCCTCGGTTGCCAAGGACACCGGCGCGATGCTGCAGCACGTGCCCTTCGACGGCGCCTCCAAGGCGACGGCGGCGGTGCTGGGCGGCCACGTGGACGCGGCACTGGTTCCGGCCTATCGCGACCTCGTGCAGGACGGTCAGCTGCGCCTTCTGGGCGTGCTCGACGGCACGAACGACCCGGACTTCCCCGATGCCCCGACGCTGAAAGAGGCGGGACTGGCCGCGGAATTCCCCTCGATCGTCGGCATCATGGCCCCCGCGGGCACCGATCCCGCGATCATCGCCAAGCTTGAATCCGCCTTCACCGAGGTGGCCTCGTCGGATGAGTTCAAGACCTTCATGACCGATCTCAGCCAACCGGTGCGGATCATGTCGGGCGAAGACCTCGCGGCGACGATCCAGGAGAACCTCGCCGCCTACCGCGAGATCGCCAAGGATCTCGGAAATTGAGCACCAACGGCCAAGGGGGCGGGGTCGCCCGCCCCGGCTTCCGGACGCTGACCACCGGCCTTTTGCTGGCGGCAGCGGCCTGGGGGCTTTATAGTCTTGATAGCCAGATCCAGGTGTTCGGCTTCGGCGCCTCCGGACCGGACGCGCGCAGTTTTCCGCGCCTTGCGCTGTGGCTGCTTGCGGCGGTGGTGGCGCTCCGCCTTGTCCTGGGCCTGCGCTCCGAGGATTTCCCGCTTGGCAATCCCGTCCGGCTTGGCCGCGTCCTGGCCGTCATCGCAAGCAGCGCAGCGGCGCTATGGGCGATGCCGCAAGTCGGCTTCTTCTTCGGGGCCGCCGGTGCCGGTATCGTCGTGGCCCTCATGCTGGGTGAACGCCGTCCCCTATTGCTCGTCCTGCCGCTGATCGTGGCAGCCGTCGTGACCTTTGGAGGACGGCATGGGCTTGGCATCCCCCTGCCCTGAGCCTGCCCATCCATTCCAGACCTCAAAGGAGCGCAGGCCGTGCTTGTCGATGCCTTTCTCGAACTTCTGAACCTCTGGGTGCTGGTCGCCGCGCTTGTCGGGATCACATCGGGGGTCATCATCGGGGCGATCCCCGGCCTTGGCCCGACCATGGCCATCGCGCTGCTGATCCCGGTCACCTTCTCGATGCAGCCGATCCCGGCGATCATCCTGCTGCTGGGTGTCTACCAGGGCGCGATCTTCGGCGGGTCGATCTCGGCTGTGCTTCTGAACGTGCCGGGCACGCCGTCCTCTGCGGCGACGGCCATCGACGGTTTCGCCATGGCACGCCGTGGCGAGGGCGGCAGGGCGCTGCGCTTTGCCCTCTATGCCAGCGTCATTGGCAACATCTTCAGCTGCATCGTCCTGATGGCCTTGGCCGAACCCCTGGCGCGCTTTGCCCTCGACTTCGGCCCGGCCGAGATGGCGATGCTGATGCTGTTCGCTCTGCTGGTCATCGTGCTGTTCGGCGGCGGATCGAAGCTCGACGCACTGATCATGGTTCTCGTGGGTGCCTGCGCAGGGATCGTCGGGCTTGACCCGATCAGCGGCACACCGCGCTTTACCTTCGGATCCTTCGCATTTGAAAACGGGTTCCAGCTGATCCCCGTGCTGATCGGCCTTTTCGCCATGTCCGAGGTGCTCTTGCAGGCCTTCGACCGTGAAACGTTGGTGGGCGATGTCGAGGTACCGCCCCTGAAAAGCTCTGTCGTGAAGTTCGTCGAACTGTGGCGGATGCGGATGACACTGTTCCTGTCCTCGCTCATCGGCACCTTTGTCGGCATCCTGCCGGGGATCGGCTCCACCGTACCCGCCTTCATGAGCTATAGCCTCGCCCGCTCGCGCTCTGCCGATCCGGATGCGTTCGGCAAGGGCGCGCCCGAGGGTGTCGCCGCCCCCGAGGCCGCAAATAATGCCGTGACCGGCGGCGCGCTGGTGCCGACGCTGGCACTGGGGATCCCTGGCGATGCGGTGACGGCGGTGATCCTTGGCGCCTTCATGCTGCACGGGCTGGCACCGGGGCCGTTCCTGTTCCGCGACCACGGGCTGGAGGTCTACGCCATCTTCGAGGCGCTTCTGCTGTCGTCCATTCCAACGGTGATCCTTGGCCTGCTATTCTTCCGCGTGGCGATCCACGTGACCCGCATCCAGCCGCGCCACCTGCTGCCTGCGATCACGATCCTCGCCATCTTCGGCGCGTTTTCGGTGAACAACAGCCTGTTCGACGTCTGGGTGATGCTGGGCGCGGGCGTGCTGGGCTTCCTGTTCCGCCGGGCGAACTTCCCCCTGCCGCCACTGCTGATCGGGTTGATCCTTGGCGCGCCGTTCGAACAGAGCCTGCGGCAGGCGCTGCTGACCTCTGGCGGTGGATATGGCATCTTCGTGGGCTCTCCCATCACCATCGGCCTCGTGGCGCTGATCGTGCTGTCGCTGGCCATCAGCCTGTTCTTCAGCCTGAAAAAGACCCGCACATGATCACCGATTGCCACCTCCATTCCTTTGCCAAGACCGAGGGCCCGCAGACCGGCGCCTATGTCCCGCCCGCCCGCGACATCCGCGACTATATGGACGAGGCCGCGCCACTGGGCGTGCGTCGCGCGGTGGTGGTGCAGGCCTCGGTCGATGGAACGGACAACAGCCGCTTGGTAGAGGTCCTGAGCAGCGACGGCCCCGTCGCACTACGCGGCGTTACGATGATCGACGCCGATGCCGACCTGCAAGCGCTGCACGCCGCCGGCATCCGCGCGACCCGCATTCAGGACCGTGCAAGGCTTGGGCACAGCGCGCTTGACCAGCTTCCCGGACTTGCGAAACGCGTGGCGGAGGTCGGCTGGCATATCGAGCTGAACACAGAGCCGCGCAGCTTTGACCGGCTTGCCGATATGGTGGCCGATCTGCCCGAGGGGCTGCGGCTGGTTCTGGACCATATGGGCCATGTCGATCCTGCCGCACCGGATCCCCTGTTCCGCTTGCTCGAGACGGGTCGCGTCTGGGCCAAGCTGTCTCCCACGCGGGTCAGCAGCGATATCGGGCACTACGCCGACCTGAGCGCGCTGATCGAACGCCTCGGCGCAGGTTTCCCCGACCAGATCATCTGGGGCAGCGATTGGCCCCATGTGATGACCCCCGAGCCGGTGCCAGAAATTCCGCCCATGCTGGAGCTGTGCCGCGGGGCGTTGAGCCAAGATACCTTCACGCGGTGCATGTGGGACAATCCCGAAAGGCTCTACGGTTTCTGATGCTGCTGACTCTGGATGACTTCGAACCTGCTGCGCGGCGGCGCCTGCCCCGCCCGCTCTTCGGCTACGTGTCGGGTTCGGCTGAGACGGGCGCGGCAAGGCAGGACAACCGCGATGCGCTGGACGCCTGGCGGCTGGTGCCGAACGTGCTGCGTGGGGTCGAGGGGCGCTCCACTGCCTGCGCCCTGCTGGGAGAGAGCTACACGGCACCCTTCGGCATCGCACCGATGGGCCTTTCGGCACTGATGGCCCGCGACGGGGACCTGGCCCTCGCCCGCGCGGCTGCGGCGGCGGGACTGCCCTTCGTGCTCTCCGGGTCGTCCCTGACCCGCATGGAAGACGTCGTGAAGGCCAACCCCAAAGCATGGTTCCAAGCCTATCTGCCCGGCGAGGAGGACCGCATCCGCGCCCTGATCGCCCGGGTACGGGCGGCAGGTTTCGGCACGCTGGTGCTGACAGCCGACACCGCCGTTCTGGCCAACCGCGAGAACAACCTGCGCGCGGGCTTCTCTACCCCGCTCAAGATCAGGCCACGGCTGATCTGGGACTTCGCCATCAAGCCCCGTTGGGTGCTGGGCACCTTCCTGCCCACGCTGATGCGTGGCATGCCACATTTCGAGAATTCCGATGCCGTGCGCGGCGCGCCGATCATCTCGAAACAGGCGGCACGGGATTTCGGGCGCAAGGATCACCTGAATTGGGATCACCTAGCGCTGATGCGCGACCTCTGGCCCGGCAAGCTGGTACTGAAAGGCGTGATCGCGCCCACCGACGTGGCGCAGGCCAGCACGCTTGGCTGTGACGCGGTGGTCCTGTCGAACCATGGCGGGCGGCAGCTGGATTACGCCATCTCACCACTGCGCATCCTGCCGGAGGCGCGGGCGCAGGCGGGCGACATGGCGCTGCTGATCGACGGCGGCATGCGGCGCGGCACCGATGTGATCAAGGCGCTGGCGCTTGGCGCGGACATGGTGCTGGTGGGGCGTCCGTTTCTCTACGCGGCAACGCTGGGCGGCCAGCCAATGGTCGAGCGCGCGGCAGAGATCATGAAGACCGAAATCACGCGAAATCTGGGCCTTTTGGGCTTGCGGAGCCTGTCCGAAATCAGTTTGGGCGTGCTGCACCGGGTCTAGGAATCCTGGCAGTCAGTCTGCGGAACGCAGCGCGCGAAAAAAGCCGAACGGTCGTGTCAGGGTGCCCGTGAACCACGAAGAGCACCGCCACCGGACCCATGCGGCATTATAAATGGTGCGGGTTTCGTATTCCCCGGGCGGCGTGACTCCGCCCGGTAAGAGGTATTTGATTTCCTCAATTTACTCCGGAAGCGCGCATTCGAAGCTGGTCGCTTCGGTCTCGTCTCCCTCGCCCGAATACATGGCAACCTGCGGATAGGGGCACAGCGGGCGGCTGCGCAGGGTTTCCCCGTCCTTGACCTGGCGCGCGACGATCTGTTCGGGTGCCTCGCCGGTTTCGACCCATTTGATCAGTGGCACCATGGCATCGAACCTGTCCGGCCCATAGCCTGCGCGGCAATGGAACATGCCCGGTGCCATGAACAGGCGGTAGAACTCGGAGGTGCGCTCAGCCCCCATCGTTTCGCGGACGTCCTCGTAGTAGTTCACGCCCATCATCGGATTGAGCGCTGGGTCGGACCAGCCGAAATAGGTGATCATGCGTCCGCCCTGGCGTTCGAACTCGGACAGGTCGGGCTGGTTGGCGTCCAGCAGGTCGCGGGCCATCTGGACGTCACCGAAGTTGGCCGGGATGTCGAAGGTCCGCCAATCGATGTCGGTGCCGCGTTTCGGCAGCAGAGCGATGTTCTGCACGTAGGTTTCGCCATAGGCCAGCTGGCGGCTTTGGCCTTCTTCGGTGACCATCCAGGCCTTCCAGCCGCTGTTGCCGTTGGTGTCGATCCCGTCCACACCCCATTGCACACCGGGATAGACCTGTTCGCCGTCGACCATGACACCTTCGTGGATGCCCTGCACGGCGGCAATCTGATCATCCGTGAAACAGGTCCCGCCCGCCTCGCCCTCACAGCGCGGCAGATCGGTCGCAGGGTCGAAGTTGCACTGACGCGGATCGGCGATCAGCCCGTCTTCCAGCCCATCCGCAGCGTCGCATTTTCCCATCACGGCTTCGGCCAGAACCGGAAGCTGGTCATAGGACAGCGGACCCTTCAGAAGTTGCTGGGCGTTGTAGACGTTCCACAGCTGGGTGTTGTTGAATTCCAGAACCGGTGCGCCGGCCACGATCCCATCGAAATCCGTGGGGTAGCGCTGTGCGGACATCAGGCCCTGGCGCCCGCCGGTCGAGCATCCGTCCCAGTAGGAGTAGGAGGGCCTGTCCGAATAATAAACTTCGGCCAGCGCCTTGGCGGTGTTCACGGTGACGTGGACGGCGCGATGCGAATAGTCCACGAGTTTTTCGAGATTCCCGTTGGCAAAGGTGCCCAAGGGGTCGGTGCGGTCGTCGTGCCCGGTGTTCTGTTGCACCGACATGAACCCGTTCTTTACGGCCGCGTCCCGATTGGCGACCCGCTGGGGGCTGGACAGATCGCGGCCCGCGTAGCCGCCGTTCCCGAACATGTAGAGACGCCGGTTCCAGGTATTGGGCAGCGCGATCTCGAACTTGATCTCAGGGCGAATGATACCTTCGACGCGGCAAAAGGTGGGCGCGTCACCATCGTCGATGGCGGTGGCCTTCAGGAATGTTACCTCATCAAGAGCAAGCCCCCCGATCGAAGCACAATCCATGGCCGGGCTGACAGGGGCAAAGCTGAACCAGGCGTCCTCCGGAACCTCAGAAAAGCTGGCCCTGTTCTGCGCTTGGGCGGTTCCTGCCGCCAACGCCAGTAGCGACGCGGCCCCAACGACCCTCAGAAAATTGTCTCTCACGGTTTCCTCCTCACCGATTTCGTTTCTTGAAAGGTCTTAGTCCGACGCCCCGTGTCCCGAGAACATCGGCGCGCCCTGTATCCCAAGGCCGCCGGGCAGCTCTGCTTTCAGGATGCTGCCGCTGTCGCTTTCAGTGATGAACAGGGTGCGCCCCTCGGGCCCGCCAAAGGCGCAGTTGGTCGTGCCAAGCCCGCGAGGGCTGCGCACCACGGCGATGGGCCGGCCCAGCACGTCATGCACCCAGACAAGACCCATGCCGGTCTGGCACACCACCACGCCGCCATCGGACGTCAGGGCAAGCCCATCCGGCCCTGCCCGGCCACCGGAAAACTGGATGAACAGACCGGCCTTGTTGACGCGCCCGCTCGGCGACATGGGCAGACGCCAGACGGCATTGGCCCGCGTCACGGCCAGAAACAGCACGTGTTCGGCCAGGTCCAGCACCAGACCGTTGGGGCTGGGCACCTTGTCGATCAGGCAGGTCAGCGCGCCGGTCTCGGGTTGCCATTTCCACACCCGCCCCGTGGGGTCCTGCAGCCCGGTCTGGCCCTGATCGGTGAAATAGAGCGCCCCGTCGCGTCCGAAATGCAGATCGTTGCAGCCCTTGAAGCTTTCGGTATCGGCATCGCCAAGCGCCTTGGTCACGGCCCCCGTGGCGGGATCCAGCAGCATGATGCCGTTCTGGTAATCTGCCAGGAAGATCCGCCCGTCGCGGTGGATCTTCAGCCCGTTGGGCTGACCGTCATACTCCGCGATCTGGGTGATCTCGCCCGCAGGATCCGCGCGGAACACCCGCCCGAACGGAATGTCGACGAACCACAGGTTCCCATCGGTATCGAACGACGGCCCTTCAAGGAAACTGTCCGCAGGGGCCCCGCGCCGGTTCTTTTCCGCCCAATAGGACGGCTGGCCGGTGCGACGCAACGCGGCGGGCAGCTCGGTGAAGACCTCGGCGTCGATGACGACCGGCTCGGGGAAAGGATAGGTGTGGGTCATCCGAACGTGAACTCCGGCAGGAACAGCGCGATGTCGGGCACGCCGATCAACAGCAGCATGAAGGCGACGATGATGAGGAAGAAGGGCAAGGTGCCCATGATCACGTCCTCTACCTTCACGTCTTTCGACGAGGAGGCGACGACGAACAGGATCACGCCCAGCGGCGGGGTCAGCTGGCCCAGCTCGACCAGGATCACCACGAAGACGCCGAACCAGATCGGGTCCACGTCCATCGCCATCAGCGCCGGGAAGATCACCGGCACGATGATCGCGATCATGCCCAGCCCTTCCATGAAGCAGCCAAGGATCGCGAAGACTACCATGATGATCAGCAGGAAGGTCAGGCGCGAAACATTGGCCTCTTGCAGCATGCCGACAAGATCCTCACCGATGCCCGACAGCGCGGTGGCATAGGCAAAGATCATCGAGGTGAAGACGATGAACAGGATGTTGCCGCTCATCGAGGCGGTGCGCGACAGCGCGTCCTTGAGCAGTTTCAGGCCGAGCTTGCGATAGATCCCGGCGATCAGGATGGCGCCGACGGTGCCCACGGCCCCGGCCTCGGTCGGGGTGGCGAAACCGCCGTAGATGCTGCCAAGGACGATGAAGATCAGCATCAGGAAGGGCACGATGTCCAGAAGCGCGCGGCCCAGATCGCCGGCACTTGCCTTTGTTTCGATCTTCGGCGCCAGCTTGGGATTGATCAGCACACGTGCCATGATGAAGCCCATGTAGCACAGCGCCAGCACGATCCCCGGCACGAGACCGGCAGCAAAGAGGCGCGCGATCGAGGTCTCGGTGAAGGTGGCGTAAATGATCATGGTGATCGACGGCGGGATCAGGATGCCCAGCGTGCCGCCCGCGGCCAGCGACCCGGCGACGAGGCGCTTGTTGTAGCCGCGCGCGGACAATTCCGGCAGGGCGACGGTGGACATGGCAGCGGCCGTCGGGGCAGAGCCGCCCGAGATCGCCGCGAAGATGCCACTGCCCGCGATGTTGGTGTGCAGCAGGCCGCCCGGCAGCCGCCGCATGAAGGGCGCGACGCCATTGTAAAGCCGCGTCGACAGGCCCGAGCCCAGCAGGATCTCGGCCATCAACACGAAGAGCGGGATGGCGGCGAGGGTGAAGCTGTTGGCGGCGCCCCAGCTGACAAGGCCAAGCGCTTTCCAGCCGGCAAAGCCCTTGAGCAGCCAGATATAGGTCAGCCCTGCCCCGGCGACGGCGAATTGCACCCACATGCCGCCCATGATCAGGCCAATCAGCAGGCCGAAGGCGAGGATCGCTTCCATTTAGTCTTCCTCGGATTTGCGGAAGGTCAGCAGCAGCTGCTCGACCAGGAAAAACGCCAGCACGGAGAAGCCGAGCGGCAGCATGATCTGCGGGATCCACAGCGGGGTACGCAGGACGGTCGGGGCAAACTTGCCGCGTGAGAAGGAGGACAGCGTCAGGTCCTTCGTCTTCCACGCAAGGATCACGCAGATCACCAGCGCGATCAGCGCGAAGACGCGGATCAGCCAGCGGCGCGTGCCCTCGGGCCAGGCGTCCAGCAGGAAATGGACCTGGAACATCGCGGATCCGCGCAAGGCCAGTGCCGCGCCGAAAAACGTCATGAAGACAACGCCGTAGCCCGTCAGCTCCTCGGCAAAGCCCAGCGAGTAGTTGAACCCGCCGCGCAGCAGCGCCTCGAGGCAGACCAGCGAGACCAGCGCCACGAGGACCGTGCCAGTGGCCGCGCCGGTAATCCGGGCGGCCACGTCGAAAATGGGGCCGGCCGATGCCGGCCCCGTTCTGCTCTGCGTCTGCATCTTACTTACCGATGGCTTCGCGTACGGTGGCCAGGGCTTCGACATACTCCGGCCCGTTGTCCTCGGCCCAGCTTTCCCAGAACGGTGCCAGCTTTTCGCCCGCCATCTCGGCGTCGCCATCGGCCGCGTCGACCAGGGTCATGCCGGCCTCGGATTGCGAGGCTTTCTGAGCTTCCTCGTCCTCAAGGAAGGCCGCGGTGGTCGCGGGGCCTTCTTCGGCGACGATCTCGCGCAGCTTGGCTTGGGTGTCTTCGGAGAGCGCGTCGAAGCTGTCCTGGTTGGCGATGATCATCGAGTTGCCGTAGTTGACCGCGAAGCGGTAGTTGTAGGGCAGGAACTCGTGCCAGTTCTTCGCACCGCCGGCAGAGGCGGTCAGCACGCCCTCGATCACGCCGCGTTCCAGCGAGGTCGGCACTTCGGAGCCCGACAGGGTGATCGGCGCGCCGCCGAACATCTCGATGAACTTGCCCTGCTCGGGCGAGGTCACGCGGATCTTGTGACCTTCGAGGTCTGCCAGAGAGTTGATCTCAAACGTGGTGAAGATCGTCTGCTCGGGGTAGCGGTAGCCGCCCAGCAGCACGACGCCCTGCTGTGCGAAAGCCTCGTCCAGCGTCGGTTCCATCGCTTCGTAGGCCTTGGCCCATTCCTCGTCGTTCTCGATCAGCATCGGCAGGTTCAGCACCCGCGCGATCGGCACGCTGCCTGAGAAGAAGAAATCCGCCGCCATGTCGATGATGCCATCGCCCACGGCCTGGGTGATGTCGGAGGACGCAATCTGCAAGGTCTTGCCAAGGTGCAGGTCGATGGTCAGGTCGGTGTCTTCCCCGACGCGGTCGACGATGCGTTTCATGCCCTTGACGGCAGAGGTCGTCGAGACGGACGAATAGGTGTAGGCGGTCCAGTCGTCGGCATGTGCGACGGTGGCGGACGCGGCGATCAGCGCAGCGGCGCCGAGGGTTTTGATGGTCATGATTTCCTCCGGTTTAAAAGTGTCGGGACGGGCATTGCGGCCCGTTCCGTGGTGTTTCAGTCGGCTGGAACGGCCTCTGGATCGAAGCTTGCCAGCTGCGCGGCGACGCAATGGCTCATCGCTGTAAAGGCCCGCTCCACCTGGTCCGACCCGATGACAAAGGGATTGCCTTCGGCCCCGGCTTCCATGGCGTCGAGTTTGGTGTAGCTCGCATCAAGGGTCTTGTGGTTCGACAGGAACACGTCAAAGCCTTCCTCCCCCGCCATCGCCGCAAGGCGGCGCTCCGACTCGATCATCTGAACAAATTGCGCGGCGTTCGGCCCGAAGTTCAGCCCGTTGCCACCCCAGATGATCGCCTTGTGCGCCTCGCCATCGTCCGTCAGCGGAACGATGGTCGACAGGGTCCCGGGCGTGTGGCCCGGCGTTTCCAGCAGGGTGATCGTCGTATCGCCCAGCGTCACCGTGTCGCCATCGCCAACGCTCACATCGCGCTCCGGCGGACGGCCCCACAGCGGATCATCGAACTGAAGCTCGTCTTTCTCCAGCTCCTGCCAGTCGGTCTCCGACATGATGACTTCGGCACCGTATTTTTCCTGCAGGTAGCCGGCACCGCCGTAGTGGTCCCCATGCGCATGGGAGACCACGATCTTCTTGATGTCCGCCGGATCAAGCCCGACCTCGCGCAGCCCGTCTTCGATGAAGCGCTTGGCCTCGTCTTCGTTGTTGAGCGCGTCGATCAGGATGATGCCATCGGATGTGGGGATCGCCCAGGCCGTGGTCCAGGACGTGCCAAGGAAGACCAGGTTGTCGAAGATTGCCGTGGACCGCACCTCGCCCTTGCCGACCAGGCGCTCCAGCATCTCGTGCCCCTTGTCATGGGGAATGGTGAAGGATTTGCCGATCTTCTTGCAATGGCCCAGCACATGCGCAAAGTCCTCTCCCGCGGCGGCTTCTGCAGCGGCCACATGGCGCGCCGACAGTTCAGGATCGCTCTCGGCTGATGCCGGCAGCGCGCCAAGCAGCAGCGCGGCCGCAAGTGCGGTGCCTGTCACGTATTTCATACTGTTCTCCTCCCGAAATTCAGTGGGGTCTTTCTGGTGCAGCGGTCTTACTTCCAGGGCGTTTCGGCCCAGATTTGGGCCGCGATACCGTCCTGCTTGGCGGCGGTTTCCGCGAAATCATCGCCTGCCATGAAAGCGATCGGGTTGCCCTGCTCGGCCATCATCGCCTGGAAGTCGGGGTTCTCGTTGACGGCGCTCAGCGCGCGAAGCAGCTGCTCTGTCGTCGCTTCGTCAAGCCCAGCGGGGGCGACGATGCCGCGCAGGGACGACATCTGCACGTCATAGCCCAGTTCCTTTGCGGTCGGCACATCCGGGCGGAAGGCAGAGCGTTCGTCGGCCAGCACCGCCAGCACGCGCAGATCATCGGGGAAGTTCGAGGTCTGGCCCAGCGTCATGGTTCCTGCGGCCACATGGCCCCCCATGATCGCGGTGCGCGCGTTCGATGCACCCTTGAACGGCACCAGCGTGAATTCCGCGCCGCTTGCCTCCTGCATCATGTTGGCGGCGAAATGGTCGTTGCCGCCAAGGCTCGACAGCCCCAGCGTGATCGCGCCGGGATCAGCCTTCGCCGCGTCCAGAAGCTCACCCAGCGTCTCGAACTTGGACGTGGCGGCGACGGTGATCGTGTTCGGATCTTCAACGAAATTCGCGAGGTAGGTGAAGCTGTCCAGATCGTAATCCGCCGCGCGGTCCTTGGTCAGGGCAAGGGCCGCAGGCAGGTTAAAGGTGCCCAGCGTGTAGCCATCGGGCGCGGCCTCGGAAACCTCGGTAAAGCCGATCTGGCCACCGGCGCCGGGCATGTTCTTGACCACGACGGATGCGCCATCGCCCAGTTCCTGTTCAAGGAATTGCGCCACGGTGCGCGCCATCACGTCGGTGCCGCCACCGGCGGAATAGCCGACGACCACCTCGACCGGCTTGTCGGGGTATTCGGCGAATGCAGCGGTGGCCGTGAGGGCCAGCGCAAGCGCGGTAAGGGGTGTTTTCATGACGGTATCCTCCCAGTGTCATGTGCGAAAATCTGGTCGCCGATGCCGTAGGTCCGCGCCGCGCTGCGCCAGAACAGGTCATCGCGTTCGCCCCGGCTCAGCCGAGCGGCAAGGCACTTGAAAGCGTTCCACAGCGTCCGATAGCCGACCTGCCCCTTGTCCACGGGGAAGTTGCTTTCGAACATGGCGCGGTTCGGCCCGAAGAGGTCGAGACATGTCTCGACCCAAGGGCGCCAATCCTGCGCCAGTGTCTCGGAATGCGGTGGCAGCGCCGCGTCTGCGTAGCGCCAGCCAAAGACGCCCAGGCCGAAGCCACCGATCTTGATGCGCGTGTTGGGCAGCGCGGCGACAGGGGCCAGCGCGTCGCGCCAGGCGCGGAAATTCTCTGTGTCGAAGCGGTCGTGCGGGCCAACGCCAAGCGGGCCGCCGCAGTGGTCGACGATGACGGTCAGCTCCGGCACGGCCTCGGCCAGGGCGCGGACCTCGTCCAGTTGCGTCTGGTAGGCCCAGACGTCGAGCGTCAGACCATAGGTGGCCAGCGCCCGGGCGCCGTCGATAAAGGCGCTTGTCTGCAAAAGGCCAGCAGGAGGAGGGTTGGGATTGGAGCGCACGGCCGGATCTGTGTGCCAGGCGGTGGTGTTGCGGATCCCGACCACCCTGCCCTGCCCCGCCTCGGTCAGCGAGTCGAGCACCGGGCGCACGGCGTCGCCCAGTTGCAGGTCCGCCATGGCGACGATGCCCGCCGGAAACCGATCCTGCCCGCGCGTCCAGTCCAGCACGGTTTCGACCTCGCCCACCGGGCGCAAGCTTTCGGGGCCGTGGTCGCGATAGCCGGTGCGGCATTGAACATAAAGGCTCGCCAGCACGTCATGGCCCGCGCCAACATCCGCCATCAGCTCCTTGGCCCGGTAGCACCCTTCGGGCCGGTCCCAGAGGTGGTGATGGCAGTCGAAGATCGGCTGCTCCGGGGCAAGAGTCTCCTCCTGCCCCAGGGCCAGCCAATCCTCGCGGACCTTATGATGCGGACTCGCGATCACGCTTTCTTGCGGCTGTCGATGAAACGCTTCTTCAGCGTCGGGCCGACAACCACGGCGACGGTCAGCGCCACGAGGATCAGGCTGGTGGTGTTCTGGAACAGCACCATCGGATCACCGCGTCCGATCCGCAGCGCAAGGCGCAGGTTCTCTTCCGCGAAACCGCCCAAGATCAGGCCCAGCACGACGGGGGGAAGCGGGAACTTGAGCCTGTCCATTACCCAGCCGATCGCACCGAAGCCAAGCATCAGGTAGACGTCGAACATGCGGCCATGGATCGAATAGACGCCGATCAGCATGAGCACGATGATCACCGACCCCAGAAGCGGCCGCGGCAGGTTCAGCAGGCGGGCGAAGCTGTTGGTTGCCAGCGAGCCGCCCAGCAGTACCAGAAGGATCGCGCCGAACAGGAACTGCCACATGAAGCCGAAGACGATGTCCGGGTTGTCGCGGAACAGCATCGGCCCCGGTTGCAGGCCATGCACCAGCAGGCCGCCCAGCATGACCGCCGCAACGGCGGTGCCCGGGATGCCCAGCGTCAGCGCGGGGATCAGCGCCGATGCGGTGTCGGCGTTGTTGGCGACCTCGGCGGCGGCAACGCCCTCGGGTTCGCCCTCGCCCCATTTCTCGGGGTTCTTCGAGGTGCGGCGCGCCTCGTTGTAGGACATGAAGGCCGCCATGGAGCCGCCCGCGCCGGGCAGGATACCGATCCAGATACCAAGGAGAGAGCCGCGCAGCCAGGTCTTCCAGTACTTCATACGCGGCAGCGCCTTCCAGATCGGCTCGGTCCCCAGCTTGGAGCTGTTGACACCATCGGTCTTGAGCGGCGTTTCCAGCAGGTCGATCACCGGCGGCAGCGCATAAAGGCCGACCAGCAGGATCACGATGTTGATGCCGTCGAGCATTTCGAGCTGGCCAAAGGTGAAGCGGTCGTTGCCATAGATCGGGTCAGAGCCGATCACCGACACGAAGACCCCGAAACAGGCCGAGATCAGGCCTTTGATCGGGTTGCCGCCCAGTAGGAAGATGATCGAGGCTAGGCCGAAGACCGCAACCCAGAACACCTCGGACGGGCCGAACAGCAGGGTCACCTTGGACAGCGGCGGCGCCAGCAGCATCAGCGCAAAGGCCGAGGCGATACCGCCGATGGAGGAGGACACGACCGCGACCTGCAGGGCGAAACCGCCCTCGCCCTTCTGGGCCATCGGGTAGCCGTCAAAGGTGGTGGCGACGGCGGCAGGCGTGCCGGGGATGCGCAGAAGCACGGCGGGAATGGCGCCGCCGTACATCGCACCGTTATAGATGCCCGCCATCAGGCCAAGCGCAACAAGCGGCTCAAGCCCGAAGGTGAAGGGAACAAGGACGGAGATCGCCATGGTGGCCGAGAGGCCCGGCATGGCGCCGACGACGATGCCCGCGATCACGCCGATCACGACAGCAGCAAAGTTCGTCCAGGCGAAGACATCCGGCAGGGCATGGAGAAGATCAGAATACATGGTTCAACGCCCCCAGAAACGGCCAGTGGGGAAGTCCTGAGACATCCCGTAATCGAAGATCGCCCAGATGGTGCCGACGACGATCACGGTCGCGAGCAGCAGGCCCAATGGGCTGCGATAGCCGAAGGTCCAGGCGACCAGCGGGATCGTAATTGCGGTGCTGACGTAGAAGCCGACGAAATCGCAGGCTAGCGCGTAGCTGACGATCATCAGGAAGGCCCCAATCACCCGCTTGGGCGCTTTGGTCATGGGCTCGGCGTCTTCGCCGGCGCTGGCCTTGCGCTGATCGGCAAGCAACAGGATCACCGACAGCACGATCAGGCCGATCAGCATGGCGGCAGGCAGCAGCGCGGAAATCGCGCGCAGATCATAGGTGGGAACAAGGAACCCGGCAGCGACCAAGATGATTCCGACCGCAGTCAGGGTCTCGGGCCTTGTCAGGCGGGATTTACGGCTCTCGGTCATGAGATTGCCTTCGGTATGAGGGATGAGATGTCTGAGGGGCGATGCCCTCAGGGACTGGGCAGCGTGAGGGAGGAAGACTCCCCCCTCACGCGTGTTGGCCTCAGTTCCAGGGCGTGGTTTGCCACACGCCGTTGGCGAGGTCATAGAGATCGGACGTGAGCTGCTTGAACTCCTCGCCGGTCACAACTTCGACCGGGTTGGCGGTCGCGGCCATGGCGTCAAGGAATTCCTGATCGTCAGACAGCTGCGAGAAGGCCTCGATCAGCTTGGCTTGCACGTCTTCAGGCAGGCCGGCAGGCGCGATGAAGCCACGCATGGAGCCGTTCACCAGGTCAAGGCCCTGCTCCTTGAAGGTCGGCAGGTCGGGAGCGAATTGCGAACGCTCATTGGTGGCGACGCCCAGGACGTTCAGCTGGTCCTGGAATTCCGCCACTTCCGAGATGTTCAGGATACCCATGGCGACATGGCCGCCAAGCAGCGCGGTACGTGCCGGTGCAGAACCCTTGAACGGGACGATGGTGAACTCCGTATCGGTCGCCTTCTCAAGCTTGATCAGCGCGAAGTGGTCATCGCCACCCAGGCTCGACATGCCGACGGTGATCGCCAGGGGATTGGCCTTGGCCTCTTCCAGAAGCTTGTCCAGCGTATCCAGCCCGCTGGCCTTGGAGGTCACGATGACGTTGGGATCGTTCACCACGTTGGCCAGGTAGGTAAAGCTGTCGCGGTCGTACTCCGCCTCGCGGTCGATGGTACGCGCCATCATGCCCGGCAGGTTGAAGGTGCCCAGGGTGTAGCCATCCGGGTCGGCATTGGCCGCCTCGGTGACGCCGATCTGGCCGGAGGCACCGGGCATGTTCTTGACGACAAGGCTTGCGCCGTCGCCAAGGTACTTCTCGATGAAGGGCGCGGCGGTGCGCGCCATGACATCGGTGCCGCCGCCGGCAGAATACCCGACGATCACCTGGATGGGCTTTTCGGGATACTCGGCCAGCGCCGCCCCTGCGGACAGGATCATCGCACCTGCGATGGCGGTTTTCTTGAAGATATTAAGCATGTTACTCCTCCGTTTCATGCGGGTATTTCAGTCTTCGGGCAGGGCACAGCCACGCTCTTTCAGGGCGCGGTCGACCCAGGTCCGGTCGTTTGTGCCGGCTTCGATGTCTGCCATTTGTTTAATTTCTTTCGCAGACTTGTCCTGAGTAGCTTTCAGGATCGTCTCGGCTCCGTCAATCGGCACGCAGAGCACACCGTCGCTGTCGCCGATGACGATATCGCCGGGGTTGATCACCATGCCGTCGATTGCGATGGGCACGTTCACCTCTCCGGGGCCGTCCTTGTAGGGGCCGCGATGGGTGACGCCCGCCGCCCAGGTGGGCAGGTTGGTTTCGCGGAAATTGTCGAGGTCGCGGATCGCGCCGTCAATGACGAAACCGACGACGCCCTTCTTGATCGCATAGGCCAGCATCAGCTCGCCCATAAGCGCGTTGTCCAGCGCCCCGCCCGCATCGACGACGATCACGTCGCCGGGCACCGCCCGATCGATGGCCGCGTGCAGCATCAGGTTGTCGCCGGGACGCGCCTTTACGGTGAGCGCAACGCCCGCCATGCCGCCGGATGTGTGCATCGGGCGCAGGCGCGAACCGGCAGCGGTCATGCGCGACATGCTGTCAGAGACGTTGGCGACGGGCAGCTTGGCGAACTCGGCGACGATCTCAGGATCAGCGACGCGGTCGCGTTTGAGGATACGGAACCCGGTGGTCATGGTCATTTCTCCATATTGGCCGGCTCGGACTGTGCGGCGGCCAGCAATTTTCGGTTGATGATGCGTTCGGGGGCGACGGGTTTGCCGTCCAGGATCTGGAAGATCCCGCGCACCGCATCGACGCCGACACGCGCCCCGGCCTGACGGGTGACGCCGCCGATATGCGGGGTCAGCACGATTTCCGGCACGGCGAAAAACGGATGGTCGGCGGCGGGCGGCTCGACCGCGAAAGTGTCGAGGCCCGCGCCTGCAAGATGTCCGCTCTGGATCGCGGCGACCAGCGCCTCCTCGTCGATCAGCCCGCCACGGGCGGTGTTGATCACGTAGGCGCCTTTCGGCATCTTCGCGATACTTTCGGCGTTCAGAAGGCCGCGCGTCTGTTCGGTCAGCGGGCAATGCAGCGACAGGATGTCGGAGCCGGCCAAGAGGTCCTCGACCGTCTCGCAGCGGGTGACGCCCAGCTCTTCAAAGGCATTGTCGGGGGCATATGGGTCATAGCCCAGCAGGTGCAGCCCCAGCCCCTTGGCCATGCGGCCCGTCGCCTGTGCAATCGCGCCCATGCCCATCAGGCCCATGGTCGAATCGGCAATCTCATGCCCGGAAAAGCCCGGCTTTTCCCACCGCCCGGCCCGCAGGCCAGCATCCAGTGGCAGGATACGCTTGACCGTCGCCAGCAGCAGCGCGATGGCATGCTCGGCCACGGACACGGCGTTGGCTCCGGTCGCGACCAGCACCGGGATGCCCCGATCGGCAGCGGCCTGGATGTCGATATTATCAACCCCGACACCGTGCTTCGAAATCACCTTGAGCTGCGGCGCCGCGTCCATGACGGCGGCGTCCAGGCGGCCCATGCGCGATACGATCCCCTCGGCGCCGGTCTGCTGGAGATAGTCGGAAATCACCGCGCTGTCGGCATAGGGCGGGGTATGCACCGTCTGGTAACCGCGGTCCGCCACCAGCTGGGCGGCGGACGGATCAAGGTCGGGTCCCGTTACCAGGATTGTCTTGCTCATCGCACATGTCTCCATAGCGTCCCGAAGCCTCGGGGCGCGCCATTTCGTGTCTCTGTTTTTCAATTGGCCCACAGCGGTCTCCCGAACCGGCTATGGGTGTCCTCCTTGGGTGGATATCGTAACGCCAAGAATGGCTTCACAAAAGCGCGTAATTCTGGTTATTAGATTTAGGAAAACTGGATCAGACCATGGACACGCGGCAACTCAAGACCCTTCTGGCCATTCAATCCCACGGCACCTTCGCCCAGGCGGCAGACGTTGTCGGCCTGACACCCTCGGCCGTCAGCCAGCAGGTGCACGCGCTGGAAGATGAGCTGCGCGTGACCATCTTCGACCGCACCAAGCGACCGCCCCGGATCACGCCGGAAGGGCTCCAGGTCATTGAAATGGCCGGGGATATCCTGCGCCGCGCCGAGGATGCCAAGGCCAGCCTGCGCGGCGACCAGATCGCCGGGACGTTGATGCTGGGGTCTGTCCGCTCAAGCGCGCTGAACCTGCTGCCGCGCGCCATGGTGCAGATGCGCGGTAGCTATCCGGACCTTAAGCCAAGCTTGCGAGTTTCCTTGTCCTCGAACCTTATCGCGGACGTGGCCGGCGGACGGCTGGACGCTGCTATCGTCGCGGAACACCTCGGGATTCCCAGCACCTTGCGCTGGAGCCCCTTCCTGCGTGAACCGCTTTGGCTGATCGTGCCGCGCGGCATGGAAGCGAGCGACCCGATCGAATTGTTGAACACGCGGCCCTATATCCGTTTCCGAAGCGCCGTGCCGCTGGCCAACCTGATCGATACGGAGCTGTCCCGTCTGGGCGTCGTCACCAATGACGTGGCCGAAATCGACACCATCGGATCGATCGTCACGGGCGTGCGGCAAGGTCTGGGCATCTCGGTCGTGCCGCATGTTGCCCTGCAGGAACCCGAAGATCTGAACATCATGCGCCTGGCCTTTGGCGTTCCGCAGGTGACCCGCCAGATCGGCATCGTCGAAAGGACCGCGGCGCCGCGTGCGGAAATCATCGCCCTTCTGCACGCAGTCCTCGCGGACCTCTGCGGCGACTACGGCGTGGTCAGGCCCACACGATCCTGACCGTGTCCACGTTTCCGATTGCCGCACCGAAACGCCGGGCCACGGTTTCCTTGAAAGCGTCAATTGACAGAACGCCTCAGCACGGCTTCACAAATCTCCAAACCTCTCCACGTGAATGCCATCACGTTTGACTGAAGTTGGTCGCGACCTCAATTGGCCGCAAACGTCGATCCGATCGCCCTCATGCCCAGCTCCGTTCCGGGCAGGAATCTTCCTCCAGATAAGATGAGGCCACACACATCGACAAGCCCGCCCCCTCTGCCTGACACGCTGGTTTCAGCGCCGGTCACCACCAGCGCCTGGGATACCTGCTCCGGCGTCGGCTCCCGTTCCTCGCGCCGTCAGGACAGCACTTCTACCGGCGTGCCCTTATAGGCGGGTGTGGCGGAGTTCTTCTCGTGGTAGGCCAAGGGGATAAGCGGATTGAGTTCCGGGTAATAGCCCGCCACGCAGCCCGGCGGCAGGTCATAGGGGGTCACCGTCAGCCCGTCGACACGCCGCGCCACCCCGTCGTCGATGGCGCAGGACAGGGACACCACCTGCCCTTCCTCGAAACCAAGACGGGCGATCTCGTCACGGTTCATCAGCAGCACCATGCGACACCCTTCAAGACCGCGCAGCCGGTCCGAGTATCCGTAGATCGTCGTGTTGAACTGATCGTTGGAGCGCAACGTGATCAGCGTCATCTGCCGCGCGCCCGGGGCCTGCCCCAGGGCCGACAACGTCGTGGGGGCGGTGAACTGCGCCTTGCCGCTTTCGGTCTCCCACTTGCGGTCGCGCACCGGGTTGCCGCGATAAAGCCCACCCGGCTCGAACATGCGTTCATTGAAATTGGCGAAGTCACCGGGGAAGCAGGCCGCGATCAGATCGCGAATGCGGTCGTAATTCTCAACCCAGCCGTCCCAGTCGAGCTTGGGGTTCGGGTCGAGCGTCGCCTGGGCCAAGCGCGCGACAATGGCGGTTTCCGACAGAACGTGCTGCGACGGCGGCTTTGCCTGCCCGACGGAGGCCGAGACGTGAGAGAGTGAATCCTCCATCGTCACCACCTGCGGACCGGAGGCCTGGATGTCTTCGTCGGTACGTCCAAGACATGGCAGCAGGTAGCTCTCTTGTCCCGGAACCAGATGCGAGCGGTTGAGCTTCGTTGCGATATGCACGGTGAGAGGCAGGGAGGGCCAGGCCTCCTCCATCCGCTGCCGGTCGGGGAGCGCGCGGATGAGGTTGCCCCCCAGAGAGACCATCGCCTTGACCGATCCGTCCAACACGCCCTCGCAGGCGTGAACCGCGTTCAGGCCGTTTTCGGTCGGCGCCTCGATCCCGAAAAGGGTGCGCAGCTTGTCCGCAGGCATGTGCGCGGACTTCTCACCGATGCCCACGGTGCGCTGCCCCTGCACGTTGGAATGGCCCCTTACCGGCGAGATCCCCGCGCCTTTCTTGCCCATGTTTCCGCGCATCATCAGAAGGTTGCACAGCATCCCGAGGTTTAGCCACCCGTTCACGTGCTGGGTCAGCCCCATCCCGTAGATGCCGATGGCCCGGTCCGCAGATAGGTAGATATCGGCCGCCTCCTCGATCATCGCGCGGGTCAGGCCGGACTGCTGCTCGATCTCCTCCCAGGACGCGGCGCACACCGCCGAAACGGTCTCGTCAAAGCCCTCGGTCTCGGCCGCGATGAAGTCATGGTCAAGCACGGTGCCGGGCGCGGAGTCCTCGGCCGCCAGTACGCATTTCATCAAGCCCGCCAGCACCGCGATGTCGCCGCCGGGCCTAACCTGGTAGTAGCGTTCCGAGATCTGCGTCGACTTGCCCGTCACCATCTGGAGCGGGTCCTGCGGATCGATGAATTCCACCAGACCGCGCTCGCGCAGCGGGTTGAACGTCACGATGCGACAGCCGCGCTTCACGGCCGCCTTCAACTGGTGCAGGAAGCGCGGGCTGTTCGTGCCGGTGTTCTGCCCGAAGAAGAAGATCGCATCGCAATGTTCGAAATCCTCCAGCGTGCAGGTGCCGACGGGCGTGCCGATGAAGGTCTTGAGGTTCACCGAGGTGGTCTCGTGACACATGTTTGAGGATTGCGGCAGGTTCTGATGCCCCATGGCGCGGGCGAAGAGCGCATAGAGGAACGATGCCTCCAGCCCCGCATGCCCCGAGGCGTAAAACACCGCCTCCTTGGGATCCATGGCGCGCAGGGCCTTGCCGATCCCAGCAAAGGCCTCCTCCCAGCTGACAGCAACATAGCGGTCCCGCGCCGTATCATAGCGCATCGGTTCGGTCAGACGGCCCGAGGACTCGAGGTCGTGATCATGCCATGTCTTCAGCTCGGAAACCGTATGATCGGCCATGAACTCAGCGCCGACCTTCTTGCGGTCGAGTTCCCAAAGCGTCGCCTTCGCCCCGTTTTCGCAGAACTCGAAGGTCGCCGGTTCCGCCGGCTTGGCCCAGGCGCAGGAGCTGCACATTACCCCCCTGGGCTTATTCAGATCGCCAAGAATCTTCAAAGCCACAGCCGAGGGCTTCTCGGAAAAGATATGCGCCACGCTCCTGAGCGAGCCCCAGCCCCCGGTCGCATGGTCATAAAACGGCGTCTCGCGATCCTGTCGGGTGGCAGAGTGTTCGCCGTCGGGGCGCTCCGAGGGATGATCGGTCATGACAGGAACTTTCGTTTTGAAATAATTTCTATTTGCCTAACGGATCTCACGCCGCGCGGTTCCCATGACTTCTCAAATGGTATCCCGAACGTCAATCTTCTGGGCGCGGGCCAGGCCGGAGCATATGCCAAGCCGTGATTGCCGACGACACTCGGTAGGTCCTATCGCCCCGCCCTATCGCAAACGACTTCGCTCAAGCAGATAGCGGCTTGGCGGTTTGCCGACCATCTTTCGAAACATGGTCACGAAACTGCTGGCGCTTTCATAGCCAAGATCGATGGCGACGGTCTGAACCGACTGACCAGCGCTCAGCCGCCGCAAGGCAAGCACGATATGCAACTGCCGGCGCCAACGGCCGAAGCTCATGCCCAGCTCGTCGGCCAACAGACGGCTCAGGCTGCGCTCGCTGAGCGCGACACGGGACGCCCACTCCGCGACGCTCGCATGATCCGCAGGCGCCGCGATCAACAGGTCGGTAAGCTTCTTCAGACGCGGATCGCCAGGAATGGGCAGGCAGAGGTCCTCGACCGGCGCCGCAGCCAACTCATCGAAGAGAACGGAGACGATCCGGCCATCCGGACCGTCGACGTCATAGAGGTCCGGCAGAGCGTTCGCCCGCATCAGCAACTCACGGAAAAACCGCGACACCGTGATCGTGCAGCAGTCTTTCGGCAGGTTCGGGGCTTCGGGAGGATCAATGAACAGAGAGAGGCACTCCACCTCGCCAGAGCCGAAAACGGAATGCGGCAGC
The DNA here is from genome assembly GCF_011806405.1 of Pseudooceanicola sp. HF7. Taxonomy (GTDB): domain Bacteria; phylum Pseudomonadota; class Alphaproteobacteria; order Rhodobacterales; family Rhodobacteraceae; genus Pseudooceanicola. The sequence goes on along the minus strand of NZ_JAATOW010000011.1, from coordinate 52,889 downwards.
CCGGCGGGAATCCACACGGCGCATTGTGGCGGTACGATCCAGACTGCGCCATCGACCTCGCAATTGACGACGCCACGCACCGTAAAAAGCAGTTGCGCCTTCTGATGGTGATGCCGGGGCGATTGCTCCAGCGCGTCAAGGGTGGCGACCGCATTGGCTGCCACCAGCGCACGCGGGATCTCATCGACATAGGCGAGCCACTCACGACGGGCGTCCAGATCCATCTCAGACCTCTGGTTTATCAGATCAGGCCGGATTGAAACATATTGTGGCTGGATTGCGCAATGACGCCATGCGCCGGCAGGCCTATTGCTGTGAGGCGCGCGATCGACCCGGCGATGCTCGTCCTCGGCTGTCGCGCTTATCTTCATGTGGCGGCACATTCGCCCGTCCTGAAGCCATCCATTCTCGTCAGGAGACGGCCCATGCCCTTGGATATCACGAACTTCCCGCTTGTCTGGATGAGCTATGACGAAGCGCCCGATCACGACCATGACGCGGATTTCGCGGCGTTGGAGCTTTGCCTGAAGCGCGGCGCCCCCTTCGTGATCCTGAGCGACAATGCTCCGACAGAAGAGGAAGACCACGACCACAGCCAGGAGGAAAAGAAGCGCACCACGCTTTGGATGAAGAAGCACAAGGCCGAGCTGCGGACGCTAGTGCTGGCGATGATCGTGATTGAGCCGAGCGGCGCCAAGCGCCTGGCCTTCAAGACTCTCGGCGCGGTCTTCTCCAAGTTCTGGGGCTTTCCGTTGAGGATTGCAGTCACTCGCACAGAGGCGATGGATGTCGCCAAGAACCTGCTGTCAGAGGGCATGGCGTCTGCAACATCCTGACGAACAGCTGATTGGGCCCAGCGAAGACAGTGTCTGGAAGCTTGCAGGTTTCACGCAAGCTTAGGTCGTTCGGGCGATGGGACAGCTGTTGTGTCCAGCGCTCTCGCGCACGGTCCGCCGGTGGAGAGTCGCACCGATAATGGTTGTCTGCTTTGCGCTTGGTGAACGGACAGACAACTTGATCCCGCGCTGGATACCCAGCCGTATACTCGTGCCTGCAGAAAAGATCGCTTTTATCACTGTTCAGCGCTCGAAACCCGAGGTTTGGACTAGTTGAGACAGCTGAAATTCTCGCCGCTCGCCGCACTCGCTTAAGATGCTGTGGCGCGAAGAAAAGCGGGGGCTCATTATACTGTCTTATCCATATGATCTTGATGTCTCTTTTCTTTCAGAGCCAGTGCCATGGCCGAACTGGCGAGCAGGCTGAGCGGGATCATCGACAACGCAATTCCGAACACGCCGCCGGTCATGTCGATTATCATTCCGGTAAGTGGCTGAAAGATCAGCGCTCCCCCAATGCCGATCATGTTGGTGAAGGCGATCACGGTTCCGCTAACGTCTTTTGCCTGCCCCTCTTTCACCATTGCAAAGGTGAGCATTTGAGCGCCGCCCATCAAGCCACCCATGAAAAGCATCGTTGAAATGAAGACGGGCGATACGCTTCCAGAGTAGATGGCCACGCTGTAAAAAACGGCCGCGAGGGTGGCATTGGATGCGACGATCCATTTTCGGTGCCCGATACGGTCGGACACCCACCCCGCCGCCATCGAACCCACCGCCATGCCCCAGAAAATCATGGAAACCGCGGTCTCTGCATTCACGGCCGTCAGCCTGTGATCGGTTGTCAGTTCGGCTTCGCCCCAGAGGCCCCCAAAGACATTCACCGGCATGTAGTAGAGCGCTCCGAGGATGGCGATCCACCACACACGCTTTTCCCGAACGACGCGCTTGAGTGGCGCCAAAAAAGGCAGGGTTTCGGCTGTCAGATCCTCTGCATCCTGCAACAGGAAAACCGCGGCAAGAAACAGGACGACACCGGCTGCGGCGCTGGCGAAGAACACGGTGCGCCACCCCACGACCTCGATGATGCCCGTGAGCGCGACAGCTCCGATCGCTGTTCCCAGCATCCCGATTGCATTGACAGCACCGGAAAGCACGGCAAACCGAGATGGGGCGAACCAGTGGTTCACCACGTACAAGGCGCTCACGAAAGCGAAGGATGCGCCAAGGCCCGTGAGGAACCGTCCGAGGCCTGCGAGGAACAGGTTCGACGTAGCGGCAAAGAGCGCGACACCCGCCGACAAGACCACGATGGCGGGCAAGACAAACCGGCGTGGCCCGTAACGATCCAGGACCAGCCCTACGACAAGCTGCATCGGGGCATAGATCCAGAAGAATACGCTCGACAACGTGCCGAAACCGCCATTGGTCAGACCAAACCAACCGGCGATTTCGCCAGATGCCAGCGACGGTTCAATCCGTGCAACGAACTCGAACAGGAAGAAGATGGAGACGATGGCGAACGCGCTCCAGGCGCCGCGCCGTATCGCCTTGTTCGAACTGGAGGTCCGGGCAGGTTGCTCTGTCATGTCCGATCTTCAGCTGTGCCGACACACGGCTCCGGACGCACCGTCAGATGCGCCGGAAGAGGATGATATTGCCGTCGGAATTCAGGGTGCAGCGGAAGCGTTGGCCAGCCGCGCCGACTTCGTAGTTCTGAGTCCCGAAGATATCGGTGTTGAGCGGACGAGCCACCGTCTCTTCGAAGCCCACGGACATCGTGGCAACAGCGCGTTCCCGGCAGGAAAAGGCTGACGGATCTTCGATCAGGGCTTCGGTTTCGGCCTCGGTGCAGGCGAAAAGCACGACAGGAAGAGCGAGAAAAGGCAGGCAGCGCATAACGGGATCTCCGGTTTTTGAACGTTCCTGCGAGAAGATTGGCAGCAAATGATTGCGCTGGCAATTAAATCAATAGGGCTAAAAGGTCAGTGTTCCAGCCCTACTTCGGCCCAACTTGAGAGGACCCGGACTGCTAGGCTCAGGACCCATTGATTTGAGCCGAAGGGCATTATTCACCGCACGCAAATCGAGCGGTAGTATGTCTGATCTCTTCTGGCTGAGCGATGCGCAGATGGCGCGTCTAGGGCCCTAATTCCCGAAGTCCCATGGCAAGCCGCGCGTTGATGATCGGCGCGTGTTGAGTGGGATTATCTTCATAAATCCTAACGGCTTGCGGTGCGCGATGCCTCTGCCGCATACGGCCCCCACAAGACGCTCTACAATCGTTCGAAGCGGTGGAGGTGAGTGGCTGAACGCCATCGGTCCGAGAGAAGCCACGAACAGGGCATCTTCGCGAAGATGATGGCGGGACTGGTTGCCGAGCACGGCCAGAAGAAGACCGTAATGATCGACGTGAGCAGGCGAACGCCATGCGCTCGAGTGAGCCTGCGCAATTACCTGAAGGCTCACCGCACGGCGTCCAGTCTGGGTGTCAAAAAGGGGGGCGCGGTCGCCTGACCGGACGAACCAAGGGGGTTGAGGGATTAGGAAACGGAACACGAAATTGCACGCCATCTGCGACATCCAGGGACGTCCACTCAACCTGTTCGTCACTACCGGGCAGGTGAGCGACTACATCGGTGCGCGGGCTCTTTGCGACAGACTGCCGGATGTTGATTGGCTGCTCGGCGGTCGCGGCTACGACGCCGACTGGTTTCGGGAAGCGTTGCAAGACAAGGGGATACCCGCCTGCATCCCCGGCCGGAAACAACGGAAGACGCCGGTGAAATACGACAAGCGCCGATACAAGCGGCGCAACCGCCCCTCTCGTGACATTGCTCCGCAATGCACTGCCGGGCAGCGATCGAGATCATGTTCGGCAGGCTCAAGGACTGGCGGCGGGTGGCCACGCGATACGACAGGTGCCCCAAGGTCTTCCTCTCGGCCATCGCTCTCGCCGCTATCGTCATCTACTGGCTATGGGTCTTGAGCCTAGCAACTGAAACCCGCATGCCAAGCCGCGCACCAAGGTCGGCACTGTGAAGAAAGCACCCTTTGCAAAGTCTGGGCCGCCGGGCGTCGCTGGGCGTTAAGAACGGCTTAGTGTAGACCTCTAACTCCGGCCCAGTCAGGTGCAGCGCGTCCAGCCAAAGCTACCGTTTGCCGAGTTTCCGGTTGCAAGTTGCGGTCGGAGGTTTGCTATCCGGGACTAAGCGGCCATCCGGCGTGCCCAAGCAATGACAGCTTCGGGGCCGCTATCAGCGGTGCCGCCTTTGGGCTGACGCTGCCATAAACGGACACTGAAAATATAGTAGCCCCGTCCCAAAAGTAAGTTCATGGAAGGGTCGTCGTTTTGGCATTACGATTGAAAAAGCAACAGGATGAAGGCCATGAATAGCAGCAGATGAACAGCGCCTTGCATAAGGTTTGTTCGCCTACTGGAGAATGTAATGATGCAGGCGGCCAGCATCGTGATGAGAAGCACCATCTGTGTCGGCGAAAGGCCGAGGTTAAGATCCAGCCCGAGCATGCTTGCGACGACCAGCATCACTGGCACCGTCAGACCGATCGTGGCCAGAACAGACCCGAGAAAGATGTTGATTGAGCTCTGAAGGCGGTTAGAAAGTGCCGATTTGACGCCGCCGACCCCTTCGGGCGTGGCGACAAGGATGGCCATGATCACGCCGCCTAATGCCTGTGGCGCATGTAGGGTCTCGATCACGTAGTCGATCGGAGTCGCCAACTTCTCCACAAGGTAGACCACGGGCACAATGTAGACAATCAGCATAAGGAGGTGGCGCAGAAGCGAAGACTGGTCGTCCGATGCGCCATGCTCACCGCTCTCTCGGTTTTCTTCCGGCGTCGAAAAGTACGCCCGGTGGCGCCCGGTCTGTAGCGCCAGAAACACCACGAAGAGGCCCGCCGACATTGCGCCAACCATGACTTTCTGCATGGTCGACAGGGTCGGCCCGGTGGTCGTGGTGGTGACGTCTGGCAGGATCAGCGTGAAGACCGCTAGCGGGACGATGACTCCGATATAGGCGTTTGCGCCCTGCAAGTTATACTCCTGCTCCTTATAGCGGAGCGCGCCGAGCAAAAGCGCGGTGCCGATCATCCCACCGAGGACGATCATAATCACAGAGAAGAGTGTGTCGCGAACGAGATCGGGATTGTTCTCACCGTGCAACATCACGGCGGTGATGCTGCAGACCTCGATCCCTGTGATCGATAGCGTCAGAACAAGGGTGCCGAACGGCTCACCCAGACGCTCTGCTATGGCCTCTGCATGACGCACGACCCCGATTGCCGTGCCCATGACGACGAAGAAGAGCACGGAAAGAATCCCGATGAGGCCGAACGGCATCTGTACCAGCGGCGAGATGGCCTCGTCGAAGAGGGCAAAGACCAGAACGGTCGCCAGGGTGACGGCCAGAAACCACTCCTGCGCCCAGGGACTGCGTCGGGCACTTGGGGCGGAGCTGGATGAGGGCGGTGGCTGCGTGGCTGACAAGGGGGCCTCCTCTGGCACTGCGATATGCTCAGCTTTCCACGATGTCACCGTCGTTCAGGACGACGTTGCTCTTTTTCAGCATGTCACGCAGCGCGAGCAGAAGCTCTTGCCGCATGTCGAGGAAATCCGTCCAGTTCGCAATCAGAGACTGTGCTTGTACTTCCAATCTCAGGGCATCCGTTGGCATTTCGCGCAACAGAACACGAACGCTGTCTTTCTGGATGCGATGATCGTCGCGGAGTTTCGCGGCGACCTCGTTGATCGTCTGAAGCAAATGCGATCCGCCGGCATCGGGACGCATGTCGAATTCGAATTGAAGCTGATTGCCGTCCCGCCTTGAGAAATTGGTGATCGACATCTCGGCAAAGTCGGAATTCTGCACGGTGATCAAGGTCCGGTCGATCGCGCGGATTTTTGTCGATCGCAAACCGATCGCTTCCACGGTGCCCTGGACCCCGCCGAACTTGCACATTTCACCGACTGCGACAGGGCGGTCCGCGTAGAGGATCAACCCGCCGATGAAGTTCTCCAGAGTGGGGCGGACGGCAAGGGCCAATGCCAGACCACCAACCCCAAGGCTGGCGACGACACCGTAGAGCGGCATGCCCAGCCGCGTGGCGACGGTGGCAAGAATGAACCCGGCCAGGATGATACCTACCACGCGTATCGCCAGCCTGAGAAGACTTGCGTCCAGACCCGCGCGCCGGCTGCCGGGCACGGTCTGCACCATCCGCGCCAGACTACTGAAGATCAGTATGACTAGAGAGGCCAGCGTCGCCCCCTTCAGCACAAGCACAGTCACCTCGATCGCGGCCTGAAGCTGACCGGTCGTATTGATCATCTCATCATTCACCCACTCATAGGCCCACAGAAGAAGCACGACGACCAGAAGCGCTATGGCGCGAGGCAAATGCGAGCCCCTTGCCGAACGCCCGAAGACCCGCAGGAGGAGGATCGCGCTCGCCCCGAAAAGAATGAGCGTCAGGCTGCCGAAAGCCAGCCACTGCCAGGCTGCCTGTCCAGCGTAGTCGCGCAGGAACGCGGGCGGCAGGCGTGTCAGGTAGCTGTAAAGCTCGATGGGGGCCGAAAGCCCCGGGCCGAGGGTGAATGTTCTGTAAAAGTCGATCTCGCTGCCAGTCCGCTGAGGCAGATAACGCACGCGATCGTAGAACTCTGGCAAGCGCTCAACGGTGTCCGACGAAAACTTGTAGCGCAGGCTTCCGTTGGCATCCGGCAAGCCGACCATGCGGATCTCGGTTCCTGGCAGGGTCCAGCTCGGCTGGTCACTGTTGGGCCCGGATTCAACGTTCAGCGGCACCTCGGAGATATCGGGCACATCGATGCGCTTCAGTATCTCGTTCAGGAGCAAAACGGCATCCAGCCCGACGGTCCGGCGGCTTTCGGGCGCGACGTCGGAAAGATCTAGGGTCTGCGCCGCCGCCATCAGTTCTCTCATTCCCGCGGCCTTGAGCGCTTTGACCTCAGCGGTGTCGAAAAAGGCGTCATTATTCGAGGCTACATCGATTGCCTCCAGGATAGAGCCGACCGCGTTTTGAGACAGGGCTTCAAAACTGCCGAACGCCGCGCGCGGGCTGTCGAGCGGCAGCGGGGCCAGGGGCGAATTCGTCGGGGCGCTCGGAATATCGGCTTCGGCTTCCGACCCAATCTGCACTGATTGAGCATTCGCGAAACCTGCGCAGCACACTCCAACCATGATCACAAGAACAAGCTGCCAGAGCCACTGTCTCAGAGATCGGGGGGGCAACCGGGACAGCGATAAAGCACTCATTTCTAACTCTTTCTAAGTCATATGTCCGTGATCGACACTAATATATCAGTGAAAAAGGTCCAGCGCGAAGTAGCTGTCAGCTCCGTCCGCAAACTGGCCGCTTTGAGAAAAATGTTTTCGATATGTTTGCGGCTGACGGCCACAGGTTTTCAAGCTCAGCGAACGTCCGATCGCCGCCCTTCGAGGACAGATCATCATGCAGCGCAGGACGTGAGCGGTGACTATGACCCCTTGAAGCAGACCATTCGCTCCCAAGAGCGATGACGCTTCGTGTATTCGTAGCTGGTGTTGAGCCCAGCACCCCAGGAAGCCCCCTGGAGGCGTCACTCAGGTCTGATCTCACGCTGGTGGCGGACAAGAAGGATGACCAGTCTTCGGCCGGAAATCACCTTCTGGCGCTTTTGATGGATGAGGCCCCGTTCGACCGGGTCGATGTCAACGTCGTCTCCCCAGACGCGAGCAAGGGTGTCGGCGTAGACATCTGTTGCTGTGACGGGCACCTGTCAATTTCTCCGCCGCTGATATCGGCTGAGGATCGTAGCGACAGCATGCGTCGGCTTCATGGTCTTCATCGGAGTTCCCACCGTTTCCAAGCGACCTCGTGTCCAGGGGCTCACCATCGCAAGCCACCCCCACTGGACCATGCCCAGGCTCATACAGGGAGAGCACAACGGCCCTCCGCAAGATCCGCACCTTCACGCCACGAACCGCGCATCCCCTTCATACGCGAAAGGCGCCGGAGCGTCTGCCCCGGCGCCTCTATCACCGTCCTTCAGAGAGTAGCCCAGGGGCACCAGGCGGTACGTTTCACCCTTGACACCCCTTGCGCAGACTTATGCTTTCGTTTGCGCATTCATCTGCTTTCTCTGACTACTACAGCCTAAGCCCCCTCACCCGCATTTGCTGTGTCCGCAGCTGGTGCAGGTCATGCAGCCTTCGACCATCTGCAGGGAATACTGGCCACAGCTCGGGCAGGCCTTGCCGCGGTTCATGGCGGTGCCGCCGGAGCCGCTTTCTTCCAGGCCCACGACCTTGGCCGCCGGGTCCTCCTTCAGGCCGCGGCCCTCGCCTTCCATGAAGCCGGTGGCCACCATGTGGCGCTCGATCACGCCGCCGATGGCTGCCAGGATCGACGGGATGTACTTGCCCTGGATCCAGGCCCCACCGCGCGGATCGAAGACCGCCTTCAGCTCTTCCACCACGAAGCTCACGTCACCCCCGCGCCGGAACACGGCCGAGACCATCCGCGTCAGCGCCACGGTCCAGGCGTAATGCTCCATGTTCTTGGAGTTTATGAAGACCTCGAAGGGCCGGCGATGACCGCCGATGACGATGTCGTTGATGGTGATGTAGATCGCGTGCTCGCTGTCAGGCCATTTCAGCTTGTAGGTATTGCCCTCAAGCGCCTGCGGACGGTCCAGCGGATCGGCCATGTAGACGATCTCGCCGCCCTCTTCCGGCATCGCGGGCTTGGCCTCTTCCTTGGTCTCCTCGACCGACAGGACGGACCCGGTGATGTCGTTCGGGCGGTAGGTCGTGCAGCCCTTGCAGCCCGTGTCCCAGGCTTCCATGTAGACTTCCTTGAAGTCCTCGAAGCTGATGTCCTCGGGGCAGTTGATCGTCTTCGAGATGGAGCTGTCGATCCACTTCTGCGCCGCCGCCTGCATCTTGACGTGCTCCAGCGGGGCCAGGGTCTGGGCGTTGACGAAGTACTCCGGAAGCGGCGCGTCGCCCTTCAGGTCCTTCCACATCTTCACCGCGTAATCGACGACCTTCTCTTCGGTGCGCGAGCCATCCTTCTGAAGCACCTTGCGGGTGTATTCATAGGCAAAGACCGGCTCGATGCCGGAGCTGACGTTGCCCGCGAACAGGCTGATCGTGCCCGTGGGCGCGATGGAGGTCAGCAGGGCATTGCGGATGCCGTGTTCGGCGACGGCCTCGCGCACGTCCTCGTCCATGGTCTGCATGGTGCCGGAGGCGAGGTAGGCCTCCTTGTCGAACAGCGGGAAGGCGCCCTTTTCCTTGGCCAGGTCGACAGAGGCCAGGTAGGAGCTGCGCGCGATGGCCCGCAGCCAGGCTTCGGTCTGTTCGGCGGCCTCATCCGAGCCGTAGCGCAGGCCCAGCATCAGCAGGGCGTCTGCCAGCCCGGTGACGCCCAGGCCGATGCGGCGCTTGGCCTCGGCCTCGCGCGCCTGGGCTTCCAGCGGGAAGCCAGAAGCATCGACGGTATTGTCCATCATGCGGATCGCCATGCGCACCAGCTTGTCCAGCGCCTCCAGGTTCAGCTCCGCATCCTCTCCGAAAGGATCGGTGACCAGCCGCGCCAGGTTGACCGACCCCAGCAGGCAGGCGCCATAGGGCGGCAGGGGCTGTTCGCCACAGGGGTTGGTGGCCGCGATCGTCTCACAGTAGTTCAGGTTGTTGGCCTTGTTGATGCGGTCGATGAAGATCACGCCCGGCTCGGCGTAATCATAGGTCGCCTGCATGATCTTGTTCCACAGCTCGCGCGCGGGCAGCGTGTGATAGACCTTGCCTTCAAAGACCAGATCCCAGGAGCCATCGGCCTTGACCGCTTCCATGAAGGGATCGGTGACCAGCACGGACATGTTGAACATGCGCAGGCGGGCGGGATCGCTTTTTGCCTCGATGAACTTCTCGATATCGGGGTGATCGCAGCGCATGGTCGCCATCATCGCGCCGCGGCGCGAACCGGCGGACATGATCGTGCGGCACATGGCGTCCCAGACATCCATGAAGCTGAGCGGACCAGAGGCGTCGGCCGCCACGCCCTTCACATCCGCGCCACGCGGCCGGATGGTGGAGAAATCATAGCCGATCCCCCCGCCCTGCTGCATGGTCAGCGCGGCCTCTTTCAGCATGTCGAAGATGCCGGCCATGCTGTCGGGGATCGTGCCCATGACGAAGCAGTTGAACAGGGTCACACGGCGGCCGGTCCCGGCGCCGGCGGTGATCCGCCCGGCGGGCAGGAACTTGAAATCCTCCAGCGCGCCGTAGAACTCGTTTTCCCAGTGATCCGCGTCCTCCTCGACCGAGGCCAGGGCGCGTGCGATTCGCCTCCAGCTATCCTCGACAGAGCGGTCGACGGGGGTCCCATCTGCCTCCTTGAGGCGGTATTTCATATCCCAGACTTGTTCGGCAATCGGGGCGGCAAAACGGGTCATCGGTGTTCCTTTGGCAGAAGGGGCTGGTGCGGTGTCTCGTGCGGAGTCTAACGGCGGACCGCCACGGTTTCACCCCCTAGCGCAGCTGTCCTAATGGACAGGTGATCGGGATGGGCTTGCAGCGGCGGTGTGACAGGCTATCTTCCTAGGCAAGTTGCTTTCAGGGTGCAATGGGCGAAAAGGACACCACATCTTGTGTTGCGTTCCTTTTGCCACACACTCTGTCGCGCAGATCTCGGTACCAAGTCTAACAGGAAATTATCCGCATGTCTCCCACAGTCCATCTCGTGAAGCTCTCGGTTGGTACTGAAAGCGTGGAAGACCTGGAAGCCTGGCAGCAAACCGCCCTGGCCCGCACCGGGGATGCCCGCCCCCGCCATGTCACCCGCATGTGGCCGAAGAAAGAGGCAGAGCTTCTGGCCGGCGGATCCATCTTCTGGGTGATCAAGGGACAGATTCAGGCGCGCCAGCGGATCGTGGCCCTGGAAGAGGTCGACCGGGGCGACGGCGTCCGCCGCTGCGCCATCGTGCTGGACCCTGAGCTGCACCGCGTTGCGCCCAGCCAGAAGCGCCCCTTCCAGGGCTGGCGCTACCTCAAGCCCGAAGATGCGCCCCGCGATCTGACCGCCGCGCGGGCCAGCGATGACGACCTGCCGCCAGAGCTGAACGCCGCCCTGGCCGAAATCGGCGTGATCTAAGCTACCCGGGGTGACGCCCCTGCCCCCATCGAGGGGGCCAGCGCCGTTGTCGGCTGCGCCTCCCGCGCCTGTCGCCGGGGCCTGCGACCATGCCAGAGGCACCCCAGCGGCCCTGCGCCGGGAAATCCCCCACAGCGCCCCTTGCGGGCACAGGCAAGATTGACAGGGGCGCACAAGCTCCGGTTGACTTGGGCAGCCACAGGAGGCCGCCCATGTTTCCCAATCCCATGCCCACGCTCTTCGCGCTCTGGAAGGCGCCATTTTCGGGCGATGTCACGCAACGGATCGAACCCCGGCTCTTTTCCGATGACATCGCCGGCCAGCCGGACATAGAGGCGCATATCCATACGGAGGTCGCCAGTTACGGCACCCAGCTGAGCGTGGTGATCGACGCGCTGCGCACCCTGTCCCAGGACCAGGGCACCCCCCTGCCCGAGGTGGAGGACCTTCACCTGCGGATCCGGGCCGGCAAGGCCGTGGCGCTGTCGAAACTGGCAGAACGCACGGCAGAGTCGCTCGACCGCCTGGCAGAGGCCGATCCGGACCGCTACGCACGGCTTCTGGCCACCCGCATGGGCGGCCCCCGTGCAGCCCAGGACGGGGAAAGCGACATCCCCTGAGCGCCCGGCAGACCGCAGGTTGTCCCGTCACCCAAAGGTTAACGCATCTCTCCGCACGCCCCGTTAACCCGGCCAGATACCGACATGGGCACCGACGTAATACCGACGCGATACCGACGTAATACAGACGTGGGGTTTTGCCGGGATTTGCCCCGTTAACCAGGGACATGACCCCGAGTCGGGCGCCGGGGCGCACCGACAGGCACGCACGCCCCGGTAAACCTATGGCAAGGGGGGTTAATCCAGGCCCAACTGGCGGATCAGCGCGGCCAGCGCCAGCCGATCCTCGTCCGACAGCGGCGCAGAGCGCGACCGGAACAGCGTCGCCTGGCTCTTCAGGATCGTGCCGTCCGGCAGGATCTTCAGGTGGTTGGCGCGCAGGGTCTCTCCGGTGGAGGTGATGTCCGCCACGGCCTCTGCCGTCTCGTTCTTCACCGTGCCCTCGGTAGCCCCCTGGCTGTCAACCAGTTGATAATCCGCGACATCTTTTTCCTTCAGGTACTCGCGCACCAGCCGGTGATACTTCGTCGCGATCCGCATCCGGAACCCGTGCCGGGCCCGGAACGCCGCCGCGGCCGCGTCCAGGTCATCCAGGCTTTCCACGTCCACCCAGAAGGCGGGGACGGCCAGGATCAGGTCGGCATGGCCAAAGCCCAGCTCTGCCAGTTCCTCGACCCGCTGTTCCCATTGGCCCAGCTTCTCGCGCACCAGGTCGGTGCCTGTCACGCCTAGGTGGATCCGGCCTGCGTTCAACTCCCTGGGGATCTCGCCCGCGCTCAGCAGCACCAGCTCAACCCCTTCGATTCCCTCGACTTTCCCGGCATACTCCCGGTCGGACCCGGCCCGGCCCAGGGTCACGCCCCGCTGGCCGAACCAGTCAAAAGTCTTCTCCATCAACCGGCCCTTGGAGGGCACACCCAGCTTCACGCTCATGCCCAGCCTCCCAGTTCCACGACCATTCCGGGGCGGATCACCCCGCCCACCGCCGGGATGCCCTCGGGCCGCCCCTGCGCCGCGCCCAGCACCCGTGTCAGCGCGTCATAACGTCCGCCGGTGGCCAACGGCGGCAGGTCCGGGCGGCGCTCCACCAGGAAGCCGAAGACGAAACCGTCGTAATATTCCATGTGCGTGCGCCCGTAGGCGGCCTCGAACTCCACCGCGGCGGTGTTCACGCGGCGCCCCTCCAGGGCCTCGATCCGCGCGCCAAGGGTCTCTACCGCGTCAGAGATCGCGGGCAGGTCCACGGCGATATCGCGCAATTGTTCCAAGGCGTTAGGCAGGGTGGCGCGAACATCCAGGATGGCCTCGATCAGGTCCACGTCCCGGGCCGGGATCGCGGGTTCGGCCAGGTCCTGGCGCAGCACCTCAAGGCGCGCGGCCACCTCATGGCGTGACCGCAGGCCGATCTCAGGGGCAGCGCCCGCAAAGGGATCCTCTGCCTTCAGCAGGGCCACCCGCGCAGGCGACACCGGCGTGCGCCCCGCGTAGCGATCCAGCAGGATCTTGAAGCGGTTCGGACGCCAGATATGCCGCCGCAGCGCGGCCTTGCGCACGTCAGAGGTCCGCAGCCCGTCGACCGCCGCCATCAGGATTCCGATATCCCCGGTCATCGCCTTGAGGTTCAACGGAGAAATCGCGGTCTGGATGCGGGCAAAGACCTCTGCATCGGCAGCGGCGGGATCGCTGCCATCGAAGATCTCGAAGCCGACCTGAAGGTATTCATTGGCCCGCGCCTCATCCTCTTCCTGGCGGCGGAAAACCTCGCCGGAATAGGTATAGCGGGCCGGTTCCGCGCCCTCGGCCATGTGCATCTGCACCACCGGCACGGTGAAGTCGGGGCGCAGCATCTGCTCGCCCCGCAGGGTGTCAGAGGTGGTATAGGCCCGCGCGCGCAGGTCCTCTCCGTAAAGGTCCAGCAACGCAGAGGAAGAGACCAGCACCGGCGCTTCCACCGGCAGGGCGCCGGCGGATTCGAACCGCGTGCGCAGGGCGGCGGCACAGGCTTTCACCTGCGCCTTGTCGGGGCTGCGATAGACCATCAGTCCTGCCCCGCAAGGATTTCCCGGATCTTCGCCACAAGCTCACCGCGCGGCACCTCGTATTGCGAGGGGCGGTCTTTCCATTCTTCCAGCGTCGCGTTCTCGGCGATCTTGGCGCCCAGCACCAGGTCCTTGACCTGAACCACGCCGCGCGCCTTCTCTTCCGCGCCTTCGATGACCGCGACGGGAGAGTTGCGTTTATCGGCGTATTTCAACTGGTTACCGAAGTTCTTGGGGTTGCCCAGGTAGACCTCTGCCCGGATACCAGCTTCGCGCAGTTCGGCCACGATGCCCTGGTAATCGGCCATGCGGTCGCGATCCATGACCGTGACCACCACGGGGCCCTCGGCCTTGCCGCCGATGCGGCCCTTGGCACGCAGCGCCGCCAGCAGGCGGTCAACGCCGATGGAGACACCCGTCGCGGGCACTTCCTGCCCGGTGAAGCGCTTGACCAGCCCGTCGTAGCGCCCGCCGCCGGAAACCGAGCCGAACTGGCGCTTGCGGCCCTTTTCATCAAGGATTTCAAAGGTCAGCTCGGCCTCGAAGACCGGCCCGGTGTAATAGCCAAGGCCGCGCACGACGCTGGGGTCGATCTCGATCCGGTCGGGGCCATAGCCCTGGGCCTCCAGCAGGCTGGCGATCAGCTCAAGCTCATCCACGCCCTCGGCGCCCACGGCGGAACTGCCGACAGCCGCCCGCAGGTTGGCCAGCGTATCCGCCGCCGTCGACCCCTTGGAGGTCAGGAAGGCCAGAACCGGCTCTGCCTGGGTCTCTTCCAGCCCGACACCGTCGATATAGGCGCCAGATGCATCCAGCCGCCCCTTGCCCAGAAGCTGGCGCACGCCCTCTTCCCCGACCTTGTCGAACTTGTCGATGGTGCGCAGGACATCGGCCTGCTGGGCCTCATCCGTCACGCCCATGGCTTCCAGCACGCCGTTCAGGACCTTCCGGTTGTTCACCCGGATGATGTAATCCCCGCGCGGGATCCCGACCTCTTCCAGGCAGTCCGACAGCATCGCGCAGATCTCTGCATCCGCCGCGACCGAAGCGGCACCGACCGTGTCCGCATCGCATTGATAAAACTGGCGGAACCGCCCCGGACCGGGCTTTTCATTGCGCCAGACCGGCCCCATGGCATAGCGCCGGTAGGGGGTGGGCAGATCGTTGCGGTGCTGGGCGTAGACACGCGCCAGCGGCGCGGTCAGGTCATAGCGCAGGGCCAGCCAGTCGCCCTTGCCCTCTTCCTCGCCCTCCTGCCAGCCGAAGACGCCGGCGTTGGGGCGGTCCACATCGGGCAGGAACTTGCCAAGCGCTTCCACCGTTTCCACGGCAGAGCTTTCCAGGGCATCGAAACCGTAGCGATGGTAGACGGCGGCGATCTTCGCAAGCATCTCCGTCCGTTCCGTCACTTCCGCACCAAAGTAGTCACGGAAGCCCTTGGGGGTCTCCGCCTTGGGGCGCGGCGTTTTCTTCACCTTGGCCATCGCTTCATCCTTGCCATATGGATTGCGCCCGGGGCATAGCCCATGGGGCCGAGGGGGGCAAGCGCAGCCCGCGTCTTGCCCTCGGCCCGCCCCCTGCCCGGCCCGCGATCCTGCGCCCCAGCGACAGAAACTGCAGACATCCCCGTTGCATGTGATATGTGACGCCCGCACGCACCGGGGCGGATCCCGCCGCCCCACCCGAAGCCCTGCCAGAACGAGGTTCCCCATGCTGGAGCTGGAAGAAAAGATCGCCCATCTCACGCGCACCGTCGACGAGATCTCTGAAACGGTTGCCCGTCAGCAGGGCGAGATCATGATGCTGACCCGCCGGGTGCAGCTTCTGATGGAACGCGAGGCCGCGCGCGAGGCGGAATCCGGCAATGCCGTCTACCTGGGCGACGAACGCCCCCCGCATTACTGATCCTCAGATTTCCTCGACCGCCAGGATCCCAGGTAGGCTTTTCAGCGCGCCCTTGATCTCGGGCGTGACCGGGTAGCCTTCGTTCGCCTTGATCTCCACCTCGCCGCCACCGGGCAGCGTGCTGTTCACCAGGCAGAAGTGGATCGGCCCCTTCTGCACGCCCCGCACGGTTTCCGAGGCTCGCAGAAGAACGTCCTGAACGGCCGCCACGCCCTCTGTCTCCGACATGAAGATCTTCAGCCCGATGGCCCCGGCATCCGCCACAACCCCGTCCATCGGGACGATGCCCCGGGCCAGCAGGCGTAGCTGGTCGCTTTCCATGGTGGCCTCGACCGTCAGCACGACCTTTTCGCCGTTCTCCAGGAAATCCCGGCATTGGTCGAGCGTGTCGGAAAAGATCGTGACCTCGTAAGCCCCTGTGGGATCAGAGAGTTGCGCAAAGGCAAAGCGGTTGCCGCGCGCCGATTTGCGTTCCTGCTTGCCGGTGACGATACCGGCCAGCTTGGCCACCAACGCGCCGCCCTCGGCCAGCTTGGTGACCTCGTCCAGCGTCTTGACCTGCTTGCGCCGCAGCGCGCCCATGTAATCGTCCAGCGGGTGGCCCGACAGGTAGAACCCGATGGCCTTGAATTCCTCTGCCAGCCGTTCCGCGGGCAGCCAGTCGTTCACCGGGCTCAGGCGCGGCTCTGGCAGGTCATCGCCCGCCTCACCGAACAGGCTCACCTGGTTGGAGGACTTCTGTTCCCAGATCGCGGCCGAATAGGCCACCAGCGCATCCAGGCTGTCAAAGACCCGGCGGCGGTTGCGATCCAGCTCGTCAAAGGCCCCGGCGCGCGCCAGCATCTCCAGCGGGCGCTTGCCGACCTTCTTCAGCTCGACCCTGCGCGCGACATCGTAGAGCGTGGCAAAGGGCTTGCCGTCGCGCCCCTCCTCGATCAGGCGCATCGCGTCCAGGCCCACGTTCTTGAGCGCGCCAAGCGCATAGACCAGGGCCCCGTCCACCACCTTGAACTTCGCGTCAGAGCGGTTCACGCAGGGCGGGATATAGGGCAGCTCAAGCGCCTTCTTCACTTCCTGGAAGTAGATGCCCAGCTTGTCCGTCAGGTGGATATCGCAGTTCATGACACCGGCCATGAACTCCACCGGGTGGTTCGCCTTCAGCCAGGCGGTCTGGTACGAAACCACCGCATAGGCCGCCGCGTGGGACTTGTTGAAGCCGTAGTTGGCGAATTTTTCCAGAAGGTCGAAGACCTCAGAGGCCTTCTTCTTGTCGACCCCGTTGGCCGCCGCGCCCTTCTCGAATTTCGGGCGTTCGGCGTCCATCGCCTCCTTGATCTTCTTACCCATGGCCCGGCGCAAAAGGTCAGCGCCGCCAAGCGAGTAGCCCGCCATGACCTGGGCAATCTGCATCACCTGTTCCTGGTAGACGATGATGCCCTGGGTCTCTGCCAGGATGTGGTCGATGCTTTCGTGGACCGAGGTGATCTCGCGCTGGCCGTTCTTGACCTCGCAATAGACCGGGATGTTCTCCATAGGGCCGGGGCGGTAAAGCGCCACGAGGGCCACGATGTCCTCGATACAGGTCGGCTTCATCTGCTTCAGCGCGTCCATCATGCCGGTGGATTCCACCTGGAACACGGCGACGGTCTTGGCGCGGGCGTAAAGCCTGTAGGTCCTTTCGTCATCCAGCGGGATGAGGTTGATCTGGTTCTCCGCCCCGGGGGCCGGCTCATAAAGCTGGGTGCCATCGGCGGCGACATGCAGATCGCGCCCGCCGGCGTGGATTTGCTCGATCGCGTTCTGGATCACCGTCAGGGTCTTAAGACCCAGGAAGTCGAACTTTACCAGGCCGGCCTGCTCGACCCATTTCATGTTGAACTGCGTCGCGGGCATGTCGGACCGCGGATCCTGATACAGCGGCACCAGCCGGTCGAGCGGCCGATCCCCGATCACCACGCCGGCCGCGTGGGTCGAGGCGTTGCGCAACAGCCCCTCCACCTGCATGCCGTATTTCAGCAGCCGGTCCACAACCTCTTCGTTGCGGGCCTCTTCGGCAAGGCGGGGTTCATCCTTCAGCGCCTTCTCGATGGAGACGGGCTTCACGCCCTCCACCGGGATCAGCTTGGACAGCCGGTCCACCTGGCCATAGGGCATCTGCAGGACGCGCCCGATATCGCGCACGGCGGCCTTGGACAGCAGGGCACCGAAGGTGATGATCTGCCCCACCTTGTCGCGCCCGTATTTCTCCTGCACGTAGCGGATCACCTCTTCGCGGCGATCCATGCAGAAGTCGATGTCGAAGTCGGGCATGGAGACCCGTTCCGGGTTCAGGAACCGTTCGAACAGCAGCGAATAGCGCAGCGGGTCAAGGTCGGTGATGGTCAGCGCATAGGCGACCAGGGAGCCCGCACCAGAGCCCCGCCCCGGCCCCACCGGGATATCGTGGTCCTTGGCCCACTGGATGAAGTCGGCAACGATCAGGAAGTAGCCGGGGAAGCCCATCCCCTCGATGATGCCCAGCTCGAAATCGAGCCGTTTCTGGTAATCTTCCACGCTGACCGCATGGGGGATCACGTCCAGCCGTGCCTTCAGCCCCTCGTTGGCCATGCGACGCAGCTCTGCCACCTCGTCATCGGCGAACTTCGGCAGGATCGGATCCCGGCGATAGGCCATGAAGGCACAGCGCTGCGCGATCTCCACCGTGTTTTCGATGGCTTCCGGCAGGTCGGCAAACAGCGTCGCCATCTCCTGCGGGGACTTGAAGTAATGCTGGGCCGTCAGGCGGCGGCGCGGCTGCTGCTGGTCCACGTAAGCGCCGTCCGCAATGCAGATCAGCGCGTCGTGGGCCTCGTACATCTCCGGTTTCGGGAAATAGACATCGTTGGTCGCCACCAGTGGCAGATCCATCGCATAGGCCATTTCCACGAAGCCGCGCTCGGTCAGCTTTTCGGCTTCCGGCAGGCCGTCGTCTTCGGGATGGCGCTGCAATTCGACGTAAAGCCGATCCGGGAAGGCCGCCGAGAGGCGCTGCATCAGCGCCTGCGCCTCTGGCCTGTGACCGGTCTGCAGAAGCTGCCCCACCGGGCCAAGCGCACCGCCGGTCAGGCAGATCAGCCCTTCGGTATGGGCCTCAAGCTCTTCCAGAGTGACATGGGGCAGTTCGCCACGATGGGCGACATAGAGGCAGGTGTTGAGCTCCATCAGGTGCTCGTAGCCACGCTCGCTTTGCGCCAGCAGGACGATGGGCGCGGGCGGCTTGGGCTTTTCCCCCGGTTCCGGGCGGTGCCATTGCAGGTCGACCTGGCAGCCGATGATCGGCTGGATACCTGCGCCCGCAGCCGCAACGGAAAATTCAAGCGCAGCGAACATGTTGTTCGTGTCGGTGACAGCCACCGCTGGCATCCCCGCCGCGGCGCAAAGGCCGGGCAGCTTCTTCAGCCGCAGGGCGCCTTCAAGAAGTGAATACTCGGTATGGGTGCGGAGGTGGATGAATCGGGGGGGCGTGCTCATGAACGGAGCCTATTCCCGGACCCCGGAAGCAGCAAGATCCCGAGGGCGTGATTTAGTTAGCCCATTGGATAAGCATGGCGTAAATCCCTGAAATCGCGTTTTGTTACCCGCAGGGCTAAGTTTTTCTTGCGGCAAACTTCGGCTTGAGGCATCGTTAGCTCAATGGCTAACCATGATCTGTCACAGCTGCTTTCCGTCCTGTCCGACCCGACCCGCCGGGCGGTGGTGGAACGGCTGACGCGCGGCCCTGCCGCGATCAAGGAACTCGCCGGCCCGCACGACATGGCCCTGCCCTCTTTCCTCAAGCACGTGGATGCGCTGGAACGCGCCGGGCTGATCACCAGCTGGAAGGAAGGGCGCCAAAGGTTCTGCCGCATGAACCGCCTGTCGCTGGACCCGGTCCGCGACTGGCTCAACACCCAGCAAAGCCGCCTGCGCCCCTATGACATGCCATCCGATGACCCCGACCCGCCGGCCCCGGCCCCGGACACAAAGGAGCCCGAAGTGGACGAAAGCCGCGACCTGATCCTGACCCGCCTCATCCCGGCCTCTCCGATGACTGTCTGGCGATGCTGGGCAGAGGCCGGTTTGCTGAAACGCTGGTTCACCCCCGCCCCGGTCGAAACCGTCGAAGCCCGGATAGAGCCGCGCCCCGGTGGCGCCTTCTTCACCCGGATGCGCCTGCCGGACGGCACGGAAATCGCCTCCGAAGGCTGCGTCCTGATCGCCGATCCCGGCAGCGCCTTCAGCTTTACCGATGCGCTGTCAGGCGGGTATCGCCCCGGTGACAGCCCCTTCATGACCGGCATGCTGAATTTTGCGCCGGAAGGCGACGGCACGCGCTACACCGCGCGGCTGCTGCATTCTTCACCCGAAGCCCGTGCGCGGCATGAGGAAATGGGTTTCCAGGAGGGATGGGGCAAGGCCACGGACCAACTGGCCACCCTGGCCGCATCGCTTAAGGATTGAGCAGTTTCGCGAGGTCAGATTAAAAACTCGCCGTAATTTTTCTTGCAAGCAGCAGACCTGTTCCCTTTGATGGGCCGGACTGATTTGCCGCCTCCCTTCTACCGCATCGGGGGGGCATGGATGGCACTAGGGTAACGCGGTGGATGATAGCTACATGACACTCTCCTTTCAACTGAACGGAGACCGCGTGGATGTGACGGAAGTCGCACCCACCACCACGCTTCTTGACTGGCTACGGATCGAACAGGGGCTGACCGGCACCAAGGAAGGCTGCAACGAAGGCGATTGCGGCGCCTGCACCGTCATGGTGACCGATGAGACCGGGCCGAAGGCGCTGAACGCCTGCATTCTCTTCCTGCCCCAGCTTCAGGGCAAATCCGTGACCACGGTCGAAGGGCTGAAACTGCCCGATGGCGCGCTGCATCCCGTGCAGCAGGCCATGGTGGATCAGCACGGGTCCCAATGCGGGTTCTGCACCCCCGGTTTCGTCATGTCGATGGCCACGGCCCAGATCACCGGGGAAGCGGATCACGACCTGACGCTGGCCGGCAACCTCTGCCGTTGCACCGGCTACGCCCCGATCATCCGCGCGGCGGAATCTGCCATGGCACAGCCGGTGCCGGATCACCTGCCAAAGACCTTCCGCATGCCGGAAGAGGCTGAAAACATAGCCTTTCAGCCGAAGTCTTCAGATGAGCTGGCAAGCTGGTACGCCGCGAATCCCGACGCCAGGCTGGTTGCCGGCGCGACCGACCTGGGGCTGGACGTAACCAAGGGCATGCGGGACCTGGGCCAGGTGGCCTTTCTCAACCGCTGCGCCGATCTCAAGCAGATCGAGGTGACAGAGGAAGAGATCCGCATCGGCGCCATGGTCACCTTTTCAGAGCTCCTGCCGGTGATCGAGCCGCTGCACCCCGGGTTCGGCGCCATGCTGCGCCGCTTTGCCTCTGTCCAAATCCGCAACGCCGCAACCGTGGGCGGCAATATCGCCAATGGCTCGCCGATCGGGGACAGCCCGCCGGCCCTCATCGCCCTTGGCGCACAGCTGCACCTGCGCCACGCGGACAACCGCAGGACATTGGATTTGCAGGATTTCTTCCTGGACTACGGCAAGCAGGACCGCGCGAAGGGCGAATTTGTCGAGGCGATCTCGATCCCGCGTCAGCCGGACCGGCTGGCCTGTTACAAGCTCTCCAAGCGTGCCGATCAGGATATCTCGGCCGTCTGCGGCTGCTTCAGCATCACCGTGGAAGAGGGCCGCGTGGCCAGCGCCCGCATCGCCTTTGGCGGCATGGCTGGCACCCCGAAACGCGCCACGGCCGTGGAGGCCGCGATCACCGGCCAGCCCTGGGACGAAAGCATCCTGGCCAAGGCCGCCCCGGCCTGGGCTAAGGATTTCCAGCCATTGACGGACATGCGCGCCACGGCTGACTATCGCCTGAAGGCCGCCCGCAACATGCTTGAACGCTACCTGCTGGCCGATCTGGGCCAGGCCACGAATATCGCGGAGGTCTCGGCATGAACGAAACCGTGCGCAAGCCCCTGCCCCATGACGCAGCTCCCCTTCACGTGACGGGAGAGGCGCGCTACCTCGACGACATCCCGACCCCGGCGAACTGCCTGCACCTGGCCTTCGGCACCTCGCCCATTGCGCGTGGCACATTGAAAAGCCTGGATCTTTCCGCCGTCAAGGCCGCGCCCGGCGTGGTCCGGGTCATGGTGGCAGAGGACCTGCCCTTCGCCAATGACACGGCCTCTGCCCCGGTGCACGACGAACCGCTGCTCTCTACCGGCAGCCTGAATTTCGTTGGCCAGCCGATCTTTGTCGTCGCGGCCACCAGCCACCACGCGGCCCGTTTCGCGGCCCGCCAGGCGGTGATCGAGGTGGCCGAAGAGACCCCGATCCTGACCGTTGACGAGGCTTTGGAGGCTGAAAGCTACATCGAACATCCGCCGCTGGTCTGGACCAAGGGCGATGCGGCAAAGGCCATCAACGCCGCCCCGATGACCCTGTCGGGCCGGATCGAGATGGGCGGGCAGGAGCATTTCTACCTGGAAGGCCAGGCCTCTCTTGCCTCGCCGCAGGAGGGCGGCGACATGCTGGTCAATGCCTCGACCCAGCACCCGACGGAGATCCAGCACAAGGTGGCCGAGGCGCTTGGCCTGCCGATGAACGCCGTGCGGGTGGAAAGCCGGCGCATGGGCGGCGGCTTCGGCGGTAAGGAAAGCCAGGGCAACCCGCTGGCCGTGGCCTGCGCGGTGATGGCCCGCGTCACCGGGCGCCCCTGCAAGATGCGCTATGACCGCGACGACGACATGCAGATCACCGGCAAGCGCCATGATTTCCGCATCGATTACAAGGTCGGCTACGACGAAACCGGGCGCATCCACGGCATCGATTTCAAGCAATACACCCGCTGTGGCTGGACCCAGGACCTGAGCCTGGCGGTGGCGGATCGCGCCATGCTGCATTCGGACAACGCTTACCTGATGGAGCACATCCGCATCGAAAGCCACCGGCTGCGTACCAACATGTGCTCGGCCACGGCCTATCGCGGCTTCGGCGGCCCCCAGGGGGTGGTCGGGATCGAGCGGGTGGTGGATCACCTGGCCCATGAGCTGGGGATGGACCCTGTCGAGCTGCGACGCGTGAACTACTACGCCGATTTCGAGAAGGGCGATTTCCAGAAGGCCGGTTCAGAGACGGAGAGCGGCGAAGGGGGCTCTGCCCCCGCGTCTTCGACGCCCCCCCGGAGTATGTCCGGCAAGGTGAAGGATGAGCCGCAAAGCCGCGGCGCCGTCGCGGTAGAAGGCGAGCCCGTGAAAGCCCCGCCGGGTGTGCAGACCACGCCTTACGGGATGCCGGTGGTGGATTTCTGCCTTGGCCGTCTGACCGAGCGGCTGCTGGAGAGCAGCGACTACGCCGCCCGCAAGGCCGAGATCGCGAAATGGAATGCGACGAATTCCGTTTTGAAGCGCGGGCTTGGCTTCTCTCCGGTGAAGTTCGGGATTTCCTTCACGCTCTCGCACCTCAACCAGGCGGGGGCGCTGGTGCATGTCTACCAGGATGGCTCCGTTCACCTGAACCACGGCGGGACGGAGATGGGCCAGGGCCTGTTCCAGAAGGTCGCGCAGGTGGCCGCCAGCCGGTTCGGCATCCCGCTGGAAATGGTGAAGATCACCGCGACCGATACCGCCAAGGTGCCCAATACTTCGGCCACGGCAGCCTCTTCCGGGGCGGATCTGAACGGGATGGCGGTGAAGGCGGCCTGCGACACGCTGCGGGACCGGATCGCCGGCGTGGTGGCAGAGCTGCACCAGGTGCGCACCGAGGAAGTGATCTTTGAGGGGGGCGATGTCCTGGCTGGCTCCAACCGGCTGAGCTTTGCAGAGGCGGCGCAGCTTGCCTACCAGAACCAGGTCAGCCTGTCGGCCACCGGCCATTACAAGACGCCGGACCTGAGCTGGGATCGGATGAAGGGACAGGGCAAGGCCTTCTTCTATTTCGCCCATGGCGCGGCCCTGACGGAAGTGGTCGTGGACCGGCTGACCGGGGAATACCGGATCCTGCGGGCGGACATGCTGCATGATGCCGGCAACAGCCTGAACCCGGCGCTGGATATCGGCCAGGTGGAGGGCGCCTATGTGCAGGGCGCCGGCTGGCTGACCACGGAAGAGCTGGTCTGGGACGACAAGGGGCGGCTGCGGACCCATGCGCCCTCGACCTACAAGATCCCGGCCTGCTCGGATCGGCCGAAGATCTTCAACGTCGCGCTCTGGGATGAGCCGAACCCGGCTGCCACGATCTATCGCTCCAAGGCCGTGGGGGAGCCGCCCTTCATGCTGGGGATTTCCGCCCTGCTGGCGCTGTCCGATGCAGTCTCGGCCTATGGCGAGAGCTACCCCGATCTTGATGCCCCGGCGACGCCGGAGCGGGTCCTGGCGGCGATCGACCGGGTGCGGGGTGTTTGACCGCCGCGCCATAGAGCGCGCGCTTGAGCGCGCGCCGCGCGTGGTGCGCGTGCTGGTGACCGACACCCTCGGCTCTGTCCCGCGAGAGGCGGGGACGGCGATGATCGTCGGCCCGGACTTCCTGGTCGGCACCATCGGTGGCGGCACGCTGGAACATGAAGCGATCCGGCGCGCCCGCGCGCTGGATGCAGACCTGCTGGAGAAACGCGCGCTTGGCCCGGACCTGGGCCAGTGCTGCGGCGGGGCCGTGACCCTGCTGTACGAGGCCTGGGATGCGGAGCGGCTGGCGGCGGCAGAGGGCCAGGTGATCGCCCGCCCGCTGCCGGGTGGTGGCCAGATGCCCTTTGCCATCAAGCGCTTGCTGGCCCGTGCGCGGGCCGCGGGCGAGTTGCCGGGGATCCTGGTGGGCGGCGGTTGGGTCGCGGAACCGGTCCTGCGGGCCGAAAGGGAGATCTGGATCTGGGGCGCGGGCCACGTGGGCCGGGCGATTGCCGCGGTCCTGGCCCCCCTGCCCGGGCTCGCGATCACCTGGATCGATACGCAGCAGGACCGCTTTCCGCCGGTCCTGCCCGAGGGGGTGACCGCCCTGCCCGCGGCAGAGCCTGCCCTGCTGGCGGCACATGCGCCTGTCACCGCAGAGCACCTGATCCTGACCTATAGCCACAGCCTGGACCTTGCGCTTTGCGATGCGCTGCTCAGCCGGGGGTTCGCACGCTGCGGGCTGATCGGCTCTGCCAGCAAATGGGTGCGCTTCCGCAGGCGGCTTGCGGAGATGGGCCATGATCCTGCTCGTATTGCGAGCATCCAATGTCCCATCGGCGATCCTGCCCTTGGGAAACATCCGCAGGAGATTGCCGTGGGCGTCGCGGCTGAGATACTTGGACAGATGGCGCGGCAAGACGCCCTTGGGGAACGAAAAGCGTGACGGGACCACTCCTTTCAATCAGGGGCCTGACAAAGGCCTATCCGGGCGTCGTGGCCAATGACGACGTCTCCTTCGACATCCAGCCGGGCGAGGTGCACGCGCTGCTGGGCGAGAACGGCGCGGGAAAATCCACGCTGGTCAAGATGATCTACGGGCTGGTGAAGCCCGACCAGGGAGAGATGGTCCTGGGCGGCAGCGCCTATGCGCCAGGCCAGCCCCAGGAGGCCCGCGCGCGCGGCGTGGCGATGGTGTTCCAGCACTTCAGCCTGTTCGATGCGCTCAACGTGGCGGAAAACGTGGCCCTGGGCATGGCCGAACCGCCCAAGACCAATGAGCTGGCAGAGCGGATCCGCACGGTTTCGGAACAATACGGGCTGCCGCTGGACCCCTGGAAACTGGTGGGCGACCTGAGCGCGGGCGAACGCCAGCGCGTGGAAATCGTGCGCTGCCTGTTGCAGGATCCCAAGCTGCTGATCATGGACGAGCCGACCTCGGTCCTAACGCCGCAGGAGGTGGAGATCCTGTTTGCCACGCTGCGCAAGCTGAAGGATGAGGGGACCTCGATCCTCTATATCTCTCACAAGCTTGAAGAAATCCGCTCGCTTTGCGACGAGGCGACGATCCTGCGCCTGGGCCGGAAGGTCGGCACCTGCACCCCGCGCGAGGTGACTGCGGCGCAGATGGCTGAGATGATGGTGGGATCGGAGCTGCACCGCCCCGAACGGACCCCGGCGGCCCCCGGCGCGGTGCGCCTGGCGCTGAACGACCTGTCGGTGGCCTCTCCGGGGCAGTTCGGCACGTCGCTCAAGAACATCACGCTGGAGGTCCGCGCCGGTGAGGTGCTGGGCCTGGCAGGCGTGGCCGGGAACGGCCAGGACGAGCTTCTGGCGGCCCTCTCGGGCGAGCTGACCTGCAAGGCGGGCATGGTGGTTCTGGACGGGCGCGAGATCGGCACGGCGGGGCCCGGACAGCGGCGCAGCCTGGGCCTGCTCACGGCGCCCGAGGAGCGCCTGGGCCATGCCGCCGCGCCGGACATGAGCCTGACGGAAAACGCGCTTCTGACTGGCGCGGAACGCGAGGGGCTCATGGCCAACGGGTTCCTCAAGTGGTCGAAAGCACGGGATTTTGCCGCGCGCATCATCGAGAGGTTCGACGTGCGCACGCCAGGAACGGAAACCGCGGCGCGCGCGCTTTCGGGTGGCAACCTGCAGAAGTTCGTCATTGGCCGCGAGGTGATGCAACGGCCCGAAGTGCTGGTGGTCAACCAGCCCACCTGGGGCGTGGATGCCGCAGCCGCCGCCACGATCCGCCAGGCCCTGCTGGACCTGGCCGCGGGGGGCACCGCGGTGGTGGTGATCAGCCAGGACCTGGACGAGCTGATGGAGGTCTCCGACAATTTCGGCGCGCTCAACGAGGGGCGGCTGTCAGAGATCCTGCCGGCCACGGGGCTGACGATGGAGCAGATCGGGCTGATGATGGGCGGGGCCCATGGAATGGAGGTGGCCCATGTCTGAGCGTCAATTCCGGGCGGGATCGCCCACTGGAACATGCGCCTCCGGCGGGAGTATTTTTGGCAAGAAGAAAGGGGCGCGGGAATGCTGAGGCTGGAGAAGCGGCCGCAGCCGTCACGGACCCTGAGTTATGTCACCCCGGTGCTGGCGGTGCTGATCACAATGGTGGCAGGCGGGCTTTTGTTCGCGCTGCTGGGCAAGGATCCGGTGGCCGCGATCAGGACCATCTTCTGGGATCCGCTGTTCGGGGAATTTTCCTTTTATTACAGGCCGCAATTGCTGGTGAAGGGCGGGCCGCTGATCCTGATCGCGCTTGGTCTGAGCCTGGGCTTCCGGGCCGGGATCTGGAACATCGGGGCCGAGGGGCAGTACATCATGGGCGCCATCACCGGCGCCGGCGTGGCCCTGGCGCTTTACCCGCTCGAGGCCTGGTGGATCTTCCCGGCCATGATCATCGCGGGCGCGCTTGGCGGCTGGGCCTGGGCGATGATCCCGGCCCTGCTGAAGGTGCGGTTCGGGACAAACGAGATCCTGGTCAGCCTGATGCTGGTCTACGTGGCCGAGCAGTTCCTGGCCTCCATGGCGCTCGGGCTGATGAAGAACCCGGAGGGCTTCGGCTTTCCCGGATCGCGCAACCTGCAGCAATATGCATCGGCCCATAATGCAGAGATCATTGCCGATACGGGGATGCACTGGGGCGTGGCGGCGGCCTTTATCGCCGCGATCATGGCCTATGTGATGATGAACCGGCATATCCTGGGCTACCAGATCCGCCTGACCGGCGAGGCCCCGCGGGCCGCGCGGTTCTCTGGCGTCAAGCCGGCGCGGCTGGTGCTGTTCTGCATGGGCACCGCCGGGGCGCTGGCCGGGCTTGCCGGGGTTTTCGAGGTTTCCGGCCCCTCGGGCCAGATCTCTACCGGGTTCAACGTGGGCTATGGGTTCACCGCGATCATCGTGGCCTTCCTGGGCCGGCTGCATCCCTTCGGGATCGTGCTGGCCGGGCTTCTGATGGCCCTGACCTACATCGGCGGGGAAGCGGCGCAGAGTACGATGCAATTGCCGGGCGCCGCGATCCAGGTCTTCCAGGGGATGCTGCTGTTCTTCCTGCTGGCCGTTGATATGCTTACAAATTACCGGGTGCGCTTCGTCGCGCGGGAGGCGGTGTGATGGATGTTTCCGCGATCAATCCGGTTCTTCTTCTGGCCTCTCTCATGGTGGCGGCCACGGCCGTGCTGATCGCCGCCGTGGGCGAGCTGATCGTCGAGAAGGCGGGGGTTCTTAACCTTGGCGTGGAGGGGATGATGATCACCGGCGCCATCTGCGGCTTTGCCGCGGCCGTGACCACCGGGTCGCCGACCATCGGCTTCATCGCCGCCGCGGCCGGGGGCGCGGGGCTGTCTCTGCTGTTTGCGCTGCTGACCCAGTTTGCCCTGGCCAACCAGGTCGCAAGCGGGCTGGCGCTGACGCTTTTCGGGCTGGGCCTGTCGTCGCTGATCGGACAGGGCTACGTGGGGATCAAGCCGCCGCCCACTCCGGAGCTGGATATCCCGCTGCTGTCCGATATTCCCGTGCTTGGACCAGTGCTGTTCAGCCATGACCTGGTCGTCTACTTCGGCCTGGCCCTGGTGGCCGTAGTCTGGGCCTTCCTGAAGTTCACTCGCGGCGGGCTGATCCTGCGCGCGGTGGGGGAAAACCATGCCGCAGCCCATGCGCTTGGCTACAAGGTCGTTCGGATTCGCGTTCTTGCAATCCTGTTCGGCGGGGCCTGCGCGGGTCTTGGCGGGGCCTATGTCAGCCTTGTTCGGGTGCCGCAATGGACCGAGGGCATGACCGGCGGCGCGGGCTGGATCGCCCTGGCGCTGGTGGTCTTTGCCAGCTGGAAACCCTGGCGCGTCTTGCTGGGGGCCTACCTGTTCGGGGGCGTTACCGTGCTGCAGCTGAACCTGCAGGCCGCGGGGATTGCGGTGCCTGCCGAATATCTTTCAATGTCGCCATACCTGATCACCATCCTCGTGCTGGTCATCATGTCTGCGGATCGCAGCGCGGCGCCAGCCTCGCTCGGCCGCTCTTTCCATGCCTCTCAATAGGGCAGGAATTCTTTAAAAAAGGGGAGCAACCACAAATGCTTATGAAGAAAAGAACCTTCCTGGCCGGGGCCGCTACGGCGCTTGGCCTGACCGCCATGGCCACCGGCGCGGCCCTGGCCCAGGACGACATGACGAAGGTGGGCTTCATCTACGTCGGCCCGATCAACGATGGCGGCTGGTCCCAGCACCACCACGAGAGCGCGCTGAAGATGATCGAGGAGATCGGCGCCGACAAGGTGGAGATGGTCTACCAGGAAAACGTGCCCGAGGGCCCGGATTCCGAACGTGCCATGACCCAGATGGCGCTGAACGGGGCGGATATCATCTTTTCCACCTCCTTCGGCTACATGGATCCCACGCTGAACGTCGCAAGCAAGTTCCCGGACGTGAAGTTCGAACATGCCACCGGCTACAAGACCGCGCCGAACATGGCCGCCTATTCCGCCCGTTTCTACGAGGGGCGCGCGGTTCAGGGGACCATCGCGGGCTCCATGACCAAGAGCAACACGATCGGCTACATCGCCTCCGTGCCGATCCCGGAAGTCGTGCGCGGCATCAACTCTGCCTATATCCACGCCAAGAAGGTGAACCCCGACGTCGAGTTCAAGGTCATCTGGCTCTACACCTGGATGGACCCGGCGAAAGAGGCGGACGCGGCCCGGACCCTGATCGAACAGGGCGCGGACGTGATCCTGCAACACACTGATTCCACGGCACCTTTGGCCGCCGCTCAGGCAGCGGGCGACGTGATCGGCTTTGGCCAGGCGGGCGACATGGCGGAATATGCGCCCTCTCCCCGTGTCTCTTCCATCATCGACAACTGGGAGCCCTACTACACCTCCCGCGTGAAGGCGGTCATGGATGGCACTTGGGAATCCCACTCGGTCTGGGAAGGCATCAACACCGGCATGGTCGGCATCGGTGAGATCACCGAGGTCGTGCCGGAAGACGTGAAGGCCGCCGCGCTGGAGATGAAGGATGCGATCGCCGCAGGCGAATACCACCCCTTCACCGGCCCGCTGAACAAGCAGGACGGCACCCCCTGGCTGGCAGAGGGTGAAGTGGCCGATGACGGCACGCTGGCCGGCATGAACTTCTACGTCGAAGGGCTGGACGGCGAGATCCCGCAGTAAGCCGGACCGTCACGAAAGACTGGGCGCCGCGTCGGAGAAATCCGGCGCGGCGTTTTCTTGTGGTTAACGCGGTCTTGCGGCTGCGTGCGGGTCCGGGGCGGCGCTTTGGGTGCGAATCGAGCCCCGGGGCCTTGGTTAACAGGGAAATGGGGGCTGAAATCCACGTCTGTATCGCGTCGGTACGACGTCGGTATCACGTCGGTATTCTTGTCGGTATTTGCCGTGGTTAACGGAGCGCGCGGGGCTTCGCCGCGAACCGGGCGCAGGTGATCCCTGCGCTGCGGCGCGGGGGTTTTCCTGGCCGGCCGGCCATCGAGTTATCCGGAAAGGTCAGCGCCCCCTGCCCTGGCGCGCTTCGCCTGACACCGGGTGCCGGGGGCCCTGCCCCCACGAAAGAGCGGGGCTCGATGCCCCGCGCTTTCGTTCCTCCGCTTGGGGTGGGCCGAAGGCGCGCGCCCCTCAGGTCTTTGGTTCCTCGGGGTCGTCGTCATAGCGGATATCGGGATCTCGGAAGTCGTTGGGATCGAATTCTTCCGGATCATAGGCATCCTCGTCCTCGGCGATGCCGGTGACGCGGGTGGTGCCCGTGTCTTCGTCGTAGACTAGGCCATAGGTGGCCCGGCCGTCGGATTTGAAGCGCAGGTATTCGTGGATTCCCGCGTAGATGAAGGCCAGGGCGAAAGGCAGGAGGATCACGAGAGCGATCAGTTGCGCTTCCATGGAATGGCTCCTTTTGATCATGTTCGGCAAGGGCGGGCGGGACTGAGAATTCAGTGCGCCGCCGCGATTTTCCGGGCGAACATCAAGAGTGGCTTGGCCTTGAATCTGTGGCTCCCGACGGGGGAATGTCAATGGTTGCACGATGTGAGAGGGTCGCGTGGCCGGTGCGAACGCCCGGCGCACGGCCCGGAAAGCTGCGGAACCGATCCGGGACGCGGCTGGCGCGGGGCCTGTGGGAGGCCGTCGCTAAATCGCTGGTCCGGGGCTCCGCCCGTTCGCAAACCGACCCCTCCCCCGGAGGGGTCGCCGGGCCCGGCGGGCACGGTGCGCCTTTCCTGGCCGGGGCTCCGCCCGTTCGCAAACCGACCCCTCCCCCGGAGGGGTCGCCGGGCCTTACGGCCCGGTGCGCCTTTCTTTGCCGGGGCTCCGCCCGTTCGCAAACCGACCCCTCCCCCGGAGGGGTCGCCGGGCCTTACGGCCCGGTGCGTTTGCTCAGCCATCCACGCGGATATTGGCGTTCTTGGGGTCGTAGGGGCTGTCTTCCGTGATCTCCGCATCCCAGAGCTGGTCGAACATCTTCACCTTCAGCCGGGTGCCGGGCACCGCAAGCTCCGGCGTGACATAGCCCATGCCGATCGACTTACCGAAGGCCACCGAGTACCCGCCGGAGGTCAGGCGTCCGACCTTGGTGTCGCCGTCATAGAGCGCCTCGCGGCCCCAGGGATCGGCGTCTTCGGGGCCGTCGATCAGCAGGGTCACGCATTTGGAGCGCACGCCCAGGGCTTCCATGGCCTCCTTGCCGTGGAACTCCTTGCTGAGGTCGATGAAGCGCGGCAGGTCGGCTTCCGCAGGGGTCGCATCGCGGCCAAGCTCATTGCCGAAGGCGCGGTAGCTTTTCTCCTGGCGCAGCCAGTTCTGGGCGCGGGCACCGACCAATTTCAGGCCCAGCGGTTCACCGGCCTTCATCAGCACATCCCAGAGGTGGTTCTGCATCTCCATCGGGTGGTGCAGTTCCCAGCCCAGCTCCCCGGTATAGGCCACGCGGATGGCTTTCACGGGCACCATGCCCAGTTCGATCTGGCGCGCGGAGAGCCAGGGGAAGCGCTTGTTGGACAGCGCCGTTTCCGGGTCCGCATCGCGGATCAGGCCCTTGAGCAGGTCGCGGGATTTCGGCCCGGCCACGGCGAAAACGCCCCATTGGGTGGTGACATCCTGCACGATGACCAGCTTGCCGGTGCGCGCCATGAAATCCTCGGCCGACTTCAGCAGGTAATCCTGGTCATAGGCGGTCCAGGCCCCGGCGGAGACCAGGTAATAGCTGTCTTCGGCGTTGCGCACGATGGTGTATTCCGTGCGCGTGGTGCCGGCGCCGGTCAGCGCATAGGTCAGGTTGATGCGGCCCACCTTGGGCAGCTTGTTGCAGGTGAACCAGTCCAGGAACTCGGTCGCGCCATTGCCCTTGACCGTGTGCTTGGTGAAGGCGGTGGCATCGACCAGGCCGACCCCTTCGCGGATCGCCCTGGCCTCTTCCACGGCATATTGCCACCAGCCGCCCCGGCGGAAACTGCGCGCGTCATGGTCGTTGAAGCCTTCGGGGGCGTAGTAGTTCGGGCGTTCCCAGCCGTTCACATGGCCGAACTGCGCCCCGGCCGCCTTCTGGCGGTCATAGGCCGGAGAGGTGCGCAGCGGGCGCGCCGCCGGGCGTTCCTCGTCCGGGTGGTGCAGGATGAAGACGTGTTCGTAGGATTCCTCGTTCTTCGCCGCGGCGTAGTCGTTGGTCATCCAGGAGCCGTAGCGCTTGGGATCGAGCGAGGCCATGTCGATCTCTGCCTCGCCCTCCACCATCATCTGCGCAAGGTAATAGCCGGTGCCGCCCGCAGCGGTGATCCCGAAGGAGAAGCCCTCGGCCAGCCACATGTTGCGCAGGCCCGGCGCGGGGCCGACCAGCGGGTTGCCATCCGGGGTATAGCAGATCGGGCCGTTGAAATCGTCCTTCAGACCGACGGTTTCGGAAGACGGCAGACGATGGATCATCGACATGTACTCTTCCTCGATCCGTTCCAGATCGAGCGGGAAGAGATCGGCGCGGAAGCTGTCGGGCACGCCGAAGCGGAAGCGCGAGGGCGCGTTCAGCTCATAGGGGCCCAGGATCCAGCCTCCGCGTTCCTCGCGGACGTACCACTTGGCATCGGCGTCGCGCAGCACAGGGTGCTCTGCCCCGCCGTTCTTGCGGTATTCGACCAGCGCGGGATCGGGTTCGGTGACGATGAACTG
The DNA here is from genome assembly GCF_011806405.1 of Pseudooceanicola sp. HF7. GTDB lineage: Bacteria > Pseudomonadota > Alphaproteobacteria > Rhodobacterales > Rhodobacteraceae > Pseudooceanicola. The sequence goes on along the minus strand of NZ_JAATOW010000011.1, from coordinate 20,209 downwards.
GTGTTCGACGGGGATCGCGGGGGTCTTGATGCCCAGAAGGCGCGCGGTGCGCTGCGCGTGGTTGCCGGTGGCGGTGACCACGTGTTCCGCGGTGATCACGACCTGCTCTTCCAAGGGTACCAGGTTGCCGCCCTTCTCCCCCATCTTGGTGCAGGTGACTTCCCAGGCTTCGCCGTTCCAGTGGTAGGCATCGACCTGCCACTTGCGTTCGATCGTCACGCCGCGCTGACGCGCGCCCTTGGCCATGGCCATGGTGACGTCCGCGGGGTTGATGTAGCCATCGGTGGGGTGGAAGATCGCGCCCTGCAACCCCTCGATGTTGACCAGCGGCCAGCGCTCCTTGATCTGGGCGGGGCTCATCCATTCGTAGGGCACGCCCGCCGTCTCTGCGGTAGAGGCATAGAGCATGTATTCGTCCATCCGCGCCTGGGTCTGGGCCATGCGCAGGTTGCCCACCACGGAGAAACCGGCGTTCAGGCCTGTCTCTTCCTCGAGCGTCTTGTAGAAATCGACGGAGTACTTGTGGATATGGGTCGTCGCGTAGCTCATGTTGAAGAGCGGCAGCAGGCCCGCGGCATGCCAGGTGGAGCCTGAGGTCAGCTCATCCCGTTCCAGCAGCATGACGTCCTGCCAGCCTGCACGCGCAAGGTGGTAGGCGATGGAGGTTCCGACGGCGCCGCCGCCGACGACAAGAGCTTTGACATGGGTTTTCATGGCACACCTTTCCTGTTGGAGGCCGTTGGAACGATCCCGGTGGGCCGGGTCTGGCATGACCTTTACCAGCCATGGCAAATTCCGCAGGGTCCAGCCGACCAATTCCACGCCGAAACCGACCTTCGCCGATTTTCCTTTCTTCAGAGAGACCATTCGCGCAACATCCGCAGGCGCGCTGGTCAAAATATGCCCGATTTTAGCCAAATCATTCCGCATTGCGGAATTAACTCTGCCCTGCGGAAGAAAACGTGACGTTGCGCGACCATCGAAAGTCTGTTTTGGCCTGTCATGCCCGGGAGCTAGCTTATATCAACCCCGTGAGTGGACGCGGTGGGTCGAATCCGCTGCGTCACCGGCAACAGATGGAGTGACCGCCAATGAAGGTACTTGTGCCTGTCAAACGCGTGATCGACTACAACGTGAAGGTCCGCGTGAAAGCGGACGGCAGCGGTGTCGATCTTGCAAACGTGAAAATGTCGATGAACCCCTTCGACGAGATTGCCGTGGAAGAGGCGATCCGCCTGAAGGAAGCCGGCAAGGCCGAAGAGGTCATCGCCGTATCCATCGGTGTCAAACAGGCCCAGGAGACCCTGCGCACCGCCCTGGCGATGGGCGCGGACCGTGCGATCCTGGTCGTGGCTGCCGAGGACGTGCATGACGACATCGAACCGCTGGCCGTCGCCAAGATCCTCAAGGGGATCATCGACGAGGAACAGCCGGGCCTGGTCATTGCCGGGAAACAGGCGATCGACAACGACATGAACGCAACCGGCCAGATGCTGGCGGCGCTGACGGGCTACGCCCAGGCGACCTTTGCCAACACGCTGGACGTGGATGGCGAAAGTGCCGTGGTGTCGCGCGAAGTGGACGGCGGCCTGCAGACCATCAAGGTCAAGCTGCCCGCGATCATCACCGCCGACCTGCGCCTGAACGAACCGCGCTACGCGTCGCTTCCCAACATCATGAAGGCCAAGAAGAAGCCGTTGGATGAGAAGACGCCCGCCGATTACGGCGTCGATCCCGCGCCCCGCCTGCAGGTCGTCAAGACCTCTGAGCCGGAGACGCGCCAGGCTGGCGAGATGGTCGGCTCTGTCGATGAGCTGGTGGCAAAACTCAAAGAGAAGGGGCTCGTGTAATGGCTGTTCTTCTGCTTGCCGAAATCAATGACGGCGTGCTGGCCCTGGATGCCACCGCCAAGGCCGTGACCGCGGCCGCCAAGCTGGGCGATGTGCATGTGCTCTGCGTCGGGGCCTCCGTCGCCGATGCCGCCGGTGAAGCCGCCAAGATCGCCGGTGTCGCCAAGGTGCTGACCGCCGAGGATGCGCTGTATGGCCACCGCCTGGCAGAGCCGGTGTCGGTCCTGCTGGCCAAGCTGGGCGCGGATTACGACCACATCGTGGCCCCCGCGACCACGGATGCCAAGAACATCCTGCCGCGCGTCGCCGCCCTGCTGGACGTGATGATCCTGTCCGACGTGACCGCCGTGGTCGATGCCGATACCTTCGAGCGTCCGATCTATGCCGGCAACGCCGTGCAGACCGTCAAGTCGATGGATCCCAAGAAGGTCATCACCTTCCGGACCTCCACCTTCGATGCCGCCGGTGATGGTGGCTCCGCCGCTGTCGAGGCCGTCTCTGCCGCCGAAGATCCCGGCCTGTCGGAATGGGTCGAGGACAAGGTGGCCGAAAGCGACCGTCCCGAGCTGACCTCTGCCGGGGTCGTGGTGTCGGGTGGCCGTGGCGTTGGCTCCGAGGAGGACTTCGCGCTGATCGAGAAGCTGGCGGACAAGCTGGGGGCGGCTGTCGGCGCCTCCCGTGCGGCAGTGGATTCGGGCTTTGCGCCGAACGACTGGCAGGTCGGTCAGACCGGCAAGGTCGTGGCGCCGGATCTCTACGTGGCCGTCGGCATCTCCGGTGCGATCCAGCACCTTGCGGGGATGAAGGATTCCAAGGTCATCGTGGCGATCAACAAGGACGAAGAGGCGCCGATCTTCCAGGTTGCCGATTTCGGCCTGGTCGCCGACCTCTTCGAAGCCGTGCCAGAGCTGATCGAAAAGCTCTGAGGTGCAAGGTGGGGTCACCCCCACCCCACGGATCTTGCGAAGGCCCGCCAGGACTGGCGGGCCTTTTGCGTTTCGCGCGGGAGCGCAAGCGACAAGCACCGGCGGAGCGGGGGCCCTGCCCCCGGCGACACCGGTGCTCCCTCCCCTTAGGCAGCTCCCCCCTGCGCTCCCCTCCCTTGGCGCTCCTAGCGCAGGTGGCGGGGGCGCTTTTCGCTGAGCATGGCGGTCAGGGGCCCCACCAGCATTTCGGCGGCAAGCTCATGGGCGGCCACCGGCAACATGCGGGCGGCGGCCTCTGCCTGGGCCTCGGTGAAGAACATCCCCCGGCTGCCAAGGGCCAGAAGATCGGCACTGGGCACGGCGCAAGCCAGGCCTTCGGCGGTCTCGCTCAGCCGCGCCACCATCTCCTGGGTCACGAAGGCCGGATCGCCGGACAGTTCATCGGCTTGTGTGCCCTCTTCGCCCGGCACACCGGGGGCATGGCGGGCGAACCAGAACAGCATCACCGGCGGCGCGATGCGCCCTAGCAGAAGCTGCATCCGCAACAGCCAGGCCGCCTGAAGCTCTGCCCGCAGAGTGGCAAAGCGCGCGCCATCCAGCTCGCGCAGGCTGCTCAGCAGGTGGCCGGTGTAGTGGAAGGCAGTGAAATCGACCTCTGGAAAAAGGCCGCGCATCAGCCCGGTGGCCTGCAGGAAGCGATCGTTGCGGCGCGGGTGGACGGCGTAATAGCGGTTGGACATGTTGCGCGCGCCGGGCAGGCGCAGCACCACGGCGCGCGCGCCATTGATCACCTTCAGCAGATCGGGATCCGCCAGCCAGGCATCCGGCCCGGCATTGGGAATCGCCAGGTTCACCGCCGGCAGGCCGGAATCCTCTTCCACCATGCAGGGATAGGGCCGTGCGACGAAACGACCATAGGTCTCATCCCCGCCGAGAAAGACCATGTACTCCCCCTCAAGCGCGCGCGTAGGCCCGCGAAACAGCTGCGCGCTCTGCCCGTAATGGCAGGGAAAATACTCCAGCCCGCCCAGGCCCTGCTGTATGATGGACATCGATCTCTCCCCTGGTGCGAAACCCCTGGGCCCCGGTCATGAGGCAGAAATCTTGCCAAGTGGCTAAGCCGGGAGATTTAGTGAATTCGACGCGGCAGCGCAGCGAAGGCTTGCGGCGGCCAGCGCATTTGGCCACATTGCGCGCGACATCAGACGAAGGAGAGCGGCGTGGACATCAGGAAGATCGGCGTGATCGGCGCGGGACAAATGGGCAATGGCATCGCCCATGTGCTGGCGCTTTCCGGCTATGACGTCTTGCTCAACGACATCAGCCAGGAGGCGCTGGACAAGGCGCTGGACCTCGTGTCGCGCAACCTCGACCGGCAGGTCAGCCGCGAAAAGATCACCCAGGTGGAAAAGGATGCCGCCATGGGGCGGATTTCCACCACCATGACGCTGGCGGACCTGGGCCCCACCGACCTGGTGATCGAGGCCGCGACGGAGCGCGAGTCGGTCAAGGAAGCCATCTTTGCCGAGCTGCTGCCGCACCTGAAGCCGGAAACGATCCTGACCTCCAATACCTCTTCCATCTCCATCACGCGCCTGGCCAGCCGCACGGACCGGCCGGAAAAGTTCATGGGCTTCCACTTCATGAACCCCGTGCCGGTGATGCAGCTGGTGGAGCTGATCCGCGGCATCGCCACGGATGAACCCACCTACAAGGCCTGCCTCAAGGTGGTGGAGACCATCGGCAAGACCGCCGCCAGCGCCGAGGATTTCCCCGCCTTCATCGTCAACCGCATCCTGATGCCGATGATCAATGAGGCCGTCTACACGCTCTACGAAGGCGTCGGCAACGTACGCTCCATCGACGAGGCGATGAAGCTGGGCGCCAATCACCCGATGGGCCCGCTGGAGCTGGCCGATTTCATCGGGCTGGACACCTGCCTGGCGATCATGAACGTGCTGCACGAAGGGCTGGCCGATACCAAGTACCGCCCCTGCCCGCTGCTGACCAAATACGTGGAGGCCGGCTGGCTGGGCCGCAAGTCCGGGCGCGGCTTCTACGATTACCGCGGCGACACGCCCGTCCCCACCCGCTAAGCCACCAGGCACCAGGCGCCACGCCGGATCCGCACCGCGCGGGCCCAGCCATGCGCAGGCGTCAGGCCGGGGTTGATTTGCCTTCGAGAAGCCACCGGGTGTACAGCCCGGGTCTTCCGAAGTCAGATCAACAGGACCGGCATGACCGATACGCCCCATTTCAAGGCCCTCCAGCTTTTCGTCGCCGCCTTCGGCGCGCTCTCCCTGGCAATGGCCCTGGGGCTCAGCCATCCCTTCTGGGCCGCCATGCCCGTCTGGGTCGTGGTCCAGCCCTACCGGCAGGACCTGCTGATCCGCGGCGTGCTGCGGGTGCTGGGCACGCTGGTGGGCGCGGCCCTGGGCCTTGGCGTCCTGCTGACCAGCGACAGCGTGGCCTTCCACGTCATTGCCCTGGGCCTGCTGGTGGGCGGCTTCACCGCGCTCAGCTTCTGGATCGGCACGGTCTATTCCTACGGCGCGACCTTGGCGGCCATGACCGTGGCCGTGGTGTTGCTGCCGGCCGTCGCCTTCCAGTCCGATCCCGTGGTGCTGGCCGTGGACCGGGTCTGGTGCACGCTGATCGGCGTGATCGCCGTGACCCTGGCCACCGTGGCCTTCACCGGCCCGCGGGGCACGCGGATGCCGCTGCGCATCGATCACGGCCGCCAAAAGACCCTGCCCCGCGGGATGATCGCCGGCCTCGGTGCCATGGGCGCCATGCTCCTGGCAGAGATCTTCGGCGGGCCTGTCGCCGTCTCTGCGGGCCTGGCAATCTGCATCTACGCCATCCTGGTCGGCACGATCCCGGATCCCCGCCCGCTGGTGAAATACCTGCTGCCCGGTGTCACCATCGGCCTGGCCACCGGCCTGGCCTATCGCGCCCTGCTAAGCGCCACCGGCACCGACATGACCGTGATGCTGGCCCTCACGGCGGCCTTCTTCGGCGCCCTGGCCTGGCTGCGCTGCAATCCCCGCACCGCCGCCCTTGGCATGGACAGCTTCATGATCTTCCTGCTGACGGCAGAGGTCGGCAGCCCCGGCCATTCCCTGGCCCAACAGGGCCTGGGCGGCCTGGCGCTGCTGGCCAGCGCAAGCGCCATGGTGCTGCTCTACCGCCCGATGCTCAAACGCCAGACGATCTGAGCCCGGCCCCGACCACCATCCGGGACCACGACACGCGCCCGCCGCCGTCCGGGCACCGCCCCCTGTCTTCTTCTTGCCGAAAAACTCTGGGGGGAACGCTTTCGGCCCCCATCGAGGGGGCCGAAAGCGTGGGGGGCAAAGCCCCCCTACTCGCCCTCGACCTGGGCGGACAGCTCTAGCGGCGCGGCAACCCGCTGGGCGCGCAGATCCTCCACCCCAAGCGCATCATCGGGCTTCTTCAGCATCGCCCGCGTCACCCAGAGCAGACGCTGCTCTGCCCGCGTGATCGCGACATAGGCCAACCGCTTCCACAGCGGTTGCCCGGCCTCGTTCCGCCCGGCGCGGAAAGCCGCGTAGATATCCGGCGCAAAGACCTGCACATCGCCCCACTGGCTGCCCTGCGCCTTGTGGATCGTCACCGCCGCCCCGTGCAGGAAGGTCGCCCCCATGCGCGCCGCATAGGGGATAAAGGGCTCTTCCTCGCCCGGTTTCTCGATCTTCACGATGGAGGCCGCGGACACCTGCGGGTTCTCTGCCCCCACCACGTGCAGGCGGGAGAACCCCGCGCGCTGGCCGGGGCCCAGGTAGATCACCTGCGCGCCCTTGATCAGCCCGCGTGCCTCCAGGTCCAGCCGCTTCTTGCGGTGCTTGAGCGGCAGTTCGATGCCGTCGCAGATCAGCGGCTCTCCGGGCAGCAGCGCATCTTCCGGCGCGCCGTAGGCGTTGCGGAAGGCATGGATCAGCCGGATCCGGGTCGCGTTGCGCCAGACCAGCACGGGCGAGCGCGCCATCAGCTCCGCCTCGACCCGGCTGGCCCAGACCACGCGGTCATCGCGCTGCGCGGCCTCTTCGACCATGCGTTCGAACCGATAGAAATCCACCAGCGGATCGGCCAGGGCATGGGCCAGGTCCAGGATCGGGTTGCCCGCGTCCTGGCGGTGAATGCGGCTTAGCTCAAGCCGGGCGGGTTCCGGCAGCTTCTCGAACACCATCTCGCCGGATTGCCCCACCGGGGCCAGCTGCGCCGGATCCCCGAAAAGCACCAGGTTGGGAAAGATCTCTTTCAGGTCATCGAGTTGCTTTTCATCCAGCATCGAGGCCTCGTCCACGAAGCCCAGGTCCAGCGGATCGTCGCGCCGTTTCCAGCCGGTGATGAAATCCGAGCCCCGCAGCCCCGCCATGGCCAGCGCCGCTGGCACCGAGCGGTGGCTTTCATAGCTGAGCCGGGCGCGGTCCAGCGCCTCTTCGGTCAGCCCCTCGATCTCTGGCTTGTCGCCCCGGCCTTCCAGCCACTCCGCGATCTTCTCGTATTCCGGGTCATAGACCGGCGTATAGAGGATGCGGTGAATCGTGGTCGCGGGCACCCCGCGCAGCCGCAGGACAGAGGCCGCCTTGTTCGTGGGCGCCAGGATGGCGATGCTGCGGGCTTCCTTGGCGCGCTTGGGCTCGTAATCGCCGGTCACCAGCGCCAGGCCGGCGGCCTCGGCGGCCTCGGCCAGGGCCGAGAGCAGCAGCGTCTTGCCCGACCCCGCCTTGCCGATCACGGCCATCACGCGGGAGCGGCCCTCTTGCGCGGGTTGGGTCGTGCCGGCCTCCAGATCGATGCCGGCACCGCGCAGCGCCTCGGCGATGCGGTCATAGGCTTCGGCCTGGTCATCAGAGAAGGTAAGGGCGGGGAGCGTCATGGCGCGACGCTACAGCCTGGCGGGCAAAAGCACCAGCGGGGGGCGGGCGTCAGGCACCGGGAAATCGCATGGAAACCGCGTCTTGTGGGGGCACCCGCGCGCGCGGCGTCACGGCCCGCCTAGCCCCCCGGCGAAGGCTCAGCCCGCATCCCCGTCGTTGCCATCGCCCGTGATCCGGCGGCTGCCCCGGGCCGAGGCATGGTCATCCTGCGCCCCTGCCCCTGCCGTTTCGCCCTTGTCCTGGGCCTGCTGCTGGATTTCCTGCCGGCCAACCTGGATCGTCGTGACGATCTGTGCCGCCATGTTGTCCAGGCCCCTGTCCTGCGCGACGCGCAGAAGATCGGTCAGCACGTCGATCATCCAGAGGTCGCCTTGCCGCACCATTCCTTCGGCCCCATCCACTCGTTACTGATTTCAAATCACAAAAGACACATGCGAAATAAACCATAGGTTGCATTTGATTTCTATCTTTTCGCCACGTCAGGCGCCTTCCGGCCCGCAAGGCGCCGCGCCCCCGGCAAGCCATGGCGGGGCTGCTTGCGCCTACGGCAAGGGGTGTCAGAGGGGATTTGGGAAAGGGATTTAACGGGCGCGAACACGGCGTTGAGCCGCGACAAGCGCGGCTTTGTCCCTGTTATCTCCGCCCCGTTGACACTTGCGCCCATGATTTTTGCGCCCGTGATCCTCTACCCCGGTGATCCCGGCAAATGATCCTGAGGGCGGGCGCGGCCAGTGGGGCCGCGCGGGCCTTGCGTGGCGCGGTCAGTTGCGCCGGTAGCCCGCGGGCGGGCTGGAGGGATAGTAGCGATCTGCCTCCTGAACGGTGCGGCGCGGCGCAAGGGCTTCCATGCGCTTGCGATAGATCTCTTCCTGGGTGATCCGCGTACAGACCGCCAGTTCATCCACCAGCCGCATCATGCCGCGTTCCTTCGCGGCCTCCTGCAGGTCGGCGATCACGTCGACCATCCATTGATCGCGCGCCACCCTGGGAAAGGGCGGCGGGCTTGGTTCCGTCTGGTATCCTTGCTGAACGCGCATGATCTCTCTCCACCTTGTCAGACCGCAACGGCACAGAGGTGCCGCCATCGGTCGTGAACCGATCCCCTTCGGATCCGCCAGATGGGCCTGACCCACCGGGCAGCAGCCTGCCCGGCCGGGGCCCAGGCCCCCTGACGATATCCGGAGTCCCCCGACTCATCCGTTACTGTGGCAGAGATCCCCCTAACAAATCGTTAGGATCTTCAAACCGTCCCGCCCTGGGCCCGCTCAGGAGCGCGCCTCTAGCACGTCTTCGACCGTGCGCAGACCCGTGCGCGGGGCCTGGACCAGCACGGCCATGTTGCCGGGCTTGTGCTGGTTGCGCAGCATCTTGGTATGGGCGCGCGGGATCTCTTCCCAGGGGAAGACCTCTGACATGCAGGGGTCGATCCGGCGTTCGATCATCAGCTTGTTCGCCGCCGAGGCCTGCTTGAGATGGGCAAAGTGGCTGCCCTGCACGCGCTTCTGGTGCATCCAGAGATAGCGCACGTCGAAAGTGCAGTTGAACCCGGAGGTCCCGGCGCAGATCACCACCATGCCGCCCTTCTTGCACACGAAGGTGGAGACCGGGAAGGTCGCCTCGCCCGGATGTTCGAAGACGATGTCCACGTTGTTGCCCTTGCCGGTGATGTCCCAGATGGCCTTGCCGAACTTGCGCACTTCCTTGAACCAATCCGCGTATTCGGGCGTGTTGACCGTGGGAAGCTGGCCCCAGCAGTTGAACTCCTTGCGGTTGATGACGCCCTTGGCGCCCAGGCTCATGACGAAATCGCGCTTGTCCTCTTCCGAGATCACGCCGATCGCATTGCCGCCCGCCGCGTTGATCAGCTGGATGGCAAAGCTGCCCAGCCCCCCGGAGGCGCCCCAGACCAGCACGTTCTGGCCGGGCTTGAGCTCATGCGGGTGGTGCCCGAAAAGCATCCGGTAGGCGGTGGCCAGGGTCAGCGTGTAGCAGGCACTTTCTTCCCAGGTCAGGTGCCTGGGGCGCGGCATGAGCTGCTGGGCCTGGACGCGGGTGAACTGCGCGAAAGAGCCATCCGGCGTCTCATAGCCCCAGATCCGCTGGCTGGGGGAATACATCGGGTCGCCGCCGTTGCATTCCTCGTCATCGCCATCGTCCTGATTGCAGTGGATCACGACCTCATCGCCCACTTTCCAGTTCTTCACGCTGGAGCCCACGGCCCAGATCACACCCGAGGCATCGGAGCCCGCGATGTGATAGGGCGCGCCGTGTCCGTCAAAGGGAGAGATCGGCTGGCCAAGCCCGGCCCAGATGCCGTTGTAGTTCACCCCGGCGGCCATCACGAGCACGAGAACCTCATGGCTGTCGAGCACGGGCGTATCCACTACCTCTTGCTGGAAGGAGCTTTCCGGCTCTCCGTGGCGTTCGCGACGGATGGCCCAGGCGTACATCTTCTTGGGCACATAGCCGAGCGGGGGCAGTTCCCCCACCTCGTAAAGGTCCTTTTCGGGCGCTTCGTAGGGGGCGATCCCCTGCTGCCTATCCAAAGCCATGAACTCCTCCTGTTGCTCCCATTGCCGCAATGCAGAATCGCGGCTGCTGGGTTTGAGATACGTTTCGCGCAGTAACTTTGCAACTTATTTTTACCATCTTGAGTAATTTTATGTCTCACAGAATGCGATCATCTGGCAGTGTTTCCCTTGTTTACTTGATTCCGTTCGGAAATCCCCCTGCCCTGCGCCAGGCAGGTGGCGGCGCTGGCGCAGCGCGCCCTCCCTTAGGGTCACCGCCGCGTCGCAGCGAATTGACAGAGGCATTTTCTTTCTTGTAGGAATTCCTAATGGTAATTTCGTTTCAACGAGGATCCCCATGACAGAGCTTCCGCAGCGGGACCGCCCCTGGCTTTTCCGGACCTATTCCGGGCATTCGACGGCCGCCGCCTCAAACGCGCTCTACAGGTCCAACCTGGCCAAGGGGCAGACGGGGCTTTCCGTGGCCTTCGACCTGCCCACGCAGACGGGCTATGACAGCGATCACGTGCTGGCGCGCGGTGAGGTCGGCAAGGTCGGCGTGCCGGTCTGCCACCTGGGGGACATGCGCACGCTCTTCGACCAGATCCCGCTGGCAGAGATGAATACCTCCATGACGATCAACGCCACGGCACCCTGGCTGCTGGCGCTTTACATCGCGGCGGCAGAGGAACAGGGGGCGGATATCTCTGACTTGCAGGGGACGGTGCAGAACGACCTGATCAAGGAATACCTGAGCCGGGGCACCTATATTTGCCCGCCGGAGCCCAGCCTGAAGATGATCGCCGACGTAGCAGAGTACTGTTATACCAACGTGCCCCGGTGGAACCCGATGAACATCTGCTCCTACCACCTGCAGGAGGCCGGCGCGACGCCGGAGCAGGAGCTGTCCTATGCGCTGGCCACCGGCATCGCTGTGCTGGACGCCCTGCGCCCCCGCGTTCCGAAGGAAGATTTCCCGCGCGTCGTGGGCCGCATCAGCTTCTTCGTCAACGCCGGCATCCGCTTCGTGACGGAAATCTGCAAGATGCGCGCCTTCGTCGATCTCTGGGACGAGATCTGCCAAGAGCGCTACGGGGTGGAGGATCCCAAGTTCCGCCGCTTCCGCTACGGGGTCCAGGTGAACTCGCTCGGCCTGACGGAGCAGCAGCCGGAAAACAACGTGCCCCGCATCCTGATAGAGATGCTGGCGGTCACCCTGTCCAAGAACGCCCGCGCCCGCGCGGTGCAGCTGCCCGCCTGGAACGAGGCGCTTGGCCTGCCCCGCCCCTGGGATCAGCAATGGTCGCTGCGGATGCAGCAGATCCTGGCCTATGAGACCGACCTGCTGGAATACGGCGACCTGTTTGACGGCAACCCGGCGGTGGCGGCCAAGGTGGCGGCGCTGAAGGACTCCGCCCGGGCGGAGCTGGCCAACCTGGATGCCATGGGCGGGGCCATCGGGGCGATCCCCTACATGAAGGCGCGGCTGGTGGAGTCCAACGCAGAGCGCGTCGCCCGGATCGAGGCCGGGGAAACCGTGGTCGTCGGCGTGAACCGCTGGCAGGCCGGAGAGCCCTCTCCGCTGCTGGGCGGGGACGGCGGCATCCTGACGGTTGATCCTGCGGTTGAGGCCGATCAGCTGGAGCGTCTGGAGGCCTGGCGCGCCCAGCGCGACGATGCCGCGTTGAAGGACGCCCTGGCAGAGCTGCGCCGCGCCGCCCAGGCCGGAGAGAACATCATGCCCGCCTCCATCGCGGCGGCCAAGGCCGGGGCGACCACCGGCGAATGGGCCGCGACCATGCGCGCGGTGCACGGCGAATATCGCGGCCCCACCGGCGTTGCCGCCGGCCAGTCCAACCGGACCGAGGGGCTGGAAGAGCTGCGCGCCCAGGTCGATGCGGTCAGCGACCGGCTGGGGCGGCGGCTGAACTTCGTCATCGGCAAGCCGGGGCTGGACGGGCATTCCAACGGGGCAGAGCAGATCGCCTGCCGGGCGCGGGATTGCGGCATGGCCATCACCTATGACGGCATCCGCATGACCCCGGAAGAGATCGTCGCCTCGGCCCGCGACCAGCAGGCCCATGTGCTGGGGCTGTCGGTGCTGTCGGGATCTCACCTGCCGCTGGTGGAAGAAGTCCTGAAGCGGCTACGTGACGACGGTATCGCCCTGCCCGTCATCCTGGGTGGCATCATCCCGGAAGGCGACATGGCCCGCCTGAGGGAGCTGGGGGTCACGGCGATCTACACCCCCAAGGATTTCGAGCTGAACCGCATCATGCGCGATGTCATCGAGCTGGCCGAAAAGGTCCCCGTGGAGGCCTGAGCCCGCCCCGCCCCCGCGTCATCCCCGCGATCCCATGGAGCCCAGCGCCCGTCCCGTGCTAGGATGCGCGCCGGAGCAGGCAATGGGAGGCCCGACATGACTGGCAAGATCAGCCGCCACATCCGCGTGACCGGCCGCGTGCAGGGCGTGGCCTACCGCGCCTGGACGCGCGGACAGGCGCAGCAGGCCGGCCTGTCCGGGTGGGTCCAGAACGAGGGCGATGGCTCTGTCACCGCGCTGATCCACGGCCCGGAAGCCGACGTGCAGCGCCTGATCGATGCCTGCTGGACCGGCCCCGGCGCCGCAGAGGTCCGCGATGTGCAGTCCGAAAAGGCCGCCCCCCCGGACTGTAGCGACTTCCGCATCCTGCGCTGAGCGGCGTCAAAACGGGCAGCTCCGCCTGAGCCGCTTTCGGCTGCCCCTTAAAGGGCCCCGAGCCGGTAGCCAGGCGCAACTTTTGGCCGATGGTTTGGCCTGCCCTCAGCAATCTGCCGCCAGTGCCGCTACGGCGCTGCAGAGCAGCATTTGAGTTTCCGCAGCCGCACACCATCTCAAGCTTCATGCGGCCCAGGTTCCTCCCCCTCATGGCCGGCTGCCTTGCATCGCTCGTCCTGGCTTTGCCCGCTTTTGCGGGATCAGAGACGACCTTGTTGCGGCCCCGCGCCATCTCCTACGCTCCGAGCGGCAGCTCGGTGCTGAACATTCAACGCGACTGGAGCAGCCTGACGCTGAACCTGCTGGCGCCGCAGGGGCAACGCCGCCTGGGTGGGCTGGGCATGGGGCAAGGGTTCACCCACCTCACGCTGGGCTATGCGGGCAATGACTCCCAGCGGGATATCTCTGTCTCCCTCGGGCAGGCCTGGCGGCAGGCGGTCAGCGACAGCATGATCATCGGGGTGAATGCCTATCTGGATTTCGGCCAGCAGCCGATCTCTCACCAGATCATGAGCCAGGCCACGCTGGGCGTGGAATACGAAAGCGCCTCTGGCTACGGGATGGGACAGGGCAACCTTGTCTTCGGCTCGAACCTGTACCTGCCCTTTGCCGATTACACCGCGCCGCGGTTCGGACTGGATGGCTGGGTGCCCCGGCGGGGCATGGACAGCTACATCGCCCTGACCCGCAGCCCGCGCGCCGGGCTGACCTATGGCACGCGGCTTTCAGTCTTTCATTACCCCGCCAGCACCTATCGCGCGGCGCGCGGCATCGGCACCTTTTCCGTGACCGGAGAGATGACCCGGGGCTTGCCCGAGGGATCCGCGCTCAGCGCCGATCTGACCGGGCGCTATACCCCGGGCGAGCCGCTGACCCCGCGCCTAGAGCTGGAATACCGCCAGCAGCTTGTCCCCCCCGCGCCCCAGGGCCAGCAGGTGGTGGGCCCGCTGCGCCCCTCGCGCGATTGCGACATCGTGGAGGGCGACACCCGGCTGGAGCGGCTGGATTGCGGGCGCTCACAATACGAAGCGACCCGCCGCCACCAGGTTTATCGCCCCCATGGCCGCGATACGGAGGCCGCCGTCACCGTGCCCGCGCCGCGCCGCCGGCTGGGCTATGGCGGCTTCTACGTGCCCTGAGGCGGCCCCTTCACTCTCCTGCGCGCCCTGCGATCCGCTTTCGTGAGGCGCCCTCCCTTGCCCCTGCCGGTAAACCGCTTACTCTGCACGGCAAATCCTGACCAAGAGGCCATTCAATGACCATTCATATCGGGGCCGAACCCGGCCAGATCGCCGAGACCGTGCTGCTGCCCGGGGACCCCTACCGCGCCCGCTGGGCCGCAGAGACCTTTCTTGAGGATGTCGAGCTGGTGAACGAGGTGCGCGGGATGCTGGGCTATACCGGCATCTGGAAGGGCCACCGCGTGACGATCCATGGCTCCGGCATGGGGATGCCCTCCCTGTCGATCTACGTGAACGAGCTGATCCGCGAATACGGCGCAAAGACCCTGATCCGCATCGGCTCCTGCGGGGGGATGCAGGAAAGCGTCAACGTGCGCGACGTGATCCTGGCGATGACCGCCTCTTCCATGTCGACGCCATCGCGCGGGATCTTCAAGGAATTCGACTTTGCCCCCTGTGCCGACTACGGCCTGCTGGCCGCGGCCCATGCGGCGGCCACGGCCAAGGGCACGCCCGTCCATGCCGGGGGGATCTATTCGGCGGATGTCTTTTACGACGAGCGCCCCGACCTGAACGAACAGATGACCCGTCACGGCATCCTGGGCGTGGAAATGGAAGCGGCAGAGCTTTACACGCTGGCCGCCCGCTACGGCTGCCGCGCGCTGGCCGTGCTGACCGTCTCGGATCACCTCATCACCCATGAAGCCCTGCCCGCGGATGAGCGCGAACGCAGCTTCGGCGACATGGTCGAAATCGCCCTGGAGGCCGCCTTCGCATGACATTCAAACAGGTTGAACTTGGCCGCACCGGGCTGAAGATCCCCCAGCTTGGCTTCGGAGCCATGTCGATTTCCGGCATGTTCGGACCGGTGGAAGAAGACACCGCGCGCAACACGCTTGCCGCCGCGCTGGAGACCGGTATCACCTTCTGGGACACGGCCAATATCTACGGCATGGGCATTTCGGAAAGCATCATCGGGCGGTTCCTTGAGGGCAAGCGCCCCGAGGGGCTGGTGATCGCGACCAAGGCCTCCATCATTCCCGGGCCGCCGCGGCGCATCGACAACAGTTACGATTACCTGCGCGCAGAGCTCGAGGGATCGCTGGAACGGCTGGGCCTGGACAGTGTGGACCTGTTCTATGCCCACCGCCATGACCCCGAAACCCCGCCCGAGGAACTGGCCGAATCCATGGCCCGCCTGATCGAGGACGGCCTGACCAAAAGCTACGGCCTGTCCGAGATCGCGCCCTACACGCTGGCGCGCGCCCATGCGGTGCACCCGGTCGCGGCGGTGCAGAACGAATATTCGCTCTGGTCGCGCCAGCCGGAGCTGGGGCTGACCCAGCTGTGCGAACGGCTGGGCGTCAGCTTCGTGGCCTTCTCTCCGCTGGCGCGGGGGATGTTCGGGGAAACCTCTGTCGATCCGCGCACCATGAGGCCCGGCGATTTCCGCAACCAGAACCCGCGCTTCATGGAGCCGAACTATTCCGCCAACCTTGCCGCCATCGATGGCTTCCGCGACTGGGCGCAGGGCAAGGGCTGGACCGTCGCCGGGGCGGCGCTGGCCTGGATCCTGGACCAGGGCGATCACCTGGTGCCGATCCCGGGGACGCGCACCGCCGCGCATCTGCGCGAATGGATGGACGCCGCGACCATCGAGCTGACGCCCGAGGACCGGGCAGAGATCGCCCGGCTGCTGCCCGTGGGCTTTGCCCATGGCGACCGCTACGGCGATGGCCAGCTGGTGGCCGTCGAGCGCTATTGCTAGAGCCCGTGGCTGCGATCGTAGCTTGAGACCTGCGGGCCCTGCCAGCCTTTCAGCGCGGCGGGGTCCGGGGTCAGCCGCTCTACCTTCAGGGGATGGCAGGCGGCACTGTCCGAGGAATGCTCGGCACTGCAATCGCCCCCCGGGCAGGCAGAGAGCGCGCCCAGCAGGTCGATCTCTGCAAAGAAGGTCAGATGGTCGCCCGGGCGCACCGGGCTGGCCTTCATGAAGTACTGGCCCGTGTCTCGGGTGAAGCCGGTGCACATGAAGACATTGAGCACATCATGCACATGACCCTCGGCCTCTGTCACGGGGAGGCCCAGCGCCTGGGCCAGCGCGCGGGTCAGGTTGGAATGGCAGCAGTGGTGGTACTGCGTGCCGGCCAGCAGGTTGCCGGTGTAGGGATCGCAGCGCGTGCCGATCACGTCATGGACGGAGCCGCCGTGCGGATCGATCCCGTACCAGCCCAGGCTGTCTTCGGTGATCGTGGCCATGGGGCGCAGGAAGGGAAAGGACGACCAGAGACGTTCGCCCGTGGTCACATGGGTGCCGTGCAGGGCGCGGGTCTTGCCGGAATAGAAACGCTCTGAAAGGTCATGGGCGTTCCAGAGGTTCAGGTCGCCGACCTGGGGGCCCTCCACGCTGGAGATGCGAAAGAACTGGCCGGCCGGCACGCGGAAAGTCGCGGCATCGCGGGGCGGCACCAGCGTTGTTTCCGTGACCTCTGCCGTGGCGAGCACAGCGCGATAGAGCGCAAGGTCCGGGCGCGGCAGGGTGTCATTGGGATAGCAGATGACGGGCGGGATGGCGCGGCGGGCAGCGGCGTCTGTGGGTTCGCTCATGGGGGCCTCCGGTCTTTTGGGCAGGGAAGCCGTTGGCGGGGAGAGATGCAAGGGCGTTGCGCCTGGGACTGGGGTCGGGATGCCTCCGGCGGGAGTTTTCGGGCAAGAAGAAGGGAGGAGGTGGGCGCCGGATTGACCGGGGGCGCGCGGGTGGTGGGCCTGAGGGGCGCGGCAGGGGCATGGCTGGAACCCCTTTGCGATCCGGTTCGTGGGGCCGTTTTGACGCTTGCCGCCCACACGGATGACGAGTGATAAGACGCGGGCATGTCCCCGGGCCATCCGGGCCCATGTTGAAAGGAGGTCGCATGGACGCGCAGGAACACACCGGGCAATGCCTTTGCGGCACTGTGAAGTTCACCATCCATGGCGCCTTTGAGAGCTTCTTCCTGTGTCACTGCAGCCGCTGCCGCAAGGACAGCGGCTCTGCCCATTCGGCGAACCTGTTTTCCTCAGGGGCAAGGCTGACCTGGGATGCAGGGGAGACCAGCACAAAGATATTCGCTCTTCCCGGCTCCCGGCACGTGAAGAGTTTCTGCGGGGAATGCGGCTCTGCCCTGCCATTTTACCAGGCGGAGACTGGACTTGTGGTGGTTCCGGCAGGGTCCCTCGACAGCCGGATCGACATCCGGCCCATGGCGCATATCTGCTGCGCCAGCCGCGCGGAGTGGGACGAGGGCCTGGCCTTTCTTAACGAGATCGAAGGTCTGCCCGGCTAGGATGACGGCGCCGCGGCCCCGGCCCTGACGCCCGCTCTCTGCATCCGGTTTCGCAGCCTGCCCTGCCGGTGACCGCCTGCGCGCCCCGCAAAGGCGCGGATCTGACCCGGGCATCGCGCGCTGTGCCGCCCCCTCCGGCCCCGGCCTTTGCAACCGGAAGAGGCATGACATTGTCGCCAAGGACGCGTATCGATGAAAACAGATGTATGGCAAAGGTCGCCTTGGTCACCGACCACGGGCCATGGTGGAGACTTGCCCCAGGCATGGGGATCGAGCTGAGAAAGCCGGGAAAGGCGCAGATTGCAGCGGAGTATCGTCAGATGCTTGTTCCTGAAGAGGTGCTGGGCCCTCGCCCTGTTGCAGGCCTGTCTTTGGGCGGTGCCCGCAGCCCTGGCGCAGGACGGCGACCGGGCGATGGTGCGCGTGCCCTGGACGGCAAGCGCCGGCTACAGCTTTACGGATCCGGACGGTACGCCGCATAGTTTCTTCATCGACCTGGCCCGGATGATCGCCGACGAGGCGGAATTCGACGTCACCTTCGTCGAATACCCCTCGCCCGTCGCGGCCACCCAGGCGATCCGGGACGGCGACGCCGACATGCTGGCCGGCGTGAACCGCGCGGTCTTCGACAGCCCTGAGGTTCTTTTCGCCGGGCCCGTGGCCGAAACGCAGTTCACGCTTTTCCTGCGCCAGGACGCGCCGCAGGACATGAGCTTCGGGACGTTCGAGGGCGCGCGCGTCGGGGCGGTGCGCGATACGGTCGCCAGCCGGATCACGCCGCCGGATGGCACGGAAATGGTGCTTTTCGACGACCAGATCACCGCCTTCGGCAAGCTGCTGAACAGCGAAGTGGACGGTGTCATCGCCCTGTCACCGCTTGGCCTGCGCACCCTGCGCAAGACCGGGCTGGAAAGCCTGATCCGGCCCAGCTTCCCGCCCATCCGGCAGAACCAGCACTTCGTCGCGCTCAGGCAGGAGCACGCCGATCTGCTTCCCCGGATCGAGGCGGCCGTCACCCGGCTTGAGGACAACGGCGCCCTGGAAAGCCTGCGCGGCAAGTGGTTCATGGTGCCCGCCATCCCGGTGCCGGATGTGCTGACCGTCGGCGTCACGCATTTCCCACCCTATTCGCTTGTCGAAGAAGACGGCACCTTCAGCGGCTTTTCCATCGACGTCATCCGCGAGGTCGCGGAACGCGCCAATATCGACCTGCGGTTCGTGGCCATCAGCCGGGAAAGCTGGACCCGGGGGCCGCGCCTGGACGCCTTTGACCTGCTGCCCGCGCGCAGCGTGACCGAAGCGGAAGAGGAGTTCCTGGAATTCACCAGCCCGATCCAGAGCATCGATTACGTGACCTTCGTGCGCACGGAGGACGCAGGCAAGGAGCTGGACCCGGACAGCGACAGGATCGGCCTGCTTTTCAGCTCTCCGCTGTTTGACAAGATCGGCCAGACCCTTGGCACGGAGCTCGTGCCCGTTGCCGGCATCGAAGAGGCCGCCAGCGCCCTGGGCGACGGCACCGTCGATGCGGTGATCTTTCCCCGGCGCACCTTCGAGGATTACGTGACAGAGGCCGGCACCAGCGGCCAGTTTGCCCGCCTGCCGGAGCCGCTGTTCCAGAATGAGCTTGCCATCGCCATGCGCCCCGGCCTGGGCGATTTGCAGGAACGGCTTAACGTCGTGATCCAGGGTTTCCTTGGCTCTGGCCAATACCGCCAGATCGCCGCGCGCTGGCTGGAGCCGCCGCAATTCTGGACGCCCGAGCGTGTGACGCGGATGCTCTATGGTTTTGCCGCGCTTGTTGGCCTGGGCGCCACGGCCTTCATCATTCAGAACTGGCGGGCCCGCAGGACGGCCGAGCGGCTGCACGCGGTCGCCGCGGCCTCCAACTCGCGCCTGGCGGCGGTACTGTCCGGCACCAGCCAGGCGGTCTTCGGTTTCGGCACGGATGGATCGCTGGCCATCGCCAATCCCAGCGGGCGGGCCCTGCTTGGGCTGGATCCGACGGGGCCGGCGCAGTGGCCCGCCTATGCCGAACTGATCGATCCCGTGTCCGGCAAGGTCTGGAACTTTGCTGAAAATGACATCCAGGAGATGTCGGACCAGGACTCCGTGCATGGGCAGCTTTGCCTGTTCCGCACCGAAAGCGCGCAAACGCCGCGCTATGTGCGCCTGACCTCGGACACGGTCAGCGCGACCGAAAGCGGCCTGGCCTCCATCCTGATCGTCGACGATGACCACCTGAACGAGATGAACCGCCAGCAGCTTGACCGGTCGCAGCGCCTGTCCTCTCTGGGGATGCTCACGGGCGGGCTGGCGCATGATTTCAACAACGTGCTTGGCAGCATCCTGTTCAATGCGGAGATCGGGCAGATGCGCGGGCCGGACGCCGCCCCCGAGGTGCTGGAACGAATCGTCACCGCGGTGGGCGCGGGGCGCAACCTGACCCACCGCCTGCTTGCCTTCTCCCGTGAGACGCCGCAGGACCCCCGGCCCGTGAACGTCGGCGACAGCTTCAAGGAGCTGGGCATCCTGGCCCGCTCCGCGATCACGGAAGCGATCACCCTGGATCTGCCGGATATCGACACGGAGTTGTTCGTCTTCTGCGACGTCGGGGAACTGGAAAACGCCCTGCTGAACCTGATCCTGAACGCCAGGGATGCCATGCATGACGGCGGGATCGGGGACAGGATCAAAGGGGGAGAGCGAAGATATGAGAGCGACCACCAGAACGCCTTCACAACGGACAACCGCGAC